>JAILCX010000029.1 GCA_024690205.1 Lachnospiraceae bacterium | reverse complement strand
GGATGATTACCACCCCTGTGTCCGAATTTGAGCTTGTATGTGGAAGCTCCGTAAGCAAGGGAAAGGATCTGATGTCCAAGGCATATTCCGAATATCGGGTATTTGCCTCTTAAAGCTTTAATGAGTTCTATGGTCTCTTTTACATCGGTCGGATCTCCGGGCCCGTTTGAAATAAATATGCCGTCAGGGCTCACCGCCTCAATATCGGACGGTTTTGTATCATAAGGAAAAGTGGTTACTCTGCAGCCATGAGAAACCAATTCTCTAACGATATTTAACTTGATCCCGCAGTCTATCGCCGCTACATGAAGACAGTTCTCATCATTGATATTTTCAGTATTCCATGGGATTTTGGTGCTGACAGTCCTTACATGATCCGTCGGATACTCAAAAGCTTTTAACTTATCAAGCGCCTCTTCTTTTGTTATGTCAACCGATGATATATATACCTTGCAGCTTCCGTAATCTCTTATCTTCATCGTAAGCTTTCTGGTATCAATGCCGTATACGCCGGAAATATCATATTCTTTCATGAAATCCGAAAGCGTTTGGTTGCATCTGAAGTTTGAAGGTGTATCAGTATATTCCCTTACGATCATTGCTCCGATCGAAGGATTCTTCGTTTCAAAATCATCGGGGTTTATTCCGTAGTTTCCTATTATCGGATATGTCATCACGACCGCCTGTCCCGTGTATGACGGATCCGAGAGTATCTCCTGATAACCTGCCATCGATGTGTTAAACACAAGTTCAAGCAATTTGTCCGTAGATGCTCCGAATGAATATCCGTAGAATTCGCTTCCGTCTTCAAGTGTTATCTTTCGGTTATATTTTTCCTGCATATTATCCCCTGATCCTAATATTTTTCAAGAACTACTATATCACTCTTTTGCATGCGGTGTCGTGCCCGCAGGATAATTTCCGTCAAAACATGCTTTGCATATGTTAAGGCCCTCTGCCAGTTTATCAAGATCTTCGATCCTCATATAGCCAAGTGAATCGGCTCCGATTCTTTTCCTTATCTCCTCGGTCGATAAGCTGTTGGCAATAAGCTCTGAATTATCCGGTACATCTGTTCCATAATAACACGGATACAAAAAAGGTGGCGAACATATCCTAACATGGACACTGACCGCACCTTCATTTCTTAACATTTTTATGAGATTTGCTATCGTTGTACCTCTTACGATAGAATCGTCGATTAGGACGATCCTTTTTCCTTTGACCGCATCCGGTATCACATTAAGCTTCATGTGAACAGCATTTTCTCTCTCGTTCTTTGTAGGCTTAATGAATGTTCTTCCTATATAGCTGTTTTTGTGAAATGCATGTACAAAAGGTATTCCCGAGCCAAGTGAATACCCCATGGCTGCAGTTATCCCGGATTCGGGAACTCCGGTAACCGCATCGGCCTCAACCGGATATGCCGAAGCAAGCAGTCTGCCTCCCTTTATCCTTGATTCATAGATGCCCGTATTGTCCATAACCGAGTCAAGCCTGGCAAAATAGATGTATTCAAAAATACAATGGGCATGCTTATCAACCGGCGTACATAAGGAAGTATCGGATGTAATTCCTTTATCACCTATGGTCACGATCTCTCCGGGTCTTACATCTTTTATCAGTTCCGCCCCAACCGAAATAAGTGCGCAACTCTCGGAAGAAATGACATATGTATCTTCTTTTTTTCCTATGCATAAAGGTTTTAATCCGAGCGGATCCCTTACTGCAACAAGCTTTCTGGGGCTCATTATGATAAGGGCATATCCTCCGTCAAGCAACGGAACCGAAAGCTTAACAGCTTCTTCGATAGAACCTGTTGATGCTCTTTTTTTTGCGATAAGGGTTGCTATGACTTCCGAATCGGTGGTCGCGGAAAAGACGCTTCCTTCTTTAAAAAGATCATCTTTGAGTTTAGCCGCATTAACGATATTTCCGTTATGAACCAAAGCAAGAGTTCCTTTTAGATATTGGAAAGCAAGCGGCTGGGCGTTTTGTATGCTGCTTTCTCCGGTCGTTGAATACCTGACGTGTCCGACACCGATATTTCCGGTCATCCCCGAAAGAACCTTTTCATCAAACACCTCGGATACAAGACCCATTCCTTTTTGAACACACATATTTCCCTTTTGGCCCGTCGTGTCACAAACAGCTATGCCTGCGGCTTCCTGGCCTCTGTGCTGAAGGGAAACAAGTCCGTAATAGATTTCTTTAGCGGCATTCGGATCATTGCTCCAGATACCGAAGACTCCGCATTCTTCTTTTACTCCGCCCATATTCACCCTGTATGATCAGTTGCATTAAAAAAGGCACTTTGACCACAGCCAAAGCGCCCTTGCTTCTAAAAGTTTTTATACTACTCAAAAATAGCACTGTCAAGTCCGTCATTGCCAAATTCAACCTGTAAAGGATCGGCACTGATGTTCTGCATATTAAGTGTTCTTCTCTTGATCCTTGCAGCCTCGGATTTTTCAAAGATGTAGTTCTTTACATCCTTTGAATGCTTTATATGCTTAAGGATAAGTTTTCTGTCGGTAACATCAGCCGTAAAGCACGTAACCGTTCCGAGTCCCATTATTCTCTCGATCAATGTTGCCGAATGATTTACGTCCTGGATCTTATACATATAACAGTCATCTTCGGTCTTGCTGAAGAAACCTCTGTCTATCGTAAGAGTATCTTCTCCTATATGATATACTGTAAACGTAAAAGGAAGTCCCAGAAACAACCATCTCTTTCTTTCATTAAATGCAAATTCCATATGTTCACTCTCCCTGCTTCATGAGTTTTTAGCTAAAAATCATTATACTCGAACAAATGCTCTATTGCAATTTATAAAGCCCTTTGTTAAGATATTTTAAACAAAGGAGGTTACTTATGAACGCTACAGAATGCCTTAAAGGAAGACGCAGCATCAGAAAGTTTAAGACTGATCCCATCGACAACAAAGTAATCGAAGAGATCGTTGAAAATGCCTCATATGCTCCTTCGTGGAAGCATACTCAGATAACCAGGTATATTGCAATTACCGGTGAACTCAAGGACAAGATAGGTGATTGCACGAGTGCTTATCCTCATAACGGAGAGATCATCAAAAGTGCTCCCATGGTCATCGCAGTTACCATCGTTAAAAACCGCAGCGGTTTTGAAAGAGACGGCAGCTATTCAACTCCCAAGCAGGGCGGATGGCAAATGTTCGATGCGGGATGTGCCACACAGAGTTTTTGTTTAAGTGCTTATGAGCACGGACTCGGAACCGTCATCATGGGTATTTATGACGAAGACAAAATAACATCATTATTGGAACTTCCTGAGGATCGCGAGCTTATCTGTCTTATTCCCATCGGATATCCTGATGAAGCACCCGTTGCTCCCAAGAGAAAAGAGGTTTCCGATCTGCTTCAATTTAAATGATATTGATATTTAAGACGAGAATTTGATTCTCGTCTTTTTTTAAGCAAAATTAAAGGAGATACAAAATGCGACACCTAATGTCACCTCTCGACTTTACGGTCGACGAACTCGAAGAACTGTTTAAGCTTGCTAATGACATCGAAGCAAATCACGAAAAGTACAGCGAAAAATGTCATGGCAAAAAGCTGGCCACCTGCTTCTATGAGCCTAGCACAAGAACGCGTCTTTCTTTTGAATCGGCGATGATAAACCTTGGAGGAAGCGTCATCGGATTTTCGGATGCGAATTCATCATCGGCAGCCAAAGGCGAAAGTGTTTCGGATACGATAAGAGTCATCTCCTGCTTTGCAGATATCTGTGCGATGAGGCATCCCAAGGAAGGTGCTCCGATGGTGGCAGCTTCAAAGTCATCTATCCCCGTCATAAACGCAGGCGACGGCGGACATCAGCATCCGACACAGACGCTTACGGATCTTCTGACCATCAGATCATTAAGAGGAAATATAAAAGACTTTACGATAGGTCTTTGCGGAGACTTGAAATTCGGAAGGACAGTACATTCACTCATAAATGCTCTTATGAGATACCCCGGTATAAAGTTCATATTTATATCTCCCCCCGAACTTAAGGTGCCCGATTACATCACAAGTGCCCTTGAAGAAAAGGGTATCGAATACAAGGAAGTCATAAGCCTTGATGAAGTCATGAGCGAGCTTGATTTCCTTTACATGACAAGAGTACAAAGAGAAAGATTCTTCAACGAGGAAGACTACGTTCGATTAAAAGACTTTTACATACTCAACAAAGATAAGATGGCCATTGCAAAAGATGATATGCTTGTGCTCCATCCTCTTCCCAGGGTAAACGAGATCTCGGTCGATGTGGATGACGATCCGAGAGCCGCATATTTCAAGCAGGTTCAATACGGTGTGTATGTAAGAATGGCCCTTATACTTACGTTACTTGAGCTTGTATAACTGGTTTACATAACAAAAGGAGACTGATATGCTTAACATAGGAAAAATAGAAGAAGGATTCGTTCTCGATCATATAAAAGCAGGAAAGAGCCTGCAGATATATCACCATCTCGGACTCGACAAAATGGATTCCACCGTTGCGATAATAAGAAACGCAAAATCAAGCAAAATGGGTAAAAAGGATATCTTAAAAGTAGAATGTGACATCAATATGCTTGACCTTGATGTACTTGCGTTCATCGATCACAATATAACGGTCAACGTGATAAAAGACGGTGAGATAATAGCAAAAAAGGAGCTTCAGCTCCCTAAAGAAATAAAAAATATAATATATTGCAAAAATCCCAGATGTATCACCTCTATCGAGCAGGGGCTTCCTCATATCTTCGTCCTTGCGGATGAAGAAAAGGAAATATACCGCTGCAAATACTGTGAGGAAAAATACTCTGAGATCAAAGAACTGAAGTAAATTCAGTTAAGCTTTGCATAGAGATATCTCATAAGATCTTCTCTTGTCGTTGATTTCAAAATGTATCCGTCGGGCTTTAATTCCATGACACGGGCTACGGCTTCTTTGCTGCCCTGACCGGTTAAGAATATGACCGGGATCCCCTTTGTATCGGGATCCTGACGGAGCATCTGAAGAACCTGAGGTCCGTCAACTACCGGCATCTCATAATCAAGCAGTATGAGATCGACCTTTTCGGATTCCTTTACCTTGAGCAAAAAGCTTATCGCCTGCATTCCTGCAGTCACGATATCTACTCTGTATACTTCCTTGATCCATTCTCTTACCATTTTTGCATAAGAAGGATCATCATCTACTATAAGTATCCTCTTTTTGGCCTTATAATTTTCCTTTTCATCTACCCTCATTATCTCATCGACAGCTTCTGAGAGTTTTTCCATTTCCACCGGTCTGTCGATCCACCTTGATCCCATTATGGAAGGTATGCCGGCATTGAGATCTTCCTGCTGCTGAAGGTCACCTATTATGATCATGTCGCGTCCGCCTTCAACTATCATCTCACTGATATTTGAAAACGTCTTCATCTTTAATTTATCTCCCCTTATATCTCCCGGCAGATAAACTATAAAAAGTTTTGATGTTTTTGACAATTCCCTGATAAGCTCAAATTTCTCGGATACGATATCAACATGATATCCCATGGATTTGAGCTTGTTCTCGATGCCTTTTGCAACTACACTGTACTGGTAAAGCACCAGAACGATGTTAAGTGTCTCAATCTGCATAAAAATACCTCTTACAACATAAACAACGTAATACTAATTCTATCATACTATCCGTTTTCTGAAAACCGCCTCTCCTTGATCAAACTGAAAGTCAGGCAGCCCCTTTCTTTATGGCCCTTATCGCTTCCTTTTGGATATCGGAATTATAAGAGACCATGGGCTCTATATCCTTTCCCCGGATCCTTCTTTCAACGTAATTACGCGTAAGCTTTATTATAAGCGGCGTCATCACCAGCAATCCTATAAGGTTCGGTATCATCATAAGTCCGTTAAAAGTATCGGACATATCCCATGCAAGGTTTGATTCCATGACAGCCCCGAAGATGATAAGAACAAGGAATACGAACCTGTAGATTTTGGCGACCGTCAGTCCGAAAAGGTACTCGGTAACCTTAGAGCCGTAATACGACCAGCCCATGACGGTGGTAAATGCAAAGAAAGTGATGGCAAGTACGACAAACCACTCTCCCGGCTTTCCGAGTGCATCTCCGAATGCTTTGGTAACAAGAGTCGCATCGTTTACTCCATCAGGAACCACACCTGTCATAAGGTCTATCTCACCCGAACTCAAAACGACAAGTGCTGTCATCGTACATATGACTATGGTGTCGATGAATACCTCTGCTATTCCCCACAATCCCTGGCTTACGGGTTCTCTTGCACAGCTGTTGCTGTGAACGATGACCGATGAACCAAGTCCTGCTTCGTTTGAAAAAACACCTCTTTTACATCCGTTTTTGATCGTATTGAAAGCAACCTGTACCGCCGTTCCCGCGGCGCCTCCCTTCAAAGCTTCCTGGCCGAAGGCAAACTTAAATATCGATGAAAACACGGCAGGGATCATCTCTATGTTCATAAGGATCACGACAAGGCACCAGAATACATATACAATGCACATCACCGGAACGAGCTTTTCGGATACTGCAGCGAGCCTCCTGAATCCGCCGAGGAGTATGAAAGAACTGACTATCATAAGAAAGATACCTATTGCAAGGTCAATCTTTGATAAACCGAAGATCATCTCCTTGGGAATTCCCTCAAAGAATGTGGATTCGACATTTATCGTTATCTTGTTGATCTGTCCCATATTGCCGACACCGAATGATGCAAGCACAGTGAACACGCAGAAAAGTACTCCAAGGATCTTTCCGATCTTTTTACAGTGCTTTATTGAGCCGAGACCGTCCTCAAGGTAATACATCGGTCCTCCGGACCAGGCACCTTCATTGTTCCTTCGTCTGAAATATATTCCAAGAACGTTCTCCGAATACTTGACCATCATTCCAAGGAAAGCGGCTACCCACATCCAGAATACGGCACCGGGTCCACCAAAGCAGATTGCAGTTGCGACTCCTGCGATGTTTCCCGTTCCTACGGTTGCACAAAGAGCCGTACAAAAAGCCCTGAACTGGGAAAGCGCTCCGGCATCGTTAATTACACGGCCTTCATCGAGCATCGTCCCGAATGTCCGCTTTATCCAGTGACCGATATGCCTTATCTGAAAAAAGCCTGTACCAACAGAGCACAGTAATCCCGTACCGAGCAGAAAGAAGATGGTAAATGATCCCCATGCAAAGGCGTTTACAATATCATTAATTTGTTTGAGGTTTTCCATTATCATTAAAGGTTCACCTTACCTATTCTCCGAGTTCCTTAAGCATGCCTTCGTAATCAAAGTTACCGGCAAGGGCACAAAGACGTTCGTATTTTTCCTTTTCTATGTCAGGCACAAGATAATCCTCAAGTTCTTTTATTATCTGTTCTATCGTGTCGCAATCCATGTCCTTTGCAGCTTCGCGCAATCCTTCGTATACCTCGGACATAAGCGCTTCATCCGCAACGGGTTTGCCTTCATCCTTTGGTTCTTCCTCATCTTCTTTGTCGTTAAGGCCTTTTGAAATAAAGTCCTTATACTGCTGGTAATCCAGCATAAACGACAGATGATTATCCTTAATAAACTTGCTGTTTCCTTCTTTACCGGCATCCTCTAGCTTTTGTGCCATCTGTCCGAGTTCTACCGCACCTATGATCCTTGCCGAGCTTTTCAGGGCATGGACCTTTATCGTATAGTTTTCCCAGTCTTCATTTGAATAGAATGTATTAAGCTCTGATGACTTTGTGTATATTGATGAAAGAAATATCTCAAGCACGGATCTTAATGCCTGTTCCGAACCGCTGTTTTTTATCGCAACAGCCGGGTCGATACCTTCGATCTTTTCATACCACTTTATTTCTCCGGCAGATTCTTTTCCGTTTGCGACGCCTGATGAAGATAATACTTTTTCATTATTCCGCTCATCGTAGTAATGGTTATAATGGTTTTCTTCTTCCTCATCAACGATCTCCATATCGTTTACATATGAACCGATATTATAAGATTTGTTACCTTTAACAAGATAAAGGATACCGAATGTTCCGGGGCCGCAGTTTGAAGATATTCCGGCTGAAGCCTGTTCAAATACGACATGCTCGAAATATGCGATCTTGCTAATCTCTTCCTTGATCCACATAAGGGTTTCGGTGGGAACATCCACGTATGTGATAAATACAACATCGGAATCCGGTATGATATCAACCGGAAAAGCCTTGGCTATATATTTTTTGTAAGCATGCTTTCTGTTGCCCATCCAGACGGCTCCGATACCGGATCTGTTCTCATTAAATGTAAGGCAGGGGTGCAAAGTCAGATCTCTTGCCAACCTGTGGACCGACGGAGAAATATGTCCTTTCTTTGCCATAAAGTCTGTCTTATCGACAACGAAGCTGCATTTAAGCCTGTGTTTTACTTCTTCAAGTTCAGCAACAATATCTTCGACGGGAATACTCTGCTGGACGAGTTTTTGCGCGATCAAAACAAGTATTCCGGCCGCACTTGAAACACAGCCTGAGTTTATGACCGTAACATTGTCAAATGACTTGGCCGCTTCGGATGCTCTTTCATAATCCTTACTCATGCTGTTCGTAAGAGCAATGTGAATAAGGTGATGGGCTCTTTTTAGCGCATGTGCAAAGAAGTCTGCATATGCCGATTCATCCGGCGCGGAAGATACAGCTTCCCTTCCGGAGTTGATGTATCTTATGAGTTCATCAGCCCCTATCTGCAAGCCGTCCTTAAACACACCTTCTTCCGTCTGAATGACAAAAGGAAGGATCGGTATGTTGATATTTCTGGTAATAGACTCAGGCAGGTCGCAGACACTCGATGCCGTGATGATAACGGGAACTTTGCCCCTGTAGCCTTGGGCGGTGCTGATACCCTGATTTGTCTCGTGCATCCTGTTTTCTTTGATGACGAGTTTTTCGTTGGGTATATACCGCAAAAGCAGCTCTTCAAGAGTTTCACCGGAAACCGGCTTGACCAGATATCCGTCAAATCCGGCCCTGTTATAAAGATCCCTGTTTGCACTTCCGGCATTTGCTGTAAGGACTACAATAGGCGTTGTCCTGTTAAGTCCGCCTGACTGGTTCCTTATACATGAAAGACACTCGATACCATCCATTTCAGGCATGAGGTGATCCATGAGTATCGCATCGTAGTGATTTACCAATGTCATATCCAAAGCTGCCCTTCCGCTTAAGGCTTTGTCTATGACCATCTCGGTATCAGCAAGAAGTTTGCTTTCAACCTCAAGATTCATTTCGTTGTCATCAACGATAAGTATCCTTGCCTCGGGAGCTTTAAAACTGCTTTCGTAATTGTCTCTTTTTATGTTCTTATGACTGTGTATGTTAAGGTCACCGATCTTTGTATGATCCGTAATACCCTGCTTAAGATCAACGGTGAACATCGAACCTTCTCCGTAGATACTGTTAACGGAGATATTTCCTCCCATGAGCCCGACTATCTGCTTAACGATACTCAAACCGAGGCCGGTTCCTTCGATATGTCTGTTCTTTTCTTCATCCACCCTCTTAAACGCATCAAATAGGTAAGGAAGTGCTTCTTTTTTGATACCCATTCCGGTATCGGATATGGTTATACGGAGCATGACCGTTCCTTCTCCGGCATCTTCGCTTTCCATATGAAGCTCAACCGTTCCTTCTTGGGTGTATTTAACGGCGTTGTTTAAAAGGTTGATTATGATCTGCTTGATCCTTACCTCATCTCCGTAAAGAACTGACGGAACATCGGGATCGATACTGACATTAAAGTTAAGTCCTTTGTCCTTTGCCCGCAACCAGATCATGTTGACGACTTCGGACATCAGATCACCGACATTATAATCGACCGGCACGATATCCATACTGCCGGCTTCGATCTTCGAAAAGTCGAGTATATCGTTAATAAGCGCAAGGAGCATCTTACCTGCACCCTGGATACCTGTTGCATCCGTTAATATCTCATCGGAGGCACTTTGGTCTCTTAAGATAAGTTCATTAAGACCCAGGATCGAATTAATGGGTGTACGTATCTCATGAGACATGCTTGAGAAGAATCTGTTCTGTGAACGGGTGAGTTCCTCTGCTCTTTCCGTTTCTTTTTTTGCACGTTCGTTTTCGGCATTAAGGAGACGGTTCTGTATCCACACCATGACAAAACAGGCAAGTCCTATAAGGATTAGAGAAAACAATGCATCGATATAGAACATCTCGCGGTTATGCTGGAATATCAATTCGGGATAGTAATACTCAAAACAAAAGCACCCGCCGCATATCATTACAAGTATCGTGATATATACTTTTCTCCACTTGCCGTTAAGCACAAGTCCGACATACATAAAAGCAAAGATGGCCCAAAGGACACCACCGCCTTCTACGCCGCCTCCGAGGAAGAAAAGCGCAGGAATTATGACAAATACCATCGTATTTACGATGATCATCGATACTATCCTGATCCTGTTTTTGTATAAGCCGTAAACAGTCAGCACAGGACTTCCCACCAGGGCAAGGACGATGGTCATCATCTTGTACTTGTTATCCCAGAAGATGATATTGAACAGGAAAGCCATGAATATAGCTATCTCGGAAACAAAAGTGTAGATAAGGAACACTTTTTCAATGAAATCCCTTTCGGGATCGCGCACTGCAAAGATAAAATCGTTTATGATCTTTTTCATGCCGTTTCACCTTCCCTCTTTACAGTGTTCCTCGGAAAGAGCTTTAACATCACTCTTTCTAAATCCGGAGTATTAATAGGCTTTGCTATAAAGCCGTCAAAGCCTTCTTTAATAAACATTTCCCTGGCACCTGAAACCGCATTTGCAGTAAGAGCAACGACAAAGGTTTCCCTGCCGATCTCCTTTGCTGCTTTCCTTAAAAGTTTCATTGCTTCTACGCCGTCCATCTCGGGCATCATATGATCCATGAACACGATATCATATTCGTTTTCCCTGAATTTATCGATAGCCTCCTGGCCGCTAAGCGCCGTATCGATCTCCATTTTGTAATCTTTAAAAAGGCCTGTTGCTACAACAAGGTTCATAGGCTCATCATCAACAACTAATGCTCTCACGCCGTTAAATTCCGGGATCTCATAGCTGTCTGAAAACTCTATATATCTTGCTTCAAGCCCTTCGTTTAATATCTTGACGATCGGATAACCGTAAAGAGGCTTTTGCATCACCATAACCCTGCTGCCGTTATTGGGTTTAAATCCCGCTCCTGCCGAAACGGCAAGAACGATATCTCCCTTGCTCAGTTCGTCAAAGTATTCCGGATTTTCCTCATACTCTTCCTGTCCCATAAATATATATGTCACGTTCATCTTATCCATGAGACGTTCAATATCCTTAACGTTTTCGGCTGAATACAACGGAACATGCAATCCCGATGCGAGGTTTGATGCCATATGGCGGTGGAAGTCCCTAATCTTCGGTGTAGTATATTTATCAGACCTTACATGGAACAGAACATTTCCGTCAAACGTATTTGAAAGTAAAAGACAGGGCTCTGAATTAACCACTTTTTGAGGAACAGTAACACGTACCGTGGTTCCCGTTCCTTTCTGGCTTTCGATCTTTACAAAGCCACCCATAACATGTGCAAATCCATATACAACGAATAATCCGAGCCCTATACCACCCGAGCTTCTGTTACGTTTTTTGTTGGCCTGGTACATTCCCTGCGAAATTGACTCAAGCGCTTTTGAATCCATTCCTATACCGGTATCAGACATCTCTATGCAAAGGTTTACACCGTAATCTGTCTTTTCCGAATACATCCTGACATAGATACCGCCGCGCTTTGTAAACTTGACCGCATTTTCCAAAAGATGCCTGAATATCTTGTGAAGTTTTTTGATATCTCCTCTCATCATCGAGGGAACCTCGGGTGAAAGGTCTACCACAAGTTCAAGATCCTTTACGTATTCGTTTGCACGGAAGGATGTCAAAACGTCATTTATCAAAGAAGTACTCATGTAATCTTCTTCTTCAAGAATGACCTTGTCTCTTTTACATTCCGTATAATCCTGTACGTCTTCTATCTGATAAGCAAGCCTTATTCCGGCATTTTTGATGGAATATGCCTCGGCCCCGACATCTTTTTTTATAAGGAGCTCGGACATTCCGTTTACAACATTTACGGGAGTACGAAGTTCATGCGATATGTTCGACAAAAAATCTTCCATATCCCGATCGTTTGATTCCATGTCTTCAGTCTTTTTAACAAGCGTCTCTATCTGTTCCTGTCTGTTTATAACGCTGATCCTGCATATAAGGTAAATGGAAAAAACGATAGCGAGTTGGAGAACAAAACGCGAAACCGAAAGCGCGTCAAGGAAAACACTCCTCGGGTCTATTACAAAGATAAAATCTATCACTACCAGGAATACATATTCGATCAGTATGATATTAAGAACATAGATCCTGTCATATAAAGCAAAAAGAACGAGCATCAATGAAATGACGGAGCATATGTCATTGAAGCTGCTTTCGTGCACTCCGTGAAAGAGCGCAAGGAATATGGCAAATCCAAGATAGATGGCTGCCCTTATTATACGCGTAGTGTACTGGCCAAAATGCAGCACCCACATTCCTATCGTTCCGCCTACAAGGATGGGGATCACCCAGAACTCCCAGCCCTCTTCGATGCTGTCAACGATAAGACCTACAGCCGCGATCGTTATCATAAGGATAATGAACCGATGTAATCTGATCTTGTCCATTCAAATTCCCTTTCTTATATACACTGTCTGTGTGATAAAAGCTCAAGTATCGCATCATAATCAAAATTGCCTGCTGCTTCCTTAAGCTTGTTGAATAATTCTTTTTCGGATGACGGTATCCCGTAATTTTCCATCTCGTTAAACACGCCTTCAAGTCTGTCACAGTCAAAATCTTCCGCGGCAGATCTTATCTCTTCATACACTTCTTCCATCAACGACGTATCGGCTTCCGGTTTGTCTTCATCAGACCCTTTATCAAACATTGCTGCCAAAGGATCCTTAAACCTTTTAAGCTCATCCATGAACGCATCATGGTATTCTTTGATATAATCGGCATCTTCAGCTTTTCCCGCATCTTCAAGTGACTGCGCCAGCTTGGCAAATTCCGCCGCACCAATGATCCGGGCAGAGCTCTTTAAGGCATGTACCTTTATCGTATAGTTCTTTATATCACCTTCATCATAAAAGCCCTGTATCTCGGATGCTTTTTCATCCATGGACTCATAGAATATCTTTAAAAGAGGCATGTAGGCATCAAGTGATCCGCTGTTAGTAAGGCCTTCTTTTACATCGATCATCTCAAACTCATCAAGTCCCTTTAATTCATCAGGTATCACATTCAAAGATGAATCACTTTCTTCGCTTTCACCTTTTACCATGACGACCTTTTGAGGCGGGAGAAATCCGATAAGCAGATTCTCAAGTTTATCGGAGTCAATGGGCTTTGTAAGATAATCATCAAATCCGTTGCTTAAGTAATAATTCCTGGCTCCCGAGATTGCGTTTGCCGTAAGACATACCGCAACTGTTTCAAGGTTCGGATTCTTTTTATCCGCGCGGAGTTCATGAAGGGTTTCTATGCCGTCCTTTTCGGGCATCATATGGTCAAAGAATATGATGTCGTATTTTTTATCATATGCAAGGGTAAGTCCTTCATCACCGCTGTTTGCGATATCCACATTGATGTTCGTGCGCTTTAAAAGGCTCTTAAACACCATAAGGTTCATGGGGTTATCATCAATGACCAGAACATTTGCATCGGGCGCGGTAAACTTTTCCTTACTCTTTTTCCTGCTTCCTATAAAGCTACGGTAAGCAGACTCATAGTCTCCGAGCTCTTCCCACCTTATGACCTTCTGCTTAAGAACAAATGAGAATTTTGATCCTTCGCCATATGTGCTTTCAACCTCAAGCGTTGATCCCATAAGTTCAAGAAGCTTCTGGGTGATGTTCATTCCAAGGCCCGTACCTTCAATGTTACGGTTCCTCTTTTCTTCTATACGGTCAAACTGCTCAAAGAGCTTTGAAATATCTTCCGGCTTTATACCTATACCCGTATCTTCAACTTCGACGATAAGGTTTACATAACTATCGTCATCCGGATACTTCTCATATGCCATTTTTAATGAAACGGAACCCTTTTCCGTGTACTTGACGGCATTTGTCAATATATTCGTGATGATCTGTTTTATCCTAATCTCGTCACCGAAAAGGGCCTTTGGAATATGCGGATCAAGGTCAAGCTTTATAAGAAGCCCCTTATCGTCAGCCCTGGTCTGTACCATGTTCACAAGATCGTTTATAACCGAAGAAATATCATATTCAACAGGCGATATTTCCATCTTTCCGGCTTCGATCTTTGAAAAATCAAGTATGTTGTTAACAAGTCCGAGCAGTGTATTGCCCGCACTTCTTATGCTCTCGGAATATGCAACGATATTGGGATCTTCACATTCCCTTAATACCATTTCATTCATTCCCAAAACTGCATTAATGGGCGTCCTTATCTCGTGGGACATGTTTGCAAGGAATGAGCTTTTGGCCTTTGTTGCCTCATCGGCTATGGCTTTTTTAACCTCAAGTTCCTGTACCATCATCTTTTCATAGTAGATACAGTTTTCCTTATGGTTAAAGCCGTTATATATGGCAGTCGCCATCTGATGACAGTTTTCGTATCCGCAGCATGTACAGTCAATATGTCTTGACTCCTCGGTGAACTTGTTCATGCCAAGATATATCTTTTCAAGCTCTTCGCCTTCGGGGATCTCGTATAAACATTCGGCAGACCTGTCCGTATAACCCCTCAGATAATCATTAAGATCAAGGTCCTTAAACTGCTCGTTAAAGCTCTTAAGCCTCTCCTTCGGAGAATCAGGTCTTGACCATGCATCACCGCTTTTATTCTTCTTTGATCCTTCACGTATATCCAAAAGAGAATAAAGCGCATCATCCGTCTTTGATTTTTCCTGATTAACGGCAGTTCCGCAGATGCATCCTTTTTCGCAGTTTAATGCATCGATAAAAAGGAACGGTGTCTTATCGTTCTTGATCCTGTCCTCGTTAAGATGCAACCATTCATAAAGATGCCTTTCACCTTCTATCTGGCGGATATAAACATCATCTCCAAGGAACCATTTAACGTTCTCGGCAAGTCCTCCCGGAGTCGGGTAAAAAGAACCGAGGCCGTACTCTATATCAGAGTGTATCGAAGGCCCTTTGATATCGTTTTCATGAACATATTTCATCAGATGTTCAAAAGTCACATTATACTGGACCAGACCCTCATTATGAGGATCTTCGATCTCGAGTTTTTTAGCTATACATGGACTTATGAATGCGAACCTGTCCTTTATCCCCATCTTCTTACGTGCATATACTGCTGCGCACATAAGAGGGCTCTGAACAGGAAAGAGCTTTGGAAGAAGCTCCGGAAGATATCTTTCGATATATGAAACAAGTGCCGGGCAGGGCTGTGATATCCCGCCTAGGAAATTGTATTTTTCTATGTAGTTAAGGTATCCCCAGGTCGTTATGTCAGCACCGAACGATACACTGATTATCCTGTTGACACCTAAGTTTTTTAATCCGCCCAGAACACTTTCGTACTCATCCGGGTAATTTGCCTTAAATGCAGGGGCCAGCAATAAGGAGATGTTTTCTCCCTTTTTTAGATCGTTAAAGAAACGAAACGTGTCATCTTCAAATTCGCGGGCACCATGAACACACACATCAATGCAGCTTCCGCATGCCACGCATTTGCTGCCGTCAACATCGATCCTTGCCTTACCGTTTTCTTCCTTTGAAACACAGGCTCCTATCGCACTGCAGACCTTGATACATTTATTACATCCGATACAATTATCATTTGTAAAAACGATGCTTTTGCTCTTCATGATCCCCACCCTTTAAAACTCCTTTAATGATAGCAAAAACAGGGGCTTTTTTCAATTTTGTCCTAAGAAAGATTAGGATTATGATATAATATCGTTTGGGGAAAAAAGGAGGGGACCATGGATAAAGAATTATTTGATAAAATAATAGATATTGCTCAGGACTGCGTCTTCTGGAAGGATGAAAACCGCAGGTTTTTGGGTGTGAACAAATCGTTCCTTGATTATTACGGATTCAAGAGCGCAGACGTCCTTATAGGAAAGACTGACGAGGATATGGGCTGGCATAACGACGAGGAGCCTTTTAAACAGGATGAGCTTCGCGTACTTAAGGGCGAAAGCACATACAAGGTTCACGGAAAATGCATGGTAGCAGGCGTTGAAAGAGATATCATAGCTTCCAAATCTCCCGTCTTCAAAAACGGCAAGGTCGTGGGACTTGTCGGAAGCTTTATGGATATCACCAATGCGATAAACAAAAAGACCCTCTCCGAATATACCCAGATCCTTTATGATGTTCAAAGGCTCCGCAGGTATAAGTTCTTTGATAAGGTTCTTGATGATAACGGACTTGAGGATCTTCTCGATCCTACAACGGGCCTTGTAAACCGTGCCTATGCGCTTGAATTTGCCCGTAACCTCATCGAAAACAACATCCCTTTTTCATTTTCCATTCTCGATATCGATAACTTTAAATTCATAAACGATACATACGGACACCGCTCTGGCGATAAGATCTTAACGGATGTTTCAAAAAGACTCTGCGATCATTTGGGTGAACGCGGAATAGCCGGCCGTTTCGGCGGAGATGAACTTCTGATCATAGATCTTGAAGATATAGATTTTAAAGAAAGGCTTTCTTTCTTTGACCGGATGTATGCAGGGGATTCCCGTGTGTTCAGATATAATTACAAGCTTGATGATTGTTCTCCTTTGATAACCGCGACCATCGGAAATGCAACCTATCCGGAGGACGCAAAGGATTATGACAGTATCTTTGAGATCATGGATAAGCTCCTTTATCACGGAAAAAGCAGAGGAAGAAATACATATACCGTTTATCAAAAGGATAAGCATGAAAACCTAGTCGTAAAAAAGTTCGTCAAACGCGGAATGTTTACGATCATGCATGAGATATCAGCGCTTTTTGATTCATCCGATAATATGATCGATAAGCTTCAGTCAGTCATGCCTCTTCTTTCGGATGAATACCACCTTAATGATCTTTACTATATAGATGACAAGGGAAATGCAACGGATGTAATAAACAATGATATAAAAGAATATGTCGGTGATCTTAAGGACCTTTTTGAAGATGATCTTAAACTCTTTGAAGACATCAATGAGCTTTCCGAAGATCATCCGGAATTATATAAAGCCCTTTCATCACACGGTGCGGTATCTGCGCTTACCGTCCGAATAAAAAAGGGCGACGAGACTATGGGGTATCTTCTAAGCCCCGAAAGAAGAAAACACCGCATATGGCAGGAAGACTTAAGCGGTATCCTCTTTTACATTTCAAAGCTTATTTCGGTAATCTTATAATATCACTTAAGGAAGCCGTTTATTATCTGCTCTTCGGCTTCTTCTTCGGTAAGTCCAAGTGTCATGAGTTTTATAAGCTGGTCTCCCGCTATCTTTCCGATGGCTGCTTCATGAACGAGCGCAGCATCGACACTGTTAGCTTCAAGTCCCGGAACAGCAAGTATCCTTCCGTTACCCATGATGATGGCATCACATTCGGTATGCCCCGAGCAAGCGGTATTTCCGTTAAGTACGGCATCGAATTTCTGATAGGAATCATCCTTTGCAACGGAACGCGATACAACATCGGCGCTTGAACCTTCACCGTTCATATCGACCTTGTATATGCTCAATGCTTTCTGGTCACCGTGTGTCATCAGTCTTTCACGCACGATGAGCTTTGCACCTTTTTTTAGCTCCGCCTTTGTGGTCCTTGTGGTATCATCAACGCCCTTTATCTGGACCATCTCCATCTCAACAAAGCTGTCATCCTCCATATAGACTTCGGTACCCGGATTAAGTATCCTCTTACCTGCACCGTCACCCGAGCCGAAATGCTTTTCAACGTATTTTACGTGAGCTCCCTTTTCAACAAAGAAGCGGTGTATTCCATCATGCTCTGAATCCTGTGTGCCGCAGTTATCTATACCGCATCCGGCTACAATAACAACATCAGCACCTTCGCCCACATAAAAGTCATTGTAGACAAGCTCTTTTATCCCGCTCTTGCTCATGACAACCGGAATGTGCACGCTTTCATTGTGGGTCCCGGGCTTTATCTTTACGGTTAATCCCTGACCGTCTTCGCGTGGTATTATCTCGATATTTTCTGTTGAAGCCCGTCCCACCGACTTTCCGTTTGAACGAATGTTGTATGCCCCTTCGGGCACCTTATGAAGGTCAGCAACTTCTTTAAGAAGTCTCTTTTGTATCTCATCAAGTTCCATTTTTATATCTCCGCCTATATCAGATTTTTTCACATCCCGGTGTGATGTCGGATGTGCCGGAAAGTTTGGGAAGGATCTCCTTTGCAGGGCCTCGATCCATTACTTTCCCGTTCTTTATAACGATTATCTCATCAGCGATTTCAAGGATCCTTTCCTGGTGTGAAATGATAAGTATCGAACTTCCGCTGATGTTTTCACGCATGTTCTTAAATACCTGTATAAGATTCTGAAAGCTCCAAAGATCAATACCGGCTTCGGGTTCATCAAAGACAGAAAGCTTCGAAGCCTTTGCAAGTATCGTTGCGATCTCTATTCTCTTTAACTCACCACCCGATAAAGAGCTGTTAACTTCCCTGCCTATGTAATCTCTGGCGCAAAGTCCGACAGCAGACAGGTATTCGCAGGCATCTGACATCGTTATCTGTTTGCCTGTAGCCAGTCTTATAAGGTCAAAGACCTGAATGCCTTTAAACCTGACGGGCTGCTGAAAAGCAAATCCGATACCTGCTCTGGCGCGCTCCGTGATCGACATATCGGTTATTTCCTGACCGTCAAAGATTATCTTTCCGCCTGTCGGTTTTTCAACTCCGGCTATTAGCTTTGCAAGTGTTGATTTTCCGCCTCCGTTCGGTCCCGTTATAACAACAAGACGGCCTTCGGGAATATCAAGGCTTACATCATCTATTATCTCTTTGTCTTTTCCTTCATCGTTTACCGAAAAGGATAAGTTTTTTAATTCAAGCATCTTTTGATCTCCGTTTTGATTTGTTTCTACAATACTATAACATAAGGTTTGACAAAAATACAGCACTAAGTTAGCATTTGCTAACTTATATGTGAAAAAAGCCGGCAGCCTCATGGTCGCCGGCCAATAATACTATATTTTACTCAAGCTCTTGCTTTTTCGAATTCATCAAGGATACTCTTATCGGGTTCCTTAGTAAGAAGCGAAACAACAATGATGAATATAAGTGAAACTATAAACGCCGGAAGCAGTTCGTAGATAGAAAATACTCCGCCTATAGGCTTTATGATAAACTTCCAGATGAAGATCGTTGCTCCTCCGGAGATCATTCCTGCCATTGCTCCTTCTTTTGTCGTTCTCTTCCAGAAAAGTGCACAGAGCATAAGTGCTCCGAACGCTCCTCCGAATCCTGCCCATGCAAACGACACGATCCTGAATACCGAAGAGTTGGGATCAAGAGCAAAGATCACACCAAGCGCTGCTATTACCACTATGGCAACACGTGCCACAAGAAGCTTTTTGGCATCATCCATCTTCTTTCCGAGGAATTCAACGATTATGTTCTCGGATACGGAAGAAGCTGCTGCAAGCATCTGCGAGTCTGCAGTTGACATTGTTGCTGCAAGGATACCTGCAAGGATAAGTCCTGCAACAACGGCCGCAAATATACCGTGCTCGGAAATAAGACCTGACATCTTTACCATGATGGTCTCAGCTGATGATGAAGTATCAAGATACTCAAGTGCACCGGCCTTTGTAACTCCAAGTCCGACAAGACCAATTATGATCGCACCTCCCATAGCGATGAACACCCATACCGATGCAACTCTTCTTGAAAGATTTAACTTATTCTCATCTTTGATAGCCATAAACCTTAAAAGGATATGAGGCATTCCGAAGTAACCGAGTCCCCATGCAAGCGTTGATATTATCGCTATCACGCCGCCGTAGCTTACGGCCTGTCCGCTAGTGGCATCATAAAAATCTTTAAGTGAAATATGACCGGGAAGAGCCTTTGCATTTTCAATAACTGCTGTCCAGCCGCCGGCAACGTTTATTCCGAATGCGAGAACCACTATAAGGGCAAGTGTCATTACGCAGCTCTGAATAAAGTCGGTTGTCGAAACAGCTCTGAATCCGCCCATTATCGTGTATCCTGTTATGATAAGAGCAGAAACTATCATGGCAACAACATAATTAACCCCGAAGAGCGAATTAAAGAGTTTTCCGCAGGCAGCAAATCCTGATGCCGTATAGGGTACAAAGAATATGATAATAACAAGTGCAGCGATCGCACTTAAGTGATTCTTTTCATCATGAAATCTTTTTGAGAAAAACTGCGGAACAGTGTATGCATTGATGTTCGATGAATATCTGCGCAGTCTTTTTGAAACAAGGAGCCAGTTTAAATAAGTTCCAACGCCGAGTCCCAAAGCAGTCCAGAAAGGTTCGCATATACCGCTAAGGTAAGCAAGTCCGGGAAGTCCCATCAAAAGCCATGAAGACATATCCGATGCTTCTGCAGACATAGCCGTAACAAGCGGTCCCATCTTTCTTCCGCCAAGGTAAAAATCCGTCGAATCACCATTCTCCTTACTGAAGATAAATCCGATAGCCAGCATTGAAAGAAGGTAGATGACTATCGTTGCCATGAGGCAAAAAGAAATCGTGTTCATAATAAATCTCCTCTTGTCTGTTTAATAAATTAAAGTGCTAATGCACAAAACTTTAGTAATTATACCACACATTAAAGCGATTCCAAAGTCTTTACGAGCAGATTAAAACATCTTTCTGCAGAAGATAGATCAAGCCTTTCTTCCCATGTATGGATTTTTGCTATATCAGGCCCCATCGAAATACAGTCAAGCCCGGGTATCTTAGAAGCAAAGATCCCGCACTCAAGACCGGCATGGATCGATTCGCATTTTGGTTTACATAAAAAAAGCGACTCGTATATTTCACACATCTTTTCCCTGAGAGGAGAATCGGGATCATACGCCCACCCCGGGTAATCTCCGTCATTATCGATGTTAGCTCCGTACTCGTTAGCAAGTTGACATAATCTATCCATCAGTTGTCTTTTTTCATCTTCTTTGTTGCTGCGCAGGAGAATATCAACGGTCACATCCTCTTCATTCGTTGCGACTATCCCGACATTAAGAGAGGTACAAACAGAACCGTCCCCGATATTAATCACACCGTCAGGTAATTTTTTAAGGATATCGAGCACACAGCAGGTTGAAAGATCATCAAATACTATATAGTTCTCATCACCCGTTACGCTTACGCTTATCGAAGCCATGTCGATATCTTCCTCCGTTCCGAAATAAAACTCTTCTCCGTGAAGTTTTTTGACTTCGTTTAAAAGGATCGGATTTGTATCATCGGTTAACATAATATCAGCGTATGCGCCTGTTGGTATAGCGTTATCGGCAGCGCCTCCTGTAATCTCAACAAGCTTAAACGGAACTATACGGTAAAGTTTACATAACTCATCTGCCAGCAGTTTTATCGCATTACCTCTTTTCTTGTGGATCTCAATTCCCGAGTGTCCGCCTTTAAGACCTTTTACTTCTATCCTGTATCTTATGCCGCTTTCAACGTTCTTTTCGGTAGGGATCCTTATGGCGGTATGTATGCCTCCCGCACATGATACGACAAATATACCCTCTTCTTCCTGATCTATATTGATCATCCTCTTTCCTTTTACGTGTGAAGCGTCAAATGCGGTTGCACCGAGCATTCCTATCTCTTCGGAATCAGTTATGATCATCTCAAGCCTGGGGGCTTTATATACACCGGTTATAAGGTCCATGATATAGGAAACTGCGATCCCGTCATCTGCACCAAGCGATGTTCCTTTTGCAGATAAAAATCCGTCTTCTTCAATAAGATCAAGGCCTTCATTTTTAAGATCTGTATCACAACCCGGCTCCTTTACGGCAACCATATCCATATGTCCCTGCAAAATAACAGGCTCATGATCTTCATACCCGGGATATGCCTCTTTAATGATAAACAGATTATTGTGATCATCTCTTTTAGCCGTACAGCCATTCTCTATAGCAAAGTTGTAAAGATACTCACTAATCTTGTCTGTATTTCCTGATCCATGCGGTATCTTACATATTTCTTTGAAGTAATCCAAATAATTCATTTTCTTTCCTCGTAAAACGCCAGTGCTATGATCGGCACGCATTATTTTAACAAAGATAATAAAAAGCTCCACATAACGTGGAGCTTTAAAGATCAAAATATTTACGCGATCTTAGACTTTGCTATTTCTGCAAGTGATGCAAATCCTTCTGCATCGTTTACAGCCATCTCTGCAAGCATCTTTCTGTTAAGATCAACTTCAGCAAGCTTAAGACCGTACATGAACTTGCTGTATGAAAGACCGTTAAGTCTTGCTGCTGCATTGATACGAGCAATCCAGAGCTGTCTCATCTGACGCTTCTTTTCCTTACGTCCGGCATATGCAGAAGACAATGCTCTCATAACGGACTGCTTGGCAACTCTGTACTGCTTAGAGCGGGCTCCTCTGTATCCCTTTGCCAGCTTTAATACTCTATTGTGCTTTTTCTTGGCATTTAAGCCACCTTTAATTCTTGCCATTTTGTATTTCCTCCTCAGATATAAGGCATAATCTTCTTCATGTTCTTAACGTTTGTAGAATCTGTCATAGCGCTCTGGCGCAGATTTCTCTTTCTTTTTGTACTCTTCTTTGTAAGAATATGCTGCTTGTAAGCCTTATTTCTCTTAAGCTTACCTGTACCTGTTTTTGTGAAGCGCTTTGCAGCGGATCTGTTAGTCTTCATCTTGGGCATAACTATGTTCCTCCATATCTAAATTTATACTTAACTGATATTATTTCTTTTCAGCTAAAAACATTGTCATCGTACGGCCTTCTACCTTGGGAGCCTTGTCCACGGTAGCAACATCGCTTAATGCTTCGGCGATATCATCGAGGATGTGCTTGCTGTTTTGCATATGAGCCATCTCACGGCCTCTGAACCTTAATGTAACCTTTACGCGGTCTCCCTTTGCAAGGAACTTTCTTGCTGCGCTTATCTTTGTATTAAGGTCATTTGTGTCGATGTTCGGAGACATTCTGATCTCCTTGATATCAACAGTGTGCTGTTTCTTTTTTGCTTCTTTTTCCTTACGGGCCTGTTCGTATCTGAACTTTCCGTAATCAACGATCCTGCAAACCGGAGGCTTTGCTGTGGGCGCTATCTTTACAAGATCCAACCCTGCTTCGTCCGCGAGTGAGAGTGCTTCCTTCGAGGACATGATACCTAACTGTTCTCCGTCCTGTCCGATAACACGAACTTCCTTGTCCCTGATCTGTTCGTTAATCATTAAATCGCTAATGGCTTTTTCCTCCTTATGAAAAGAAACAAACAATAAAGGCGCAGATGAAGTATCCACGCCTTAAATTACATAAACTGTTCGCTCATGTTTTAAAAGTATTAACGCTTACTGACCCGATCGTCGTAAGGTGAGAGTGGATACTCTGCTTTCTTTACTTATCAAACTCATATTAAGATACCAAACCTTTAAAGTATTGTCAACACTTTATTTAAGGGTATTTCTTATGAGTTTTATCTCTCCTTCGGCCTCGAGGAAATCATACATGAGTTCATCGTCTCCGGCCTGGGAATAAGTGATCACATGTGTGTTTGTTGCGATGATGATGTAGGTCAATTGCTGAACATCAAATTCTCCCGCATTGTAATGTGATCTTATCTTGTAACAGGGAACATCCTGCATCGAACCTTTTTCAAAGGAATCTACCGTCAAAGATACACTCTCTCCAAGTGAGATATAGGCTTCTTCGACTGCTTTTTTATACGAGTTCTGGTCGAGCTTATCCGAAACAGCTCCTATTTCCGAAGGATCCGTTATCGTATAAAAGATGTTCGAAGACTCCATGGGGTACATTTCACTTACATACATTCCCTCAACACTGTCGGATTTTTTAAATCCGGCAGGGATAAGTACCGCGCATGATTCAAGCGGGGCTTTTTCCTCGTTTGAAGGTTCCTTTAATGTAAATGAGTCAACCGTAAGATATCCGGATTGTCCTTCACCTGATGTGATATCGTCCTTTACCGTTGTGTACTTTTTTTCACAGCCGGTAAAAGAAAGTGCAAGAATAAGAACAACCGATACCAGGCATATCCTTTTATTCAATGCTGTCGATAAGTTCAAGGGTATGCTCCTCATTCATCTTCTTACATATTTCGACAAGTTTATCAAGCGGAACATTCTGTATCTGACGGTTTGAACCACGGAGGTTTATTGATACCGTATTTTCTGCCGCTTCCCTGTCACCGAGAACAAGAATATAAGGATCCTTGTAGTTCTTATACTTCTTGATCTTTTCTTTCATGTTGTTGTCGGAATAATCAGCTTCTACTCTGATACCGGCATCCCTTAAGGTATTTTCTACCTTTTGAGCATATTCGTTATGCTCCTGCCTGATGGGAACGATACCCACCTGATAAGGATTGAGCCAGAAGGGGAATGCTCCCTTGTAGTTTTCGGTGATGATACCGATAAAACGCTCAAACGAACCATAGATAGCTCTGTGTATAACGACAGGCATCTTCAAAGATCCGTCGGCATCCTGATAGGTAAGTCCGAAATTGTGGGGAAGCTGGAAGTCAAGCTGGATCGTACCGCACTGCCATTCACGTCCAAGAGCATCCTTTATCTGAAGGTCGATCTTGGGTCCGTAGAAAGCTCCGTCACCTTCGTTTATCTCATATCCGCCCACGCCGTATTTGCCGTCGAGAATCTTTTTAAGTGCAGCTTCAGCTCTGTTCCATACTTCGATATCACCCATGAAATCATCCGGACGCGTAGAGAATTCCGCTCTGTATGTAAGCCCGAACGTTGAGTAGATCTCATCTGCCGTAGCTATGATATCGGCGATTTCCTGCTCTATCTGTGACTCTGCAACAAACGTATGGTCATCATCCTGTCTGAATTCCTGCACACGGAAAAGACCGTTCATCTGTCCGGATTTTTCCTTTCTGTGAAGGACATCGTACTCGCTGTATCTTATCGGAAGCTCTTTATAAGAATGAACCGTACGCTTGTATGTCATCATGGCATTGGGACAGTTCATCGGCTTTGCAGCCATCGTATCGATGCTCTCTCTGTTATAAACGGGAGATTTTGCAAGCATCTTGACGATCTTTTTTTCTGCCTCGTTATCGTCCAGGCCGTCATTGTTCTCAACGACCTCAGGGATCTCGGCATCGGCCTTTACAAAGCCTTCAAGACCGGGAACCATGAACATGTTGTTCACATAGTGAGCCCAGTGTCCTGAAATGAGCCAGAGCTTTTTGTTATTGATAAGAGGAGCTGAGATCTCCGTATAACCGTGCTTTTCCTGTACGAATCTCGAGAACTTTAAAAGTTCCTGGTACATCTTCCATCCTCTGGGAAGCCAGTAGGGCATTCCTGGAGCAGTGGGATCGAACATGAAAAGATCAAGCTCGTTACCGATTTTTTTGTGATCGCGCTCAAGAGCTTCTTCTATCATCTTTATATGAGCCTTTAACTCATCCTTACTGGGGAAAGCATAAAGGTAGATCCTAAGGAGCTGATCCTTTTTCTCATCGCCTCTCCAGTATGCGCCTGAGATAGATTTGATCTTGTATGAAGCATTAAAAAGCTCCTGTGAATTTTCAACGTGCGGTCCTCTGCAAAGGTCCGTAAAGTCATCACCCGTTTTGTAGATGGTGATCGTTTCTCCTTCAGGAAGATCGTTGATGAGCTCCGTCTTAAACTTCTGGTCCTTAAAAAGATCAAGTGCTTCTGCTCTGCTTAACTCGATCCTTGTCCAGTCCTCACGTCTTTTGATGATCTCACGCATCTTGTCTTCGATCTTGGGAAAATCTTCCTGAGTTACCTGTCCGGGTATCACAAAATCATAGTAGCAGCCATCATCGATCTGGGGACCGATGGCATACTGTACGTCTTTTCCGTAAAGTTCTATGACCGCCTTTGCAAGTATATGTGCAAGTGAATGGCGGTATACACTTAAATATTCTTCTTTATTCATTATTATTTCCTCCCGCAGCACTTCTTGTATTTCTTTCCGCTGCCGCAGGGACAAGGATCATTGGGATAGATCTTTGCTTCCTTTACAACCGTCGTAGACAGTTTCTGTATCCTGTACAGTTCTTTTCTCTTGTCTTCATCGTAGATATCATTCCACTCAGGCAGGTCGTAAAGCCAGTCAGCCTCTGCAGCAACCATGTTCCGATAGAGCAGTTCTGTATCGAAACCGAGGTTAACCTCGGTATTTTCCTCCATTTCCTCGATCGGGTTGGCTTCCTTAAGCGAATCATTGATACCGTCAAGGAAACCGGTCATAGTCATGATGTCCACGTTATATTTTTCAGCAAGCTCTTTAACCGTTCCCTTAACAACCTCATCGGGATTCTTTAAAAGCTGTGCATAAATTTCCTTTTCATCTTCAAAATACTTTTTCCATAATCTCTGAAGATCGCCGCGGTTGGCTGTCTCTGAATATGCCATATCGCGCCATTTTTTAAGCAGTGCCATAATTTGCTCCTTTCAAAAGCAATTTCTTTCTGAATAGTGAAAAAAACATTGATATTTAGTATAATGCATTTGACTGAAACTTTCAAGGAAACACTATGAACGTAAACGAAGAAAACAAAACTTCAAAAGGGAAAAGGATAATTGCCTGGATCTGCATTGCGATCCTTGTGCTTTTATATGTCGCATTGCTTGTCGTTGCGCTTTTGGGACACGGTTTTACCGATGATCTGTTTGCAATATTACTTATCGGAACGATAACCGTTCCGGTATTCGGATTCGTTATAATATATCTATACAGCAGATATAACGGAAAAGACGCACCTTCGGATCCTGAATAGCAAGCCAGGCTCTGTATACGGAAAACAAAAAAGACAACTCGGAATGCAATCATTCCGGTTGTCCTTTTTATTTTCCGTGTTTGGCTTGTGTCAATCGACTCTCTCGTCCCCCCAGAAGAACAATGCAACGGTTCCGGGACCGGTGTGTGCTCCAATTGTTGTTCCTATTGAAAAGATCTGGACCTTTTCTTTAAGATTGGGGAATTCCGCTTCGATCATATCAGCCAGTTCTCTTGCATCATCGTAGCAATCAGACATGGTGATATATACTCTTCCGTTATAGTCTTTTCCGTTTTCGGCATGTTCGACCATCCTGTTAAAGGTCTCCTGAATGACCTTCTTTTTTGAACGGATCTTGTATCTCGGAGTAAGCTTTCCGACATTGTCTACATTGAGCAAAGGACAGATGTTAAGTACCGTTCCGACAAAGCCCGATACCTTTGAAACTCTTCCGCCTCTTACAAGATATGTAAGGTCTGTGGTAAAGAACCAGTGATGAAGTCTTAACTTATTCTTTTCGGCATACTCATGAAGTTCATCTATACCCATTCCGGAATCACGAAGATCGGCAAGGGTTACCATGAGTAATCCGTATCCGCCTGAAGCCGCACATGAATCCACAACGTATATCTTTCTGTCGGGATATTTTTCCTTGAGCATGTCAGCTGCGATGTTCGCTGAATTATATGCGCCCGAGATACCCGATGAAAGGGTTAAGTGAAGGACATCCTTTCCCTCCTCAAGAAAGGGGGTGAAATACGCCTCATACTCTTCGGGATTTGGCTGCGATGTTCTCGTCATTGCACCGTTTCTCATCGCATCATAGAATGACTTGTAATCAACAGATACTCCAAGGTCATCCACATGGCTTACATCATCAATGAAATAGTGAAAATTAAGAACACGGATATCTCTCTTTGCTGCCAGATCGCAGTTGATATCTATGGTAGAACACGCACTTAAGATATAGTCGCTCATAAAATAAACCTCTTTTCAATTATTTATGTAGTTTCGAAAACTACATCTCCTCAAGAAGTTTACCACAAACGTCAGATTTTGACAACCGAATCTCTGATCACAAGGTCACAGGGAACTTTGATGAGCCCTCCGCTCTGTTTGTTACCGTCTTTTTTGTTTTTCAAAAGACTGATCATCGTATTTGCCGCAAGTCGTCCTATCTCGTTATGATTGATCTTGTTCGTGGTAAGAGGAGGCGACATATACGCCGCAAGTTCAACATCATCATATCCTATTATGGAAATATCACCGGGTACGGATATCCCGTTTTCCTTAAGGTAATCAAATGCGCCTGCTGCCATATAGTCGTTCATGCAGACTATCGAATCGGGTTTAAACTGCATAACGACCTTTGCTCCCTCATATCCCGATTCACGGATCCAGTTTCCGTAGTATACCATTCCCGGATCATAAAGCTGCTTATATTCATAAAGCGCCTTCTGGTAACCGGAAAGTCTTTTCTGGGTATGCAGGTTCTCGCGGACCCCTGCTATAACACCTATCTTTTTGTGTCCCATGGACAAAAGATATTTCGTGACATCATAGCCGCCCTTTTCATCATCGATAACGACAGACGTGATGTTCTCATCCTTTGCTATCGCATAGGCGACCACTATGGGAATATCGTTTATTTCATCAAAGATCGTAAGATATCTGCTGTGTCCTCCGACATAGATAAGACCTTCTACTTTAAGCGATCGAAGTTCTGACATTCCGCCCTTAAATACATCATAGAGCTTGGTCTCATCATAATACCAGGTATCGGCGTATTTATCGTACATACGAAGGTTAACGAGCATAGTCCTGTAACCGGCATCATCACACACCGCCATGGCACGCTCAACGATAGGCATGGTATAGATGCTTAAGTCTTCTGCTATGATACCTATGGTCTTTGAAGATTGCGAGCGCATCCTTGAAGCATAAAAGTTGGGTTCGTATCCCGTCTCTTCTATAACTTTTAAAACACGCTTTTTTGTCTCTTCACCGACATTTTTCTTGCCGTTTAAGATATTCGAAACGGTGCTTGCCGATACATTGGAGAGTCTTGCGACTTCCGTCAAAGTGACCATGTGATCTCCTATCTGAAATATTCAACTCCTGATTCAAACAACTTAAGATCCTGATTTCCGTAGATGTTTATCGCAACACCGTCATCTCTTCTTTCGGCATGCGCCATCTTTCCAAAGACACGTCCGTCAGGTGAGGTGATACCTTCTATAGCACAGTAAGAGCCGTTAATGTTCCACTCTTCATCCATGCTTACATATCCTTCGGTATCGCAATATACGGTCGCTACCTGTCCGTTTTCAAAAAGCTTTTTGATCCATTCATCGGGAGCTACGAATCTTCCTTCACCATGTGAAGCGGGAGCCGTATATACTCCGTTAAGATCCGCATTCAAAAGCCAGGGTGACTTGTTTGAAACGACCTTTGTATACGCCATCTTTGAAATATGTCTGCTTATCGTATTAAATGTAAGCGTAGGCGATTTATCATTCTGTCCGGTTATATCTCCGTTCGGAACAAGTCCCAGTTTGATAAGTGCCTGGAAACCGTTACATATACCAAGTACCAGTCCGTCCCTTTCATTCAAAAGGCGCATAACGGCATCCTTAAGATACTCGTTTCTGAAAGCTGTTGCAAAGAACTTGGCAGAACCGTCAGGCTCATCACCTGCAGAGAATCCTCCGGGGAACATCATGATCTGGGATCTGTCAATTTCCTTAACATATTCCTTAACGGAATCAGTGATGTTTTGCGATGAAAGGTTCCTGAACACGCCCGTTACAACATCGGCTCCGGCTCTTACAAACGCTTTCATCGAATCATACTCGCAGTTTGTTCCCGGGAATACCGGGATAAATACGTTGGGACGCGCAACCTTGTTTTTGCATACATAGATATCTTTTGTATCATAAGAAGGGATATCAACGGCATCAGTCCTTTTATCGGACTTTGTCCTGAATACCTTTTCAAGAGGCGCCTTCCAGTCGGATAATGCCTTTTCGGTATCAAGAGTCTTTTCTTTAAAGGTAAATCCGCTTTGCGTAACTCTGCCTATCTTTGTATATCCGATATCTTCAAGATCTTCGTTTTCTTTCAGTAAAGAATCGATATATTCAACGGTCAAAGGTTCTACTTCTATAAGGATATCACCAAGAGCATTATTGAAGAGTTCTTCAAGCTTAAGGTCATCATCGAACTTAACCCCTAATTTGTTACCGAAAGCCATCTTTGCACAGGCTGCCGCTATTCCGTAAGAGTCAACCGCATAAGCAGCTTTTAATCTCTTTTCGGTAATGAGCCTGTGTATGAAAGAGAACGTTCTTGAAGCATTCTCATAAACGGGGATATCGAATTCATCCCTGTCAAATCCAAAACGGAGTATCACATCGTTTTCATTCTTTAACTCGGGGCTTACCACATCTGAGCCGTTAGCCACATCGACCGCAAATGAAACAAGTGTGGGAGGAACATCGATATCGTTAAATGTTCCTGACATTGAATCCTTTCCTCCTATTGAAGGAAGTCCGAATCCCACCTGTGCATCATATGCTCCAAGAAGCGCCGCAAAGGGCTGTGACCATCTCGAAGGTTCATGTGACATCCTACGGAAATACTCCTGGAACGTGAATCTTATCTTTTTGTGATCTCCTCCTGCCGCAACAACTTTGGCCATTGACTGCGTTACCGCATAAACGGCTCCGTGATAAGGTGACCACTTTGAAAGATAGGGGTCAAATCCGTAACTCATCATGGTCACTGTATCTGTCTTTCCGGAAAGAACGGGAAGCTTTGCGACCATGGTCTGGATCTCACCGAGCTGGTACTTTCCGCCGTAAGGCATGAGAACGGTGCCTGCACCTATCGATGAGTCAAACATCTCCACAAGACCCTTTTGTGAACATACGTTAAGATCCTTGAGTGTCTCTTCAAAGGCTCCCGTAAAGTCATCGTTTTCTATCTTTTCTTCAATTCCGGTAAGGGCAAACTTATTAAAGTAGTTATCTTCTTCTTTGGGTATCTCAACAAAGACATCTGTCTCCTGATGAGCACCGTTCGTATCAAGGAATGCTCTTGAGAGATTGACTATATCCTTTCCTCTCCACTTGAGTACAAGACGCTTTTCCTCGGTCACATGTGCAACAACTGTAGCTTCGAGATTTTCCTCTTCGGTGTATTTAAGGAATTCGGAAACATCCTCGGGCGATACTACAACTGCCATTCTCTCCTGTGACTCGGAGATAGCAAGCTCCGTTCCGTCAAGACCCGAATACTTTTTGGGTACAAGGTCAAGATCCACGGTAAGTCCGTCTGCAAGTTCTCCTATCGCAACCGATACTCCTCCGGCACCAAAGTCGTTACACTTCTTGATAAGGCGGCTGACCTCGGCTCTTCTGAAGAGACGCTGTATCTTTCTTTCAGTGGGAGCATTACCCTTTTGAACTTCCGCTCCGCACACATCGATCGATTTTTCCGTGTGGGCTTTGGAAGAACCTGTAGCTCCGCCGCAGCCGTCACGTCCTGTTCTTCCGCCAAGAAGGATGATCACATCACCGGGATCAGAGGTTAATCTTTTAACGGAGCTTCTCGGAGCGGCACCCATTACGGCACCTATCTCCATACGCTTTGCAACGTAATCGGGATGGTATATCTCCTTAACATATCCGGTAGCAAGACCTATCTGGTTACCGTATGAAGAGTAACCGGCAGCTGCTCCGAGTACGAGTTTTTTCTGGGGAAGTTTTCCTTTTAAAGTTTCCGCAACCGGAACGGTAGGATCTGCCGCACCCGTAACGCGCATAGCCTGATATACATATCCTCTTCCTGAAAGAGGATCTCTTATCGCACCTCCGAGACACGTAGCCGCACCTCCGAAAGGTTCGATCTCCGTCGGATGGTTATGTGTTTCGTTCTTAAAGAAAACAAGCCACTCTTCGGTAACAGGTCCGTCACCGTAATCCATCTCAACGGGAACTATTACAGAGCAAGCGTTTATCTCATCCGAAGGCTCCATATCTTCAAGTTTTCCTGCGGATTTTAATTTTCTCATTCCCATAAGGGCAAGATCCATAAGGCAGATATACTTATCATCCCTGCCTTCAAACATCTCTTCCCTTGTATCTTTGTAACTTTCAAATGTTGTCTCGAGCGGTGTCCTGTAGTATCCGTCCTCGAATTCAATATTCTTTAACTCCGTCTGGAAAGTGGTATGTCTGCAGTGATCCGACCAGTATGTATCAAGCACACGGATCTCCGTCATCGAAGGATCCCTGTTTTCTTCGTTTTTAAAGTAGTTCTGAATATGCTCAAAATCCTTAAAGGTCATCGCAAGAGAAAGGCTTTGGTATAACTTTCTAAGCTCTTCTTCGGGAAGATCCTTAAAGCCGTCAAATACTATCACATCATCGGGCTCGTCATACTTAACAAGCAGTGTCTCCGGCTTTGCAAGCGGGATTTCTCTTGAGTCAACGGGATTTATACAATATGCTTTTATTCTTTCGAAATCATCATCCGAGATATCACCTTCTATAAGATAGGTGGTGGATGTTAAAATGACAGGATCTTCATCCTCTTTAAGAAATCTGATACACTGTATCGCCGAATCGGCTCTTTGGTCAAACTGACCGGGAAGATACTGAACGCAGAATGTCCTTCCCTTTGCATCATCGGGAAGTTCATCAAGATAATAATCATCGACCGGGGGTTCGGAAAATACAAGACCGAGAGCCTTGTCAAATACCTCCTTTGAAATATTTTCTACATCATAAGTTATAAATACTCTGACCGCCGAAACCCCGGATATCCCGAGATATCCGTCCAAATCATCCTTAAGTTTGGCGGCGCTTGCCGAGTAAGGGCCCTTCTTTTCTACGTAAACACGTTTGACAGATTCCATTTCTTTATTAATCCTCCGCTATGATGCCCTGCATCACATACATTATTTCTTCGTCAACTGCACTTTCGGATATACCTCTTGTCTTTGAGCATATCTTCAATCCTTCGATCACATACATGAGATTGCTTGCAGCTCTTTTTGCATCTATATCATAGAACTCTCCGTTATCGATGCCTTCCTTTATGAGTTCTTCAAGAACGTAAAGCGACATGTCGAACTCATTCTTAAGATGATTCTTCTTTCCCGTCACCTTGTTCTCAAAATAATATTCATATACCGCTGCATCCAAAGACGGCTTCTTTGAAAGGATCTGCTTTTTCTTTTCCTTAACAAACAAAGCAAGCACATCTGCATAAGATGCATCCTCGGGTATCCTGTCGCCGAAGTCATCATCCTTTGAAGCTTCTATATCAAGCAATGCCTCAAAAAGATCCTTTACGTTGTCAAAGTAAAGGTAAACACCTCCTCGGCTTATATTACAAGCTTCAACAACATCTTTCATGGTTGTTCTTGAATATCCCTTTTTGCAAAATACATCTCTTGCTATTTCAAGGATATAATTCTTTTTGTTGATCGATTTTTCTCCCATAATGATCCTTTCTAAAATCCGCTTATTTTATGCAAGCGGATGATCGTACATTTCCAACAGTTCCTTAAGTTTTAAAAGGCAGTGAAGCCAGATACCTTCTTCGACCGCTTCGGCCCACATTACTCCCCGTGTCTGTCCGCCGAGAATGTACTTGGCCATGATCGCGATAACTCCGTCGATATCTCCAAACTTCGCACCTGATACCGCAAGTCTTTCATCTCTCGGAGAGTAGATATTCATCTTCTTATAGGCGTAGATGTAGTTTCTGGTAAAGAGCCCCGTCTTTTGAGCTTCCTTTACAAACTTCAAAACCGTGCTGTCATACACCGGAACCGGAAGTGAATCCTTTGGCGCATCATCCCCCTCAAGAAGCATTCTTGTATTTGCTCCTTCCTTTTGTTTTAAAAAAGGAATATATGCAAACAAGGGCTCGAGTTTAGGAATGAGTTCTGATTGAACACCGCTTCTGTATTCGTTACCTGACATAGCGCCTCCATATACAAACATACAGAATTAAACACAATGATTTTACCATGAAGGCAGCTAAAAGTACATAAAAAACTGACAGTATGGTCATAATCCATACTGCCGGCTTTATGGTTTACATAACAAAAAAGAAAATCCGATTGACAACGGGAAGTTTTGATATTATACTACGTAAGTACGCGAAAACGCGCCTAGGGGCATAGTTCAACGGTAGAACAGCGGTCTCCAAAACCGTCGATGTGGGTTCGATTCCTACTGCCCCTGTTTTTTTGTGCGTGGAATGAGGAAAACGGAAGCCATGCTTGCATGAGCTGACATTTGACGAATGCCACGACAGTCTAAGGCTTGCCTTAGACTGATATCCCTGCAGCCCCGTAAATACGTGCAAAAACGGGATTGTTATACAAAATCCAGCATAGGCGTATACGAAATTTCGTACAAAGTGAAAACCTCCGGAATTAACCGGAGGTTTTCTTTGTGTAAAAGGGGAATTTTCGGAATTGCTAATATTACATTATCAATTCACAATCGGTAATATGATTATATTGCTGTCAGATATAAAAAACTACAATTGTATTGGCAAATAATAAAAATATATTGCTCACAAATTAATACTGTAAAAATCCGTTCGTATCGGCTTTTATCTTCTCGGAATACTTTTGTATGCTTTCAGAGGGTTCGTAATCGGAATTATCAAACAAAATTTCGTGAAGATATTTAACATTTTTTGCAAGGTCTGTCGGAACGACACATGAACCTTTTGCTCCTATCGTTCCCCCGCTTCTCATGCCTTCAAAGGGAAATCCGTCGGATACAGTAACTTCATAATCCGAAGCCACACTCATCATCTTAAGGAAATCATCCACACTTAAGGACGTTGAAACATTAGGCATTATAGCGGTCACGGCATCGGAAAGGTTGCTGAAAGAAACGTTCTTTGCCTTTAAAAGCATAGCTGTCAGCACGTCCCTTTGTCGCTGAGCTCTTTTAAAATCGCTTCCTGCGGTATATCTTATCCTGCAATATGCCGTGGACTGGAGTCCGTTGAGCGTCTGCATTCCCGGTCCTTCGATCGGAGTATAAGGGATCTCAAGTTCCTGCGACATCATCATTGCATAATCATTAAGATAGACAACCTCATCATCGGTCACGTTTATATCGATCCCGCCAAGTGAATCAACGGCATCGATAAGGCCCCTGAAACCGACCGTTACATAGTCGGTTATATAAAGATCCGTATTTACGTTAAGCATGCTGAGGGCCTGTTCCGGTCCTCCGAGAGCATATGCACTGTTACACTTGTTGTAGGAATCGTTTCCGAGATTAAGGTAAGTATCGCGGAAAACCGAAATGAGTTTAACCTCATGCGTTTGCATGTCAATTGAACAGATCATGATGGAATCAGACCTTGTGCCCTTACCCAGCTCTCCTTCACGGGAATCCACACCGAAGAATGCCACATTGAATCGTCCGTTATATTTTTCATAAAGTTCCTCGGACACCGCTTCCTTATCTACCGTAGGCTCGGGAGAAGCATCGTCTTCGGAGGCTTCTTCCTTTTGGGTTGACATAACATCTCCATCATTTTTTCCGTTATCGTTACTTGCCGACTGCTCATTTACGGCGATCTTGGTCTGATCAAGATTCACCTTTTGCATTTTGGTTGCCCTGTTTACCCAGACAAGGGCAAAAACCGCGACCAGAAGAATAACGCCCTCTATAATATAAAGGACGGCATGTTTTTTCCATTTTGAGTTTTTTCCCTGATCCGTATTTGGATTCTTTATTTCTTCAGTCATTTTTTCATATATCAAGAGATACCAGATCCTGCACATTGTATGCCGGAACTATCCTGATATTCTTTTTGTCCCTTATATCCTTAAGGTCATCCATATTGACACCGGGGACTATTATCGTATCAAAGCCAAGCTTGATGACCTCGTTAACTCTCGATGTGATCATGCTTACGGCTCTTACTTCTCCGCTCAAGCCGATTTCACCGACAGCAACCATCTTATCATCAATCACTATATTTTTAAAGGACGAAATTACGGCAAGTGCAATTCCAAGATCTATCGCGGGCTCTGTTATCTTTATTCCGCCTGCGATATTAACGTATGCATCGCATGATCCCATCTGGAGTCCAAGTCTTTTTTCAAGGACGGCCATGAGCAGATTTACCCTGTTAAAATCGGTTCCGATGCACTGTCTTCTGGGTATTCCGAAATTCGTCGTGCAAACAAGCGCCTGTATCTCTATAAGCAGAGGCCTTGTGCCTTCCATTGAACACGAAACAATACTTCCTGGAACACCGGTCGGTTTTCCTAAAAGCATATATTCCGACGGATTAAGGACTTCGTTAAGACCGTTTTCTTCCATCCTGAAAACGCCGATCTCGTTAGTCGAACCGAACCTGTTCTTAACCGAACGGAGTATCCTGTAGGAAGCATGGCGCTCGCCTTCAAAATACAAAACGGTATCGACCATATGCTCAAGGACTCTTGGGCCTGCTACGGTTCCTTCCTTTGTGACATGCCCGACTATAAAGATGCTTATGTTTTCACCCTTAGCGATCTGGAGAAGCTTTCCAGTTGTTTCCCTTACCTGCGAAACAGATCCCGGAGCAGAGGAAATATCCTCATTATACATCGTCTGTATCGAATCTATAACGACAACCTCAGGCTTTTCTTTCCTTATCACATCCTCGATAAGTGAAAGAGTCGTTTCGCAATAAAGCTTCATGTTAGCGTTAAATTCGCCGATCCTCTGGGCACGCAGCTTTATCTGTTTTAAAGATTCTTCTCCCGAGATATAAAGGACCTTTATGCCATCAAGCGACAACATCCTGCAGACCTGCAAAAGAAGAGTTGATTTCCCGATACCCGGATCTCCACCCACTAAAGTTAAGGAGCCGGCTACAAGGCCGCCTCCCAAAACTCTGTCAAGCTCCTTAATATGTGTTGTTATACGATCTTCCCGCTCCAGGCTTATCTCATCAAGTCCGACAACTACCGCTCCCTTATGAACGGCATTTCCCGAACTTTTGGAAGATACAACAACAGTTTCTTCCGAAAAGGTATTCCACTGCTTACATCCCGGACACTGTCCCATCCACTTGGATGACTCGTATCCGCAGTTTGTGCAAAAGAACACCGAACGATTCTTTGCTGCCATATTACTTTTGGATCTTTATCTCTACCTCTTTTGATTCGTCAAGTTCAACACTGAAACTTAATTTGCCGGAAAGATTCGTCTTTACTCTTCCGGTATCGGTTCCGTTAACGAAAACGGAATATTCGGTATCTTCCATAAGTCCCAGAGTGATCTGTGCATCTTCGTTTCCGCAGATTTTAAATGAAACTCCGTCAGCACTTTCCTTAAGATCAAATACCGAAGTTCCCGGATCTGATTCAAACATGAACATATCGTTCTTTTCAAGTTTGGTAAGCTCTGAGAAAGTCTTTACTTTATAGATGTCATTACCTGCCTTGAAATTCTCAACCTTCTTTTTTTCCGAAAGAAGATGATTTCCGAAACTGATGCCCCCATCCGGTTCGCTTTTAAGTAATTCTTCAACACAAGCCATTAAAATATCCTCCGTTAATCTTTGTGTTCAAAAGCAACTTCGTCGTTTTTCCAGGTTATTAAAATACTATCCCCTCTTTTGATTTTACCAAGTAAAAATTCTTCTGCCAAGTTATCCTCAACAACATTCTGTATAGCTCTTTTTAAAGGACGTGCTCCCATCTTGTAATCGGCATACTTTTCAACCAGATGCTTCTTTAATACGGGTGAAAAACGCACCTTTACGTTCATCTGCTTTAAGCAGCGGTCCGAAAGATTTTTGGCCAAAAGAGTAACTATCGAAGACATCTGCTTTTGATCAAGAACCTTAAACACGATCATATCGTCTATTCTGTTTATGAACTCGGGCTTAAAGATCTTTTTAACTTCATCAAGGACACCCGACTTCATCTTTTCATAGTTGGTCTCTTTGGAATTATCCTGTACAAATCCGAGATTCTTGGGTGAGATGATCCTTTCTGCTCCGGCATTTGAAGTCATGATCAGAATGGTGTTTTTGAATGATACCTTTCTGCCCTTTGAATCCGTAATATGTCCGTCATCAAGCACCTGCAAAAGAATATTGAAAACATCGGGATGTGCCTTTTCTATCTCATCGAAAAGAACAACCGAATAAGGGTTTTTTCTGATCCTTTCGCTTAACTGTCCGCCTTCGTCAAATCCGACATATCCGGGAGGAGCTCCTATCATCTTTGATACGCTGTGGCTTTCCATGTATTCGGACATATCGACTCTTATGAGGGAATCCTCCGATCCAAACACGGCCTCAGCCAAAGCCTTTGAAAGCTCGGTCTTTCCGACACCGGTAGGTCCAAGGAAAAGGAATGAACCGATAGGCCTTTTGGGATCAGATAATCCGACTCTTCCGCGCCTTATGGCCTTTGCAACGGCACTTACGGCTTCATCCTGTCCGATGACCCTCTTATGCAAAACCGATTCAAGCTTTAAGAGCCTGTCGGATTCCTTTTCGCTAAGTTTTTTAAGCGGTATCTTGGTCCACATCGAAACGACATTTGCTATATCGTTTTCATTAACGGTAACGATATTTTCACGTGTTGCCGTCGTATCCTTATCAACGATCTTTGCGATCTTTTTAAGCATTTTGTCGGATTTCTTTTTAAGCTTTTTGGCTTCCCCGAGATTACCCTCTTTTAAAGCATTTTCTAAAGCTTCGGTAATCCCGTTATAATCTTCTTCAGCCTTTGTCTGGCCTGATGTGTTGACTGCATTTTTAAGACGCACGGCAGATGATGCTTCATCCATAAGGTCTATGGCCTTATCGGGAAGATTTCTGTCATTTATATATCTTTCGGATAATTCAACACAGGCTTTTAAAGCTTCTTCCGTTATCGAAACATGATGGTGCTCTTCGTACTTATGAGCGATACCCTTTAATATCTCGAGGGTCTCTTCCTTTGAAGGCTCTTCAACATGTACCTGCTGGAATCTTCGCTCAAGGGCAGCATCTTTTTCGACGTATTTGTGATACTCGGAAATAGTGGTTGCACCGATAAGCTGAAGTTCTCCTCTTGCTAAAGAAGGCTTTAAGATGTTTGAAGCGTCGATAGCACCCTCTGCTCCGCCTGCTCCGATTATCGTATGCATCTCGTCAATAAAGAGAATGATATTTCCGTTATCGATGACTTCTTTTATGACCTTCTTTATTCTTTCTTCGAACTCGCCGCGGTATTTGGATCCTGCGACCATTCCCGAAAGATCAAGTGTAAGGACTCTTTTATTTAATACCGTATAAGGAACGTCACCCGATACGATCCTTAAGGCAAGGCCTTCAACAACCGCCGTCTTTCCGACACCGGGTTCACCGATAAGGCAGGGATTGTTCTTTGTCCTTCTGCTTAATATCTCGATAACACGGTTTATCTCATCCTTACGTCCAATGACGGGATCAAGCTTTCCTTCTTTTGCAAGGGCAGTTAAATCACGCGAATACTGATCCAGAGTGTCCGTCTTTCCGGGGGCACTTTGAACTTTTTTTGCTAGATCCTGTTTGAACAAAGAGGGGTCTTCGCCCATGGCAATGAGCGTGTCAAGATAAAGCTTGTGTATTGAAACACCAAGCGTATTAAGAAGCCGAAGCGCAATGTTATCACCTATGAGGATAAGTGAAAGCAGCATGTGCTCGGTTCCTACTTTTTCCGAATTGAATCTTCGTGCCTGCTCGATGGAAGTATCTATAAGCTCCTGGGCTCTGGGAGAATATCCTTCACGCTCCTTAACCGATATGCCGGATTCGGGAGCAATGAGCTCCTGAATCATATCGTATATCCTGTCAGCAGTCACACCGTTATCACTTAATACTCTGCCGGCAACGCCGAAGGGTTCCTCCAGCATTCCGACCAGTATATGCTCTGTTCCTACGTAACCTGAACTGAATTTAGCGGCGCACTTTGCAGCATTTACAAGTACGTCTTTAGCATTTTGTGTAAAGCCGTAAGACTTCATTTTTAGTTATCCTTATCGTCCATATTAAGGAACTCGAATTCGAATTCATCATCATCCGCCAGGAAGTTCTGAGGCTTTCTGGGTCTTCTTGCGGGACGTTCATCCGCTGCGGGATTACGTCTTTCTTCATGGCTTCTTGAAGAAGGGTCCTTGGGAGCACGGTCTTCATTATATGATCTTCTGCTTTCGTTCCTTAAAGCTCTGCCGCCATCCTTTGAAGAAGTTCTCTGGTCCTCGGCATATTCATTGGGTAATTTCTTGCTCTGCGGTTTCGGATAGTCCTCTTCTATCTCCTCTTCCTGTCTGCGACGCTTGGTCTTTGGCTTGTCGTTATAATCATCATACTCGAAGTCATCTTCGTAATATTCAACTTCTCCTGCATTACGTGACTTGATAAAGAATATGACAGCAGCACCAATTGCAAGCACGGCAAGGACTCCGAAAAGGATCGTTATGATCTTAAATGTCGTAAGCTTTGCGGATGCATCCTGGTATCTGGTGTTAAGAGTATTGACTGCCTCCAAAAGTTCAACGACCTTCTGTCTGTTGCCGTTCGGATAATCATAAAGGTAATACTGGTATACACCGTCAGAATCCGTCTCGTACTTTATCTCATAATCTCCACCCTGAGGCTCATTTACTTCAGGCTCGGGCTCAACAACTTCAGGTGTCTCTTCGGGATTTTCGGTAAACTCTCCTTCAGCACCTTCGGGGTTTTCAGCCTCGGCCGGAGCTGCTTCCTGAGTTATCGTTATAAGGTCTGAACGGATATATCCTTCAATACCCTGGCTGTCACACTTGAACTGGTACCACTTGTTTCCGGAAGAATCATTTGCCTCACCTATGAGAGTGATGCTTGTTCCGGCATCGATCGAACCAACCTTTTCATATCCGACACCTGCACCGGAACGGATGTTTACTGATGAGTTTCCTCCTATCGTTGCCGTAGCGGGGCTTATCGCGGTAGGCTCAGTTGGTGCAAGGGAAGATGCCGTATTGGGTGTTTCATCAGCCGTGTTATTGGCTTCTGCGTTTTCTTCCTTTTTAACCTTAACAAGGTCTCCGCGGACATATCCCGTAGTCGATCCGTCCACCTGGATCTTGTACCATGTGTTTCCGTCATCTCCCGATACGGTTTCGACTATCTTGTATTCATCACCGCTTGCTCCGGTTGTAACAACGGCTGCGGATGTCGATGCCGAAGAACGTATCCTTATTCCGTCGGATCCCATCACAACACTGTCCGCAAATGAGCTTATGGCAATAAGTGCCGTCAGTGTTAAAGCTGCTCCTATCGATATCAATGATTTTAATGATCTTTTCTTCATAATCCTAACCTTTCGTGATATATCGCCGGTCTTTTGACCATCCCTTTTACTATGCCTCGTCAATAGCCTTTCCTATATCATGACGCATGTATTTATTTTCAAAACCGATCCATTCGACAGCTTCGTAGGCGTTTGCTCTGGCACTCTTTAAGTCTTTGCCAAGAGCCGTAACGCCGAGCACTCTGCCGCCGTTTGTTACGATTCCCTTTTCGGTAAGTTTTGTTCCGGCATGGAAGCAGAAATAATCATCCCTGCCTTCAAATTTATCAAGACCCGAAATAACAAATCCCTTGTCATATTTAACGGGATATCCCTCGGATGCGAGCACTACGCAGACAGCCGCATTATCTTCAAACTGTAGATCGATCTTGTCGAGCGTTCCGTCAATACAGGCTTCCATGACATCTATTATATCATTTTTCATCCTGGGAAGAACAACCTGTGCTTCGGGATCACCGAAACGTGCATTATATTCAAGTACCTTGGGGCCATCTTCAGTCAGCATAAGCCCGAAAAAGATAACTCCCTTAAATTCCCTGCCCTCTTTAGCCATGGCATCAACGGTTGCTTGGTAAATGTGGGCTTTGCAGAAGTCATCGACTTCTTTTGTATAGAAAGGGCTCGGTGAAAACGTTCCCATTCCTCCGGTATTAAGACCCGTATCTCCGTCTCCCGCTCTTTTGTGATCCTGAGCCGAAGTCATGGTCTTTATTGTTTTTCCGTCCGTATAAGAAAGAACCGAAACTTCACGGCCCGTCATGAACTCTTCAACAACAATCCTGTCTCCCGCGTTTCCGAAGAGGCGGTCGACCATTATCGCTTTAACTCCGTCCTTTGCTTCGTCAACGTTGTTGCAGATCAAAACTCCTTTTCCCAAAGCAAGTCCGTCAGCCTTTAAGACTATGGGGTATTTGGCACTGTCGAGGTATCTGTTTACTTCCTCGGGATCGTCAAAGCACTCGTATCCTGCAGTGGGGATACCGTACTTTTTCATAAGATCCTTTGAAAAAGCTTTTGAGCCTTCAAGTATAGCGGCATTCTTTTTGGGACCGAATGCCCTGATGCCGGCTTTATTAAGTTCATCCACCAGTCCTCCGACGAGCGGATCGTCCATTCCGACTATTACAAGGTCTATCTCTTTTTCTTTTGAAAAATCGACGATCCTTTCAAATTCCATCGCACCAATCGGTACGCATTCGGCTATAAGACCTATGCCGGCATTACCCGGTGCACAGTATATTTTGTCTACACGGGGGCTTTTCAAAACACTGGTCGCTATGGCGTGTTCCCTGCCTCCCGAACCGACTATGAGTACTTTCATATGACTCTCCTTCATCCTAACTTTATATTGCCGCAGGCGATATCGTTTATCACGCGGGGCAAAAGTACCCATTCCGCCTGTTCCATGACTCTTTTCTGAAGGATCTCGGGTGTATCGCCGTCCTGTACTTCAACGGCTTTTTGCGCTATGATCCTTCCGGTATCGGTACCCTCATCCACGAAATGAACCGTGGCTCCGGTAACCTTGACTCCCTTTTTAAGGGCCTCCTCATGGACCTTAAGTCCGTAATATCCCGTTCCGCAAAAAGATGGGATAAGTGAGGGGTGTATGTTTATCATCCTTCCGCGGTATCTTGAGATCATCTCTTTGGGAATGATCACCAAAAATCCCGCAAGAACTACAAGATCCGGATCCCATTCATCAAGTTTATCAAGAAATGCTCTGTTAAACTCCTCTCTTGATGAAAAATCCTTTGGGCTTATCGCACAGTTATCAATCCCGGCTTCTTCGGCCCTTTTTAAAGCATAAGCTCCCGGGTTATTTGAAAAAACTCCGACGATCTTTGTGTCTTTTATTTCACCGCACGATACAGCGTCGATTATCGCCTGGAGATTGGTGCCTCCGCCCGAAACACAGACCGCAACTCTTAACATAGAGTCACTCCTTTTTCACCGTTTTTGATGCTTCCTACGATATAAGCCTTGTCTCCTGATTCCTCAATGGCCTTTATTGCCTTTTCGGAATCCGAAGGATCAACTGCAAGAACCATACCAAGTCCCATGTTAAATGTGTTATACATCATTTGATCCGAAATTTCGCCCTTTTCCTGTATCAGTTTAAAGATCGGCAAAACCTCGTATGATGAAATATCTATATTTGCATTCACTCCCTCAGGCAGCATCCTGGGAATATTCTCATAAAATCCGCCGCCCGTTATATGAGAGCAGCCTTTTATCTTAACTCCGGCTTTTTTGATGTTCTTTAAGGCGTGAACGTATATCCTCGTGGGCTCGATAAGTGCTTCTCCGAGCGTCTTTCCAAGCTCGTCATAATATTTATCGAGGTTTTCTTTTGTAATATCAAAAACCTTTCTCACAAGTGAAAATCCGTTACTATGCACTCCCGAGGAAGCTATTCCAATGAGCGCGTCACCTTCTTTTATGGTCTGTCCGGTTATCATATCCTTTCTGTCTACGACACCTACGGAAAATCCCGCAAGGTCATATTCATCTTCGGGCATAAGTCCCGGATGCTCTGCAGTCTCTCCTCCGACAAGCGCACAGTCGGACATCTTACATCCTTCGGCAACGCCTTTAACTATCTGCGCTATCTTTTCGGGATAGTTCTTTCCACATGCTATATAGTCGAGGAAGAAGAGCGGTTCTCCGCCTGCGCAGGCAACGTCGTTTACGCACATCGCAACGGCATCTATCCCTATCGTATCGTGCTTATCAAGCACAAATGCAAGCTTTACTTTTGTTCCGCATCCATCTGTTCCTGATAAAAGGACGGGATCTTCCATATCCTTTATCGCTTTTAAACTGAATGCTCCGGAAAAGCCACCCAGGGAACCCAGCACCTCGGGGCGCATCGTTCCTTTGACATATTCCTTCATCAGTTCTACGGATCTGTATCCGGCTTCTATATCAACTCCGGCGCTTTTGTAGTCCATTGCTGTCTCCTTATCTTATATGTGAAACTGCTTATTTTGTGTAGTTTTCGTAGCCCGAATCCTGAAGGCGCTTGTCTTTTTGCTCGACCTGTTCCTTAAGCTTTAAAGAATAATCCTTGAGCTTTTTTAAAAGCTCCGGATCAGATGTTGCAAGGATCTTTGCCGCAAGCAATCCCGCGTTCGTTCCGCCGTTTATCGCAACGGTCGCAACGGGTATTCCCGAAGGCATCTGGACTATCGAATAAAGCGAATCCCTTCCGCCTAAAGAATTGGTGTGCATCGGGATGCCTATAACCGGCATGGGAAAGATCGCCGCGCACATACCGGGAAGATGTGCCGCCATACCGGCTCCGGCGATAATAACCTTAAAGCCTTTTTCTTCGGCAGTCTTTGCATATTCAAAAAATACATCGGGTTCACGGTGAGCAGAAATGATCCTGATATCAAAAGAAATCCCTAATTCCTTAAGAACATCGGCTGCTTTGCTCATTACGGGCATATCCGAATCGGAGCCCATTACGATACCTACCTGTGGCATGATAATCTCCTTTTATGCATAAGTATCCATACTTTATTTATAATACTAAAAATATACGGGGTTTGCAACAATATTTAGGGCAAAGAATTATTAAAAATCACTAAATATTGTGTTCCGGAAAAGGATATCCGGTCAAAGAGCATCGTTTAAAAAAGAAGTGCCCGGAAGCACGAATCTTCCGTCTTTTATGATATATGTTTCGTTACCGTCTTTGTCGGTTACGCTTATGTACCTGACCTCATCATAGGGAAGGGTCACATCGGTATGACAGTTAAAATATGCACCCGCGGGATCTTCGTCACGCTTAAGTGAGAACTCGTTATCTTTTGCTATGATCTCCTTTTTGTCGGGGTTATAGACTTTGACATCCTCGCAATGGGAATAGCAGGTATCTCCGAATGCAAAGTGTGGACCCGTCTTTTCGGCAATAAGAATGGGAAGTATGTCATCTATCCCGAATTTTCTTGCCATGGTGTAGGCCGTGGTATTTGTTCCTATCGCAAATTCACCCATCGGAAGCGTATCATGTGCAAAAAGGAAATTGTCCTTTATATACTTTTTGTTCTGCTCATCATCCTCAAAATTTGAGCATGAATATTCTTTGACCATTCCGTCATGGATGGTTAACATAAAATCTTTGTATTCCAATCCGTTAAGGAATACTTTTTTAACATGTAGAATTCCTTCGGTTCCGGACAAAACAGGTGAAGTAAAGACTTCTCCGACAGGAATGTTGACATCCGCAACACAGTTTTCAAACTTTGTCTCCTTATCGGGATTGTTTAACTTATGTAAACTAATCCTGAGATCAGTCCTGTTACCCGCACTTCCTTTTACGGTTGCGTATTCACCCTTATCAAGGGCATCTATGATCAGCTGCTGTGTATCGCGGTAGAGTGTATAATCAAGCGTATTAAGCTTGATGGCCTCTTTAAATATCTCCTCGAAATCATCTCCGATATCCGGTGTCGGGAAGGCTATGATCGTAAAGCTTCTTTCTTCTTCATTTATGTAGCTGTTTTGGATGATACCTGAACGGGCGCGAAGATCGACACGCAGTGACTGCTGTTCCTTTGAGCTTAACGGGGCGTTCTTTACCGCAACATAATCGGGTGCTTTTTCACCGAAAACTTCCATGACCGCCGGACCTGCATATAAAGATGCCTCATATTTATATTTTTCAAATGCCTTCTTTAACGCCTCAAGCTTGATGCTTTTTATCCTGGCATCAAAGAAAAGAGCATCGTCTTCCTTGTGCTCAAAATCATACTGTCTTGAAGGGCAGGCTCCCTGGTAGCCGTTTTTAACGACGCCCCTTCCGTCAAGCAGATTAAACGAGGCCCTGGTTATCGTTGTCTTAAGCCCCAGTTTTTCAAAGTTATCTATAGCGATCTTTATAACGGGTTCAAACCCGAGCGAGTATCTTACATTTACATTCTTTTTCTTTGAGAGGTCGACTCCCATGAGTTCAAAGCCCTTCCTGTACCCTTCGGTATAGGTATCAGCCATGAGCTTTAAAGTCTCATATGGAAGCGAATTTAAAAAAACAAGAGTCCTCTCTTCAATATCGGTTACATATTCACCATAAAGATAAAGATCCCTTACATCCTTAAAATCGTTGTTTTTAAGGATATGCGTTGCAAAGTCCTCTTCTAGCGTTAACATGTTCCGGATCTTTCTTTCCGTGGCCATGCCGGTATAGTCGCTTACATAATAAAATAGGATTTTTTTAAGAGTTTCCGCAGAAGGACTCTTTTTATCTTCTCCGTATGAAAGGACATATTCTCCATAGATTTCAAGGAAAAGCTCTATCCTTATAAGGAATCCTTCAAGATCGTTTTCATATACAAAAGGAATTGCCGAGCGAAGCTCAGCATCCGCTGCACAAATATATACCTCGTCATCGCTTTGTATACCTGAGTATGTTATGTTAACCTCTCTTTTGTATATCTTTGAATTTATTTCTCTCAGTTCTTCTATGCTAAGTTTACATAACTCACCATTCAGGCGCTTTTCATAAACATCATTTAGGCACAAAATAAATCCTGCCTCATTTGAAAAGAATTCTTGGATCCTTTCAGGCAGGATATCCTCATTGATGATCTCTTTTATTCTTGATAATGCTAAAGAAAGTCTCTCTTCCATCTGTGTTCCTTTAGATCAGAATATCGCTCCGGCATACATTATCGCACTTAACGATATGAGTGCCGTCACATTAAAAAGCATTCCCGTTACTTTAAACAGGAAAAACCTGTCACTTTCAAAAAATGATATCACGGCAAGAACAAATCCGGCGATCATAAAAATAAGCGCAAAAAACGCACTGTCCGTATAGTCTGCGGAAGGATCTCCGGCAACCTTGAAAGAGCCGTAGATGCACAGCAAAAACGTAACGGTCGAAAGGATACCGAAAAAGGTCGCCATTATACCGTAAACGGATTGTTTTTTGTTGGTGTAGATATAGTTCTTAAATGACATTATTTCAAAGCACCGTAAAGAGCGTAATATTCATCGATCGCAGCTTTTAGTTTATCGTCAATTATGACACGTCCGTCATATTCTTTATTGTAAAGGCATTCAACAACTTCCTCCATATTGACGATCGCACATGCGTTGATACCGTATTTATCCTTTATATCATCAAGTGCCGACTTGTCGGTGTCTATGCCTTTTTCCATACGGTTAAGCGAAACTATAAGACCTTTTATCAAAACATTTCCCTGAGCCTTTATTATGGGATATGTTTCTTCTATCGACTTCCCGGATGTCGTAACGTCTTCAATCATGACGATCCTGTCCCCGTCCTTTATCTTTGATCCCAAAAGGATGCCCGCATCTCCGTGGTCCTTTATCTCTTTACGGTTGCAGGAATATCTGACTTCCTTTCCGTAGAGCTTATGAATTGCCATACAGGTTGAGACCGCAAGCGGTATGCCCTTATAAGCGGGTCCGAAAAGGATTTCGAAATCAAGTCCGAAATTATCGTGTATCGCTTCGGCATAATACTCTCCGAGTTTCATCAGCTGTTCGCCCGTAACATAGGCTCCGGCATTCATGAAAAACGGCGATTTTCTTCCGGATTTTAATGTGAATTCGCCGAATTTCAAAACATCGGACTTTATCATGAAATCTATGAATTCAGACTTGTACTTTTCCATTTTGTCTCCTTTTAGTAAAGAATCTCTTTGATGTTATCATCTGTTATATCAAAAGCATCATCGTATCTTAAAGTGATCATTTCACTTTCGGGATAAGCATCCTCGAATTTATCAACTATCTCGTTAAACTCGGACTCGTTTATCTCCTCGCCTTCCGAGGTATACTTGGCCTTAGTTGTGGAATCTTCATATGTAAGTTCGACTTCGTGTGATATCTCTCCGTTATATACATAATAGTAATCGATCGTATATAATCCCATTCCTCCGCCCAGAACCTTTATCACGCCCTCTTTTGCGTAGATCATGAGCTCGCCGTATTCACCGTATGCACCAAGGTCCCACATGGTATTTCCATCATACTGGAAAAGATGCGAAGAGCATGCATGGCCGGCTCCGTCGGTACATACAAGGAGCGGATAGTCAGATCCTATATCAAGCAGAGTGAATCTCGGATGATCCAGGTGATCTTCAGTTTCATCAAATGTCACGATGGCATCAAAGTAAGCATCGCGCTCTTCATCCCTTAAATACTTGGCCGCTTCCTTAGCTATACTTACATCCTGGCCAAGAGTAGCCTCCTTTGCGCCATTTTTATACCTGTCGTTAAAGAGTGCGTCTATCGCTTCCTTATATGTCTTTCCCTCATCAAGTTTTTCACCGAGATATCTGATATCGTCCTCATATGATGAGTTCATGATTATCCTGTCAAACGACTCATAAGGTCTTACGAGAAGGTATGAATCATCATCCACATCCTCATCTTCCAAAGTGTTAGTGATCTTTCCCTTAAAGTGAGCGGAAACTATCAATGAATCATCATTTACATCAAGGATCGGAAGGTCATTAAGCTTATCAAAGTTGAGTGCAAGACCGTATTCGTACGACTGATAGAAAGCGCTGTATGAATAATAGTAATCATAGTCATCCGCATAGAGCTCGGGAACAAAGAACCCATCATACTTTTTACAGAAATCTTCATAGGTTATGCCCTTGCAGGCATCGTTTAGAAGGTCGCTGGTAAAGGCGGCATATTTTTCGCATAGCTTTTTTGCATAGCCTTCATCAACTATCATCTTATTGATATAAAGATCCCCGTTTTTAAGCTCAACGAATTCCGCGGGATCGTATTTGTCATTTTCAAATTCCATCGATCCGATTTCGGAAGGCTTTCCGTCCTTTAAAATAAGCTTTACCGAAAGATCGTTGCTGCCCGACATTCCGTCACCGCCACAGGTAACATCCGTCGAATACGGAAATTCATCCATCAGATATCCGGTGTATGTGTTTTTTACATAGCGCCCGTCTTCGGTATCAGCCGTCCTTCCCATGTATAAAAGAAGAGGTTCATACACGTTTACGGTATACGTGAACATATCACCGTCAAATTTACCGCTTGCATCATCATATTCAAGGGAATAACGGACATCCGAATTCGTAAGGAGCGTATAATTTCCGTTCAGGATATCCTTTATGCTTGCTCCGAATATAAACTCGTTCTTTGCAAATTCGGCAAACTTTTCTTTATCATCCTTAAGGTCTTCGGATGAGATCTTAAAATGCTCAAACATTGCATCATAATCACCGTTTCGAAGATCCTTTTGCATGTGTACGAAATCTCTTGAAGCCTGAGGAAGATAAAAGAACCAGCCTGCAACGGCAACGATACAAAAGATAAAGAGCAAAATGACAAGAGCCAAAAGAACCTTGAATCCTTTATGCTCCTTTTTCTGCTTCTTTGATTTCTTTAATTCACTTTTGGCTTTCTTTTCAGCCTTTGAAGCTTCCTTAGCTTCTTTTTTTGCAGCCTTTGCATTATCGGTTGCTTCCTTAAGGGAAGTTTCTGCAGTCTTTATGGCTTTTTCGGTTTCGGATTCCAATTTGGCGCCGCATCTTATGCAAAAAAGCGAGCCTTCGGGAATCTCATTTCCGCAATTTGGACAGATCATAAATTACTCCATATAAAATATCTTCGTTAAAAACACCGAAGGTATTATAACATACTAACGGGAAGTTGTCTTTTTAAGAAGCAGGTAAAGGGGCTTTCCTGCAAGGAGCATGATAATGAAATTACTGATCGCGTGCCACGCATCCCAGGGCAGGCCTGCGATAAAATATGTCCATGCGTATTTGGGATCTATAAAAAGATAAACAGATGAACACAGTGCTCCGAAAACAAGTCCGAAGCAGCCGGACAAAACGGCCCATATGATGAATTCTTCTTTGATGACCTTTTTTAAAAGAAGTGAAATTATGACAAAAAGAGGCCAGATATAAAGATAAGCTATCCACCAGGTCCCAAACCCCCATTGGATAAGTTCGATTATATTAAATATCAATGTAACGTATAAAGCATCAAGTCCGATCGTAAGCGCATACAAGATCACAAGAAGCGTAACAAGTTCAACGTTCGGGAGCCATTCCAATGATACTTTACAAACATACAGGATAGCACTTAAAAGTGCTATCCTGACAATTCGCTGAACACTCATTTACCATCCCTGTTTAAGAACAAATGAATACTCATCACCTGATGTAAGAATGATCTCATCAGCACCTGTTGATGCCATCTGCCCGTTAACGTTGATGCACCACCAATACTGGTTGTCCATATCTTCCATCATACCGTCGAATCCCTGAACGTAGATACCGTATTCGCTCTCAGAGAAAGTACAGTTATCCATGGTTCTTAAATAGTCACCCAATGTTGCAAGGTCGGATGTACACTCCTTAGTGTCTGAATAGTTATCGCGCTCAGATTCGATCTTGATCGTGAATGTCTTGCTTCCGTCAGCCTGGTTCTTTGCCTTACCGTTTACGATCGCAAATACGGCAATGATGGCAACCACGACTACGACAAAAGCGCAGACAGCGATGATCTTAGCTTTCTTAGACATAAAAATATCTCCTTTCCTTCCTACCAAGAAAACAAGTCTGATAACGGGAAGTCTTAGGACTTGGCTTCATCCTCGGGCTTTTGCCTTCTCACGAATAACGCAATGGCATAGATCAAAGTCCTCGTCTGCCTTACCTCAGAGTAAGCTGTCAATGATTTTCACATTGTTCCTTTTTCCGTTACCATAGGGGATTTTATCATATTGGTTTGTATGAGACAATACAGTTCCTTTTTAAACCTCGTCTTTTTGAGGTCACAATTTGTGACCTCAAAAGGCTTGACATTAGTACTATTGCATAGTACTATCAAATTGTGAACAGTAAAAATGTTAAAACATACAAGAAAATTTACAAAGATCCTATTAATGCAGATATAGAATGGAAGGATATAGAATCTCTATTTATTGCATTAGGAGCTGAGATTTCCGAAGGAAACGGTTCACGAGTCAGGGTCCTGCTCAACGGACAACGTGCAGTATTTCATCGTCCACATCCCGAATCAGTTACTGATAAGGGCGCCGTTAAATCCGTTCGAAAATTCTTGGAAAACGCGGAGGTTAGTATATGAATACTATGTTATATAAAGGATATGTCGGAGAAGTTGAATACGATGATGATTGTAAGATTTTTTCCGGATCTGTTATCAACACGAAAACCGTAATAACCTTTCAGGGGACATCTGTTGAAGAATTAAACAGAGAATTTCAACTATCCGTAGATGACTATCTTGATTGGTGTAAAAAAGATGGTGTTGAACCGGAGAAGCCTTTCTCAGGTAAATTGAATTTACGTCTAAAGCCCAATATGCATCAACGTGCAGCAATAAAGGCCAAAACAATGGGCATTTCTCTTAACAAGTTTATTGAAAAAGCTATTGAGGACGAACTTACCGTTCTTGAAAACTGATCCATAATTTCAGTTTAACTTTTAAAACAGCTCCGCATTACGCGGAGCTGTTTCAACATCTAACCCACTTTATCAATTCCAAGAAAATCAAATCCAAGAGTATTGCTTCGGTTCGGTCTTATATGAACAGCATATATTCCATAATTCTTATCATTCTTTTCAAGATGTTCTTTCCATGATTCCCCGTTGGGAGAAATCGCATAGATCGGGCCCATTAGATAGTCGTAACAGTTAAGGGACTCATTGTATTCCCATCCATCATTACCACTGACTGTCCCGATAGCGGAAGTCCCATATGCATAGAACAGTTCATTGCTGTCCTTATCAAGTATAAGTTTATACCCGTCACCGGGATCATATGATGAAGCCGACACTCCTATCCTGTTACCATCAAGCTCTATATCGAGAAGATCCCTGTAAAACGATCTGGCGTATTCAATTGCTCCCGGATATTCTATCTTGCCCGATGAATCGGCCGGGGCTTCATACCTATTCCACATATCCGAATAAAGATACAGCTGGAGCAGATCGCCATCATCGGCAAAATCCTGGGCGATCTTTTCTTTCGATCCGGTCATGTTGTTATGGTAAATGACATATTTCATAAGCCCCCAGATAATCTGCTTTTGTTGGGCACTTATGTTAAAACTGTTAAAATATGAATCCGAGAAGGTGTTAAACGGAGAAGGTTTTGAATTAACGGCTCCGCTAAAATCGCACTGGCAATACATCATCATCTGATAATATGCCTTATGAACGTCATCATCCGGGTCTTTTGCTTTGGGATAAGTTAACCTCATCCTGTAAAGATACTCGTTATCAATATGACAAAGATCATATACAAAACAAGAATCCATGCTTTCGTTTTCATATCCGGACATTATTACAGTTCCGTAATCCCCGTTCTGCGAAACTCCGATCGTAAGATCTATCGGTGAAAAAAGAGTATCTTTCTCTTTTTCATGTAGATTCTCGGTTTTTGATTCAATATCGGTTCCGGCTATATTATCATTCTCATATATAACGAACATCGCCCTGGAACCGTCATCTGCCGATAGTTCCACCTTTTCAAGTTCGTTCCCGTAGTTTTCATCCGTACCGTTTTCAATAAACGAAACATTATTATACAAAGAAGAAGGATAACTAAAACCAAATTGATCATACTTTTCCGAAGTATATCTGTCGTATCGGTTATAATCAAGAACCTGATCATCACCGTAATCTGCCACATTTTCTTCGGATATACCAAACCTTGTAAAAAGAGCTTCTATATCATCGATTCCCGTCTCGGAAGAAGTTTCGGAAATGTCAGATTCGGGCGAACCATCATTCTCATTTGCCTCAGGAACGCTTATCTCCGTTAAATCCTCCGGCTCATCAGCAATCTCAGTCTTATTATTCTTTACAACAGCGATCGCCAATACGGCTATCAGAACAACCGATAAGGATAACGCTGTAACAATAAGCGGAATCCTTATACGTTTCCATAAAGGAATCTCTATAACTTTCCATCCGCATTTAGCGCAAAAACGAGCATCTTTCCTTATCCTCGTTCCGCATTCAGGACATCTCATACTATATACCTTCCATAGTTTTGAATTCTGTTTTCATAGATAATCCGGAATACTTATCCTATTTTTCCTGTCGGATTTCTTCCATTCTATGTTTATCATAATCAACCTCAAGTTCCTCGTTTTCGAAATCAAACTCAGCGCCCTTAACCGATTCGTTCAGATTATTATTAAAATACTCCTCATAATCATAATAATATGCATATTCCGAATCCTCCCACCAGGGCGACGGCCCCGAACTTAACTTAACCGTATTGATCGTTTTAATTATGACGAGTACAAATAAAACGCTTATTACCGCCATATGCACGGCAACAAATACTACTCTGGTACCTATCATTACTTCTGTTTTCATGCTTTTCCAATAATCCAAATAGGCCGTCAATAATTCGCCTAATGAAAACTTTTCGAGTATCGAACTCTTGCCTTTTTCTTTCTGCGTTTTAGCAACAGGTTTTATATGTTCAACCTGTTTTTTTTCGGCTTTTTTAATCGGACTCCCGCACAAAGGACAATAGTCCATTTCGTTATCTATTTTTTCTCCGCACTGATCACAATACATATATTCACCCTATTCTGCCCTTATGACTTTACCGTTATTGTCATATTCAACATAGCTGATTCTATTGCCGCCCATGTCAAACAGAGTACGACTAATCATTTTACCGTCTGAATTATATTCATCCTCTTCAAGTTTGTTATTTATATTGTCATATATTGTCAAAGTATTACTGATCTGATTTCCCTCAGGATCATATGTATATACCTGATCGTAAACAAGCCACTCATTATATTTCTTGTCATCTGAAACCCATTCAGTATGTAGATTTCTGCAGATTTCCTCTTTCGATTTTAATCTGCCATCGTCATAGTGATCAAATTTTTCAAGTTTATAACCACCATAAGGAATACCACTCGTGCTTTCTCCATAATATGTTCTTTTTTCAACCAACACATAGTTTTTATCATAACCGGTATCTACTTCCTCCGAATAATTCATGGTCTCAGTAGCTAAGCGCTTACACAAATAAGGTAAACTTATATAACGAAAGGCGCTTGTAATTTCTTCATCTGGTTCGGAAATGGTTTTATTAGATTTGGGGCTACTCTCATCCGATAATGAAATATAACGCCACGACTCACCTTTATCATTAACAATAAAAACCGAATCCCCTCGTTCCCCATAGCAAGTAATCTGATATGGACTAATAACACGCTTAATTGACCCATCACCGTAATATTCAATTCTAATCCAGTTTCCATCGCTGTTTATTGCCCCAGAGATCAACCCTATGCTATTGGTTTCTATGTGTGCTCCTGATTGAAAGTCTCCTCTCCACTCCATTAGACCGTTCTTTTTTTCCAAAGCGTAGTCAGCCGTTCCCAGAGCATTGTTAAACCAATAGATAGACGAATACGTATCCCCTCGATGAATCTCATTCCCTTTCCAGTCTTGTTCTATAAGGCTTGCCTTCTTAACTCCAGCCCAATTATAAATAGCATTTTCGCCTGCTATACAAGATAAAACTAAATATAACCACATTATAAGGCAACTTAATACTAAAAGACGTATATAAAAACGTCTGTTTCTTTCAGAGTGCATTTCCATTACAAAAAGAAGAGGTATTCCTGCCGCAAGTGAGAATCCAATAACCGCAGCAATTTCTATCTCATCGCCCAAATTAGGCAAAAAATCCTGCATTTTGTATCCGATAAAATCTATCGCAAGTGACAGTACCCCCACTATCAAACATATTATCGAAGACACCTTCACTATATGTATCAGTTTCTTCTGCTCTAATATTCCTTTTTCCTTTAGTTTACCGACCATGAGTATTATAAAGAGTACAAGCACAATCGGTATCGACCATGCCAAATAAAAACCACCCACTTTGATAGGATTTGGAATTTCCCAGTATCTTCCAATATCGTAAACAAATATCCATAACCACGTTGCGAATAATATTGCCGCAACATGTAAACCCAGCCACGCCAGATGATGAATGAGTTCTTGACCTCTCCACTCATTCTGCTCCAGTCTTTCCCAATTGAAGTTATACCAGTAATAAAACCGGCTATTCATAAATCGTTTGCCGTTTTTCTTCTTTTTTGATGATTTTACCCGAACCATGCCGTTCTCCATTAAGTAATATCTTTGGCTAAAACAAAACTACAGTTTATACCCGCACGCTGTGCAAAATACATCACCGTCTTCAAGTTTGGCACCGCACTTAGGGCATTTATGACTGGCCATAACAACTTCTGTTTCCAGTTCACCCTGTCTTGTGCCGCACTTATTACAGAATACGCTGTCTATAGCAAGCTCAGCTCCACACTTTTCACACTTGCGGAAGCCTTTTGAAGCAAGCCTGCGCTTTTCAAGCATAATCATATCCTTTTCTGCTTCGAATATATCCTTATAGCAATCCGCATATGCCGTACCGGACATGTCCTTATCCTTATTCTCTTCATAGATAATGTTACCAAGTTTAACTATCGCTCTTGAGCGTTTTGCCTTTAATTCACGGTATTCCGCTTCAAAGACATCCTCTTCCTGAACGTTGCGACTGCGCATATTGCTATTCTCATTCACACTAAAAAGCCCCATAGTATTGTTTCCTCCTGTATATCTTCCCTAATCTTTATTTCTGCTTCAAAGCTCATTCATCCCACCAGGTTCCGTCCGCATCACCTGATCTAATGAGCAGGATCGACTTATGGTTATCATCCGAATATATCATATACCCACTGCCATACGGTTCCAAGTCAAACCTTTTAACAGGGCTGTCTCCGGCATCGATCTTCATTGCTCCGTCAGTTAATTTCACATCGAAATATCCGGTAGTTCCGCCTTCCCTTGATATCATGCACATCGACCTGTATTGTCCGCTTTGATCCTTAACAAGGTCAACTGATATATAGTTTTCATATTTCATCCCTGTCTCGCCGACAGATTCGGATACATATACGCCGGAAAGATCAGCATCAGATAATGACAGAGCTTCTTTCCTATCAACAAGATCAGTCAAAGGAGCGTATCCGCTCATATCAGAAATGTCTTCTTTTAGAATATTCCTGACCGATTCAAAAAGCGATGTATTAAACTCCACTCCCAGATACTGATCAAGCAGACTGCGAAATTCATCTTCGCTGATCTCATCATCAAGGCTTTCAGACATAAATACGCTTCCGTCAGGCTCACCATATTCAAGCAGCTGTTTTGCTTTGCCGTCTTTAAGCTCATAAAGTATCGTATCTTCGGAAAAAGCCGGTCCGGTAATGAAATAATCAGATCCGATCAGGGGATAAATACGCACGGACCCTGATGTTTCGTAGCCAACAGTCAGTCCCGTATCTATGACCGAATCCGAATCAGCGCTGTATGTATATACATTTATTTCACCCGTTGGCTGAAGGGCCAAAAAGAGCTCCGGGATATCATCATTATTTAAATCATACAGTCTGAACATAGGACACCAATCTTCATCAGCCAAATATTCATCAGATGTATCAATACATACTCCTGCGACGGTTTCCCCGTCCAAAAGGTCATTTATCATACCTGAGTACGCATATTGCCAGCCGGTTTCCTTTTTTCCGCAGCCTGTTATCGTTATGATCATCAAAGCGACGATCAGAGGATATATTTTTCTTCTCATTTTTAGTCAACCCAGAACGTAGCTATTTCTCTAAACCTTGGCGGAAGTAAAGACAATCTGCCATATTGAGACACATCGATAAGGCCCCGTCTTTTTAATCTGTCCCTATATACCGACAGCTTCGAATCCGATAATGAAAGCGCACTTTTCACATCCGCAATCTTCATCTGCCCATTTTTTACCAGCAACGTCACAATGGCTAATTCAGTTTCAGGTAATTCGGACCATATCTTTTCATAAACGTATTCGCTTAAGGTAGCATCGTATTCGTCCAGCAGGTCGTTTAAGCAGTTTCCGCTTTTTCTTTCTTTAATCTTATCCCAATAAAGGTATCCAAGAACCTGATATGCATAAGCGTACCCTTTGGTAAGTCTGGCCATTTCTTTTGCCACATCTTCGTCTACACCAAGTGTCGCTCTATAGCTTTTTGCTATCATAAACATACTCAATGGCTCAAGATAGATCTTAGGAGCACGATACAAAAAAGTTAATGTCTTTTCATTCTGGAGGTTATTAATATTCTCATAAAGTCCTGTCATAAGAAGAAAAACCGGAAGTTTTTTTCGTAACAGTATTTGATATGTCCCCGCAAAAAGTCTTACACTGGGACTGTTAACTACTTCATCAATGGCTATCAAAACTCTATAATCCTTCTTTTTGAGTTCCGATATCAGTTGTTCAAGCGCAACCGTAATATCATAAACCGGAGAAGAATTTTTGATTGAAATACCGATACCCAAAGCGGATAAATCTATCTTTGCATCCTTAAATAACCTTTTAAAGCTGCTTCTTCCATAAAGGTTTGCAGCAATCACATTAAGAATGTCCATATCCGGTGACACATTGATGACAACCCAGTTCTTTTTTGAGCTAAGGTACTCCGTAAGGCTTGAAAGGACAACCGTCTTTCCCACGCCTCTCATACCCGATAACATGTACATATAGTTGGAAGGAGTTTCACTTTCAAATGATTCAATCACTGAATCTTCAAGTTGTTTTCTGATTATATATTCCTTTGGTTCTATGCCGAAAGTCAGTGAAAATGGGTTATTCAAGAGATTCCTCCTTTCATCGTCTCAGTTATAACTTTTATTTTCAGTTATAACTGGTTATAATTGGTTATAACTTTTACCTTCAGTTATAACTGGTTATAATTGGTTATAACTTTCGTCTTCATTGTATATTTCCATTCCTGTTGATGTCAAGTCATAAAAACAGCTCCGCATTATACGGAGCCGTTTTAGTATAAGTATATTTAGCTTCAACTTATTTATTTCTTGTTGTCACCGTAGGTCTTCTTGGCTTCTTCCCAGCCGGCCTTGGCGCCTGCGGCACCTGCCTTAGCTCCGGCTACTGCAGTATCCTTAACGACTTCGGCAACATCCTTTGCCTTTTCTGCGGCAACCCCCGCAACTTCCTTACCTGCCTTGGCAAGTTCGATAGCGGCATCCTTTGTTGCTTCGGCAACTACCTTGGCCTTTGCCTTTGCATCCTTTAAGAACTCATCCATTTTATCTGAACCACACTTTTTCTTGTTATTTATCACAGCCTGTGCAGCAGCAAGACGTGCGATCGGAACTCTGAAAGGAGAACATGATACATAATCAAGTCCTATGTTGTGGCAGAACTCGATAGATGCGGGATCTCCGCCGTGCTCACCGCAGATACCGATATGGAGGTCGGGATTTACGGGCTTTCCGAGTTCAATTGCCATCTCCATCAGCTTTCCGACACCGTTCTGGTCGAGCTTAGCAAAAGGATCGTTCTCAAATATCTTTGACTCATAATAAGCCTGGAGGAACTTACCTGCATCGTCTCTTGAGAATCCGAATGTCATCTGTGTGAGGTCGTTCGTACCGAAGCAGAAGAAGTCGGCTTCCTTTGCGATCTCGTCTGCCAAAAGAGCTGCTCTGGGGATCTCTATCATGGTACCCACTTCGTAGTTGACCTGGGTTCCTGCCTTTTCGATCTCGTCTTCGGCCGTCTTTACCACAAGCTTCTTTATTGAAGCAAGCTCCTTGGGTTCACAAACGAGCGGGATCATGATCTCAGGCTTAACATCCCAGTCGGGGTGCTTCTTCTGAACATTTATTGCAGCTCTTATCACTGCCTTTGTCTGCATAACGGCGATCTCGGGATATGTAACCGCAAGACGGCATCCTCTGTGTCCCATCATGGGGTTAAACTCATGAAGGGAATCGATCATCGTCTTTATATCTTCAACACTCTTATTCTTTGCATCGGCAAGCTTCTTGATATCTGCTTCTTCCGTGGGAACGAATTCATGAAGCGGAGGATCAAGGAATCTGATTGTAACAGGACATCCTTCCATAGCTTCATAGATCTGCTCGAAGTCACCCTGCTGGTAAGGAAGTATCTTGTTAAGAGCCTCTTCTCTTTCTTCTGCGGTATCCGAACAGATCATCTCTCTGAATGCTGCTATCCTGTCTTCTTCAAAGAACATATGCTCGGTACGGCAAAGTCCGATACCTTCTGCTCCGAGTTCTCTGGCCTTTCTGGCATCTTCGGGAGTATCCGCATTTGTTCTTACCTTTAATGTACGGTACTTGTCGGCCCAGCTCATAACCGTTCCGAACTCACCTGCTATCGTAGCATCGACTGTAGGGATAAGACCCTGGTAGATGTTACCGGTGCTTCCATCGATACTTATCTCGGAACCCTCGTTGAATGTAACTCCACCGAGAGTAAATGTCTTGTTTGCTTCATCCATCACGATGTCGCCGCATCCCGATACACAGCACTCTCCCATTCCTCTTGCAACAACGGCAGCGTGTGATGTCATTCCTCCGCGGACCGTAAGGATACCCTGAGCAGCCTTCATTCCCGTGATATCCTCGGGAGAAGTCTCAAGTCTTACAAGTACGACCTTCTTTCCTTTTTCCGCCCACTCAACTGCGCTTTCAGCCGTAAATACAACCTGTCCGCATGCAGCTCCGGGTGAAGCACCGAGTCCCTTGCCCAAAGGAGTCGCCTTCTTTAATGCCTCAGCATCAAACTGGGGATGAAGAAGAGTATCAAGGTTACGGGGATCGATCATTGCAACCGCTTCTTCTTCGGTTTTGTGTCCTTCCTTAACAAGGTCACATGCGATCTTTAATGCAGCGGGAGCCGTTCTTTTTCCGTTACGGCACTGGAGCATGTAGAGCTTCTTGTTCTCTACGGTAAACTCCATATCCTGCATATCGTGATAGTGGTTTTCCAAAGTATCGCAGACCTTTATGAACTCCGCATATGCTTCAGGGAATTCCTGCTCCATCTGTGAGATGGGCATAGGAGTACGAACACCTGCAACAACGTCTTCACCCTGGGCGTTCTTTAAGAATTCACCCATAAGTGTTTTTTCGCCTGTTGCGGGATCTCTTGTAAATGCGACACCGGTACCTGACTGGTCGTTAAGGTTACCGAATACCATGGGCATAACGTTTACAGCAGTTCCCCATGAATAAGGGATATCGTTGTCTCTGCGGTATACGTTCGCACGGGGATTATCCCATGATTTAAATACAGCTTCGATAGCAAGCTTTAACTGAACAACGGGATCAGACGGGAAATCTTCTCCGAGTTGCTTTTTATACTCAGCCTTAAACTGCTCGGCCAGAGTCTTAAGATCTTCTGCGGTTAAGTCAACGTCATACTTAACACCCTTTTCATTCTTCATCTTGTCGATCAGCTCTTCGAAGTACTTCTTACCGACTTCCATAACGACATCTGAGAACATCTGGATGAATCTTCTGTATGAATCATATACGAATCTCTCGAACTTGGGGTCGGGATTACCTGCGATCATGGCCTTTACAACTTCATCGTTAAGACCAAGGTTAAGGATGGTATCCATCATACCGGGCATTGAAGCTCTGGCACCTGAACGAACGGAAACAAGAAGAGGATTCTGAAGATCACCGAACTTCTTTCCGTTGATCTCTTCCATCTTTGCAACACCGTCCATTACCTGGCCCATGATCTCATCATTGATCTTTCTGCCATCTTCGTAATAACGGGTACAAGCCTGTGTAGTAATGGTAAAACCCTGAGGGACGGGAAGTCCGATATTACTCATCTCGGCAAGGTTGGCACCTTTTCCGCCAAGGAGGTTTCTCATATCGGCATTTCCTTCTTTAAAAGAATATACCCACTTGTTCATAGTAATTACTCCTTTTCCCATATTATTTTTGTAATAATTTATACAATTTCAGAAATTACCAGATAATTATATCACATAAAGGCATATTTCGCATTAAGATTTATTTGACGGATGACACCCCTTCTTTAACTTGCAAATCCCCGACTTTTCTGTATAATTTATGTGATACAAATTGGAAGAACACAGAAAACGCAAGGAGTTTTAAATGATAAGTGCAAACAATGTAACTTACAGAGTAGGAAAAAAGGCGCTCTTTGAAGATGTCAATATAAAATTCACCGAAGGAAACTGCTACGGAATAATCGGAGCAAATGGTGCCGGAAAGTCTACCTTCCTTAAGATACTTTCAGGCGCACTCGATACGACATCGGGCGATATCACGATAAGCCCCGGCCAGAGACTTTCATTCCTCGAGCAGGATCACTTTAAATATGATGAATATCCCGTAATGGATGTTGTCATCATGGGTAACCAGCACCTTTATGATGTAATGAAGGAAAAGGATGCCATCTATGCAAAGGAAGACTTTTCAGACGAGGACGGAGTTAGAGCCGCAGAGCTTGAAGCCGAGTTTGCTGAGATGGACGGTTGGGAAGCTGAAAGCAACGCAGCCATGGTCTTAAACGGACTTGGCATCGAAACAGACCTTCACTATGCGATAATGAAAGACTTGAACGGTAATGAAAAGGTTAAGGTCCTTCTTGCAAGGGCACTTTTCGGAAATCCCGATATCCTGCTCCTTGACGAACCGACGAACCACCTTGACCTTGATGCCATAGCATGGCTTGAAGAATTCCTTATAAACTTTGAAAATACAGTCATAGTGGTAAGCCATGACCGTTACTTTCTTAATAAGGTATGTACTCACACCTGTGATATCGACTACGGCAAGATCCAGCTCTATGCCGGAAACTACGATTTCTGGTACGAGTCAAGCCAGCTGCTCATACGTCAGATGAAAGAAGCCAACAAGAAGAAGGAAGAAAAGATAAAGGAATTGCAAGAATTCATCTCAAGATTCTCAGCAAATGCCTCTAAATCAAAGCAGGCTACTTCAAGAAAAAGAGCTCTTGAAAAGATCGAGCTTGATACGATAAAGCCCTCTTCAAGAAAATATCCTTACATAGACTTCCGTCCCGACCGAGAGATCGGAAACGAAGTCCTTTCCGTTGATAATATCTCAAAGACCATAGACGGAGTTAAGATACTCGATCATGTCTCATTTAACGTAGGGCATGATGACAAGATAGCTTTTGTCGGCGGAAACGAGCAGGCAAAGTCAACCCTCTTTAAGATCCTTGCCGGCGAACTTGAGCCCGACGAAGGAACATATAAGTGGGG
>JAILCX010000028.1 GCA_024690205.1 Lachnospiraceae bacterium | reverse complement strand
CGGTGGATGCCGTTTTTTGTTTGCAAAAAATTTGAAATTACATACGAAGGGAGGTGTGAATCATGAATCTGGTAGGAGATCTGAAGGAAAAGGTCGAGACGGCTGAAAGCAAGGAAGAAGCAAAGCAGCTTATTCAGGATGCTGGAGTTGAACTGACGGAAGAAGAAATGGAGCAGATGGTCGGGGGACTAAAAATGCCATTAGAATTAAAAACACGTTTAACATGATTTATTCATGCCCGGTTCTTTGAGAGGTGTCTTGATGGCACCTCTCATTTTTTTCCAATGGTTTTCATTTTTGCGGCGCGATCGGCGTCTTTATGCTGCTTTAACAGATGCTCTGTATAGTCAAACAGCTGCTTCCGTCCCTCATCAGTGATAGAGCAGTACGCAACGAGTAATCTGTCTATATTTGGCTAATATCCTTGCAATCATGATTTCTTTTGTGTATAATGAACTCATGGTAAGGTGGGTATGATACACAGGCAGAGATGATATGCACGTTTTTAGGAAATCAGGAGGTTAGATATGAATGAAAACAAGGCATCGAAAGTACTGAAAAGAGTTGTAGCTGTAGTAGCGATAGCGGTCTGCATCATCGCATCGCCTTCGGTCGCATTTGCAGCCGAGAGCGCATCCAATCTGACAGAACTGGCGAAGATAGTTGCCAAACACGGTGTAGCCAGAGATACATCCAAGTTCTCTGTGACATATACCGGAAAAGACTCAGATGTTGACAGGATAATTGATGATGATTTCACTTTCTTTACGAGTGATCTGGTAACACTCTGGGATGATCCCGATACTTCTGATGACGCTGATTATCTGGCGGGCAATCTGAATTTCACAACTGACGGTCATGATATATATACAGAGGGTAACAAGATATATTTCAAGCTTAAGTATTTTGAGAAGCTGTCCCAGACCCAAAAGGTCAATGAAAAAGTTCCTCAGATACTTAGTCAGCTCGGTGTATCTTCTATGTCAAACTATGACAAAGTAAAGACCATACATGATTATGTATGCGATCTGATCACCTACGACGCAGAAGGTGGCGATGTGGTGTCTACCATGTATGGAGCATTGTTTAACAAGAGGGCACTGTGCAACAGCTATTCACTGTGCATGTACAAGCTTTTGACAGAGGCAGGAGTGCCTTGCAAATTCATAGGAGGAAAAGCCGGAACCGGACGTGACGCCGGAGGTCATGCGTGGAACATAGTAGCACTGGGTGACAAATGGTACAACCTTGACGCTACATGGGATGATAGTGATGAAGGGATAATCTACGATTATTTCCTGAAGGGAAGCTCGGATTTTGATGAGGCAGATCCGGATCAAAAGCACGATATGGATGCTCCGTATAAAAAAGCGCCGTTTTCGACCAAGTTTCCGATAGCGAAGACCGCATTTGATCCGAACACGATGAGTGATGAAAACTCCGGCTCCGATATAAATGATCCGGACACGGATGAGGAAGAGACAACAGTATATAAGCTTTCTGATATAGTGGATGGCAGATATCCCTCGTCCGGCAAGTTCAGTGTCAAAAAGAAAAAGGGCAAAGAACTCCAGCTCTATATAAAGAGCGGTATGGAGAGTATCGTATCCAAGGTTACATACAAGGTCACAAAAGGAAAGAAAAACATAAAAAGTATAAAGAATTTTGGCCTTTTGGAAGACGAGGGAGAGTACTTCACCGACTTTTATTTCAAGGGCAAGAAAAAAGGTGCCGTAAATATCAAGATCATACTTAAGTTGACCAACGGACAGTCCCTTGGCTATACTTTCAAGGGCAAAGTAAAGTAACGACATTACGATAAGATGAGATAAAGGGGTGGGAAAAAGAGATAGGAGCTCAACCGTCGACACCCTGCTTGCGATACCGTGAGGATAGCGGGAAAACTACTGTTCAGTTAGATCTGAGAAAGAGCCGTCTGCGGCGCTTTTTCAAGCTGTCCCAAGATTACTTTCCTACTGAAATGGATTATAATCAGACACAGATGATGTCGGAATGATTTGTGAATCATCAAGGTAATACGTTGATAGTATTTTTGATATCAAGGATGGAGAACAGACAGATGTTTCGTAAGATGGTACGAATAAAGCAACAAATCCCAGAAGATCAGTGTATAGAGCTGTTGAAGCATGAGAAACGAGGAGTATTATCAGTTCTTGGTGATGATGATTATCCTTATGGTATGCCGATTAATCATTTTTATAATGACGAAGATGGAAAGATATACTTTCATAGTGGCAAGATCGGTCATAAGGTGGATGCCATAATGAAGCATGATAAAGCCTCTTTTTGTGTATATGATCAGGGATACAGAAAAAACGAAGAGTGGGCGTTAAATATACAGAGTGTGATTGTATTTGGAAGAATTGAAATGATAGAAGATATGGAAACGATTTATGAGATCTCTCGTCGCCTCAGTTATAAGTTTACAGATGATGAAAGCTACATAGAGCATGAGATACAAAACGCTGGTCCCAGAACACTTATGTTTGCGCTTGTGCCTGAGTATATGACAGGAAAACTGGTTAAAGAGGCATAGGACGTTGAAATTATGGATATAGACATTGAATTCCACAGAAGAACAAACTGTCTGGTTTCGTATGGAGGAAAAAATGGATCTGAAACTGTATAAATTTCAGGACTAACGAGGATAAAAATGAGAGAATATGTATTACTGCTTCCAATTATATTCATATTCCATGATATGGAAGA
>JAILCX010000006.1 GCA_024690205.1 Lachnospiraceae bacterium | reverse complement strand
GTATTTACCTTAACAATATAATTATTGTCGGCAAAAGCTTCTTCACCGATGATCTTTACTTCATCGGGAACAGACACGATCTCAGCCGTGCCGTTATATTTCACAAGTCTGTCTCCCGATATTTGAAAATCAGATGCGGAGGAAACCGCCTCCACATCTGATTCAGGTATCAGCGAAACAACCAATGCCGTTATCAAGAGCAACGCTCCAATTGTCCGCAGTGCTTTTTTCATATTGTCTTAAGCAGGTGTAACCTTAACCTTCCTGTCCTTCTTAAAGAACATTACAACAGCAACCGCTGCAAGGCCTATAGAAAGGAACCACTTGGGATGTATGGGATCTCCCGTCTTAGGTGTGTAATCTATGGTTGATTCGGTAAGGTTAGCTGTATCAACATAGATAACATAAGGACTGAAGTGAGTAGCGGTGAAGCTTATACAAGGTACTCCGTTTACAGTCGTAAACCTTGAGTTCAGATTATCGAGAACCCCGTTTTCAACCGATGCGATCATGTTATTACCTGCATATGTGGCAAGATCATCGGGAAGAGGCATCGTTATGCCTACGGCAAGTCCCTGCGTATCGGTGATCTTTGTTCTTCCGGTTGAATCATACAAAGAGATATCCATAGGAAGATACTTGATCCTCGTTATATCGCCAAATGCATTCTGCAGAGCCTGGAGTGCCATATCTGCTGCATACTGGTCATCAGTTATCTTAACGATAAAGTTATCGGTAGATCCGGATACCGTAGCACCGGCAACGTTCCTGTTTGAGATACCGCTCTTAGTAATATCAACTGTCGTAGAGCCACCGGGATTAGCGGTTCCGCTCTTAGTGCTGCTTGAGCCGTTACCCGAGCCTGATGACGTAGCACTTCCGCTTCCACCGGCTTTATATGTGGCAGTTACAGCAACATTGTTTGCAGGCATTACAAAGTATGTGGAAGGTGATGTTGCATTGGCGAATCCAACACCTGCAGTTGATGTTGTCCATTTATCAAAGGTCTGTCCCGATCCCATGTCATATGCGTTGATGGGAACTATTGCACCTGCTGCATATGTACCTGTTCCTGATCCGCCTGAAACAGTAACGGTATACTTCTTCGTGTTATCCTCTGAACCGCTTCCAGGCTTAGGTGTTGCAGTTGCACTGCTTGAAGATCCTCCACCGTTTCCTCCGGTAGGAGTAGGTGTAGCTTCGGAGCTTCCGCCACCGCCGCCACCGCCGCCGTTATTGTTGGGAACATAAAGTGCCGTGATAACAGCTTCCTTGGTAACATTTTCGTAATCGAAATCTCTTGATGAAGGTGACCACTTCATAAATGTATAACCGGCATGTGTGGGAGGCTGTGGAGCAAATATCTTGCCGCCATACTTAACTTCAACAACCTTCTCCCATGTCTCATCAAGATCATCCTGGAAGGTTACGGTGATCATTGAATCTGAATAAATAGCCTGAATTATGATAACCGGATCGCCGCCTGATACATTCTTATACGCATCAGAAGACCATTTATATACGTTATATTTCTCTTTAAGTTCTTCTGCTTCAGCCGTAAGGTTCGCACCTGCAACCAATCCCGTATACTCACCAAGTACAGTATTGGGATCAACGGATGCATACGGACTGTTTACAAACCTTACCGTATAAGTCTCGGGAATCTCTTCATATCCAAGTCCGTAATACTCAGCATATCTTCTGGCAGCTGAATCAGGAGTTGTATAGATGGTATTTCTGGGATCATGATCAAATGCAGCTGTAGCTATTTCAACTTCCTCACCGGGTATCTTTACCTCGATCGGAGTAGTGTCTCCGGTAAATGCATCTTCATTGATCTTATTTACCGAATAAGGCAAAGCAACAAACTGTAAATTATCACAGTTCTTAAAGGCATTCTTTGGAATAGTCTTTAAGTTGGTAGCGTCTGTAAGGTCAACTCTCGTAACTCCGTCACAATCTTCAAATGCTCCCTCTTCCATTTCACTGATCTTGGGAACCATGGGATCGTTTGCCGTATTGATCTGACCGTTTCTTGAAGGCAGACATTCCTTAACGGAATATGTTCCGTCATCTTTAGCGGTATAGAGGATCTTATTGTCCTCTACGAATGAATCATTACCGATGATATTGGCTATCTCATCACATCCTCTGAAAGGAGCCTTACCCATTTCGCTAAGGTTCGGTCCGAGATTTACCTGCTGAAGTCTCTCACACGAGTCAAAGCAGTAATCGGGAAGTGACTTAACAGAAGCCAGCGAAACAGAAAGGATCCTGTCGTTACCTCTTACTTCCTGCTCGTTCGTAGAAGGAGGCGTATCGGTATAATCCTGATAATATCCGCTGAATAATCCGGGTACTGTTGTCTCACCGTCCACATCGGTCGTGGTATTTGTACACATGTCACGACTCTTCTTACCTTCAGATCCAGTACCGAAATATGTCGCTACATTTCTTGTATTTTCGGAAGCACCGAAAAAGCCGGGTGCATCTATCGATGTGATACCGTTCGGAACATCAATATAAAGACAACTGTTGATCCATGAAAGTTCTTCATCGGTAGGGATCTGATAATCAGCAGATCCCGGATTTTCAAAGTTGTCTAATATGCTGTAAGGGAACTTTGTAAAATAGTCTGTCGGAGCAGCCGGTTTGGTAAATCCGGTATAGTCAGGATCGGAGGAATGTGCTGTCCAATAAGCATCAAATGAAGTTGAATTCAACCAAGGTCCGTAAAAAGCATTATCCTTTGATTCCGCCGAATTGGCAACAACATCCGCCGTAGTATCACCGTTATGAGCTCTTATCCACGCATCATAGAATGTATCCCTGTCATTATCGTAAGCCGGAGAAGATCCACAGCTGTCGTAATAGAATGACTCCATCTGATCATTATGTTTAGCATTTCTTGTATCCAGCTCATTGTATTTCGGATAATCAAGCAATACGACCTCATCGGTTTTATTGTCATACATACAGGTAAGGAAAGTCGGTGAGTTGGTCTTATAGCAGACCCTCTTTCCGTTATCATCAATCTTTCCTGTATCTTTTCCAGTAGCGAAAGTAAACGGAGCATAGTTTTCAGCTATATCACCATGGAAGGTTAAAGCTCCCGATCCTGTCTTAAACGCATCTTTGCCTATTGTAAATCCGTCGTAGCCTACGAGCGGAGTTGAGAAGTATACATTTTCAAGCTTGTTACAATCTGCAAATGCATTTTCCCCGATAGAAGATACGGCATTACCAATAGAAACCCATTCGCAGTTAGGCAATCCCTTAAATACATTGGCATCAAGACCAGTTAATGAATTATCTTCAATTGTTATCGAACGGATACGATTTCTTAAAGTCGTATCATCAAAACATCCGTCAGCGATCGTCTTAACTTCGTAATCTCCGACCGTCTTGGGTATAACGAGATCTATAGGATCCGTTGATGTTGTATCAACCAACTGGCACGAAACAAGTTCTCCGTTTTCATTGGCCTGGAGAAGGTAAGTACCGTCGGATACCTCGTAACACTCTTTACCCGTAGAATCAATGTAAACATACGGAACATAGTCGGATGCCGAAGTGAATGCTTTCCAGGTAGACTGTCTTGGATAAGCCTTTACACCTGCATTGTTCTTTTCGGGACCTCTGACAAAGAAATCCGGATTAAGGACATCTCTGAAGAGGTTACTGTTAACAAAAGAAGTACCGTTATATTCAAAGTTTGCATTACCACAGATAGTACTTCCCTGACCAGATGTAAAGTCAACTTCAGCAAGTCCAGTACAGCCTTTGAACATACCGTTCGGAACCGTGACGGTATTACTGTTACCGTAGTTCGTAGGGAATTTCACATATTCAAGATTGTTTCTTCCGGCAAACAGGAAATTACCGAGAGCATTACCTGTTCCGCCCGTTATCTGATTGGGCAGCTCGGCCCTTTTAAAGCTGCCTGTAGGTGCAGATTCTATTGCAAAAGCACAATCACCGATATCTTTAACACCGGTAGATTCTTTCATATCAACATTGTTTAAACCATAATCGTTATAGAAAGCATAAGGATATATCTTACATTCGGTAGTAACCGCATTAAGATTGACATCCGTCATCTTATCGTTATTGGCAAATGCACCATATCCGATTGTGTCAACAGACCAGGGGAATGTAACTGATGTCAGTTTGTCACAGTTTTCAAATGCTTCGGCACCGATCTTTTTTGTACCAGATAATGAAATGGTTTGAAGCTGAGGACAATCTTTAAATGCTCTGTTTCCAATGTTTTCAACGTTTTCAAAAGTTACGGACTCAACAAATGAATGTTCAAAAGCACCGTCACCTATGTACTTGATCTCTGCAGGTAATGTAAGTGTTTTAACGTTACTGATATTTGCAAAAGAACCCGTTGCAGTACCACTTGAATCATAAGTACAGGCTGCGATTCCTATGATTTCTTTTGATGCAGTCTTTACAAGAAAATCATTATTATCATTACAAGCATCACCTGCCGGTGTGCCTCCCTTAGCCATAAAGATATAATGAGTTATTGAAGGATCCGTATAGGTATTTACGTTGTCGGCAACAGAAACAAGTGTATAACCCGATCCGGGTAAAGGACCGTAACTTGCAAGAGCCGTAGAATATGCAGGGTCAGCATATTTATCATGAACAAAATCACAGATAAATGATTTCTTTTTATCATCCGAAAAAGAGGTTCTCGGAACACAACTGATATCAGCAGGAATATCTGTAGGTTCGATAGGTTCCGTATCATACGTCATAGGGGGGGCCGGATTAAGCGTAAGCCATGTGGCAAGTTCATCCGGCGTGTGTGATGCAGCATAGGCATTCTTATTGTTTACCCATGTAGTATAAGCAGGTTCCTCAGCGGCCCAGACATCATGCCTGGCTTTCCAGTCATTCCAACGTCCATAGAAATCTTCACATAAAGTATCAAATTCATTATATTGATCGGAATTATATTGCTGGAACCATGAAACATTTTCATTGGTTCCGGCTTCATGTTTTACCGATTTCCAGTTGTTATAAGTAATCGTAAATGTCTTTCCGCCTAAGTTTGCATCATTATAGAATGCATCAAACTGTGCCGGGGTCAATGTGTAATAATCTGTATAAGCACGGTTACTTACCGTAATGTTTTCTTCAGGATAGATACTGTTATATTGTGAGATGATACCGTATTGAGGATATGGAGGTGTTCCGGTAGCGATCTGTTCAAGATAATACTCAAACATCCAGCTCCATGACCACGTACCGTCAGAAAGCTGTCTGGTTGAATAAGATTTATACTTTGTTTTGGTTCCGGGAGTCAATTCAGCTGAAAAATCAAGAGTAAGATCTTTACCTGTAGCGTCATAAGCGGGCATAGCACCTCTTGTATCGGGATTTGCCGGATCATTTACTTTCTCAGTGCTTGCCTGAATCCCTTGAACGGGAATAGCTGCCACAACTATTGCAGACGCCATAAATAAGCCGGCAATTGTTCTTCTTACCTGCTTTTTCATATGGCGCTTCGGCTTCTTTTCCGTTCCGGTTGTCGTCTTGCCCTCAGCACTCACATTAGTTCTTCTGTTTTCAGAAACTGCCATTTTCAACTCCTCGTTAAATATGTACAAAATCTTTATTGTAAGATGTCATCGCCAAATTGCGAAATGTACAGTTCATCAATAATATTTATCGGCCAAATCAATAAAATACTTTAATTTCGGGCATAATATGTCCATTTACACCCATACATTTATCATTTTACAACATTTTGAGAGCATTGCAAGGGATTTTTACTAGATATTGTGGTTTTTAAAGAAGTACTTGTAAAAAATAAAGGCTCTATATCAGAGCCTTTAAAAAAACATATAAAAATACATGAATATTCAGTTAAATCCGCCCTTAAGGGATTCAAAAAGCGCAAGATCGGATTCGGACACCTTGATGTTTGTCGTTATACTCTCCTCACCCGGCTTTGTAACCGTAAGTTCTATAACGGTCCCTTCGGGTATACCGGGTTTAAAAACGGTATCAACGAAAGAAAAAAACTTTGGATGATTAGATTTAAAAGTACTTATAGCCGCCATGGCCTTAAACATCTTAGCAGAATCCATAATGACCTCCGAATTGTTTTACTTAACCAATCTTAACACATAGTTATATCCGGGAGTAGCATTTATTGTAAATTCACCGTTAACGATATCGAACTTTCCATACGAGCCTTCGTTATCTTCACGTATTATCTCAACTGCTTTTGTGAACTTGTCGGGAACATATACTTTTACGAACTCCGAATAATCAAGATCGGAGCGGATGATCAATGTGTCGTTATCATATGTGATAAGCATAACCTTGGAAGGAGCGGAGATCATTATATTATCCTTAAGCCCCAATGTTTCTCTTATTACATCTAGTACCTGAACGGGATAATTGTAAAGGTCTCCGTAGTTATCGGGAATAACTATAACCGATACTCTTCCTCTGTCGTAGCACCAGCGAAGGACAAGAGGATAGTTCATATCAGTATCATAAGCTGCCGCAAGCTCCCAGACATCATTTATACCATAATCCATCTGCGGGATAAGTATCTTTTTGTTCCCGGTATATTGACCATGGATTGAAAGACCGTGATCGGTTGTATCGGCATATTTATCAACATAAGCCTTTCTGGTCGAGTAAGAAACATTCGCAAATTCTTCGAATGATTTACCCATCTTACGTACAAATCCGCTTGTAACAACAACATCGGCACCGTTTGAAAGACTCTTTTTCATCTTGGTAACAATACCGCTGTCGCTGGCTGCTCCTTCAGCAAGGAATATGGTCTTGGCATTCTCGTTGTATTCAACGGAAGGTTCAAAGGGAATACCGCACATCCCAAGATAATGGTGAACGTTATCTTCACCTCTTGCAAAAGAAGGTCTGTAAGCGGCAATACCTTTAGGTTCTCCTAGTTTTCCTATATATTCATCGATCTCTTCAAACATTTCTCCAACAGCTGGAGCAAACAGTCTAAACGAAGGATCATGTATCAAAGAACCCATACAGAATAAAGTTGCTTCTTTTGCCTTTGCAAACATTGTAAGATAACCCTGCTCAAGATAAGAGGTGAGGTTATAATTGCATTCATAAGGATCAAACCAGCCGCCTAGATTTAAGCCCGGTTTGGAGGAACCGTAATAGCGCATGTTAAAGTATCCCATGTATTTGGGCATATGCTGCTGCTGATACTGAGGATTTCTGGTCTCGGTACCTGTATAGATCGAATCAAAAAGGCCTGAATCTATCTTAAGATCGTATCCCGTATCGTTAAATGTCTCATACCATAAAGGATACTTGATGATAACGTTGCATGCCGGATTGGCTTCATGTGCTACCTTTAATATCAGTTCCTTTGTAACTTCGGCTTTTTGTGCAAGCCTGAAGTCCGACCATGACATGGTGCCTTTAGCTTTTATGCAATCCGAGCATCTGCAGTTAAGGAAATAAAAATCATCAAATATGATCTCATCAAAAACTTCGGCGAGCATCTTTATGGAATCTTTGATAATTTTTCTGTGTGATTCCCTTGAATAGCATAAAGAAGCAAAACCGCGTCTTTTATCATCATCGTTTGTCGTAATTCCGCCCGAGCAGGCAATTCCCTTATCCTCAAAATATTTCTTGGCTTTCAGGAGTTGCTCTTTGGTGGCAAATATCTGAGACCTGTAGTTTTCAATGTATACACGGCCTATCTTAACGTTATCACAAAGCAGGGAAAAGACCTTATCATACTCTCCGTCTTTGGCTTCCGCACATTTTATAACGTCCATGACAGGCATGTAAATTGCCACATTAAAGTTTTTGTAACTTAAAACTTTGTTTCTTTTTTCGATCGTGTTCATTACTTCGTTGTTCATTTTCCCTCCAATATTCCCTTTTACTTGTGATAAGGTTCGTTGTTGATAATGCGGTATGATCTGTACACCTGTTCCAATAAAATGATCCTCATAAGCTGGTGAGGAAATGTCATATCCGAAAAACTTAGGGTTTCATCAGCACGTCTTATTACATTATCAGACAATCCGAGGCTTCCGCCTATTACAAATACAATATTAGATTTTCCGCAAACACCCAATCTATCGATATATTTCGCAAAACTAACGGAATCATACTTTTTGCCATCTATGGCAAGGGCAATGACATGATCATCATCGGATATGCTTTTTAAGATACGTTCGCCTTCTTTATCTTTAATAAGAGTACATTCCTTATCCGAAGCGTTATCCGGAGTTTTTTCATCGCTGCATTCAATTATTGAAAGTTTACAGTACCTTGTAAGCCGCTTTGAATATTCGGAAACGGCGTCACGGAAAAATGATTCTTTAAGTTTACCTACACAGATAAGCTTTATGTTCATACTAGTTTACTTTCTTTGCCACAACGGCAAAACGTCCGTCGGTTTGGGAATGGTCACATGTTGAAAGAGTAAGTAAAGTATCACCGTACACAGCACTTACACCTGTGTCATAGAGGCTCAGTTTATCCATTTCCGACATATAATATTCGAATTCTGCCTGTGAATTGGCATTTAAGAACTGGTAATACTTAAAGACTAGTTCATCGTTATCATAGACTTTTGAATAAAACACATACATTACCTCATAAGTGCCTTTTTCATAGATAGTATCAAATTGGATAAGTGAATGCTCCTTACCGTAATCTTCCTTGGCGTATTTTTGAAGATTACCGAACATATTGCCCGATTTCATATGATGTCCGTAAATGATCATATTATCAGACTTGGGAAATATCGTGCATTCACAGTCAAGGAATAAGGATCCGTTATTGTCTTTTTGCTGGTTAAAGTTATGATTCAGATAATATTCATTATCCGAAGTCTGCATTACGGGGTAATCAATATTCGTACCGTCTATCTTTAACCAACCCGCAAGCTTTTGATTCTTGGCATACAAAGTCTCATAATCGGGAAGGATGTCAGGAGTTTCGATGGAAGTTTTGTTGACCTTTACCGTTTCATCTTTTTTATTAGATATTAAGGAACGTGACCCTTTTAAAGCAGCAAGATCTTCGTAATCAATGTTCGTACGGGTCATCATGTAGTTATAGATGCCAAAGTACCCTAAAGATAAAACAGCAACGACAGAAGCAATGATGATAAGAAGTTTACGGTTCTTTTCCTTCTTTTTAAGCTCTTCCATTGCAAGCTCATTGATGGTCTGTTCGTACTTTTTGTCTTTTAAGTTTTTTGTTCTTACACGTGTATCAGAAGAATTTTTCGATGACTTTTTCGATTTAGATCTTTTCGATTTTGACTTCTTATCAGCGTTCTCGGTTGCGGCAGCGATCTCACCCTTAAGGACTTTATCATGAAGCTCATATATTTTATCATCAAAATTACGCCCAACCTCCGATTCGAAGGTATAGGCGCCTGATTGAAGATCCTTAAATATTCGTTCGATGTCATCCGGATTATTAAGATCCGCTCCCTCCGTGATAGTCCTTATCAATTCTCTATCACGGAGCATATTCTCTCGTAAATCTGTCATTTCATCTCGTAACTGGATTGAAATTCTACTTAACTACAATATTGACGATCTTACCGGGAACGTAGATTTCCTTGACAATAGTCTTGCCATCTATAGCAGCCGCAACAGTAGCAACCTCTTTGGCTTTAGACATTGCTGGATCCTTGTCCTCGTTAACGCCGAGTTCAACGGTTCCTTTAACCTTACCGTTTACCTGAACACCGATCTCTATCGTATCTTCCTTAACTGCCTCTTCATCGTAAGTAGGCCAGGGTTCAAATGCGATGGTATCTTTATGTCCGAGACACTGCCAGATCTCCTCTCCGACATGGGGAGTAATACAAGAAAGCATCTTGATAAATCCTTCAGCATATTCTAAAGGACATGTTCCCTTTGATACTGCATTCATAAAGATCATCATCTGAGCGATCGCCGTATTAAATCCGAGTTCCTCAAAGTCTGAAGTAACTTTCTTTACTGTCTGGTGATAAACCTTCTTTAATGATTCTTCATTACCTGATGCGATATTTTCGGGATTAGTAAAATAGGTCCATACTCTTCCGATGAAACGCCTTGCGCCTTCCACTCCCTGCTTTGACCATGGCTTTGAAACTTCCAAAGGACCCATGAACATCTCGTAGAGTCTTAATGTATCTGCACCGTAATCACGTACAATATCAGAAGGATTAACGACAAACTCAGGAAATCTTTTACCCATCTTAATGCCGTTCTCCCCAAGGATCATTCCCTGATGAACAAGTTTCTTAAAAGGCTCCTTAGTGGGAGCAAGGCCCTTATCGTAAAGAAATCTGTTCCAGATCCTTGAATACATAAGGTGACCGACAGCATGCTCGGGTCCTCCGATATAGAGGTCAACCGGCATCCAGTGCTTTAAAAGCTCCTGGTTTGCAAATTCATTCTCATTATCGGGATCGATATATCTGAAATAATACCACGATGAACCTGCTGAACCGGGCATTGTTGATGTTTCTCTTTTACCCTTTATTCCGTTATGATCATAGTTCTTCCATTCTTCGGCATTTTCCAAAGGAGCTTTACCGTTCTTTCCCTTGTAGTCTTCAAGTTCGGGAAGGATAAGCGGAAGTTCATCATCTGCAAGAACATGTATATTTCCATCTTCCGTATAAACGATCGGTACGGGTTCACCCCAATATCTTTGTCTTGCAAAAATCCATTCACGGAAATGGTAATTGACCGTACGCTTGGCGACTCCCATCTTTTCAAGCTTGACGGTTATGGCTTCTTTAGCTTCTTCAACAGTCATACCGTTAAATTCCTCGGAATTAATAAGCTTACAACCTTTTCCGAGATAATCCTGCTTTTCAAAAGCATGTGTCGAACAATCGCCGCCTTCAATGACCTGGATACGGGGAATGTTATGAACCTCTGAATATTCAAAGTCTCTCTGGTCATGTGAAGGAACAGCCATAACGGCACCTGTTCCGTAGTTGGCAAGTACGAAATCACCAATGTAAAGAGCAACTTCTTTTCCGTTAACGGGATTGATACAGGTAACACCCTTTAATTCGCAGCCGGACTTTGTCTTGTTAAGTTCGGTTCTGTCCATATCGTTCTTTTTAAGAGTTTCTTCGATATAAGCATTAACCTCATCCTTGTTCTCGATCCTGGGCATAAGATCTTTGACTATCTGTCCGTCCGGAGCAAGAACCATAAACGTGATACCGTATATGGTTTCAATACATGTCGTATATATAGAAAACTCTCCGCCACCTACGATATTGAATTTAACCTCAACACCTTCGGAACGTCCGATCCAGTGTCTTTGGATATCCTTGGTGGATTCGGGCCAGTCTATCTCATTAAGTCCTTCGAGTAGTTTTTCTGCAAATGCAACCTGGTCGATAACCCATTGCTTCATGTTCTTTCTTATTACAGGGTATCCGCCACGTTCTGATTTACCGTCTATGACCTCGTCGTTAGAAAGAACAGTTCCCAACTCTTCGCACCAGTTAACAGGCATATCGACAAGCTTTGCATATCCGTCAAGATAAAGCTGCTTAAATATCCACTGTGTCCACTTGTAAAACTTGGGATCGGATGTTGCTACACATTTTGACCAGTCGTAATCAAAGCCAAGCTCCTTAAGCTGCTTGGTAAATGTCTTTATATTTTCCTCGGTAAATCCGTTTGGATGATTACCGGTTGATACAGCATACTGCTCAGCAGGAAGACCGAATGAATCATATCCCATCGGATGAAGGACGTTATATCCCTGCATCCTTTTCATTCTGGACATGATATCGGTTGCCGTATAACCTTCGGGATGACCGGCATGAAGACCGACTCCTGAAGGATAAGGGAACATATCAAGTGCATAATATTTGGGCTTGGAAAAATCCCATACATCCGTCTTGAATGTTTCATTTTCTTCCCAGTATTTCTGCCATTTGTTTTCGATTTCGTGATGATTGTAAGGTGTAGCCATAAAAACCCTTCTTTTCTGTAGAAATTTCTTAAAATACAACATTTTAATTCTAATCACACAGCTAAATTAAGTCAAGTTGAATGAAAGCTCTAAATCCTTTGAACACTAAGCACAAAACACCGGAGCCAAAAGACTCCGGTGTTTCGTGTAAACAACTTGTGTAGCAACAACTATGTTAAAAGGCAAGACACACCTTAAACATCTGCATTTCCTTCTGCAACCTTTGAAGCTCTTGCTGCAACTTCCTTTTCCTGGATATCCGAAGGACACTGCTCATAGCGTACGAATTCATATGAATATGTTCCTCTTCCTCCGGTCATTGAACGAAGATCCGTTCCGTATCCGAAAAGTTCCATCATAGGGATCTCGGCTTCAATACAGGTCTTTCCCGAAGTTGTGGGATTCATTCCAAGGACTCTGCCTCTGCGTTTGTTAAGATCTCCCAAAACATCTCCGGTATATGCATCGGGAACAATAACCTTTAAATTCTCGATTGGCTCAAGAAGGATGGGTCCTGCTTCCATAAAGCCTTTCTTAAATGCCTGAATGGCTGCTGTCTTAAATGCCATTTCCGAAGAGTCAACCGGATGATAAGATCCATCATACAAAACGGCTCTTACACCGACTACGGGATATGCTGCCAAAGGTCCTCTGGCAACCGAATCCTGAATACCCTTTTCTACTGCGGGGAAGTAGTTCTTGGGAACGGCACCGCCGACAACTTCCTGATCAAATTCATAAGCTTCTTCAAGATTACCCGAAGGAGAGAATTTCATCTTAACGTGTCCGTACTGTCCGTGTCCGCCTGACTGCTTCTTGTACTTGTATTCAACATCAGAAGTTTTCTTTATGGTCTCTTTAAATGCAACCTTGGGTTTTGTAAGTTCGATATCAACCTTGTATTCGTTAAGCAGCTTTGAAGCGATAACTTCAAGATGGAGATCTCCCATACCGTAAAGAAGCATCTGCCGGTTAACCGCATCATTTACATACTTCATGGTTATATCTTCATGAGATATCTTCTGAAGAGCCTGTGAAAGCTTATCCACATCGCCCTTGTCCTTGGGATTGTATCTCATGTAAGTATAAGGTGTAGGCATCTCCCACTGACCAAACTTAATTGTTGTAGCCTTTGTTGAAAGAGAATTACCAGTACGTGCTCCGGTAAGCTTAGCAAGAGCACCTATATCACCTGCATGAAGCTCTTTAACTTCGATGGGCTTGTTGCCCTGAAGAACATAGAGCTTTCCGATCTTTTCTTCGATCTCTTTATCAACGTTATAGATGACATCATCGGTCTTTAAAACACCGGAATTAACTTTAATGAGAGAATACTTTCCGATGAAAGGATCAACGATCGTTTTCCATACATATGCTGACTTAGCTTTTGAGAAATCATAATCAGCATCATAGATCTCATTGGTCTTCATGTTGATTCCCTTAACGGTCCTATTCTCGGGAGAAGGGAAATACTTGATGATATCGTCAATAAGAGCAAATACGCCCTGGCAAAGAGTATTGGAACCCATTGTCATCGGAACGATGGAACCGTCGCAAACGTTGGTCCTTAATGCAGCTCTTATCTCAGCCTCAGAGAATGTTTCTCCTCCGAAATATCTTTCCATCATCTCTTCGGAAGTTTCAGCAACAGCTTCCATCAAAGACTCTCTGAACTTCTCAAGATAAGGCTTTGAATAATCGGGCATTTCGCAATCAACGACATCCTTGCCCTGCCATTTGTGTGCTGTTTCGCCGACAACGTTAACGTATCCGACAAATTTTTCGTTTTCTCTGATGGGGAAATGGAACGGAGCAAGCTTCTTTCCGAACTTTTCGGTCATATCTTCAAGGACCTGTCTGAATGAAGCATTATCCACGTCCATGTTAGAAACATAGATCATTCTGGGAAGCTTGTACTTTTCGCAAAGTTCCCATGCCTTTTCGGCACCGACTTCAACACCGGCCTTACCGTTTACAACGATAACTACAGCGCCTGCAGCACTTAAAGCCTCTTCAACTTCTCCTTCGAAGTCAAAGTAACCGGGTGTGTCGAGAATATTTATCTTATAGCCTTCCCATTCAATGGGAACAACAGATGTGCTTATTGAAATCTTTCTCTTTATCTCTTCCTTTGTGAAGTCAGATAAAGTATTACCGTCTTCGGTCTTTCCCATACGGGAAGTAAGCCCGGAAAGGTATGCCATAGCCTCGGTAAGAGCTGTCTTACCTGCACCGCCATGACCCAGGATCGCAACGTTGCGGATCTTGTCAGTGGTGTAAATATTCATGTGTATCCCTCCAATAAATTTATTTTTTAACCGTCGAGCTGATCTTTAACAGTCTCGTAGGTTTCAATCCTAGCAGAATCCATCTCGGGCATTCCGATAAAGATGGCACCGTAGATGAATGTATTACCGGATTTTTCGATCCTAACGATCTCTAAAAAAGCATGAAGCACTTCCTGTGTCCAGATCCGCAGATTTGACTCATAAACGGCTCCGATCTCGAGTGCTTCAGTACACGTGAATCCAACACCGGTCTTTGAGACATCGATGATCTCTATATCGACATTCAATTCCTTATTGCTGTCGAGTCTTTTGACCGTAAGAGTGGACTCAAGTTCCATTCTTTTGTTTTTACGTCTTTCTTCCATTTGTTCACCCCATATAAATGAAATACCTAACGAATAATATTATATCAGACTTGCATTGTATAAGCAAAGAAAATCACTCGTCCGTAAAGAAACATGCATCACCGAAAGAAAAGAACCTGTATTTATTGGAAACAGCGACTTTATAGGCATTAAGAACGTTTTCACGGCCTGCCAAAGCCGATACAAGCATGAGCAAAGTACTCTCCGGCAAATGAAAATTCGTTATAAGACAATCAAGTATCTTAAATCTGTATCCGGGATAAATAAAGATTTCGGTATCACCTTCGCATTCAGCGATCCTGCCATCCCATTCACGCCCTTCATCAAGAGCTTTCTTTTCAAATATACCGGCAGCCGATTCTATGGTCCTGCACGAAGTGGTTCCGACGCAGATTATCCTGCCCGATGCTTTCGCTTCGTTTATGATCTTTGCGCTTTCTTCACTTATGTGGAAGTATTCGCTGTGCATATGATGATCAAGTATATTGTCGGCTTTTACAGGTCTGAACGTTCCCAGGCCAACGTGCAATGTTACATAGGCTATTGAAACACCCATGTCCTTAATCTCCTCAAGCAGTTCTTTCGTGAAGTGAAGCCCTGCCGTAGGTGCGGCAGCCGAACCTTCGTATTTGGCATAGACAGTCTGATATCTGTCCTTATCCTTTAATTTATGCGTGATATAAGGAGGAAGCGGCATCTGTCCAAGCTTATCAAGTATCTCCTCCCATATTCCATCATATGAAAAACGGACAAACCTTTTACCGTCATCAAGAATATCCAGGATCTCGGCCTTTAAAAGACCTTCACCGAAAACACAAGAAGAACCCGGTCTTAACTTTTTACCGGGTTTTACAAGGCATTCCCAATCAGTATCGGTTATCCTTTTAAGCAAAAGGACTTCTATGTTTGCTTTGGTATCTTCCTTTTGTCCGAGAAGCCTTGCCGGAATGACCTTTGTATCATTTAATACAAGGCAATCTCCCTTTTTAAGGTATGAAGTTATATTCCTGAAGATATCATGACGAAGCTCCCCGTTATTTTTGTTGATAACAAGGAGCTTTGAATCAGATCTTACATCAAGCGGATCCTGCGCTATAAGTTCTTCGGGCAGATCAAAATAAAAATCAGATGTTCGCATGTTTAAGGAATGAAACGTAGCCTCTGAAGGATTCATATACATCAGCTTTTGATGTGGCTTCATAAGGCGCGTGCATATTTAAAACGGCTACTCCGGCATCAATTACGTTCATGCCGTATAAAGCAAGTATATAGGCAATGGTTCCGCCACCGCCAAGGTCGACTTTTCCAAGCTCGCATGTCTGGAATGAAACCTTATCCTTTTCGTATATGTCTCTGATATGCGCGATATACTCGGCATTAGAATCATTGGATCCCGACTTTCCTCTAGAACCCGTGAATTTATTAAACACGATACCGTGTCCCAAAAATGCCGAATTCTTTTTATCAAAGCTTGAAGCATAAGAAGGATCAAAGCCGGCACTGACATCAGATGAGAGCATACATGAAGATGTAAGACATCTTCTTAAGTTAAGGTCTGAATAAGCACCTGCAAGTTCCATTACTTCTGCAAGTGAGTTTTCAAAGAACTTTGATCTCATTCCCGTCGCTCCGACAGAACCGATCTCCTCTTTATCAACTAAAAGTGCACAGGCAGTCCTGTCAACTGTCTTTATATCAAGCATTGCCTTGACCGTAGGGAAGGCACATACTCTGTCATCCTGTCCGTATGCAAGGATCATTGAACGGTCAAATCCTGCTTCCCTTGCCTTACCTGCAGGTACAACCTCAAGTTCTGCCGAAAGGAAATCTTCCTCCTCGACATCATATTTATCCTTAAGAATCTTAAGTACGTTGTTCTTTACTCTATCCTTATTTTCCCCAGCATCTTTTTGGGCTCGTGTTCCGGTCGATGTTGAATTAAGCACAAGGGGCTTGTTTCCGACTATGATATCTAAAGCCTCCCCCTCAATAACCTTTGATGCTTTCTTTTCAAGCTGCTCCGCTGAAAGATGGATCAAAAGGTCGGAGATGAAAAATACCGGATCATCCTCATCATCACCTATGTTTATCTCAACTGTGCTTCCGTCCTTTTTGACGATGACTCCGTGCAAAGAAAGCGGAATGGTAACCCACTGATATTTCTTTACACCGCCGTAATAATGCGTATCAAGATAAGCAAGCTCGCTGTCTTCATAAAGTGGATTCTGCTTTACGTCAAGACGGGGAGAATCGATATGTGCTCCGAGGATATTAAGGCCGTCATTAAAAAGCTTTTTGCCTATATGGAACATCACAACGGACTTATTCATGTTAACCGCATATATCCTGTCTCCGGCTTTAAGCTTTTTGCCTGACTTTATCGCCTTTTGAAGTTCGATATAGCCTGCGCCTTCGATCATGTTTACGATCGTATCGACACACTCACGCTCGGTCTTTCCGTTGTTTAAAAAATCAATGTACTCTGATGCAAAACCGTCAACCTTCTTTAATTCGGCAGCGGTATATTTGCTCCAAACATTCTTTGTTTCCATACAGCCTCCAAAATACTATAATTTCAACTCAACATTTACTTTTCTCAAGTTAGAAAGGATCCTGTCTATATCAGCCTGAACTTCTTCGGATGTAAGTGTCCTGTCGTCAAGTTCAAACCTGAATCTCAAGGTGACTGATCTGATACTATCCTTATCATAGATATCGATAACGGATACATCCTTAAGCTCAAGGATCTTTTCCTTTTTCCAGCAGTCCTCGATATTCTCGAACCTGACACCTTCGTTTATAAGAAGTGAAAGGTCATAATCGATTCCGGGGAACTTGGAAGGTTCATTAAACTGAAGATCATGGTGAGGGATCTTAAGCAGTTCATCCATCAATAACTCGATCATTACTACTGATGCATTCTTGGCGATCTTTAAAAGAGTCGTAGGATGAACGGTATTTATCACACCAATCTTTGTTCCGTCAACACTGATCTCGGAAGTGTTCTTGGGATGCTGCCACTCATATGATGTTTCAATCTTTTTATACGAGACACCGGCATGCTTTAACTGTCCGATAAGAGTATTTATAAGCTCAACTGCCTTAAAGTAAAGCTGCTTTTCGCTTTCAGTTTTTGAATAAAGAGCGATACCGAGAGTCCTTACTTCATCAGCCGTTCCGTCTTCCTTTGTTCCGTGAACGCATCTGCCGATCTCGAATATACCGAACGAAGGCTTGTAATTCTTGTTCTTGCTGATAACGGGAAGGAATGACTGCATCATCGAAGCACGGAGTATTCCCTGATCTTCGGCACTTCCTAATATCCTTACATTATCCGTTACCTTTAATCCAAGATCCCTTAATTCATCGGGATTCTGCCATACTCTTGTATGGATCTCGTTCATTGCATAAGCCTTAACGAGAATATCCTTTATCATGTTTTCTTCTTTACGAAGAAGTGATGTCTTTGCGGGAAGCAAGGGTGAAAGCGTGGTCTTTATTTCAAAATTGTCGTAACCGTAGATCCTTGTTATCTCTTCTACGATATCCGCCTTCATAGATACATCTTTGGTAGCTCTGAAACTGGGTACTTTAACAGTAAAGCTCTCTCCGTTATTTGATGTCTCAAATCCAAGAGAAATAAGTGTATCCTTGATCCTGTCAACCGAAATGTCTATTCCCGTATATCTGTCGATAAATGCTTTGTCAAAATCAACAGTTACTTCAGGATACTTCTTAACGTAAACATCCGTAATACGGCTTACGATCTTTGCGTCCTTATCCACATCGAAAAGAAGCTTCATAAACCTCTTAACAGCCAGTAATGTCATCTCGGGATCAAGTGTCTTTTCATATCTTGCTGAAGCATCCGTACGTAATGCAAGCCTTGATGCGCTCTTTCTGACGCTTACTCCGTCAAAGTTCGCACTTTCAAGGACCAGTGTGTCGGTATTATCAGTGATCTCAGAATCAAGACCTCCCATGATACCCGCAATTGCAACCGGAGTCTCATTATCATAGATCATGAGTGTATCAGTCGTGATATCTCTTTCCTGTCCGTCAAGAGTTGTAAACTTAAACTCAGAATTCGGAGTATCAACAACGATCTTTCCGATCTTCTTTCCGTCAAATGCATGCATGGGCTGGCCGAGTTCAAGCATAAGATAGTTCGTAAGGTCGGCAAGAAGATTTATAGCCCTTGTTCCGCAGTAATAAAGACGGATCTTCATCTGCATAAGACTTTCTTTTTTGGTTATGTTTTCAATCCTTACCGATGTGTATCTGAAGCAAAGATCTGTGTTTTTGATCTCAACGGCAACTTCATCATTTCCGGAATAATCATTTTCCATTACCGGAAGTTCCTTAAACTTCTGTCCAGTAAGAGCGGCAAACTCTCTTGCCATTCCGTAATGACCCCAAAGGTCGGGTCTGTTGGTAAGAGATTTATTATCAACTTCAAATACGATATCTTCTATGGGGAAGATATCTTTTATATCGGTACCGTTCTTTAAAGAAGGATCAAGTTCCATGATACCCGAGTGGTCATCCGAGATCCCGATCTCCTTTTCAGAGCAGCACATTCCGTTTGAAACAACGCCTCTTAATTTGGCAGAGCCGATCTTCATCTGCCCGACTCTTCCGCCGACTTTGGCAAAAGCAGTCTTTATGCCTGCCCTTGCATTGGGTGCTCCGCAGACAACATCGTAAACGGCATCTCCGCCGTCAACCGTAAGTACGTGAAGATGATCGGAATCGGGATGCGGCTCGCATGTGAGTATCTCGCCGACAACGACATTTTCAATGTCACGTCCCTTATATTCAATACCTTCAACCTCAGCTGTTGAAAGGGTAAATCTGTGTATCAGAGCTTCTATATCCTGTCCGTCAAGGTCAACGAAATCCCTGATCCAGTTCATTGAAACAAACATTTATATATCCTCCAGGTTATGATTCTTAACTAAGTGTTATCTGCTTACAAACTGTGAAAGTGCGCTTAAGTCACCATCATTAAATACTCTGATATCACCGACACCGTATTTCATCATTGCAAGTCTCGTAAGTCCGAGTCCGAAAGCAAATCCAGTGTATTTAAAAGGATCTTCTTTCGTATTTATTCCGCCGTGCAAAAGAACATTGGGATGTATCATTCCGCAGGGACAAAGTTCAAGCCATCCCGAATTCTTGCAGGAAGGGCATCCGTCTCCTCCGCAGATAAGGCACTTGATGTCAAGCTCAAATCCGGGCTCCACAAAAGGGAAAAATCCGGGACGGAGTCTTACAGTCACATCTCTTTCAAAAACCTCCGAAAGCATAGTCTTCATGAAATAGATAAGGTTTGAGATTGAAATGTCCTTATCTATCATTACACCTTCCATCTGGAAGAATGTGTTTTCATGACAGGCATCAATCGCTTCATTACGGAAGCATCTGCCCGGGAAGACGGCTCTTATAGGACGGCCTTCGTTTTTAAGGGCGTCTCCGTATTTTTTCATGATATGATTCTGTGCGGCCGATGTGTGTGATTTAAGGAGCTGATTGGGAGTGCTCAGATAATATGTATCCTGCATATCTCTTGCAGGATGAAACTTTGGAATGTTCAAGGCTTCAAAACAATGATAATCATCGACTATCTCGTTATAGTCTTCAACATCAAATCCCATCGACTCGAATATATCCTCAAGTTCTCTCTGTATCAACGTTATAGGGTGATAAGATCCGCAGGGATCCTTGGTGGGCATTGATTCATCATAACTTTCCGTTTGATCCATAAGGAATTTAAGAGCCAGTTCATCAAGCTCCTTTTTCTTATTTTCAAAGCGTTCGTTGACTTCCTGCTTAAAGGAATTTATCAACTGACCTGCTTCTTTTTTCTGTTCATTGGGAATGGCACCGAGTTCCTTCATAAGGTCCTGGATAGCGCCTTTTTTAGACATAAATGAAAGTCTGAGTTCCTCAAGCGCTGACAAATCTTTTACACTTGAAAGGTCTTTGGTGAACTTAGCTCTTAACGCTTCAATCTTGTCTTTCATGTTAAATCTCCGTTCTTAGGTTATTTTTTCTCCAACTACTCAATTTTCCTATTATTTTGCGTCATTGTCAACATCATCGGTCAAATTGAGAATCCTCTTTCTGACCTCTTTTATCTTAAGGTTTTGTCCTGAATCATCTTTAAGATAAGGTTTAAGTTTCATATTAAAATATGCTCCGAACATAACAAGATTAAATCCTATGTTAAGCCAGAAAAGAAATATCATTATACCCATAAGGCCGCCGTACATTGAAAATCCGTTGAATTTCTCGATATATATCGAAAATCCCCATGTGGTAAGACACCAGGCAAGTGAAGCTAACATTGACCCGGGAAGCTGGTAAAATATCTTTTGCCTTTTGCCGGGCAAAAAAGCATATGCAAGATCAAGAATGATAGTAAGCAAAGCCCAAACGATAACAGCCCTGAAATGAATGAGCCATGAAAAAAAATCCGTAAGGTGAGGCAGCCTTAATGAAAGACTTAAAAGGATCATCTTGCCGAAAGCTCCAAGTACCACAAGGATACCTACAATCGCAATGAATAAAAGCGTGTATATTGAACCAAGTATTCTTATAAGGAAATAATTACGATTATCATCTACTTTATATACTGCATTTAAACCTCTGATCAAAGACATGATTCCCATCCCTGCAGTCCAGAGGGTTATTATTGCAGTTAATGGAAGAAATCCGGATGTGATCCGGTATATCTGATTGATAAGTGATGTTGCTATACCCTGGATATATACAGGAAGGTATTCGTTGACTGTCTTTACGAATTCCGGCTCAGTAAAAGGAAGATATGGAATAAGAGCACAAATGAACATCAATATCGGAAACATCGAAATAAAAAAATAAAAAGCAACCGACGCAGCAAAAGAAGGCACGTTGCTTTTGGACATGCCCGTAAAAAGATTTATGAGTTTACGTATGATCTTATTTATCATATGGATCTGCGGCAAAAAGCCTTGGCTTATCAATTAGAAAAGACAGCTTTCGCTGTCTTTTTCTAAACCCCCAAAACATATAGAACCTGTCTTTTGACTCCTAGCAAGGCTAGGTGGGTCACCGCAAATGCACTGTTGTCTTCCACTGCATATAGCCTTTCGGCAGGAGGCCTGACAGTTGCGCATCAATATAGGAATCCCGTTTAAAGTAAATGTAGATTCAAAAATAACAAGTATCTACACGCTTCAGGTTATATTAATTATAACCGAAGCGTGCAGATTATACAATCATATTTTTACAGCTGAGGACCTGCCTTAACGAGTGCCTTACCGGCATCATTTGTCTCGTACTTGGCAAAGTTCTTTATGAATCTTCCAGCAAGATCCTTTGCCTTTGTCTCCCACTCAGATGCATCTGCATATGTATCTCTGGGATCGAGGATGTTTGTATCAACTCCGGGAAGCTCTGTGGGAACTTCGAAGTTGAAGTAAGGGATCTTCTTTGTAGGAGCCTTAAGAACATCACCGTTAAGGATAGCATCGATGATTCCTCTTGTATCCTTAATAGAGATTCTCTTTCCTGTTCCGTTCCATCCTGTATTTACAAGATAAGCTTTAGCTCCTGACTTCTGCATCTTCTTAACGAGCTCCTCACCGTACTTTGTAGGATGAAGCTCGAGGAATGCCTGACCGAAGCAAGCAGAGAATGTAGGAGTGGGCTCTGTGATTCCACGCTCTGTTCCTGCAAGCTTTGCTGTGAATCCTGAAAGGAAATAGTACTGTGTCTGCTCAGGATCAAGAATTGATACGGGAGGAAGTACTCCGAATGCATCAGCTGAAAGGAAGATTACGTTATCAGCTGCAGGGCCGGCAGAAACCTTGTTTACTTTCTTAACTATATTTTCGATATGCTCTATAGGATAAGAAACTCGGGTGTTCTCAGTTACGGACTTGTCTGCAAAATCGATCTTTCCGTTTGCATCAACAGTAACGTTCTCTAAAAGAGCATTTCTCTTTATGGCATTGTAGATATCGGGTTCAGATTCCTTGTCAAGGTTGATAACCTTAGCATAGCATCCGCCTTCGAAGTTAAATACTCCTTCATCGTCCCAACCGTGTTCATCATCACCGATAAGGAGTCTCTTGGGATCAGTTGAAAGCGTTGTCTTACCTGTTCCTGAAAGACCAAAGAAGATAGCTGTATGCTTACCTTCCATATCTGTGTTAGCTGAGCAGTGCATAGCTGCAATGCCCTTAAGAGGAAGGTAGTAGTTCATCATAGAGAACATACCCTTCTTCATCTCTCCGCCGTACCATGTATTAAGGATAACCTGTTCACGGCTTGATACATTAAATGCAACGCAAGTCTCTGAATTGAGACCCAGTTCCTTGTAATTGTCAACTTTTGCTTTTGAAGCAGTGTAAACAACGAAATTGGGTTCAAATGAAGCTTCTTCTTCGGGAGTAGGCTGGATAAACATGTTTCTGACAAAATGTGCCTGCCAAGCAACTTCCATGATGAAACGAACCGCAATTCTGGTATCCTTATTTGCACCACAGAAAGCATCTACTACGAAAAGTCTCTTGTTTGAAAGTTCCTGCTTTGCAAGTGCCTTAACCTTATCCCAAACTTCTTCGCTCATGGGGTGGTTATCGTTCTTGTATGCATCAGAAGTCCACCATACAGTGTCCTTTGAATTAGCATCCATAACGATGTACTTATCTTTGGGTGAACGTCCTGTGAATTCACCTGTCATAACATTAATAGTATCAAGTTCTGTCAAAGTTCCTACATCAAAACCTGTAAGACCTGCCTTTGTCTCCTCTTCAAACAACTGCTCGTAAGAAGGATTGTAGACGATCTCTGTAGCACCGGTAATACCGTACTTGCTTAAATCAACATTAGCCATACTTTTACCTCTTTCTTAAATAATTTGATTATATGTTCAATGGTAACCCATGAACTGACCGAATAACATTTTAACATGAGTTTAGGGCATTTACAATAAAAAACTATGCTCCTTCAACTGATTTCATTTCATAAACAAGAGTTATATCTTTATTGCTTACGGCATCATGGAATACTTCCTTTATCCTGTCGGCAACCTTTATGCCGTTTTCCTCATTTGCATCAAGCAAAATAACGACATACTGGGCTTTTCCGAAAGCAGTAGCCACGTCTCCGCGTCTTAATGAGTTTGAAACGGCACCAGTAAGGGTTTTCATGATCTCGTTATATTTATCAAGAGAATTGGAATCTACACCGTTAATGGTAAAAAGGACTATCTGGACATCCTGGTTCTTTCTGTCCATGCATCTTGCGACAAAACGGTATATCCTTTTAAATCCTTCGGATTCAACATTATAAGGACCGTCTTTGGTTTCCGTTTCGGATATGAGCCTTTGAAGCTGCATAAGGTCGATCATATTATCTTCAGCATCGACATCTTCCTTGCTTACGGGTTCCGAATCATAAAAATGATAACCACGCTTTCCATTCTGCTTCACAAAATACAAAGCCTTGTCGGCCATTGAGTAAAGATCCTGGAATGACTTTGAATCCTCGGGCTTACATGATATTCCGACAGAAACCGACACTTTATAATCGGAATAATCAGCGATAAGATTACCTATCTCAAATTCCGAAGTGGCGATGAGTCTTCTTATTGTATTGCGGATTTCATCACGCGAGATCTTTCCGGGGATAAAGATCGCAAACTCATCTCCTCCGATTCTGCAGACTCTGTCCCTGTTTCCGACAACTTCTTCAAATACGGAAGCAAGCTTTACCAAAACGGCATCGCCTACTACATGTCCGTATGAATCATTGACTTTTTTGAAATTATCAAGGTCGAGGATAAGGAAATATCCGTTTTCGCACTCTTCGCTCGACAAATACTCTTCAAATGTCTTTCTCGTTGAAAGATTGGTCAGGGAATCTCTCCTTGCGGAACCTTCCGTTTCAAGACGCTGTTCATTTAAAGAAAGGACTTTATCGATCCTTGTCTTCATTACCTGGGGATCAAAAGGCTTTCTGATAAAGTCCATCGCTCCCATCGAAAGGCCTTTAACTTCCTTGGCCATATCGGATTCGGCCGTAAGGAAGATGACCGGTATCTTTGCCCATTCGGGGTTTTCCTTGAGTTTTGCGAAAACCTCGTAGCCGTCCATCTGGGGCATATTGATATCAAGCATTATAAGGTCGGGCGTAAGTTCGCCAAGCATCAGAAGAGCCTGCTTGCCTGACTTGGCAGTCGAAACCTCATAATCTTCTCTTAAAACTTCTGCAGCACATATAAGATTGGTCGCAACGTCGTCGATCATCAGAATGTGTTTCATTTATGCCTCCAGTAATCTTTTGACCGTTTCCTTCATTTCATCTTTATCACATACGATATCATGTAAAACGGGAGCATCCTTAAGCTCCTTTATCGCATTGGGTATCTCGGTTCCTGATAACTTGCTCAACTTCTGGATAAGATCCATATCGCTCTGACCTGCATAGCAGGTATCAATCGCTCTCATTACGCTTCCCGTGAACTTGTAAGGGCTTGCCGTAGAAGCGATCACTGTAACGGCATCATCGCCTGTATCATGTCTGTACTGTCTGTATACACGTGAAGCCACGGCTGTATGAGTATCTATAACATATCCCGTGCTGTCAAAAAGATCATGGATCTCTTTTGCAGTCTCCGCTTCCGTGGCAAATCCGCCGACGAAAGGCTCGAGCATTTCCTTCATGGAATCTGTTATCGTGTATTTGCCCGTTGATGAAAGCTCATCCATAAGAGCTTTATTCTTATCGGAATCGTTTCCTGCGATGAAATATATGAGTCTTTCAAGGTTGCTTGAAATAAGGATATCCATCGAAGGAGAGCTCGTAAGCTTGAACTCTCTGTTCCTGTCATATTCACCTGTTGTGAAGAAATCAAACAATACTTTATTTTCGTTTGAAGCACAGATGAGTTTTTTGACGGGAAGACCCATGTTCTTTGCATAAAATGCAGCAAGTATGTTTCCGAAATTTCCCGTCGGAACCACAATATTAATCTTTTCGCCGCTCTTTATCTTCTGCTCCTTAAGAAGTGTCACATAAGCATAAACATAATATACGATCTGAGGAACCAGTCTTCCTATGTTAATGGAATTTGCAGATGAGAATCTGTATCCCTTTTCCTGTAATTCCGCAGCAAGCTCTTTGTCGTTAAACATCTTCTTGACTCCGGTCTGGGCATCATCAAAGTTTCCGGTTATTCCGACAACATGAACATTATTGCCTTTTTGGGTTACCATCTGCTTTTCCTGAATGGCGCTAACACCGTTCTTGGGATAAAATACGATGATCCCGGTTCCAGGAACATCAGCAAATCCGGAAAGAGCTGCTTTACCCGTATCACCGGAAGTTGCCGTAAGTATTACTATCTTATCCTTTATATCATTTTTCTTTGCGGCTGTTGTCAAAAGATGAGGCAGTATTGAAAGTGCCATATCCTTAAATGCTATTGTCGCACCGTGGAAAAGTTCAAGATAATATGCACCGTCAGCACTTACCAAAGGAGCGATGACTTCGGTATCAAACTTTTCATCATATGCTCTTTCGATACAGTTTTTTAGCTCATCCTCTGTAAAATCGGAAAGATAAAGTTTCATCACCTCATATGCAAGTTCCTTATAAGACATTTTTGACATCTCTTCAAAGGACTTTTCAAATGCAGGGATCGATGAAGGAACAAAAAGACCGCCATCATCGGAAAGACCTTTTAATATTGCTTTCGATGCACTGATGGCGGGTGATTTGGATCTGGTGGAAAAATATTCAACGCTCATAAATACTCCATATACGATATTTTATAAATTCGTTAACAATATATCATGTTTTAGGAACAAAATTAAGAACTTTCTTTGATATTTTGATCTCCGAATATATACGTGCATATTCTGAAGCCGGTATATCCGCAAGATAGTTCTGGGAAAACTTTTTGTTAACGCCTTTTGACTTTAATATATCGATAGCTTTGTTGTACGCTATCGCTGCCTCGGCTTCGGAATAATACCTTCCGATAGTGTAATTACCTATAATATGGATCCTTGCGGTATATCTCATACCGTTTTTGGTCATCTTGGATGTTACGCCGTGGTATGAGTTGATTATCTTTATATTGTCATAACGGAAATCCATATTGTCCCCGTTCTTAAAGATAAAATCGCGTCCCTCAACGGCATAATTCTTTATTCCGTATCTGTTCAGTATATTGACCTGCATACCGTAATCGGCAACGAAAAAGTGTCTTCCGCGCTGCATAATCTGTTTTTTTGAATAATAGAAAAGATCATCGGTAGAAAACTTAAGCACATTACCGGGTGAAAGGTGATATTCAAAATAATTGGGTCTTAAATATATAGGAGCCGTAATATAAAGATCATTATCACGGAAATTAACAAGGATCACCCATTTGCGGTAATCAAGCATTCTGTCAGGATTATAATCGGAAATGCTCATGTCCTTTTTGGTAAGAAGGATTGCAGCTTCCCAGTAAGCCTGATGAGCATCAAAAGGAGAATCATAAGAGCCAAGCGAGATATGCTTGTTCTGATGAGTTATCGAAGATCTGTAATACGTGGTTCCGTCTTTTTTAACTGCCGTGCTTACGCCACGAAGATTCGCATTAGCCATATGGATCCTTTATCTTCCGGAATAATTTACGAGACTCATAACATAGTCTCCTGGTTTTTCCATCCCCTTTGTCGCGTTACCGGCAGAGTACTGCCACATCTTAAACTGATAAGGGAATTCCGTTTCCTTATTGTCATCAAACAGAAAAACATCATACTTTGAAAGCAGTTCTTTTTCGTCTATATCATTTAACAGGAATTTTCCGGATCCGTAGATCACGGGGAAATACCCGTTCATACGAACTTCATCTAGAAATGTATCCGCTATGTTTGTAAGCTCTGTATCACTTAAGGAATCAGTCCTTGATCTGTCAAACAGACCGCCTTCAAAAACATAAGCCACAGGATAGGTGATGTTATAATCATATGCCTTGCTTGCTATAAAATCAGCCTCTTCAATAGCCTCTCTTACCGTTACGGCGCGTGAGCAAAAATACAATCCTATCGGTAATCCGGCATCATAAGCACCTTTAATGTTCTTTTCGAAATTCACATCCTCATTTATTATCCCGCTGTCATATCCACGGCTTCCGACCTTGATCATTACAAAATCGACACCGCTGCTTTTTAATGTGCCGAAATTGATCTCTCCGTTATCAGCACTTATCATTACTCCTAGATTAGAAACTCTTCGTCCGTTAATGTAATAAGACATCTTATTATCAACAAATTTCAGGTCCTTGAAATTAATGGAATTCGGAGTCAATTCATCTATGATCTCGTATCCGTCAAGAAGCGATCCCGGTTCATGTGAAGGAGAAGGCGAAACCTCAGATGTGGCTGTAGCCTCGGGAGATGAAACCATATCATCTTCCGGCTTTTGATAATCCGATTCACTGTACATATCCCAGATATCAAGATCCTCGGCCCTTAACTTATGCTCATTATATAAGGTTTCTATATCCTTATTTCCGGAATCATAAGCATAATCTCCCGTTCCGGGAGTGGCATTCATCTGATTTAAAAGCTGGTTGTTCCTAAAATTGTTCTTACCCGAATTGGTCTTGTTTGTGGCAAGTACGATAAGAAGAATAACAAGCACTACGCCCGAAACGATGGCCGTCGTTACAAGAACGGGAAGGCTCGGTGAGTGTCCGGAACTATTGAATTCATCATCGTCTTTGTATTTTTTTGCCATATTATATATACTTATTAGGCAATGAAGAAAAATCTGCTTACATGCCTTTTAATGCTTTTTACAACTCTATGCATAACATCATGTGCAAAGAACGATACCGCTTACTCAAAAACAGGGCTGTATTTTGATACCGTAGTTAAGATAACACTGTATGATGCACCGGATAAAAATATAGCTCAAAGTATTCTTGATGAATGTTTTTTTAAACTTGAGCACTATGAAAAACTGTTTTCAAGAACCCTTGAGGGCTCCGATGTCTACAGGATAAACCATTCAAACGGTGAAACCTTAAGCGTCGATCCCGAGACGGTAAAGCTTATAAACGAAGCCGTTTCATACAGCAAAATATCCGATGGGACAGTCGATCCAACCGTCGGATCATTAAGCAGCCTTTGGAATATCGGATCTTCTTCCGATAACATCATCCCGTCAGATGAGCGGATCAAAGACGCACTTGCAAAAGTCGGATACGAAAATATCCTCATTTCCGGAAATCAGATCACCCTTTTAAACGATTCCATGATAGATCTCGGTTTTATAGCCAAAGGTTATATCGCCGATAATCTGAAGTTCTATTTAAAAGATAAGGGTATAGGATCAGCTATCATCGATCTTGGCGGAAATATCGTCCTCGTCGGAGATAAAAACGGATCTTCATTCAGGATCGGATTAAAAGATCCCGAAAATCCCGGTGGCGAACCCATAACCACGCTTGATCTGACCGACTCATCCATTGTATCCTCAGGAGGATATGAACGGTTTATCAATTATAACGGTAAACGCTACCACCATATCCTTTCTTTAAAAGACGGCTATCCGGCCGAAAGTGATCTTAACATGGTAAGCATCATCTCGGATAAAAGCATAGACGGTGATGCTCTTTCAACAATATGCTTTATTCTTGGAAAAGATAAAGCCGTAGATTTTCTGAACACATCCTACCCCGAAGTCAAAGCAGTCTTTGTGGATCGGGATAACAACATTTCATATCTTAACGATCAAAAGCCTTGATCAGATCAAAGCTCTATTATCGCGTTCTTAGGACACTTCTCAAAGCATTTTCCGCAAGCAACGCACTTATCCTGATCTATCACAGCATTAAAGTCAGTTATCGTTACTGCTTCGTTTTCGCATGATTTGGCGCAAAGCGTACATCCGATACAAGCAACTTCACACTTTTTCATGGCAACGGGACCTTTGTCGTGACTGCTGCATCCGACAGCATATTTGGCATCATAAGGTATAAGTGAGATAAGGTGTCTGGGACATGCTTCAACGCACTTTCCGCAGGCTTTACATTTTTCCTTATCTACAACCGCTATTCCGTCAACGACCTTAATGGCATCGAACTGGCAGGCCTTTACGCAGTTGCCGAATCCCAAACATCCGAAATTACAGCTCTTGGGACCCTGGTTCGGTACAAAGCCGGCCATCGTACAATCTTCAACTCCGGTATATATAAACTCGTTCTTTGCTTTATAACAGTCTCCCTTGCAGGATACAAATGCTGTCATTCTTTTACTTGCAGAAGCTTCAACTCCCATGATGGCAGCAATTGCATTTGCAACATTTTCTCCGCCAACGGGACACTGATTTACGGGAGCTTCGCCTTTAACTATTGCGGCAGCAAGTCCGCTGCATCCGGGAAATCCGCATCCGCCACAGTTATTACCGGGCAGTGCCTCCAAGACTTTAACTTCCCTTTCATCGGTTTCAACCTTAAAACTTATTGCAGCGATACCTAGGAACAGACCTATGATCAATCCGACTATGCCGACAACAAGCAGCGCTGTTAAAATACTGTTCATGATCCGCCCCTTTCTACAACAAACCCGAGAATCCGCAGAATGCTATAGCCATAAGACCTGCTGTCAATAAAACTATCGGCATTCCCTTAAATGATTCGGGTATATCGTTAAATTCCGTTTTTTCTCTGATACCTGCAAGGATCGTAATAGCTATCGTAAATCCGACAGCGGTAGCAAAACCGTTTACGACTCCGGTAAGGATATCATAGTTTTTCTGAACATTTGTAAGTGCGATACCAAGCACTGCACAGTTAGTCGTGATCAAAGGAAGATACACACCAAGAGCTCTGTAAAGAGCAGGTATGAACTTCTTTAAAAACATCTCAACAAACTGAACTAAAGCAGCGATGACCAGAATGAACACTATGGTCTGCAGATATGTTATATCGAGCGGAACAAGTATAAACTTGTAGATTGCTCCGGCAACCGCAGATGAAAGTGTTATGACAAATATTACGGCTCCTCCCATTCCCAACGCGGTATCTGTCTTTTTTGACACGCCGAGGAAAGGACAAAGGCCAAGGAACTGGCTTAAAACAACATTACTAACAAGTGAGGATGAAATTAATATTATAAGAAGATCTTTAAGCATTCTGTCCATCCTCCTTTACTGCTTCATTGATAGCTGCAATATCATCAGAAGTGATCTTCACAGTATCCGAAACCATATCATTTAATTCAAGCACTTCTATATCCTCCACAGGCGTATCGGGTACGTGATCTTCAGCCGTGTCGGTTTCAACAAAACTGACATCAGGCATAGCGACTCTGTCACTGCATCCCTTAACATTACAGTTCAGGCAGTCATTTCCACAGCCGGACTGTATCTTTGACATGTCCTTACCCTTCTTTTCTCCGGCGATCTTTATTTTGTTCTGTATTGCTGTAAGGCAGGAAAGAACAAAAAAAGCTCCGGGAGCAAGGATGAATATCGAACAGGGAATGTAGCTCTTGGGCATGATCCTTAATCCAAAGCATTCACCTGCACCAAGAAGCTCTCTAACAGCACCGATTATCGTAAGTGCAAATGAAAAGCCAAGACCCATTCCTATTCCGTCAAACAGTGAAAGTATCGGGCCGTTCTTTGAAGCATAAGATTCGGCACGGCCGAGGATAATACAGTTTACGACTATGAGCGGAATATATAGTCCCAACGCATCATAAAGTAAAGGAATATATGCTTTAAGCAATAATTCGACTATGGTAACAAATGAAGCGATAACAACTATAAAAGCAGGTATCCTGACCTTATCGGGAATTATATTCCTGAGCAACGAAATGAAAAGGTTACTCATGGCAAGTACAGCCATTGTGGTAAGTCCCATTCCAAGTCCGTTAATGGCCGAAGTTGTAACAGCCAGAGTCGGACACATTCCGAGCATCAGAACAAATGTCGGGTTTTCTTTAAAAAGGCCGTTTATAAGTCTTTCAGGTACACTGTTCGTTTTCATTAAGATGCACCTCCCGAAATAACAGAATAATAATATAAACCTGCATTAACTGCAGTCGTTATAGCCTTTGAAGTGATAGTTGCACCTGAGATCGCATCTATCTGGGTATCCGAGGTAGCACCCGTCTTTGTAACTTCAAACTGGACTACACTCTTTCCGGCAAACTGGGGCTTTAAAACATCTTCAGCCTTCATTCCAAGTCCAGCAGTCTCTTTGATATTAAGTATGGATATTCCGTTTAAAACGCCTTCATTTGTAATACCCATGGTAAACTCGATATCTCCGCCGTAACCTGCATGTGAAGTAATGTCAATGACATATCCGAGAGCATTTCCCGAAGAGTCTTTGGCAACGAGAGTCTTGTTTATATCAACTTCCGAAAAGCCCATGCTCTGCCATTCGTTTTGAGGGATCGAAACAGCGGCCGTCTCTTCAAAAGAAGCTGCCGAAGCATAAACCTCCCTGTAGGAATCATTGAGGGCTTTTTCTTCGGCGATCCTGATAGGATCTGCCGTGATATAATGCACTGCACCAAGGCATAGTCCGGCAACGAGGGTGATGGCAAAAAGTATGAAAGCATCCTTTAACATGTTTTTCATATATGCTCACCTCCCATTCCGAAAGCTTTGGGATATGTGAACTTTTCAATGAGCGGAACCAGAAGATTGCCGAGGATTATCGCATAGGATACACCTTCAGCAGAAGGTCCGAATAATCTGAAGATACCCGTCATTATTCCAAGGAACAAACCGTAAATGTATTGTCCTTTTTTCGTTACAGGCCTTGTAACATAATCCGTAGCCATAAAGAAAGCTCCGAGCATAAGACCGCCACCTGCAAGATGTGCGCTTAAATATGCGGGATCAAATCCGTGTCCGCCAAAGATCATGACAAAGATTGCAAATGAAACGATATAAGTTCCGGGGATCCTAAGATCGATAACACCGGTGAGCAGCAATAAGCAGGCGCCTAAAACTATTGCTATCATCGAGGTTTCGCCTATCGTTCCTCCGATATGCCCGGTTATCATATTCATAATATCAACACTCTCTCCTGCCTTTAATGCAGCAAGAGGAGTCGGTCCCGAATATGCATCACAGTCAAAGTTGGTCATTATTGATGTATAAGAGATGACAAGGAAACATCTTGCTCCGAGAGCGGGATTCATAAAGTTCTGTCCAAGACCTCCAAAGAGCATCTTAACGACAAGGATCGCAAAAACACCGCCTATAAGTCCGATCCACCAGGGTGCATTTGGCGGAAGGTTAAGTCCTAAAAGCAATCCGGTTACCACAGCGGAAAGATCGCTTACGGTTACCTTCTTTTTCATCAGGACTTCATATATAAACTCAGTAAGTACACTTGAACATACGGTAACGGCAACAAGGATAAGTGCCTTTATACCGAAATTGTAAACACCGAATCCGAATGCGGGAAGAAGTGCTATCACTACAAGAAGCATAATGCTCTGTGTTCCCGTTTTGGAACGAACATGCGGATTGGATGAAACATTCATAAGATCGTTATTCATATATTCCTCCTCTCCTACTTCTTCTTGTGCGAAAGTGCAATCTTTCGCATTGATTTGATCGAATGTGTAAGCTGTCTTTTTGCAGGACAGACATATGAGCAGCTTCCGCACTCACAACATTCAAGACCGTTTAATCTGACAAAATTCTCTTCATCATGACGATCAGCAAGTTCGGCAAGAAGCTTGGGCACAACGCGTCCAGGACAGGCTTCAACACATCTTCCGCAATTTATGCAAGCGGAAGGTTCGCTTGATGAAACCTCATCTTTGCTTAAGCAAAGCAAGGCAGATGAAGCTTTGGTTATCGGAACATCAAGATCAAATATCGCAAATCCCATCATGGGGCCGCCTGATATGATCTTTTCGGGCTTTTTTGAAAAACCGCCTGCAGCTTCTATGAGTTCGGAATAATTAGTTCCGATCCTGACACGGAAGTTACAGGGATTATTGATCGCATCACCCGTGACAGTAACGATCCTGTACATCAAAGGTCTGCCTTCTATAACCGCGTTATATATGGCAATGACCGTATCAACGTTATTAACGATACATCCCGCATCGGCAGGAAGCATCTTTGAATTTATGGCTCTTCCGGTTGTGGCATAAATAAGATGACGCTCGGATCCCTGGGGATACTTTGTTTTTAATGCCTTAACCGTGATCTTGGGTTCATCGGCAGTCATCTTTTTAAGCTTTTCGATACAATCGGGCTTATTATCCTCAATGGCAAGGATACCTCTTGCATTATCAAATAAACTTAATGAAACCTTGAGTCCGCCGATCAGTTTTTCGGGTTCTTCAAGCATCTTACGGTAATCCGAAGTAAGATACGGCTCGCATTCGGCACAGTTTACTATGATATAGTCGATCTTATCAGGCTCTTTGGGCTGAAGTTTAACCGAAGTCGGGAATCCGGCACCGCCCATTCCTATGATGCCTGCATCCGCGATCATCTTTATCTTATCTTCCCTGGTCAAAGACTCGAAATCCGGAACTTCGGGCCAATCGATCTCCTCAAAAAGGCCGTCATTTTCAATAATAATGCTTTCCTTTTCTTCACCTGTTACAACACGATGCTTTTCTATCGCCTTTACGGTTCCCGAAACGGTTGAACAGATAGGCGCAGAGACAAATCCGCCGGCTTCGGCGATCATCTGTCCCACAAGCACGCGGTCGCCTTTTTTTACAAGTGCTTTTGCTGGTGCCCCGATATGCTGCGACAAAGGATAGACCATATCACCCACGGGCTCATAGTCTCTTATCCTTTTAGCCTTAGAAAGCTCCTTTCCGTCGTATGGATGAACCCCACCGACAAAAGTCATTCTTGCCATTTAAATACCTTCCTCAAATCAAAAAATGTGTTGTTTAAAAACCCAAACAACCATTTTCTATAATACCACAGCGTAAGGTTCTTTTCCAATATGTCTAAAAGATGATATAATGTGAAAGATGAAAACAGAAAACACGGTTTTAAACAATTTTGAACTTCAATATCCGCTTGAAAAGTTGTGTCCTTTGGAGGATGCGCTTTTTATTGATATAGAAACTACGGGATTCCTGTCTTCATCTTCTTTTATCTATCTTATCGGTTGTGCTTTTTATTCAAACGGCAACTGGATGATAAAGCAGTTTCTGGCTTCAGACGAATCCGAAGAAGCTGATATCCTTACGGAATTCTTTGAATTTGCAAGAAACTTCTCTTTCCTTATCCACTATAACGGAAATACTTTTGATATACCTTTCATAAGTAACAAGTCCGCAAAGTATGAACTTACAAATACCGTGGATAACATGGAAGGACTGGATATATACAGAAGGATAAATACATACAGAAATCTTTTAAGGCTTCCCGATTGTAAATTAAAGACCATTGAAATGTTCCTGGATGTTGACCGCGAAGATGAGTTTTCAGGCGGTGAACTTATTGAGATATACAAAGACTACAGCGAGACCAAGGATTTCAGTGCTTATCAGACCATCATGCTGCATAACTCCGATGATATACGCGGCATGATGGAGATACTTCCGATATTGAATTACTATGATCTTTTTACCGAAGACCTTACCGCAACGAAGGTCAGCTGCTCTACTTATCCCGATATGAACGGAATAACAAGAAAAGAGCTTATGATAAATATCGCATTTGACGGATATCTTCCTAGCCCTCTTTCATTCATGGGCAAAGGATGTCATTTTAAAGCTCAGGGAAATACCGGAACACTTGTAGTACCTGTTTATGAAGAAGAAATGAAATACTTCTATGCAAACTATAAGGAGTATTATTATCTTCCCCTTGAGGATATGGCATTACATAAATCCGTTGCTTCATTTGTTGACAAGGAATTCCGCGAGCAGGCAAAAGCATCCAACTGCTATACCCGAAAGATATCCGAATATCTTCCACAGTGGTCTGTTCTCTTCCAGCCCTTCTTTAAAAGAGATTATGACAGTACGGATCTTTTCTTTGAACTTACGGATGATCTTAAAAAGAGCAGACAGGCTTTCGCCGTTTATGCTTCCCACGTAATGAACGCTATTGCATTTCAGAAATAATAATTTTAGATAAGAAAAATAAAACGGACAGGTTATCCTGTCCGTTTTTATTATTGTTTTTCAGGTCTCTCGTAATAGAAACTTGATTTTCTTGTGTAACCAATCTCCTTGTAAGAAGATATCTGTTCCGTGCTTCCTATGAAAAGGATTCCGCCGGGTTTCAATGAATAAAAGAACTTTTCAAACACTTCTTCTTTCGCTTCTTCAGTGAAATAGATAAGCACGTTTCTGCAAACGATAAAGTTGAAATCCTTTTGGAAGTTATTGAGGATCAGATTATGTTCTGCAAATCTGACGCGGGATTTGATCTCATCTGAAATCTGGAAAGCACCGCCGACATCCGTAAAATATTTCTTTTTAAGATCATCGGGAACGGAAACGATACTCTTTGCAGAATAAAGACCGGTCTTAGCTTTTTCGATGACCTGTTTATCTATATCGGTTGCGTAGATATTGATCTTATTAAGCGGAATGTGCCTTGAAAGAGCCATTACCAGAGAATAAGGTTCATCTCCCGTTGAGCACGCAGCACTCCATATCTTAAGGTTTTCACCGAATCTGGAGATCAAAAGAGGGATAACATCACTATCCATCAATTTCCACTGTTCGGGATTACGGTAAAACTCCGAAACGTTTATCGTAAAGTAATTCAGGAATTCCTCATATAATGCTTTATCTTTTTTTAAGGCAGCTACGTAATCCTGAAAACCTTTAAAGCTGTGCTTTGTGTACAAAGAAGTTATCCTTCTTTTCATCTGCTGCTCTTTATATGCATTAAGATCGATATTTGTTAAAAGATGAATATCTTTTTTAAATTCTTCGTACTCGTAAGCCATATGCAAACCGCCCCGTAGATTATTCTTCGGTTTCTTCCTGAGAAGCTATAACAGCATCAACATCAACAGATACAGCATCATCAGCATCATCAGCCTTGTCGTCCTTGTCATCTTCGGGATCTGTCAAAGCTCTTATGCTTAAGCTTATCTTCTTGTCACTTTCGTTGAAGTCAACGATCTTAGCTGTAACTTTGTCACCAACCTTAAGAACATCAGACGGCTTTTCGATACGCTCTTTAGAGATCTGTGAAACATGAAGGAGTGCATCAACACCCTTAGCGATCTCAACGAAAGCACCGAAATCAGTCATTCTTGCAATCTTTCCGGTAACAACGTTACCAACTGCAAATCTTGTATCGGCATCCTTCCAGGGATTCTCATCTTCGAACTTGGCTGAAAGAGCAACCTTGTTCTCAACGATATCCTTGATGAAGCATCTTACCGTATCACCAACCTTGAATACCTTCTTGGGATTCTCAACTCTGCCCCAAGACATCTCAGAAATGTGAAGAAGACCGTCCATACCGCCTATATCGATGAAAGCACCGAAATCGGTAACGTTCTTAACAGTTCCTTCAACAACATCGCCGACTTTGATCTTTGAAAGGATCTCTGCCTGAGCTTCGGCCTTGCTTGCAACAAGAAGCTGTTTTCTGTCACCGATGTAACGACGTCTCTTGGGATTGTACTCTGTTATTACGAACTCGATCTCCTGTCCGAGATACTTGTTAAGATCTTTTTCGTATGTGTCTGAAACAAGACTTGCGGGAATGAAGATCCTTACTTCTTCAACAACAACGCAAACGCCGCCGCCTAATACCTGTGTAACCTTTGCCTTTAATACTTCCTGGTTATTAAAGGCTTCTTCGATCCTCTTGTTGCCTCTGTCTGCAGCAAGTCTCTTGTAGGTAAGGAGAACCTGTCCCTCACCGTCATTAACTTTAATGACCTTTACCTCCATGGTGTCGCCGATCTTGGCAACGGTGGTAAGATCCAGATTAGATTCATTTGAATACTCGTTACGAGTTAAAATTCCGTCTGACTTGTAGCCGATATTAAGAATAATCTCATCGGGCTTAACATCGATAACAGTACCTTCAACCACCTCTCCTGTATGTATTGTCTTTAAAGATTCTTCCAGCATTTGTTCAAAAGTTAATTCTGACATAATTTTGAACCTCCTCAATAATATTGTTTGGGGTGGAAGCCCCCGCGGTAATACCTACCAGGGAAGCGGTCTTTGGAATATCGAAATTAAGATCGTCCAAACAGGTGATAAAGTATGTTGCCGGACATTTTTCTTTACAGATCGAATAAAGCTTTTGTGTATTCGAGCTGTTCCGGCCTCCTATCACCAGCATTACATCAACCTTTGACGCGATATCTTCTGCTGACTCCTGCCTCTCCTTTGTTGCGTTACATATAGTATCCACAACATTAACATTGTACCCTTTATTCTTGATAATTTCAACTAATTCTTGAAATTTTATTAAGTTAAAAGTCGTCTGTGAAACTATGCATATCGGCTTGTCCCGATCATGCAAAAATGCATATGCATCATCTTTGTTTTCTATGACATACGAATCACCTTTTACCCATCCTTTAATGCCTATGACCTCAGGATGATCGGCGCTTCCTATGATAAGTATAGAACTTCCTTCAAGTGATCTTTCCCTTACGATCTTATGAATATGCTTTACAAAAGGACAGGTACCGTCAACAAGCATATTGTTATTTTTCTCAATGAGGGAATAAGTGTCTTCAGGTATCCCGTGAGCTCTTATGACTACTATCGAATCACGGATCTTTAAAAGCTCCTCGGTACTATCTATAACCTTAACGCCTTTTTGGGAAAGGTCATTGACGACAGTGTCATTATGTATGATGGGACCGAAGGTGTAAATATCCTTATCGGAGCCCAAAAGTTCATATACGCTTTTTACGGCTTTGTTCACTCCGAAACAAAAACCTGCATGTTCTGCTAAAACTGTTTTCATGTTATCTGCAAAGTGCCAAAATGGCTTCGGAAACTTCCTCTATAGTCATGTATGAAGAATCGATCTCTACCGCATCATCCGCTTTTTTAAGAGGCGATACTTCCCTTGTCATATCCTGTCTGTCACGGTCTATGATATCGGCTTCGATCTTTTCAATATCAGCGCTTTCACCTTTGGCTATAAGTTCATCATATCTTCGCTTTGCCCTTACAGCGCTGCTTGCTGTAAGATATACCTTTACATCCGCATCAGAGAGCACAACGGTTCCTATATCACGACCGTCCATTACAACATTATTCTTTGATGCAAAATCCTGTTGGATCGCAACAAGGCGGGATCTGACATATGCATATTTAGAAACTGTCGATGCCATATTGCCGGTTTCTTCGGTCCTTAAATACGCCGTAACATCTTCACCGTTTAAATATACATGCTGCGAGCCTTCAACATAGCCAAAAGATATATCAGCATTTTTTGCTTCATTTGAAACGGCATCTTCATCTTCGGGATCTATATTATTCCTCAACATATGAATAGCCATAGCTCTATACATGGCTCCCGTATCAACGTATATATATTCTTTCTTTTTGGCAACGATCTTTGCTATCGTACTTTTTCCAGCACCCGCAGGTCCGTCTATCGCTATCTGGTAACTCATTTTATTTCTCCTTAAATATATTTCATTCAAAGCATTTACTGACTTAATGCTGCAGATAAACCGGCAAGATATCCGGTAGAAAATGCAATCTGAAGATTAAAACCTCCGGTAAGAGCATCGATATCCAATACTTCACCTGCAAAGTATATGTCTTTGCAAAGTTTGGATTCCATCGTCGAAGGATCTATCTCTTTTACATTGACACCGCCCTGAGTGATTATCGCTTCTTCGACAGGACGGCTATCCGTAACAGTAAGCTCAAAGTTCTTCAAAACGGATATCAGCCTTTCTCTTTCTTCCCGGCGGACCTCATTTACTTTTTTATCGGGATCTATACCGCTTCTTTTGATGACCACGGGTATCATCTTTGATGGCAAAAGATCTCCGAGCGAATTTTTAAAGGACTTATTCATGTATTTTTCAAAGTCACGAAGTATACGCTCATCAAGCTGTTTTTCCGTCAAGGCACTCTTTAAGTCTATGCTTATGTATGCCTTTTTATTATAACACTTCAAAGCATAATATGATGAAGCCGAAAGAATCACGGGACCGCTTATCCCAAAATGGGTAAATAACATCTCACCGAATCCTTCATAAAGGGATTTTTTACTTTCTTTATCCTCTTTAAGGGTTACGGAAACATTCTTAAGCGAAAGTCCCTGCAGGAGTTGGCAATCTTCGCCCTCGCATAAAAGACCTGATAAACCGGGTTTTGGTGATATCAGCGTATGTCCTATCTTCTTTGCAAAACCGTAACCGTCTCCGGTCGATCCCGTTGTCGGATAAGATAATCCTCCCGTCGCGATTATCAGCTTATCAAAAGCAAGATTACCCTTTGTTGTTTTAACCATATGATCGTTTATGGAAATGACATTGGTGTTAAGCTTTACATTTACGCATGCATCATCGACAAGGCGTGATAAAGCTTTGATGATATCCGAAGAATGATCCGACTGCGGAAAAACTCTGTTACCGCGCTCAGTCTTTAAAGGACATAAAGGAGCTATCAAATCCATCAGCATGTCATTGCTGAATCCGTAATAAGCACTGTATAGGAATTTGGGATTACTGATGATATTTGAAAAGAATTCATCTGCGTCACAGGAATTTGTGACATTACACCGGCCTTTACCGGTTATGAAGATCTTTTTTCCGAGCTTTTCGTTTTTTTCAAGCAGAATAACATCCGCTCCGTTACGGGCAGCAACATACGACGCCATAATCCCGGAAGCACCGCCGCCGATAACAACAACTTTATTCATTCTCACCGGATCCTTCTTCCGCTTCTTTTAACTTCATCAGCGGATAATTGAGCATGGGTTCCTCGTCAATAAAGTTGATCTCATCATTAAGATATACCTGGTAGTTATTCCATACGGTCTCAAGGTCTTCAAGGCTCTTTTTAACCGTATCTGGCACTTTAAGGCACAAAGCAACCACGAGCGCATTTATCAAAGAAAGCGGGGCAACCAGAGAATCAACAATGGAAACCATGTCGGAACGCGCAAGCAGATTACATGACGAATAAAGATTCATGGGCGAATGGATGCTGTCCGTTATCGTAATGATCTTTGCTCTCCTGTCCTTAGCAAACTCCATTGCTTTAAGAGTTCTCATGGAATATCTGGGGAAAGAGATACCGATAATACAGTCTCTTTCGTTTATCCTAATCATCTGCTCAAACATTTCGGTAACAGAGGTTGTCTTTAAAAGAATTACATTTCCCCTTATCATATTAAGATAAAACTGCAGAAAATCGGCAAGCGGTTCGCAGGAGCGCAATCCGCATACATAGACATTTTCGGCACCCAAAATGATATCCACGGCATCAGAAAACGCCTCGGGATCGAGATTTGTGATCGTGTCGTTTATCTTTTCGATATCAGCCGTAAGAACTGAATGAATTACCTGGGACTGGGAATTATTTTTATACTTGGTCCCCATCTTCTGGACACGGTTAAGCTTACTCTGCACCCAGTCAGCCAAAGCTTTTTGAAATTCGGGATATCCGTCATATCCCAAAGCCGTTGCAAAGCGGACCACGGTAGATTCGGAAACGCCGACCGTGCTTCCTATTTTGGCTGCAGTCAGAAAGGCTGCTTCATCATAATGATCGGAAATAAAAGATGCTATGGCTTTATGGCCCTTACTCATCTTCATAAACCGGTCATTCATCCTCGATATGATATCTTTTTCTTCCATTATTTCCTCTCTTATATGAAAAGCCCCCTACAGAGAATTCACTCAGTAAGGGACCAATCGAAAACTCCTATTATCTGAAAGATGAATACGCATCCTTCAGCATTGATACCGTTTCTTCTTCGGCCAGATCGTAGTCACCCGTAAGTGACATACAAGCGGCTCCGTGGATGAACATCCACATCTTCATGAAAAGTTCCTGTGCATTGGAAGCACCCTGTGAAGTAGCGGACTGTATCTCCTTTGATACATTTGATGTTTGTCCGTTGATCATGTCATAAAGCGACTTTCCGTATCTTTCCTTTGAAAGGAAAAGGAACTTAAACACGTTAGGATTATTCTGTGCGTAAAGTATGTATGCAAGTCCGAGATTTACAAACGGAACAACCGTTGTTTTTGGAAATGATACATAATATTCTTGGAAGATATCACATGCTTTTGAAAAAAGATCAACATACAGTTCTTCCATATTGCTGTATATCCTGAATATAGGCTGGGTAGAACAATTGGCTTTAGCTGCAAGTTTTCTGGCCGTAACCTGTTCAATACCTTCCTCTTTTAACATTTCAAATGCTGCATTAAGCAGAATCTCTTTAGTGACTGTTTCTTTTCTGGCCATGAAAGCCTCCCCGTTAATCAGATTTTAAGAACACTAGTTATCTTAACTTATGTCAACATCAAAGTCAAGAAGCTTTTCCTAATTTTTTCAAAAAAATATGATATTTCAGGTAATAAAATATCCACCCACAAAATATAGTGGGTGGATATAAGTAACACACAATATATTATGTCAATTAACTGACATCTTATACGGGATAAGCAGCATTTGCAGTATCTGCCTTTGTAAGATCAACCTTTTCCTGCTGAGCCTGACGATACTTGAAGAAATCAAGAGCAACCTGAGGGAACAATGCATATGAAAGCACGTCTTCTTCCTGCTGTTTCCATTCCTTCATCTCTGCTTCGATAGAAGCAAGTTCGGGCTCTGTATGACCGGTAGCTTCGGCACTTCTTGCAGTAGAACGCTTCTCACCGGGGATAACCTTATTGATAACTTCCTCGTTCATAGGCTTAACCGTCTGACCGTAGTTACCACGGAGCAGATCCTTGAACTCTCCGGTAGCCATCTTGTATCTTTCGCCCATAAGGACATTGAAGATAGCCTGTGTTCCAACGATCTGTGAAGAAGGTGTAACCAAAGGAGGCTCACCGCAGTCCTTACGAACTCTGGGTATCTCTTCAAGAACTTCATTGTACTTGTCTTCAGCATTCTGCTCTTTAAGCTGTGAAACCATGTTGGAAAGCATTCCGCCGGGAACCTGGTAAAGCAGAGTCTTGATGTTAACACCAAGAACCTTTGTACTCATAAGGCCTGACTCTATGCACTCCTCACGGTAAGGGCGCCAGTAATCTGCGATCTGTGCAAGTAAAGTCTGGTCATAACCCGTATCGTAAGGTGTACCCCTGAAGGTCTCAACCATAACTTCCGTAGCGGGCTGTGACGTACCGAGTGCGAAAGGTGAAATGGCACAGTCGATAACGTCAACGCCTGCTTCAACTGCCTTAAGGTAGGTCATTGAAGCAACACCTGAGGTGTAGTGTGTATGTAACTGGATAGGAAGCTTTGTATTCTCTTTAAGAGTCTTAACAAGTTCAGCAGCTCTGTAAGGAACCAAAAGACCTGCCATATCCTTGATACAGATGGAATCTGCACCCATCTCTTCGATCTTCTTTGCCATGTCTGCCCAATACTCAAGAGTATAAGCATCACCGAGTGTATAAGAAAGAGCTATCTGAGACTCTCCTCTTCCTTCCTGCTTTTTGATCTTATTTGTAGCATCAACGGCTGCCTGAAGGTTTCTGATATCATTAAGACAGTCAAAAATTCTTATTACATCAATACCGTTTGCTATAGACTTTTCAACAAAAGCATAAACAACGTCATCTGCGTAAGGACGATATCCGAGGATATTCTGGCCACGGAAAAGCATCTGCAGCTTTGTGTTTTTGAATCCGTCACGGAGCTTTCTTAATCTGTCCCAGGGATCTTCCTTAAGGAATCTCAATGAAGCATCAAATGTAGCTCCTCCCCAACATTCAACGGCATGGTAGCCGACTTTATCCATCTTGTCTACGATTGGAAGCATTTTTTCGGTAGGCATTCTGGTCGCAATGAGTGACTGGTGAGCATCACGGAGCACTGTTTCCATTATACCAACCGGCTTTTTAACCTGATCTGACATAACTTTAATCCTTTCTTTTTTATTTATCCAAACTGTGTATTAGGTCTTAGAATATTCCGAACACCGCCATGAATGTTCCGGCTGCAACTGCAGTACCGATAACTCCGGCAACGTTGGGTCCCATGGCATGCATGAGAAGGAAGTTTGAAGGATCTGCTTCGGCACCGACTTTCTGAGAAACTCTGGCTGCCATGGGAACCGCAGAAACTCCTGCAGAACCAATGAGCGGATTAACCTGTCCCTTGGTTGCTATACACATCAGCTTTCCGAATAGGACTCCGGCTGCGGTACCAAAAGCAAATGCAATAAGTCCGAGACCGACGATCTTTAACGTATCCATGTTAAGGAAAGCCTCAGCTGAAGTTGTAGCTCCTACAGATGTACCAAGAACGATAACGACGATGTACATAAGTGCATTTGATGCCGTATCGGTCAACTGACGAACAACACCTGACTCTCTGAAGAGGTTACCCAGCATAAGCATTCCTACAAGGGGAGCTGTTGTGGGAAGGATCAGGCAGACAACTATTGTAACGATAATAGGGAAAAGGATCTTTTCAAGTTTTGATACCGGACGAAGCTGTCCCATCTTAATGGCTCTTTCCTTTTTGGTTGTAAGCAATTTCATTATAGGCGGCTGTATTATGGGAACAAGCGACATATATGAATATGCTGCAACGGCAATGGGTCCCAAAAGTGCAGTCTGTCCAAGTTTTCCCGCAAGGAATATCGAAGTGGGACCGTCAGCACCTCCGATGATGGAGATAGCTGCAGCAGCTTTGTCATTAAAGCCCATTGCTATAGCTCCGAAGTATGCTGCGAAAATACCGAACTGTGCAGCTGCTCCCAAAAGGAAGCTCTTCGGATTGGCGATAAGGGGACCGAAGTCCGTCATTGCTCCGACACCCATAAAAATGAGTGAGGGAAGGATCGCCCATTCATCAAGTTTATAGAAATAATAAAGTAGACCGCCAACGCCGTTGGGTGAATCCTCGATGCTTAACATGATATCGGGATAGATATTGACAAGGAGCATACCGAAGGCGATAGGGAGCAAAAGCAAAGGTTCGAATTCCTTAGCTATTGCAAGGTATAAAAACACGCAGGCAACGATGATCATGATGAAATTACCCCAGGTCAGGTTAAAAAACGCTGTCTGGTGGACCAGGTTGTCCAGTGTGGATGTAATATAATCCATTTTCTTTCCTCCTGTTTTATTTTTTTGGATAAGCTCCAAAAAGCTCTTGTCAATTAATTAAGTGTAGCAAGTAATGCGCCTGCTTCAACAGCGTCGCCGACTGCAACATCAATAGATGCAACTGTTCCGTCTTCGGGAGCAACTACGGGGATCTCCATCTTCATTGCTTCTACGATAACAACGGCATCACCTTTCTTAACAGCTGTGCCGACATTAGCTTCGATCTTAAATACTTTTCCTGCAGCACCGGCTTCAACTCTTATAGAGCCTGCGCCCTGGCTTGATGCTTTTGCAGTGGGAGCAGCCTTGGGAGCTGCCTTGGGAGCTGCGGGTGCAGCAGCCTTAACTCCGGATGATGTGCCTTCTTCTACTGTTACGTCATATACATTTCCGTTTACGGTGATCGTATAGTTCTTCATTCTTTGTCTCCTCCTAAACTATATTAACGAAATCTTCTGATACTTCTTACATAGAAACCGTCCGAAGAGGTTCCTTCAAATGATGCGATCGCAGCGGAAATGACTGCAACCAGTTCTTCATCATCCGATAATTCTTCATTCTGAACGATCTGTGCTATAGCAGAATCAACTGCTTTTTCACTTACAGCAGCAGGTTTCTTCTTGAAAGCAGCCTGCACTTTGGGAATAAAATTAAACGCACTGATGATCAGACTTATAAGGATCAAAACACAGAACACGGTACCCATACCGAGCAATGTATTAAGACCGGCCTTTTCCATGCTTTCAGCAAATGTATGCTTTACATTTGTCGTAAAACTCTTGTACTGTCCCCGTTCAAAGACAACCTCAAAAACGGCATCTTTCTTTTCACCATGGATCAGCACCTGAATAGAGCCTTCATCATAATTGCCAAGGGAATCAAGTGTAACCGAATTGGAAACGAGTTCTTCGCCTCCAGATACGATGTTACCCATCTCATCAATGCTCTTTTCCATGCTATCGCAAGCATTTTTAAGCATCTGTCCCCAGCCATACTGTTGCTCCATCTGATAAGCATACTCATCAACCATGTCGTTGATGATGATACTGCTAAGCATCTGGGCATCCATTATGCCTTCCTGGAGAGCATCGGCATCCGAAAGCTTGGGAGCTTCTTCCTTGGCACCACAGGCAGTAAGGGAAAGCAGGCAAAGGCTCATGCATAATGTGATCAACCACTTTTTCATATAAATGCTTCCTTTCCTTTGCTATACTGTTCCGTGCTTCTTATCCGGAGTGAAATCATATTTTGAGTAGAGCATCTCAAATGCTCCGATAACATATTTACGTGTATCAACGGGATCAACGATCTCATCAACATATCCGCGCTTTGCAGCACTTTCAACATTGTTCTGTAATGATGAGTATTCCTTTGCACATTCATTGATCGCATCGGAACCCTGTCCGTCACAGATGATCTGAGCGGCAAGCTTTGAATCCATTGAACCGATCTTTGCATTGGGCCATGCGATTGTGATGTCAGCTCCTACTGATTTAGAGTTAAATATCACATATGCAGATCCGAATGCTTCTTTAGTAATAACGTTTACCTTGGGAACTGATGCATTGGCAAAAGCATAAGCAAGTTTAGCAGAAGCTCTTGCGATCCTCTTTTCATTGCACTTGCATGTCTTGAATCCCTTAACATCAGTAAGTGTAAGTACGGGGATTTCAAATGCATCACAGAAGTTAACGAAATCAGCAGCCTTTTCACATGCATTTGCCGAAAGGACATTTTCAAGCTTTTCCTTAACTTCTCCGTTCTCATCATATATAACGCTTCTGTTGGCGATAGCACCTACGGTAGCGCCGTTAAGTTTTATAAATGCAGTAACTACTTCTTTTGCATAATCTGCTTTTGTCTCGAATACAACAGCATTGTCTGAAAGCTGTGAAAGAGCAACTACAGGATCACCTATCGATGCCTCAAGTGAAGGACATGCTCTGTTAAGGTCATCATCTGTTTCGTCATAAACGAACTCACCTTCATTATTAGAAGGAAGGATTGAAACGAGCTCTCTTATTACTCCGAGAACCTCTTCCTCGCTTCCGGCAAAATCAACGTTGCCGGCTTCTGAAGACTGGAAGTCTACAGCGGATGTATCGCATTTTCCTTCGTAGTTTCCATCGATACAGTTGGGTGAGCTAACAAAGAGCTTAGCCTTTGAGTTCTCCATGAATGTGAAATCAGCCATGGCAGAAGAAACTGCAAGAGCTCCTCCGCAATTTCCGAAGATTGCATTGATCTGGGGAACGATGCCGGAAGCATAAGCCTGGCTCATGTAGATCTCGCCGATAGCATTAAGTGCATCGGTTGCTTCCTGCAAACGCAGTCCCGAAGACTCAATAAGTCCGATAATGGGAGCACCCATCTTGATAGCCATGTCATAGAGATTAACGATCTTCTTTGCATGCATTTCACCAACGCTGCCGTTTAATACGGAAGCATCCTGGCTGTACACATACACAAGCTTGCCGTCGATCACTCCATAGCCGGTTACAACACCGTCAGAAGGGGTCTGTGTCTGCTTCAGATTGAAATCGGTGTTTCGTGCAGTAACACGCGCGCCTATTTCAACAAAGCTGTTTTCATCAAGAAGAGCTTCTATTCTCTGTCTTGCTTGTGAAGTAGTACTCATAAATTGACCTCCATTTATAATGATGATAAATAATGATTAATTGTTTTTTGGGCATAGTTATACCACAAAACGCACTATGGTTTAGTATAGCACATAAGTATTGGGTTTCAAAGGGAAATTTTCTTTGTATCCAGACTTATATATACAGATAAAAAATGTGATAAATTACCATGAGTCAGATGTCGAGTTCGACGGAGGCGGCTTCGGCTTCGGCCTGCTGTTTGAACTCTTCTATCTGGACAGAAGAAAGCTCTGGGAGCTCTTCCAATGACTTGACACCGAAAGTGCGTAGGAATTCTTCGGTCGTACCGAAAAGAAGCGGACGGCCGGGAGCATCTTTGCGTCCAAGTTCGGCGATAAGGCCGAATTCAAGGAGCCTGTTAATAGCATGATCGCATGAAACACCTCTAACTTTTTCGATCTCGGCACGTGTAATGGGCTGCTTGTAAGCGATGATTGAAAGAGTCTCGAGCATCGTATCCGAGATCGTATATTTACGGGGTGTCTTGGCTATCTTTATAAGATACTCGTACATAGAGGCTTTGGTGCACATCTGGAACGAATCCTCGAGTTCCATAAGTGTCATTCCTCTTTCATTGTTATCGTAATCGTCTTTTAATTCCAAAAGAAGATCTTTTGTCTTGTCTTTATCTTCTTCTATAACGGCTGCAAGTCTTTCAACCTCAACGGCATCACCCATTGTAAAAAGTATAGCTTCAAGTACAGCCTTTTTTTCTTTCTTAGTCATGTTGCGGTATTCCTTAAAAAGGTATTGGTTATGATCAGAACGAACTCATCACAAATTCCGTAGGAGCCTTAAAGTTCGGAACTGAAGTAATGATGATATCTCCGAATGTATGCTCCTGAGCGATCCTTATCTGTCCGATCTTCATCATCTCAAGGATCACAAGGAATGTAACGATCTTTTCAACCTTCGATCTTTGTTTTTCGAGAAGTTCTACAAAAGAGAACTTCAGATGAGATGCCACATAAGCAATGATATAAGCAGCCTTGGCATCCATGTCGATCTCGTCTCTTTTGATGTTTCCGAATGTCGATCTTACGGGATCGATCTTGTCTTCGGAGCGCTTCATGACCATACTGAAAAGTTCCTGAAGCTTTGCAAGGTTAGCATCTCCAAGGATCTCTTCAAGATCAATGGGCTCTTTATAATCTTCGATCTCTTTGGGAAGAGTACGAACTTTAAAATATGTATGTGAAGCGTCAATCTGCCTGTCCTTAAGCTCAAATGCCATGTATTTGCACATCTTGTATTCTAAAAGCTGTGCAACAAGCTCTGCTCTGGGATCCTCTTCTTCACCTTCTTCATTAACTTCCTTGGGAAGGAGCATTTTGCACTTTATATCAAGAAGAGTTGCAGCCATAACCAGGAACTCGGACATGACATTCATATCCTCGGTTTCAAGCATTTTGATATATTCAAGATATTGCTCAGTAATGGTAACGATCGGGATATCGTAGATATCAACTTTATTCTTTTCGATAAGATGCAGAAGCAGATCAAGAGGGCCTTCAAAAACCTCCAATTTAACCGAAATAGCCATCCTAACCCCCTATGATCTCAACAGTCGCACTGGTTCCAAGGCGTGATGCCCCGGCTTCAACCATTGCTTTAGCTGTCTTTGCATCTCTGATTCCACCTGATGCTTTGACACCTATGTCAGGTCCGACTGCCTTTCTCATCAGTTTTACATCTTCGACTGTCGCTCCGCCGGTTGAGAATCCGGTGGAGGTCTTGACGAAATCAGCTCCTCCCTCAACCGATAACTCACAGGCCTTCACCTTCTCCTCATCCGTCAGAAGACATGTCTCAATAATGACTTTAAGGGTCTTGCCCTTAGCCACGGTCCTGACCGCTCTGATATCAGCCAGAACTTCCGCATAATTTTTGTCTTTTAACGCACCGACATTGATAACCATGTCGATCTCATCGGCACCTGCTTCAACAGCATAAGCTGTTTCAAGCGCTTTTGACTCGGTACTCATCATACCGAGAGGGAATCCGACAACGGTACATACCTTAACATCGCTTCCTTTAAGCTCGGAAGCAACTAAAGGTGTATAGTAACTGTTCACACATACTGACATGAAACCGAATTTCTTTGCTTCATCACAGATCTTTAAGACTTTATCTTTTGTAGCATCAGCCTTAAGAATGGTATGATCGAACAATTTGGCATCAAGAGTTTTATTTTCGCTCATGGATTTCTCCTTAAAAAAAGAATATCTTGTGTTCCCGACAATTAGGCACACAAGATATTGTATCAAAGCAATCTTTTTTATTCAATACCAAAACTATTAAATAACCTCTGTTTTTAGATGTATCAGCGATAATTCAGCAGGATTATTGATCCTTGCGGGGATATGATGCGTTCCAAGTCCACACGAAAGCACCATTACGGATCCGTCTTTTTCATATCTTCCACCGCTGTATTTGGGGAAGAACCTGTAATTCGGTGAAAGAACTCCTCCAAGATATGGTAATCTCATCAACCCGCCATGAACATGACCGGATAATACAAGGTCGGCACCCCAATCGGCATAATCATCAAAGTACAATGGATTGTGAGCGATCATAAGATTAAAAGCATTATCATCGCATGTGCCTATACAATCAGTTATCCCGGTAACCCCCGGCATTTTCCTTCCTCTTTTTCTGTAATACAGGAAAGGAAGTTCAAGACCGAAAATCCTTATGTTATCATCTGCCAAATAAGTACTTTCATTTGTCAGATGATTTATACCCATTTCTTTTATCTTTGAAAGATAACCTTCATACACATCATTAAACTCTTCACATAAAAGCTTTGTTTTCTGCTCATGGTTACCGTTTGAATAATAGATAGGATAACGGGAAGATATTTCCTTAAAAAGCTTAATCGCAACAGTACCTTTGTCGTTAAATGCAGCAGTGTACATATCTCCTGCGACCAAAATAAGGTCAGGTTTGATGGAATCTATCTTTTCCACAAGCTTTGAATTATCCCTTCCCAGACTTTTACTGTGAAGATCGGTAAGTAAAATGATATCAAGGTCTTTTTTTAATTTGGGTGAAGATACGTTATATTCACGAACAACAAGCCTGTGACAATCAATGAACATGATCACACCTGCAAGTATTCCGAGTATCAAAAGTATAATAAAAATTATTAAAAAGATATTCATAAAAAAAATTAGCCCCCGGTCAAACTTCCGGGGGCTGTCTTTAACTTGATCAGTTATATTTACGTTTTCTGGCAGCTTCAGACTTTTTCTTGCGCCTTACGGAAGGCTTCTCGTAATGCTCACGCTTTCTGATCTCCTGCTGGATGCCGGCCTTGGCACAGCTTCTCTTAAAACGGCGAAGCGCGCTGTCTAAGCTTTCGCCTTCTTTAACTATTACGTTAGACAAACTCAACCCTCCCTTCAGCCCCTAAATGACTGATTAGGTTATTTGTGCTAAGCACGTTCCTTATTATATACATTAAAAAAATGTACGTCAAATGTTTTTTCTTACTTTATCATTGAAGACAGAGCATTTGAAGCTTCGGCGATGGCATCATCGATACCTGCAGGATTCTTTCCTCCGGCCTGAGCCATGTTGGGTTTTCCGCCGCCACCACCATCTACCTTGGGTGCTATAGCCTTAATGAGATTTCCTGCATGCGCTCCGGCTTTTACGGCAGCATCGGTAGCCATGGAAACAAGGTTAACACGTCCGTCAGCTTCCGATGCAAGAAGAATGACACCTTCTCCTATCTTTGCTTTAAGCTGGTCACCGAGATCTCTTAAACCGTTCATGTCGACACCGGAAAGCTTTGAAGCAAGGAATTTAACACCATTTATTTCCTTGACATTATCAGTCACATCTCCGAGTGCTTCCTTAGCCGCCTTCGCCTTTAAGGAATCAAGTTCACCGTTTAAAGTCTTTACCGTATTCAAAAGACCGGTTATCTTTTCGGAAAGAGCATCGGGTGTTGTCTTTGCAACTAAAGCAGCTTCACGGAACTTCTTTTCCATTTCTCTGTAGTGGGCATTTACTCTGCTACCGGTTATGGCTTCAATCCTTCGGACTCCTGCGGCAACACCGCTTTCCGAAAGGATCTTAAACGAAAGAATCTGTCCGGTGTGTGAAACATGGGTTCCACCGCAAAGTTCCTTTGAAAAATCACCCATGCTTACGACACGTACTTCATCCGAATACTTTTCTCCGAATAATGCCATGGCACCTTCTGCTTTAGCTTTTTCGATATCCATGATATCCGTACGGACAGTAAGATCTTCTTCTATCTTTGCATTAACTATATCTTCGACTCTTGATATCTCTTCTTCAGTCATTGCACGGTCAAGACCAAAGTCAAATCTGGTACGAAGTGCATCCTGATATGAACCCTGCTGATGAGTATCCTTTCCAAGGACCTCACGAAGTGCAGCCTGTAAAAGGTGCGTTGCGGAATGGTTCTGGCATGTTGCAGCTCTTAAAACTTTATCAACAGATAATGAAGCTTTTGAATCCTTTTTGATTACATCGGATTTAACGATTCCGACATGGCCGATCCTTCCGCCGGGTAATTTAACGCATTCGCTGACTTCAAACTCGCCGTCAGCGGTCTTTATGATACCGCAATCACCTTTTTGTCCACCCATAGTTGCATACATGGGAGTCTTAAGTGTTACCAAAACACCGTTTTGACCACCTGTCAATGAATCACAGAGCTTTTCTCCGTCAGATAAAGCAACGATGGTGCTTTCATCCTCAAGACGGTCATATCCGGTAAACTCGCACTTAATTTCATCAGACAATGCATTAAAGACATCAAAGTCGGATTTTAAAGAAGCATTGAAGCTCTGTCCGGCTCTTGCCTTTTCCTTTTGTTTTTCCATTGCCTTTGCAAAGCCGTCTTCGTCAACGGTCAAGCCCTCTTCATTTGCCATCTCGACAGTAAGCTCAAGAGGGAATCCGAAAGTATCATAAAGATAGAATGCGCTCTCACCGTCAACGGTCTTATCAGAGCCACTCATTTTATTCTCAAGGATCTTTTTGAATTCCTTCATTCCGTTTTCAAGAGTGCTCTCGAAGCGCTCAATTTCTTTATTAAGTTCATTAACTATAAAGTCATGATTCTTTACAAGAAGAGGATAGCTTTCGGAATAAACTTCTTTAATATATACATCAGCTATATTTACAAGATCGCTCTTTTTAAGACCCAAAGTTCTTGAATGACGAACGGCCCTTCTTATAAGTCTTCTTAATACATAGCCCGCACCGGTATTTGAAGGAGTAAGCTTTCCTTCATCACCTATGAGCATTACCGAAGTTCTTATATGGTCCGCTAGTATCCTCATGGATCTTGTCAGTTTCTCATCTTCATCATATTTATGACATGATATCTTTTCGATAAGCGCGATGGCAGGAGCAAAAAGATCGGTCTTGTATACATCCTTTTCACCGTTAAGGAATGCCAGGTTTCTTTCAAGGCCCCACCCGGTATCGACGTTCTTTTGCTTAAGAGGAGTCAGATGTCCGTCCTTATGCTTTTCATACTGCATGAAAACATCGTTTCCAAGCTCCGTATACTTTCCGCATGAACAGCCGGGACCGCAATCAGGTCCGCAATCCGGAACATCGGCTATATAAAACATCTCGGAATCGGGTCCGCAGGGACCGTATTCAAGACCCCACCAGTTATCCTCGGCAGGAAGATAATAGATATTCTCCTTTTTAAATCCGGAAGCTATCCTGTATGATGCACCTTCCTCATCACGGGGCGCATTTTCATCTCCCGCAAAAACGGTAGCGGCAAGATGATCGGCATCAAATCCGAACACCTCGGTAAGAAGCTCAAAGCTCCACTTACATCTGTCTTCTTTAAAGTAGTCTCCAAGGCTCCAGCTTCCCATCATTTCAAAGAAAGTCACATGGGATCTGTCTCCTACGGAATCGATATCATTTGTCCTGACACAACCCTGAACATTGCAGAGCCTTGTTCCCTTGGGATGCTTTTCACCCAAAAGATAAGGCATAAGAGGCTGCATTCCTGCAACATTGAACAAAACGCCTGTTGAACCATCAGACAAAAGCGAAACGGCCCCACAGTCTACATGACCTCTTTTCTTATAAAACTCAAGCCAGATATTTCTTAATTCATTGGAAGTAAACTTTTTCATATATGCTCCGATCAAAAATCAAACTTATCAGCAAAGAAAGCATCGAGTTCTGCTATTGCAACTCTCTCCTGCTCCATTGAATCACGGAATCTAACCGTTACGCAGTTATCGGTTTCAGAATCAAAATCGTATGTCACGCAGAAAGGAGTTCCGATCTCATCCTGTCTTCTGTATCTTTTACCGATGTTTCCGCGGTCATCAAACTCACAGTTGTATTTCTTTGAAAGAGATGCATAAACCTTTTCGGCACCCTCGTTAAGCTTCTTGGAAAGAGGAAGGACTCCGATCTTAACGGGAGCGATCGCAGGATGGAAGTGAAGAACTGTTCTTACATCATTCTTTTCCGCATCAAGTACTTCTTCATCATATGCTTCGCAAAGGAAAGCAAGCGTTACACGGTCTGCACCGAGGGAAGGCTCAACAACATAAGGAATGTATTTTTCATTAGTCTCATCATCAAAGTACTCCATGGGTTCTCCGGAAGTATTCTGGTGCTGCGTAAGGTCATAATCGGTTCTTGATGCGATTCCCCATAACTCACCCCAATCCGTGAACGGGAAAGCATACTCAATATCAGTCGTATGATCGGAGTAGAATGAAAGCTCCTCGGGATCGTGGTCACGAAGTCTTAAGTTTTCTTCTTTTATTCCCAAAGAAAGAAGCCACTTGTAGCAGAAGCCTCTCCAGTATTCAAACCACTCGGTCTGTGTTCCGGGTTTGCAGAAGAATTCAAGTTCCATCTGCTCAAACTCTCTGGTTCTGAATGTGAAGTTACCGGGAGTGATCTCATTTCTGAATGATTTACCGATCTGGCCTATTCCGAAAGGAACCTTTTTTCTGGAGGTTCTCTGAACATTCTTAAAGTTAACGAATATACCCTGAGCTGTTTCGGGTCTTAAATATACAACTGCTTTTGCATCTTCAGTAACACCCTGGAATGTCTTGAACATAAGGTTAAACTGTCTGATGCTCGTGAAATCATGCTTTCCGCATGAAGGACAGGGAACGTTGTTATCCTCGATGAACTTTTCCATCTGTTCATTCGTCCATCCGTCAACTGATGAATCAAGTTTAATGCCGTTATCTGCGGCAAACTGCTCTATTATCTGATCGGCTCTGAAACGCTCATGACAAGCCTTACAATCCATCAGGGGATCCGAGAATCCGCCAAGATGTCCTGAAGCAACCCATGTCTGGGGATTCATCAAAATTGCACAGTCAACACCTACATTGTAGGGGTTTTCCTGGATAAACTTCTGCCACCATGCCTTCTTTACGTTATTCTTTAATTCAACACCGAGGTTACCGTAATCCCATGTGTTTGCAAGTCCGCCGTATATCTCGGAACCCGCATATACAAATCCTCTTGCTTTGGCAAGAGCAACGATCTTTTCCATTGTCTTTTCCATAATGATTCTCCTAACTTATTAATATATGACGAAAACCGGTTTGTCCGATGTATCGTTTCTTTTTACTGTTTTGCCGTTATCTGAAACGACAACATTATCCGAAGCATATAAAGCCTTGGAAGGAAGATGGATATTATCGATATAATCCGTGATAAGGATAGTGTTATCAGTCATCCCTTTGATATCAACACCCGCAATAGTTTTTGTGGGATCAGAGATATCCGTAAGGATAACATCAAGGCTGTATCCTTTAAGCAATGCATCCGAAGGGTTTCCCGTAAAGAGCGACTCATTGTTAAAGATACTGTAATCTTCGGAGGTTTTGTATGTAAGCTCCAAAGAAACAACTCCCTCCTCAAGTACCGGCTCTTTTGATGAAATGGCAGCATCGTGAGTCTTGTTATACTCGGCAATATCGCTGTTTATCATCTCTTTTAACTCATTTACATCATAATAAGGCTCATTAAAATCCTCTTTCACGGTTGAAATGATGCTCTTATCCTTATTTATTATCAAATTGGAAGCGGTGTCTTCTGACTTAGCATCAGAACAGGCCGTAAGCGCTATCGATGCCAGAAGAAGCAAAGAAATAATCCGTTTTTTCATAACTTCAATATTATTATAATGAGTCAAGGATTTCAAGGCTCTTAAATTTGCGGTCAATAAAACGTTGTCTGAACATGGTACATATCTTATTTAGCTCACCAAGTACCTTGTCTGACACGTTAAAAGTATACAGCTTTTCAAGCGGTGTCTTTTCTATAAAATCAAGAGTATATACCGTTGATTCATCGAAAGGTGTCGAAGATTGCGGAACACCGGGGTACTCACCGTTTATCATAAGTGCTTTGATCTCCACTATGCACTTAATGAGCGGACAGGGTATCGTTCCTTTTTCAAGAGCTCTCATCGACTGATACAAAAGGCCAAGCATCGGTCTTTCATCATTATTTTCATAAGTATAGTAATCCGCAAGTTCAAGAAAGTACATTCCATAGCAGGCACTTTGATAATCCTCGCGAAGAGTCTCAAAATAATTCCTGATCCTTGCCTCGTTCATTGAGTATGCCGTTCTTCCTTCAAACAAAAGAAAAGATCCGAAATTGATCGGATTGGTAGCGCTCATGAACCTGTTGCCGGGTTTTCTTGCACCCTTGGCAAAACACGTTATCTTTCCGCGTTCAGCGGTCAGTATGACCACGCGTCTGTCATAGTCACCGAAAGGTTCGGATCTTAATATCATACCGTTAACTTCAGTAAGATCCTGCATTTCAATCTCCGAATTCCTCTTTTATATCATATCCGTAATTCTTCATAAGAATATCGGAATCGCGCCAGTCCTTACGAACCTTTACCCAAAGCTGCAGATTTACCTTGGATTCAAGCAGCCGTTCTATCTCATAGCGCGAGGCACTTCCTATCTTTTTGAGCATGGAGCCCTGCTTACCTATGATGATACCCTTATGCGACTCTCTTTCGCATATGATCTGGGCTTCAATATCCCAAAGTCCTTTTCGCTCTTCCATCTTTTCAACAGTGACTGCGATACCGTGAGGTATTTCATCTTTAAGGCATCTTAAGGCTTTTTCCCTGATAAGTTCAGAGGTTATCTGTCTTATCGGCTGATCCGTTACCGTATCCTCATCGTAATATCTTTCGCCGTAAGGAAGGTATTTGACGATGCATTTTAAGAGCTCATCTATATTATCATCCTTCATGGCGCTTACGGGTACGACTTCATCAAATTCCATCTGTGATGAGTAAAGGCTTATCGCTTCCATAAGCTTTTCCCTGGGAACGGAATCTATCTTGTTTATAACAAGCAAAATTGGCGTATCGCTCTTTTTGAGCAAAGATATGATATGCTGTTCACCCTTTCCGATATAATCAGTCGGTTCCACAACAAACAATATGACATCGGAGTCGTTAAGTGCACTTTCCGCTGCGGATACCATGTAATCGCCAAGCTTGTTTTTAGCCTTATGGATACCGGGCGTATCAAGGAACACTATCTGTTCCGAATCCGTTGTATATATTGTCCTTATTCTGTTTCTGGTTGTTTGCGGTTTGTCTGATGTTATTGCGATCTTCTGCCCTATGATACGGTTCATCAAAGTAGACTTTCCAACATTGGGTCTTCCGATCATTGATGCAAAACCGGACTTATAATCGTTCTTTTCCGTCATAATAACTGCTCTATGTTTTTAAAGAGGTCACTCTGTGAGGTAATGGCTTCTGCTCCGCCGACAACACATATGTTATCATCTTCAACAAAAGCCCTAATAAATTTGGAAAGACCTCTTAATATATCTTCATCAATATTTAAAAGTTCCTTGCGTTCTTTGATGAAATCCTCATCCGAAAGACCGGAAATATAGGCATTCAATGAATAATTACCCTTGGTCTGCGGAGTCATCGGCGTGTCAAGTTCGGAAAGAGCTCCGATTACGAACTGAAGGATCTTTCTGTCATCAAGAGAAACACAATCGACGTAATCGGCAGCCTCGCGATAAATATCAAGAGTGTTTTTAAGATTAGGATCCCTATAAGATACAAAGAAGCACTCCCCGTTTTTCCTGAACGAACTCATGCAGCCGTAAGCTCCACCAAGTACTCTTACATTATTCCAAAGGTAATCATAACCGAGCATGATCTTTAATGCTCTTAATGCACCGGTATATTCAAGGCCTTTATTCTTAAAGCTTCCGGCAAGTGCTACAAACTGTACCTGGCCCGAAGTCTTAAAGCCCTCATTTTTCTTTGAAAGCACGATCATGTCCGAAGATCCTTCATACCTTTTTGATACGGGAATTTTTGAAGCAAGACCGGTCAGAAGTTCATCAAACCCTTCATAATCTTCTTTGGTACCCGTAAAGTCCGCCATCATTCTGTCCGGAGAAAAGATGTGATCGCGAAGCTTGGTAAGTTCCTTTGAAAGACCATCCTTTTGATCATCGAAATCATCAGTCAAAGAACAGATAAACCGGTATAATTCAATTCCGCCTATACGCTCGTTGATCCATCCTTCTTTAGAAAAATAACCAAGTGCCCTTGCAGCCGCAACAGAATGACCGGCGCTCATCATAACGGACTGAAGACGCATCTTATTCTCATTAAGTATCTCAAGTAAACGATCCGTATTGCTAAAATCAGATCCCATTATCATTTCATATACAAGATCAAAGGCCGCTGACCTTTCGTTTTTAAGATACTTAGACCTTATAACAAAGTAAGTCCTTAATCTGTTGTCGTTTTTATAATCAACGTAATTAACGATGGAAGGTCTTATACCGCCGGTATGGATATTGATCTCATTAAAAAGATCATTATAACTGTAATTTTTTGTATCGACCATTCCGAGCACGCTCATTAAGAGACCGGCATACACGTACTTTTCGGGCGGAAGATCGGTTATATCAAACAAAAGCGCGCTATAGCTTATCCCGTTCGTAAATATATCATGGAAAAGGACCGGGATATTTCCGGCTGTTTTTTCTTCATTAACGGGAAGTACTGGATCTTCCCTAAGATCATCTCTTTCAAGAAGCGGTATCTTTTTAAGGTCTTCTTCGGAATCTGCACTTTCCTGATATTCTTTTAATGCAGCAGTTTTTTGTGCAAGTTCTTTAAGCTCTTTATCAGAAAAAGAAGCTTTAAGAGCTTCAAGTTTTTTCTTTAACGCTTCTTCCTTAAGAAGAGTAAGTCCCGCCTTGGGAGAGACCTTCATTATCGTCTTATGTCTGTTATCTATAAAGTATTCTTTTACGACCGACTCAAAATACCCTTTGGAGATATTTTCACGGAGCTTTGCAAAAGTATCATTCTCCTCGATATGTATAAAAGGTTTTGAAGGATCATAAAGCCAGCTGTCAAGGGCCTGTAACCCAAGCATCAATCCTCTTGGATATGAACCGAAATCAGCTTCCCTGTATTTAAATTCAAATACGTTCAAAGCAGCTTTCAGAGCTTTTTCGGGCAGTTCTTTTGCGGCTTTAGCCAGTACTTCTTCAACCGTGTTTACGAAATCATCAAGCTGATCTTCTTTGCAGCCTTTAGCTATGATGGAAAAATACGGCTCATATATCCCGGTCTCAACGGAACTGTATACATCCTCTCCTATACCCTTTTCTATAAGGGCCTTTTTGATCATGGACCCGGGTGCGGAGCAAAGAACATAATCAAGCACATCAAGTGCTATATAAAGCTCCTTATCAAGGCTTGTTCCCGCAGAAATGTTGTATGTAAGATATGTGCCTTCATTATCATCTTCTTCAAGTATTGAATATTCTTTGTCTATTCGAAGGGGTTTTTCAAAAGCGCGCGCAGAAACAATATCGGATTCAACCGTGATCTTCTCGTATTTTCCTAGATACTCCCTGTCAAGGTATTCAAGATACTCATCAGGATCAAGGTTACCGTAAAGGTAAATAAAACTGTTTGAAGGATGATAATACTTTGAGTGAAAATCAAGGAACTGTTCATAAGTAAGCTCAGGAATAAAATCAGGATCTCCTCCTGATTCAATGCCGTATGTGCTCTCAGGATATAAGCTGTTCATCACTTCTCTTTCAACAACATCGTCGGGTGATGAATAAACGCCCTTCATCTCGTTATAAACAACACCGTTCAAAGAAAGCTCATCTTTTTCATCATCATATTCGTAATGCCAGCCTTCCTGCATGAATATCTTTTCTTCGCGATAGATATTGGGGTTAAATACCGCATCCAGATAAACATCAACAAGGTTCTTAAAGTCCTTATCATTGCAGCTTGCTACCGGATATACAGTCTTGTCTGGATATGTCATCGCATTAAGAAATGTGTTTAATGAACCCTTTGCAAGCTCAACGAAAGGATCTTTAACGGGATATTTCTTTGAACCGCATAAAACGGAATGCTCAAGTATGTGAGCAACACCCGTTGAATCTTTGGGAGGCGTCTTAAAACCGATATAAAAAACTTTGTTGTCATCATCATTTAACAGCAAAGTAACATTGGCTCCCGTTTTTGTATGCTTAAGCAGATATCCATCCGAATTAAGATCGGTTATGAACCTGTGCTCTATTATTTCATATCCTTTAAACATCAGATCGTAAATGACATGAGTGCAAGCTTTGAGATGATAACCTCGCAGATCACCATGCCTTCTCCTTTCTTTGTATCTGTATCGATATCCGTTAGTTCCTTAAGTGATAAAACCCTTTCCGTATTCACAGTGGATGTTTTCCCGAAAAGGTTCTTTTTTTCTTTGTTTTCAAGCACTTTAACGCGTACTTTAAGTTCATTAAAAACATCATAAAGTCCGTTATCTTTATTTAAATAATAAAACTCGCTTTCAAGTGTGTTTTCCTTATCGGAATACTTTAGAACATAATGACTGATAACGGACCTCAACTTAAAGTTAAGATCCGGATTATCAAGCAGCTCTTCATAGGAGTATTTGGCTCCAAGATAAATGCTGCCCATATCATTCATTACGTATTTATATGGTTCATAAGTAGTACTTATGCCTTTGGCTTCTTTAAATAGATTCATCGGGATAATCTATATCTTCTATCTTTCGTCCGCTCAGTCTTATAGCTTCGTTTATCTTTTTAACACTTAAACCTGATTCTTCGGACAGTTCAGTAACGGTAACTTTTCTACCAAGTTCTTCGCTTAATTTCTTAGCTGCATCGGCAACTTCGTTAACCTTTTTAACTATCTTGCTGTCAGCCGTGTTTTCATTAACGGTATCAGAGATTATGGATTCCATGGCATCCATGACAAGCTTTATCAGCATGCCTTCGATCTCGTCGGGTTTTTCAATCGCATCAAGCATATTAAGACCTTCGGTAAGCGCAAGGTTCCCCTCTCCGATAAGATCTTCGAGCAAAACCCCCTGAGAAGAATAAAGCTTTGATATCTCTACAACTTTAGGAAGAAAATAAAACATGAGTTTTTGCTTAGCATCTTCATCTCCTGCCATGGCCGAAATAGAATAAGCTTCCTTTTCGGATTCGGAGATAGCAAGGATGCCGTCAAGTTCTGCTTTATATTCTTCAAGCAGATTGCGTTCCTCGCCTGATAACATATCATCGTCGGTAAGCGGTTCCCCGATACCGATATTATTTTTCTTCAGATAATCAAAAACCATCGAAAACTGTTCTTTTGAAAGATCCAGTTCTTCGAAGGCTTCCGTAACTTCATCTTCTTTAATATATCCGCCTGACGCTCTTGCTACGTATTTGATATCTTCAAGAATCTCGGCGAATCTTATCTCGTCATTTTTCATATGATTTCCTTATATAAATGATCATGTGATATGAGTATGAGTAAAGATATGATTTTCGCAATACTCATAATTTCCGTTGCACTTTGAACAGAATCTGAATTGAAGTTCGGGATTCGTAACTTCGGTCGCACCGCATATCGCGCATTTATGTCTGGTTATCCCGGCACTTTTAGGTCTCATGGTTGCTGAAGCATGTCTTTGGCTGTTTACTTTTTCGGAATATACGCCTGAAGCTGCCGATGCATTTGCCCTGCGCCTGAAAGCACGTAAAAGATCATTTGAAACACGTTTGCGCATCGTGAAGAAAAAGATCACGAAATTTAGTAAGGATGCAGCAATGACTACGCACATCGGAAGGTATGCAACGCCGGCTTTCGCATATGATACGAAAGAATACACAATGATCGCACCGTAGATGATCCCAAGGAATTTTACTTTTATCGGGATAATAAAAAGCAATAGAACCTGCGCCTCCGGGAATGTGGCAGCATAAGCAAGGAAGATCGACATATTCACATAGTAAGTCGTAAAGAACAGTGAAAAGATGGCTGAACCTGCAATAGATGCATCCCAGAGCATATCCGTTCCGTTAAGGACCGAAATGCCATAGAAAATAAATGCTCCGAGTATCGTAAAAAGATACCCCGAGAGCAGATATACATTATACCGGTACGTCCCCCAGGTTATCTCAAGGGACGTACCGATAGAATAGTAAAAATATAAAACAATGAGTGTGAAAAATCCGAAAGAATCAGGTGGTATGAGGATCCATGTAAACACTCTCCATATCTGGAGATGATGTATTATCTCATAAGGATTAAGATACATGTAGTCCAAAAGAGCAGGTGCGATCAGCTGGATCATATATCCCAGTGCATAACAGATTATCATCACCAAAGATATATTTTTAATCGCGTATTTCCCGAATTTAGCCTCGAACTTACTTCCCATAAATGATTATCTTAATACCTCAGACCAGTCCTTAACACCGATAACGCCTTTAGCCCAATCCATGATCTCAGCTTCTTTGTCGGTACCGAGTGCATTCCAAACCTCAAGAGACTTGCCCTTAAGTGTGGGGAAGAATCCGTTAACATCATACTCAAGATACATAAACTGTGTGATGTAAGGGTTTCTCTCAAATGCAGCCCATGCAGCGGCAAGTCCTGCAGCCTGAGCCTGTTCACCGGCATTTGATCCCATACCTATCTCGCTTATGATAACGTCTCTGACCTGTCCGCCTCTGTTGAGGTAGGTAGGCTGCTGAAGCATATTGGTTACTATTGAAAGGTTCTGGAATGTAAGAACCTGATCTTTAGCTACCTGCTGGCTGAATTTCTTTCCGTTTGCAACACCTGACATATCCCAGAATTTAGGATAGTAAAGAGGGTTGGGGTAAGGATGGATAGCCATATCCCAGTCAAGGTTACCTCCCTGACGGATAAGAGTATTGAACTTGTTCATGAAATCAAGACCGTCAATATACTCATAGCTGTTCTCGTTCTTGTCCCATACCTGGTCAATGCTGACATAAACCCTTGCATTGGGATTAACTGATTTGATAGCCGTATAGCATACACGGAATACCTGTACATACTTTCTCATATAAGTATCCCAGTCCGTATAAGCCATATAGTTCCAGCAACGCTCGTTAACTTCGTTTCCGATAACATAGTCCTGAATGTTTGAATTCGTAGCATAATTTACCATGTCAGCGATAAGGCCGTTAACGCCTGCTTCATCGTTGGCATTGAGCATGTACTGATTGATGGGGTTTCTTTTGATGGGATGAGAATCGGCACTCTTTGCAGTAGGATCTGCACAGGGTGAATCGATATTATCTACATAGAAGACACCGTGAAGAACGTTGTAGTAAGGATTATCCGTACCTGTTCCGTTAAGGTTTATGGAAGCAACATTTCCTTCCTGGAAACATTTAACGGGACGTGCAACCCTGGGCTTTGCCTTTGTTGCAACAGCTTCGGGATTCTGGATATACTGGGCGTTGTTAACCATGGTAAGAACGCCGCCTCTGTTGGCACAGAATACAAACTTGTTATAAAGTCTGCCGGCTCCGCTTGAGTAATTAAGAGGAATAGTGGCAACAGGATTTGTAGAGGTTGCAACCGTAGCAACGGGCTGTGCTCCGTCAGGGATCGCATACTCATATGTTTTTAATTCATAAAGATAAAGCTGTCCGTCATCAGATGCGGGTGCTGTAGGATATGTAGCCGAAACAACTACATTTCCGCCAATGATAACTGCAGCAGATGTGCCGGAAGATATCGCATTACTGTCGGATGTACTTGCTGCAGTAGTGCTTACCGCGCCCATAACGTATACCGTAAATACGGCAAGGCCGGCACACAATCCTAAAAGAAATTTTTTCATGATAGTCACCTCATTGATCTTGACCCTCAAAGGTCAACATATTGTGTTTTTTCATAAAATTTACTATTAACCTCAACTATTTTAACACAAAATATGCAAAACTCCTATCCAAAAAATATACCGTAAAACTTAAATTTCTATAAACATTTCACAAAACCCGTATTTACGGGCATTTTCAGAGCTTTAAAAAACACAAAACATTGGAAAAACAATGATTATTGTGATATCATTCTAATTTGCATGGCTATAAATTAAGGAAACGGATCTATGAATGAAATGAATTACACTTTGGGAATCGATATCGGTTCCACAACAATAAAGATAGCTATCCTTGATAAGGAGCACAATCTGCTTTTTTCGGATTACCAAAGACATTATGCCAATATAAGGGAAACCCTTCATTCATTGCTTGAAAAAGCATCAGGCAAACTCGGGAACATCACTATGCATGCGATGATAACGGGGTCAGGGGGACTTACTTTGGCTAATCACCTTAAGATACCTTTTGTTCAGGAGGTTATAAGCGTTGCCACTGCCCTTTCAGAAGCAGCTCCGGAAACGGATGTTGCGATCGAGCTTGGCGGTGAAGATGCTAAGATCATTTATTTTGAAGGCGGAAATGTTGAGCAGCGAATGAACGGAATCTGTGCAGGAGGTACGGGTTCTTTCATTGATCAAATGGCTTCTTTACTTCAAACCGACGCATCAGGTCTTAATGAATATGCCAAAGGTTATCAGTCGCTTTACACTATTGCGGCCCGTTGCGGTGTTTTTGCCAAATCCGATATACAGCCTTTGATAAACGAAGGTGCAACACGTGAGGACCTTGCCGCATCGATCTTCCAGGCCGTCGTCAACCAGACGATCTCAGGTCTTGCCTGCGGAAAACCCATCCGCGGACATGTCGCATTCTTAGGCGGTCCCCTCTTTTTCCTGTCTGAACTCAAACAGGCATTTATAAGAACATTAAAGCTTGATGATGAGCATATAATAAAGACCGAGCATTCTCATCTTTTTGCAGCTATAGGTTCTGCTTTAAACGCTAAGGAAGATTCCTTTTATTCGATGGATGAACTTTTGGAAAAGCTTTCTTCCGATATAAAGATGGAATTTGAAGTAGAGCGTATGGATCCACTCTTTAAAGATAAGGATGAGTTTAACGCTTTTAAAGAAAGGCATGACAAGGCAACCGTAATAAAAGGTGATCTTGAAACGTATCGTGGAAATGCATTCCTTGGAATAGACGCGGGATCCACAACCACAAAGATCGCTCTTGTAGGTGATGACGGTCAGCTCCTTTATTCTTTCTATTCAAATAATGACGGAAGCCCCTTAAAAACTGCCATAATATCCATTAATGAAATAAAAGAACTTCTCCCTCCTTCAGTTAATGTCGTTAGGTCATGCTCTACAGGATACGGAGAAGCTTTGCTTAAGGCAGCATTTTTACTTGATGACGGAGAAGTAGAAACGGTTGCACATTACTATGCTGCCGCATTCTTCGATCCAGAAGTTGACTGTATCCTTGATATCGGCGGCCAGGATATGAAATGTATCAAGATCAAAAATCAGACCGTTGATTCCGTTATGCTCAACGAAGCATGTTCTTCAGGATGCGGATCTTTTATTGAAACATTTGCCAAATCCCTTAATTATTCAGTTGAAGACTTTGCAAAGGCAGCTCTATTTGCCGAACATCCCATAGATCTTGGTACAAGATGTACCGTATTCATGAATTCAAAGGTTAAGCAGGCGCAAAAAGAAGGCGCTTCCGTTCCTGACATTTCGGCAGGTCTTGCTTATTCCGTTATTAAAAACGCTCTGTTTAAAGTCATAAAAGTATCAGATGCATCAGAGCTTGGTAAAAACATCGTTGTTCAGGGCGGAACATTTTATAACAATGCCGTCTTAAGATCATTTGAAAAGATCGCAGGATGTAATGCTATAAGACCTGATATAGCAGGTATCATGGGAGCATTCGGTGCAGCCCTCATTGCAAGAGAGCGTTTCACGGATGGTCAAAAGACCACTATGCTTTCTTTTGATGACATCATCAATCTGCAGTTTGATACATCCATGGCCAAGTGTAAGGGATGTACGAACAGCTGCCGTCTTACCGTAAACAAGTTCTCCGGCGGCAGAGTTTATATCTCGGGTAACAGATGTGAACGCGGCCTTGGAAAGCAGAAAAATGAAAACAATGTTCCGAATCTGTTTGAATACAAATTAAAGAGGATATTCGATTACGAGCCCCTTGCACCGGAAGATGCAAAACGCGGCATCATCGGAATACCGAGAGTCCTTAATATGTATGAAAACTATCCTTTCTGGGCTGTTTTCTTTAAAAAGCTCGGATTCCGTACATTACTTTCTCCTCTTTCAAACAGGCAGATCTATGAACTCGGAATTGAATCCATTCCAAGTGAATCCGAGTGCTATCCCGCAAAACTTGCTCACGGACACGTGCAGTGGCTCATAAACAAGGATGTCGATATGATCTTCTATCCTTCTTTGTTCTATGAAAGGAATGAGTTTAAGGATTCAAACAATCACTATAACTGCCCGATCGTCACATCATATTCGGAGAACATCAAAAACAATGTCGAGGAGATAACGAGAGGCGAAGTAAAGCTTGTCAATCCCTTTATCGCATTTTCGGATAAAAAGACAATTAGCGAAGCGCTTATAAAGACTTTCCCCGACATATCCGATTCCGAGATCATCGATGCCGTTTCCGACGGTTGGGATGAACTTGCAAAGGCAAGACAGGATATGTGCAAAAAAGGTGAGGAGGTTTTAGCATACCTTAAGGAAACCGGAAAACGCGGCATAGTCCTTGCGGGTCGTCCTTATCATATAGACCCTGAAATAAACCACGGTATTCCGGAGCTTATAAACAGCTACGATATTGCCGTCCTTACGGAAGACTCGGTATCTCACCTTGTTAAACCGGACAGACCCCTTATCGTATCCGACCAGTGGATGTATCACTCAAGACTTTATGCAGCCGCTTCCTACGTTAAGACGGTTGATAATCTCGATCTTATTCAGCTTAACTCTTTCGGATGCGGGCTTGATGCGGTAACAACGGATCAGGTTGCGGATATTCTTACGGGTTCGGAAAAGATCTACACCTGTTTAAAGATTGATGAAGTAAATAACCTGGGTGCTGCAAGAATTAGGATCAGATCACTTATAAGTGCCATAAAGGTTCGTGAGAAAAAAGGAAAAAGACGTACCATACGTTCAAGTGCATATAACAGAGTGCAGTTTACTGAGGATATGCGAAAGAACTACACGATCCTTTCTCCCCAGATGTCACCTATACATTTTGACGTGATAGAGCCTGCTTTCAGGGCTTGCGGATATGATTTCAGGGTACTCGGAAACGATAACCGCAGAGCCGTTGATGTAGGACTTAAATTTGTTAATAACGATGCCTGCTATCCTTCACTTATGGTAGTCGGCCAGCTTATGGATGCCCTGCTTTCAGGAGAATATGATCTGAACAAAACCGCTCTTATAATGACACAGACCGGAGGCGGTTGCAGAGCGACCAACTATATCGGCTTTATTAGAAGAGCTCTTAATAAAGCCAATATGCCGCAGATACCGGTCATTTCATTAAATCTCGGCTCCATTGAAACAAATCCGGGATTCCACTTAAATGCCGACCTCCTGATGAGGGCCGCATATGCATGTACTTTCGGTGACATCTTCATGAGATGCGTTTACAGGATGCGTCCTTATGAAAAAGTAAAAGGAAGCGTTGAAGAAGTCCATCAGAAATGGCTTAAGGTGTGCGTTAACTTTGTTTCACAAAAACATATGTCTTATACGCGGTTTAAAAAGATCTGCCGTGATATGATAAAGGATTTTGATAACATTCCTATTCTCGATATCAAAAAGCCACGTGTCGGTATCGTCGGTGAGATCCTTGTTAAATTTGCTCCCGCAGCAAATAACTATCTGGTTGAATTATTGGAACACGAAGGTGCTGAAGCTGTCGTTCCGGATCTTATGGACTTTATGCTATATTGTTTCTATAACCAGATTTATAAATCCGATAATCTCGGAACTTCAAAAAAGGCCTCGATCGTATCAAGGTTCGGTATAAACGCGCTTGAGATGCTAAGATCCGCGGCTTCCAAAGCCTTTAAGGAGTCGGTTCACTTTACTCCTCCCGGATCAATATATGAAACTGTTGAAAATGCAAAAGATATCGTTGATATAGGTAACCAGACCGGCGAAGGATGGTTCCTTACGGGTGAGATGATAGAACTGATCCACATGGGTGTTAATAATATAGTATGTACGCAGCCTTTTGCCTGCCTTCCCAACCACGTTGTCGGAAAAGGCGTCATTAAGGCATTAAGAAAGCATTATCCTTTAAGTAATATAGTTGCGATCGACTATGACCCCGGTGCTTCGGAAGTCAACCAGCTAAACAGGATAAAGCTTATGCTTTCAACTGCACAAAAAAATTTAAAGATCACAGATAATACCAATATTTGAAAGAGGTACAAAAATGGTTAAACCGGAATTAAATGAATTAAAAAAGCTCTTCACTCCCAAAAAATGTTCGATAAACAGGATCTGCGGCTGTTATGTTGACGGAGAAAAGAACGTAAAGACCACTTTTGCAGAGAGTTTTCTTAACCTGCCCGAAGATGAAACATTTAAATACTTTGAGATCATGAGAAAGGTACTTTCCGGTTCGATCGGAAAGACGGCTCTTAATATGGAATTTCCCACAGAAACCGAACAGGAAAGCGGAACGCAGGAATTCCTTTACAGGTTAAGACAGTCAACGTTAAAGGATGAATCTTTGGTTTATGAGTTCTTTGACAAGGTTATAGAACATTTTGAATATGTCGGAAATTATCTCATACTCCTCATACATGATACATATGACGTTCCCGGAAAAACAACAGACGGAATAATAAATGAAGATGCATCGGATACCGTTTTTGATTATATTCTTTGCGCTATATGCCCCGTCAATCTTACGAAGCCTGCATTAAGCTATGATAATGAATCAAACGGATTCCATAACCGCATAAGAGACTGGATTGTTGAAATGCCAGAAACGGGATTCCTGTTCCCTGCATTTAACCAAAGGGCTGCAGACATCCACAGCATTATGTATTATGTAAAAGATTCCGAGGAACTTTATGATGAACTGCTTGATGCTGTACTTGGATGCGTACCGACGCTTACGGCAAAGGCACAGAAAGAATCATTCCAGGTACTCATAGGTCAGACTCTTGATGATGAAGCAGACTTTGAAACAGTTAACGAAATATACAGCGAATTAACAAAGCTTGAAGCCGAACACAAAGAACAGCAGATAGCCGAACCTCTTACTCTTGATAAGATCAGCGTCAAAAAGCTGTTTGAACAATCGGGTGTCAATGATGAAAAGATGAAGACTTTTGATAAGGTATATGATGAGACGGTCGGCGAAGACACGGAACTCTTTGCCGGAAACATCCATGCTCTTAAGACCATTGAGGTAAAAACTCCGGATATCGTAATTAAAGTCAATCCCGAAAGAGCCGATCTTATTCACACCAAGGTCATAGACGGAAGAAAATGTCTGGTGATCGAGATGAACGATAATGTTGAGCTTAACGGTCTTGATGTAACCTTATAAACCGCATAATTACACGGCAATGGACAAGGATATTTCATCGCCTTACATTTATGAAAAAGAAAAGCCGGCCGGTATTTAACCGGTCGGCTTCTTTATCTTAATTAATTCATGATCATGAGCGGAACAGATCTCTGTACCAGGTAAGAGATGAACAGTATGCATCATATACGGCATCAGAATCCAGATTCGATAAAAGCATAAGTCTGTCGATCTCGCTCCAGTTGGCATTTTCATACTTTTTAACAAAATCAAGGATATCGTAGAACTCTCCTTTTCCATCAACGAGAGCATTCTCGATCTGCTTAGAAACCTTAACCTTCTTTAATGCTTCCTTCATCGGCATATCAAGAATGATATCGATGACTGAGAACAATCCCATAAGGAAATACTCGGAAGCAAGACCTGCCCTGTCAAAGCATGCTGCAAGGTTCTCAGCATATTTAGCACGAAGGAGTGAAACTCTGGTAAGTTCGTTGGGTCTGTCGGCACACAACTGATTCGTTACAGCCGTATTGATCCACTTTTTAAGTTCTTTCTGACCGAGCATTGCTGCAGCATGTCTTATATCCTTGATCTCCGAATTAACGGATAACTTGTTAACGATCTCAAGCAGTTTGACAACAAGTGCGGTGTCACGTCCGATGATATCAGCTGCCTTTGTAAGATCAAAATCTGCATCATTAACTATATTAAGCAGTTCAATATAGTTGATCTTTAAAGGAGCAACCTCTGTCATTCCTTTCGTAACGGGAAGTCTGTAGAAAGCACCTTCGTATAATGAATAGCCGCCGTCCTCAACTAAAGCATCATATATCTCCTGAGTCTCAACGTTTCCGGCTATGAGCTTTACATTGGGATAGACCTTTGAAAAATAGATCTTTCCTTTGACAATATCGATCTTTTTGTTATCAAGTAAAACATAATCAACAAGAAGAAGGATGTTCTTGTATTCTTCGAATTCCTGAACCTGAAGTTTTCTGATGGCGAGCCTGTACTTGGCAGACTTAAGTTCCTTAAGTCTGTTAACATACATCTCCGTAGGCTTAACACTCTTATCCATAAGGATTACGAGTCTTTCATGCGGAACACCCTTACACTGTTCATCAATATCCGTAAATATCGATATATTATTAACAGAGACGAATATCTCTTTGTCTCTTGATATCGTATCCATTCCCATACTTTCAATGACTTCAAGTCCTGATATGGAACCCGCTCCGTCATTGGCCCCGGTTCCTAAAAGCGCAGGATTTAAAAGCATATTCGTTTTCTGCGAAAACAGTGAATACGCTTTGACTGTCATTTTATCGTCAAATAAGGGGATTAATGTAGCTAGCATCACTCTACCATCCTTTGTATTTATCAAAAATTATTTTAACACAATTAAAAAAACAAGTAAAGTTGTCAGAAAATTTATATTTTCATCTTGAATACCCATTTTTAAAGATATTTTGCAACCGTATCAAGCAACAGATCAAACTCGATGGGTTTGGAAAGGTGATCGTTCATTCCGACCTCCCGAGCTTTCTTTTTATCCTCATCAAATGCATTGGCTGTCATTGCTATGATCGGAATGTTTGCAAGTTCCTTATCCGCTAAAGTCCTTATCATTTTGGTTGCTTCATATCCGTCAGTTCCCGGCATCTGAATATCCATAAGGACAAAATCATAATATCCATGTTCCGAGTTTTCAACCATGGAAACAGCCAAAGATCCGTCATTGGCCGATTCGACAATTATATCGTGTTCTTCAAGGAAATCCTTTGCTATCTCAAGATTAAGTTCATTATCTTCTACAACAAGCGCTCTTTTACCTTCGAGCGAAACTGCTTTTTTAGCGGATCTGTTATCATCTTCATTTAAAGCCTTTGAGTTTTGATCGATCTTCAATGGAAGCGTTACTATTACGCTGGTTCCAACCATCTCTTCGGATTCTATCTCTATAGTACCGCCCATAACGTCAACAATCTTTTTTACGATGGACATTCCAAGACCCGTTCCCTGAATATTCGATGCGGTCGAATTCTGTTCTCTTGAAAACGGTTCGAATATCTTTTCTTTAAACTCCCGGCTCATACCTATACCGTTGTCTTTAACTATAAATCTGTATAAACCGTACCCTTCACGGCGGTAATCAAGCTGGTTTGTCGTGCAGCTTATCGATCCTCCGCTCGGTGTATATTTTATTGCATTTCCTATTATATTCAATGCCAACTGGTTCATCCTTGCAATATCTGCAAGAACCCTGGTCTGCCTTGAGTTATCTTGAAATTTAATCGAAACTCCATGTTCAACGGCAGATTCGTTTAAAACCGCAAAAACATCATGAAAACCTTCGGTAAGGTTAAACGGTTTTTCATCCAGGATCACTTTACCTGACTCTATCCTTGACATTTCAAGAACCTGATTGATAAGAAGCTGTAACTGCGCCTGTGACTTTTCTATCTTATTAAGACAGTCCATGCATTTTTCAGGTTCATCGATATATTTTTTTGCCATTACCGTGAAACCATTAATGGCAGTTAACGGAGTCCTGATGTCATGAGACATGTTGAAAAGAAATGTTGTCTTTGCTTCATTTGCAGACTCTGCCTGTTCCTTGGCTTCTTTAAGGACCTCCTGCATGGCATTCTGTGTGACATGCGCTTCATGTACATCCTTGACTCCGACCAGAACATGTCCTTCCTGGTTAGGAAGATTCATAACGGTCAACTGATGCCATCTTATTTCACCGTTTATAATGGCTTTATATTCATATACAAGGTCCTTATTCTTTTTAAGGATACCTGATATATATTCCTTATTCAGCAATTTCAGAATTTCGGGAGCGTGATCGTCCGATACATACTTTTCGATTTCTTTGGGTATATCTTCGTAGAAATCATCACCGATGAACTTGCTTTCAAAACCATTTGACACATTGTCATTACGTATATCCGCAGGATTGTTGCCTGAATAAGATTCATATCTTCCGCTTTCAAGCTCAACGTTAAAGATATATTCATAATCCCCGGCAAGTGTCATGACGTAATTAAGTGCATGCTGAACACCTTCCTGCAGTTGTTTTTCCTCATCAAGTTTCAGCTTTGCTACAAGAACATTGCGATTATATTTGGCGATCATAGCACACACGCCGATAATTATCACAAGAAAAAATACGGGATTGAGGTTCTTAAAAAAGACCTTGAGCAACAATACATCATTATCGAAATTTCCAACGGACATGATCGCATTAACAATGCCGTACATGCCTTTTTCAATATGAACATCAACATCCTGTGTTAATCCGATGAGATTTACATCAAAAAAGCCGACATCGGAATAATGCTTTAAAGCAAATATCTGCGAAAAAGCCGCGGTTATCAGTCCCAGTGCACCGCATAAAACAGTATATCTGCCTATTGAATATCTTATGGAATAAAGGATAGGTATAACAATAAAGATGTATTGGACATCCATGTTACTGATGCTTGATGCAAACGCGGAATACAAAAGACAAATCATTATTATATACTTAAGTTCCGCACCGACTCCCTTTTTAACTCTGATAAGAATGAAAGTTAATATTCTGAAAAGAACCGCAGAAATGTTTAAAATCTTCAGAAACTGACTGACAAATGCGCCTTCAGTGTTACTGACCATATATATTTCTATAATGGCCATAACAACTGTCAGCGCAACAATAAGATTACCGGCAAACAGATTTGCCCGTTTTTCATTTTCAAGTAAAACTTTGTTTACAGAATCACCTTTCCCCATAAAGCCCCCCCAGCTTTTAAAAGTGCAATGATCCGTTCAATAAATTCAGCTCAGCATGGCTTTGATATCTGCCTTGGGTTTTGCTCCAACGGACTTTTTGTAAACATCGCCATCCTTAAACACAGCGACCATAGGTATACTCATGACATTATATTTCTGAGCAAGATCACCTTCTTCATCAACGTTTACTTTTCCTACCTTGTAACTTCCGTCGCTTTCATTTGCTATTTCCTCGATAACGGGACCAAGCATTCTGCAGGGGCCGCACCAGGGTGCCCAGAAGTCTACGAGAACGGGTACATCCGATTTTAATACTTCCGATTCAAAATTAGCTGCTGTAAGAGTTATTTCTGACATATAATTCTCCTTTCTTTACACAAAATAAAACTAATATGATTATAACATAAGATAATGTTAAACCAAAAATCCGCTTTACGAATCTTTATCAAAGATCTTTCGTCTTTTCGTTGAAAGCCTCATCTTTTCCTTAAGGCCTTCTTCATCGGAATCTTTTATCATCCCTTTAATGACGTTTATCTCATCTATAAACTGATCAAGCCGGCGAAGCAGCGGCTCTTTGTTCATAAAGAACAGCTCGGGCCACATATTCTCGTTGATATTTGCGATCCTTGTAAGATCCCTGAATGAATCTCCGGTATATTCTGCAAGATGCTCATTATCATCACACGTCATAAGTGAAACAGCGATGCAATGCGTAAGCTGGGAAACAAAAGCGATCATATTATCATGTTCCTCCGGAGACAAAACGCTCACTCTTCCGAATCCCAATAATCTTCCGAGGTCTTCACACCATTTAATCGACTCAGCTGAATTATTCTTTGTGGGAACTATGATAAAGTTAGCATCCCTGAATATCCTCTCATCAGAGTTCTTAACGCCGTAAACTTCACGTCCAGCCATGGGATGTGCTGCAATAAACTCGGCATCGTCTCTTAAGATATCCTGAAGATCATAAACGACCGATGATTTTATACCGGTAACATCGGTCAAAATGACACCAGGCTTAAAATACTTTTGATTTTCTTTTATCCAGTCAATAATCTTTGAAGGATATAAGGCTATAACTATACAGTCAGCTTCTCCTATTAGTTTGGGATCAGGAAAAGCAGCACCGTCATCTATCATCTTCTTTTCTTTGGCATAAGCGATAGTCTCTTCACTGACATCGATAGCCGTAACATGATAGCCTATACGGTTTAAAGCCATTGCATAACTCCCTCCGATAAGCCCCAGACCTACTATCATTACTGTCTTATTGTTGATCCATTCCATTTTTAACCACCTTAAATCTAGTTTTTTATATCACAATCTATTCCAAGCTTTTTGATATCTTCGAAAAATCCGGGAAAGCTTTTATCTACTGCTGCAGCATCATTTATGCTGCCTCCCGTAACAGATAAAAGTACAGCAAATGTCATTGCTATCCGATGATCGTTATTTGAATCAATGGGCACATCCGGTGCATGAAAAGAAGATCCGTAAACAGTTATCCTGTCTTCTTCAAGAAGCGTATTAACCCCCATCTTGGCAAGCTCCTTACACATAACACTTCCGCGGTCGCTTTCTTTAATCTTTAACCTTTTCGTGCCGGTAAATACGGCACCGTTTTTTAATGCTCCGACACCCATAAGTATGGGGCCAAGGTCCGGACAGTCGGAAATATCTATAACGGGATCGCTTTCGTTAAGCTTTTTAAAAAGGTCCTTATAAACCCTGTCTCCCTGATGCGAGTCTTTGTTAAGTCCCAATACCTCTACATTTCCTCCAAAGAGGTTAAACGCATCCAAAAATGCGGCATTTGAGCAGTCTCCTTCAACCTCCGTATCAAACGCATGATACTTACTTGAGCCTTCTATCTGAAATTCATTTTCACTGATCTCCTCAACGGTTATTCCGTACTTACAAAGAGCATCAAGCGTAAGATCGATATAAGAACGGCTTTCAACGGGAGGGATGAGTTTTATTACGCTGTCATTTTCAAGCAAAGGAAGGGAAAACAAAAGTCCGGTGATGAACTGGGAACTAATATTCCCGTGAACAGAAAAGTTACCTGCCCTTAATCTTCCGCTTATCCTTATATGGTCATCATTTCTTTCAAATAATATCCCCTGATCCTTACATATATCTTCATATATGCCCATGGGTCTGTTAAGAAGCGTATCAGATCCGTAAAATGAAGCATCAAGACCGAGCCCCATGGCGACACCCATGAAAAACCTCATGGTAGATCCGCTCTCATTACAGTTAAAGACCGTCTTTTTGTTCCTAAGGTTCAAGGATGTATCAATACCGTTTATTACGACATCATCCTCACCTTTTTGTACCACGGCCCCCAAAGCTTCGGCACATTCGATCGAAGCTTCTATATCCTTTGAATAAGCAATGTTTTCGATCCTGCTTTCCCCATCTGAAAGAGCAGCACAGATCAAATATCTGTGCTGTAGGCTTTTTGACGGCGGTGCTTTAATGACACCGTTTGCGATTGATGGTTTAATGTTAACTATCATCTAAACAAAATGTTCGGATATCATAATCTAATACCCGGTTTGAACGTACCTATTACTTTGATATACTCGCATTCTTCCTTAAGATGATTAAGCATTGCCTCAGCACCTTTGGAATCGACTTTTCCTTCGACCTCGGCATAGAAATAGTATTGCCAGTTCTTTTTCTTTAACGGACGGCTCCTTATGACTCTCATTGAAAAACCGTGTTCACCCATAACGGAAATGGCACGGGCAAGTGTTCCCGCGGCATTTTTAACCGTAAACATAAGGATAAACGTATTGTCGGTTTTATCATTTGCTTCACCGTTATCCTTTTGAAGAACGGCAAATCTTGTAATGTTATCCTTACTGTCATTGATATCGTAATCAAGGACCTTAAGGCCGTATAACTTGGCTGTAAGCATGCTTGCTATCGCACCTACGGAGATATCATTCTTTTGGGCAACTTCCTTTGCCGCAACCGCAGTATTTTCAAACGGGATCATCTTTAAATGATGGCGTTCTATATATTTATTGCACTGTGAAAGCGCCTGTGGATGCGAAACGACAGTCTTAATGCTGTCCCTTGTACTGTCATCGGGTCCCAAAAGACAATGTGATATGGGAAGCTCATAAACGCCTCTGACCACGAGGTCTCCGTTAAACATAAGATCCATGACCTGTCCGACTTCACCTGCAAAACTGTTCTCTATGGGAAGCACGGCTATATCACATTCGTTGTTCTTTACCGATTCATATGCATCCGTGAATGAGCCAAAGGAAATCCTCTGTGCAAGAGGCATTATCTTTGAAGCCGCAATTGATGCAAAAGAACCCTCAATTCCGCTGTACGCGATACGGAGGCCTTCCATCTGTTTTTGCTGATACACTTTGGAAATGTGCATCATATCAACAAGGAATTCCTCGTAATAGCGGCGAAGTTCGGGCTTTGTGATGTATTTTGAATTGTTTTTGATTATCTTTTTTTCACGATCGGCATCGAGGATCGGAAGTCCGTTTTTCTTTTTGTACATTCCGATATCATAAGCAACATTCATCCTCTCCTCGAACAAAGCTGCCATCTGTTTGTCGATATCGTCGATCTTTTTTCTAAGATTATCTATTTCGCTCATAACTGATCAAACACACCGGTTCCTAAATTACTCAACCGTAACGCTCTTTGCAAGGTTACGGGGCTTATCAACATCAAGACCTTTAGCTACGCTAATGTAATATCCAAGAAGCTGAAGCGGTATGATCGCCAGGCTTCCGATGAAATGTTCATCAACCTTCGGAACATAAACCGAGAAATTGACATTATCTTCAACGTCATATTTCCCATAAGATGTAATACCCATAAGGTAAGCACCACGACTCTTACATTCCATCATATTGCTCAGTGTCTTTTCGTAAAGCTCGCTTTGAGTAAGGGCTCCGATGACTAAAGTTCCGTCTTCGATAAGTGATATCGTTCCATGCTTCAATTCACCGGCAGCGTAGCTTTCAGAATGAATATAACTTATCTCCTTCATCTTAAGTGAACCTTCAAGGCAGATCGCATAGTCAATACCGCGTCCGATAAAGAAAATGTCATGAGCGTTTGCGTACTTTGACGCAAACCATTGGATACGTTCCTTATCTTCAAGCACCTTACTTATCTTATCGGGAATCGAAAGCAGCTCGTCAATATAATGACCGTATTCATCAAGACCGTTCCTTACCTTTGCAAACTCAACAGCAAGCATGAAAGTACACATGAGCTGACAGCTGTATGCTTTGGTAGTTGCAACTGATATCTCAGGACCTGCGACGGTATACATCACATAATCCGCTTCTCTTGCTATAGAACTTCCGACCACGTTAACGATCGCAAGGGTCTTTAATCCTTCTTCCTTTGCCATCCTCAAAGCGGCCAGTGAGTCCGCAGTCTCTCCGGATTGAGAGATTATGATGACAAGTCCGTTCTTATCGAGTTTAGCTTTACTGTATCTGAATTCCGAAGCAAGTTCGGCACTTACGCATATATCAGTCAGATCTTCAAATACATATTTAGCCTGCATTCCGACATGCCATGCCGAGCCGCATGCAACATAATATATTCTGCTGAATTTTGCGATATCTTCTTCGGTAAGACCTACTGTCGAAAGATCGATCTTACCCTGTCCCTCATCATTTATCGTTATATATTTATGAAGGGTATCCGATGTTGCCTTGGGCTGTTCATGGATCTCCTTCATCATGAAGTGTTCAAAGCCGCCTCTTTCGGCCGCTTCTGCATCCCAGTCTATCTTTGTGAGATCCTTTGAGATCGTATCTCCGTCAAGGTTATAAAAGGTTGCCTTTCCGGGGCTTATCTCAGCCATCTCAAGGTTACCGATATAATATACGTTCCTTGTGTAATTAAGGATCGCGGGAACATCGGATGCAAGGAAAGCTTCATCCTTATTGACGCCGATGATCATGGGCGAATCCTTACGGGCAACAAATATCTTGTCCGGATAATCCTTGAACATCACGGCAAGTGCATATGATCCGCGCACACGTACGATAGTCTTTGCAAGGGCATCGATGGGACCGACTTTATACTTCTTATAGTAGTAATCAATGAGTTTGATAAGTACCTCGGTATCGGTCTGTGAATAGAACTGATAACCGTGGCGTTCCATCTTGGCTTTTAATTCCTGGAAATTCTCAACGATACCGTTATGAACACCAACAACTTCCGATTCAACTGTTCCCGAGCCTGATCCGGTACAGTTTCCGGATACATGAGGATGGGCGTTTGACTGGCTGGGTGCACCGTGAGTAGCCCACCTTGTATGACCTATCCCGCAGTTTCCAACCAATGCCTTTCCGGCGTCAGTCTTTTCTATAAGATTTTTTATCTTTCCCGTAGTCTTTACAACCTCAGCAGGCTTATCACCGTTCCGGACTGCAAGTCCTGCCGAATCATAACCACGATATTCAAGTTTCGAAAGACCTTCAAGCAAAACGGGTGATGCCTGTTTCGGTCCAACGTATCCAACGATACCGCACATTGAAAATTCCTCCGATCACATTTTTATTTTTTCTTGTCGATTGCTTTTGAATATGTCTTAATGTCGTTCTCGTTATATTCGGTCTTTGTAAAATAGAAATCTGCATCCTGTTCTATCTCATCATTACCGGGCTCATATATATATGCATAGCAGTTTTCCTGATAGAAATATACGGTTCCTATCATGTCACCCGATGAATGATCATAAAGGTTTAACGAATCGGCTGTCATGTTTGAAGCAGGATCGATGTATTCGTATTCTTTCTTTGATCCCTTGATCTTAAGGTAAACACCACAGGTTCCGTCGCCGTTATCCCTTATATAAAGCAGATCACCGTTTTCGGATTCAAAGTAACCGTTACCGTTTTCATCAACATAAAGATCATCATCAGAAAGATTCTTGGTCGTGGCAAACATTGCAACAGTCTTTATGCTTGCAACATCATCCGTATATACGCTTAATTCACCTTCCGTATCCTGATCGGGCTTTATCATCAAAGAAGGATAATCATATCCATATCCCAAAACGTTACCGTTTTCGTCAACAGGGAATACATAAAGGTATCCGACTGAATAAGTTATATCCGTATAGTTGAACATATCGTATTTAAATACAGGGGAATATGATGACTTGGTATCAAGTGCCCAGTCTGCTTCCCAATGACCTTCTTCGGTTCCGTCAGCTAATCTTACAGAAAAATCAATCTCGAAATCATCAACATCTCCGGTGCAGGGTATCGTACCTACGAAGCTGCTTCCGTAACAAAGCTGTTCCGTAGATGCATAACCATCGCCCACCGAACTTTTTGATGAATTTAATGCAGTGATATCTCCATAGAAATCAAGGGTTTCGGCGCGTGTGTTACTGATACAGTAGACATACATCGGACTGTCATAATATTCAAATGAGGCAAGAGACAATACAAGTCCCGAACCTGCTATATCATATTCCTCAGTCCAGTTAATGACTGAATAATCATTCGTAAATAAGCTGAGTTCTTCTTTCTCATCTGAAGAAACGGCTATAAGATCAGAGAACTTTTTGTATGAAGAATCAAGTTCAAGGAGTTCTCCCGAAACTACCGTATCGGGATCCTTCTTTTCTTTGTTATCAGCGTCCTTATCCTTCTTTTTCTTCTTTGAACTTTTATCCTTATCGTCTGAATCGTCGTCGGAATCGTCCTTATCTTTATCCTTGTCCTTTTTCTTGTCTTTCTTCTTATCTTCCTTATCGTCGGATTCCTCGGTCTCAGCCTTGTTCTTCTTTGAAGATTTGCTGTCGTTATTACCAAGGATGAATATGCAAAGACAGACAATGGCAGCGATAAGAACTACCGCTCCTACGATAATTCCGATCAAAATACCTGTCTTCTTGTTTCCGTTGTTTCCTGAATCGCTCGTTGAAGAAGGAACGGAAGCCGGAACCGGCTGAGGTTCGTTTACGGGCTGGGGTTCGCTTATGGGCTGAGGCTTGCTTACAGGCTGTGGTTCGCTTACGGGCAAAGGCTCGGCAGCCACGGGTTCCTCGACAACAGGTGCATCCGTATTGATACCGGTATCTTCTGCAGCAACTTTACTTACAGTATTCTCTGCAGGTTCAAGCTTTGCTCCACAATTTGTGCAGAAAAGAGCGCCATCTTCTACTTTAGCTCCACAATTAGTACAAAACATAATAATCTCCTCAAAAATACGTGTTTGTTTGAATATTAACTGCTATATTATAGCATTCCATCTGTTATTATGCACCAAAAAATAGTATAATTCTGTCAAGGATAAGGAGTATTTTGCTTTATGTATACTAAATCTGTCTATGTCATAGTATTCATCCTGGCTATCACCGACATGATATTCACTCTTAAAGCATGCGCAAAGATACAGGAAAACTATGCAAAATGGCTCAAAAGTACTCTTATCGCCGGCATAGTTGCCATAATCGCCAATATCTTTATTGCGCTCTCGATAAATCCTCTCATGGCAGAAACTTCCTACATCCTTTACTTTATTTCCATTGACTGGATACTTTATTGTCTTACAGGCTTTTGCATCTACTATACGGAGCATTCAAAAGAGCTTTTTTTCTTATCTCCCATTGCGGCTTCCGTCATGGCGGCCGACTCAATATCACTTGTCTTAAATCTGATATTCAAACATTGCTTCAGTATTTATGAAATAACCGATTCTTCAGGCTCGGTTTTTTATCAGACATCATTTAATACCGTCTACTATATCCATCTGGCAGTTGATTATATCGCCATCCTCTTTGCGCTGTTTTTCATAGTGCTTAAGATCAAAAAAACTTATAGTTTTTACCGTACAAAGTACATAATGATACTGTCGGTTCTTATACTGGTCGTTGTATTAAATGTGATCTATATGGCATTCGGCCTTGTCCTTGATGCTTCCGTTATCTTTTATGCAGTAGCTGCAACTTTGATCTATTTTTCCATAGCCGTATTTGTTCCCAGAAATCTTCTTATTTCTGCCATAGGCAGAGCCGTTGATGATATGAATGAAGGCCTTATCATCTTCGACCTTTCCAATGACTGCATATACGCAAACAAATACTCAAGATCAAAATTCAACCATGAAACAGGCAAGTTTACACTTGATATGGAGCCTCTTTCATCTGTCATTGACATTCTTAAAAGCGCCAACAAGTCTTTCGGCGAAGCCGACTATGTAAAGCAGCACGGAATAAAGGCCGAAAACTACAGGATAAAATACAACAACCTGACAGATCAAAAAGGGCGTAACATCGGTTCATACTTCCTTATAGAAGATACAACCGAAGCCGAATATTATCTGCGCGAGATAAAACAGGCCCGTGAAAATGCCGACAAGGCAAATCAGGCAAAAAGTACGTTCCTTGCCAACATGTCACACGAAATAAGGACCCCTCTTAATTCCGTCCTTGGAATGAATGAGATGATCCTTCGGTCCACTGACGATGCCCTCATCAAAGAATATGCCCAAAACATCAGAACATCGGGAGATACGCTTCTTAATCTCATAAACGATATACTTGATTTTTCAAAGATCGAGGCTAACAGGATGGAGGTTATCCCTGTTGAATACGAGCCGCATAAACTCATTCACGAGTGCAATGACTTCTTCTGGCAGGCTGCAGGCGCCAAAGATCTTTATCTTAATATCAAATGTGCTGAGGATCTTCCGCGTCTTTTAATGGGTGATATACAGCATATAAAACAGATAGTCTCAAACTTAGTATCAAACGCCATAAAATACACGGACCAAGGCGGAGTTACCATTGATGTTTCATTCAATAATACTGATAAGGACCGGATCGACCTTTGTGTAAAGGTTACTGACACGGGAAAAGGTATCGCTAAAGAGGATGTCGCATATCTTTTTGATGCGTTCAAGAGGATAAACGAAAAACAGAATGCCACGATCCAGGGCACGGGCCTTGGTCTTGCCATAACAAAGAATCTCGTTGATCTTATGAACGGAAAGATTGAAGTTGAAAGCACCCCCGGTAAGGGAAGCTGTTTTGCCGTAATCCTTCCTCAGGAAGTTATAGACAGCACTCCATCAGGAACATATCAAAATACAAAGTACATAGAGCAGCAAGAATACAAGGAAAGCTTTACCGCTCCCGATGCAAATATACTTATCGTCGATGATGTGCCGCTCAATCTTAAAGTTGCGGAAGCTCTTCTTAAAAAGACTCTTATCCATGTAGATAAGGCTGCCGGCGGAAATGAAGCGATCGACAAATGCCTTAAGATAAAATATGATCTTATACTCCTCGATCACAGAATGCCTGAACCTGACGGTGTTGAAGTATTTAAAAAAATAAGCGTCGAAGGAGCAAATACCGACACTCCCGTTATTATGCTTACAGCCAACGCTCTTGAAGGAGCTGAAGAAGAATACAAAAAAATCGGCTTTGCCGGATACCTTTCAAAACCCATAAAAAGTGAGCAACTGGAAAATACATTAAAAGCAAATCTGCCGTCAGATAAGATACGATAGATTGCAATATGAGCTATGCAGAATAATACTACTGAAACCAAATCTCCAAATCGATTAAAAGAGAAGAAAGTCTCCGTAAAAGACGTCCTGCATTATTACGGAAGCGAAAAGGCAGCCATTTTTCCTGTTTTGGCTTTGTTGTTTGCTACGATCATAATCATCTACAATTCACTTTTGACTGATTATGCAAGAAAAAGCATTTATGAAAACGGTCAGCTGAATGCGGGGCGTACCGCAGAAGAAGTTGCTCTGTATCTTTCATCTGCAACTGATGCTCTTAATATTTCAACATATACAATAGACAAAATGCTCCATGATGGCGAACCTGAGGAAGCCTTCCGTGAATATCTTATTGACGAAACCAAAATAATCAACAGTTCAATAGTCCCGAATTCTACCGGATTATATGCATATATTGATGGTAATTTCTATGATGGTTTGGAATGGGAGCCTGGAGATGATTTTATTCCGACCGAAAGACCATGGTACAAAGAAGCCATCAATCACAATGGTGAGATTGCTTTAGTTGATCCTTATCTGGATCTTTACACCGGCGAGGTCGTTATGACATTGGCAAAATCAACGCCTCATAACGAAGGTGTTGTGGCGCTGGATGTTACACTTGAAAGGATACAGGAGATAATAGAAAGTAACCTCAGAGATAATAGTTCAACCATAACGATGGTAGTTACTTCATCCGGCTTTGTCGTAGGTCATTCAGATCCTTCCCAACTGGGTATTGATTATTCCGAGTATACAGATTCTGTCGGTTCATATGCATATAGGCTGATTTCTGTCAATGACGGAAACTTCTTTCATATGACATATAAGAAACATAATTATACGGTTTTTGCCGTTGAGATTGCTGCCGGTTGGTACGGGATATCTATCGCGGATAATGATGTCATCTTTAAGCCGCTTACCATCATAATGCTTCTTAGTATATCTTCTATCCTGCTTATTTTTATAGTATTTGCTGTGATCATGTTCAGATCAGGAAAAAAAGATGTCCTTAATTCCAGGCTCCAGTCACTTCTCTTATCTTCTGCCGATATTTACATGTCACTGTGTGATCTTGATGTTATAAATAATTCGGTCGTTGAGATCAAAAATGTAAATCCCGCGATCTCCAATGCGGTTGCTTCCGTTGATCATAATATGAAAGAAGTCTTCTTGAATATTATGAAGGGCCTGCCTGAAAGTCCCACAAAACAGATGGCTATAGACTTTACCGATCTTTCAACGATAGATGATCGTATGTATGGTACCAACAATGCGACCCTCGAATACTTAAGCTATGGAAACATCTGGGTCAGAGCAAGGTTGATCGTATCCGAAAGGACCAAAGACGGAAGGATATCCCATGTTCTTTGGATGCTTGAGAATATAACCAAAGAAAAGATTGAAAGAGAAAGGCTTATCAATAAATCCGAACAGGCTGTTGCCGCAAACGAAGCAAAGTCAGCATTTCTTTCAAATATGTCCCATGAGATAAGAACTCCTATTAATGCCGTGCTCGGGATGAATGAAATGATACTTCGTGAAACCGATGATCCCAATATCATCACTTATTCCCAGAATATTAAAAGTGCCGGGAATTCTCTTTTAATCCTTATCAATGATATCCTCGATTTTTCTAAGATCGAATCCGGAAAGATGGAGATAATCCCCACAGATTATCAGATATCATCTCTTTTAAATGATCTTATTAATATGATAAAAGCAAGAATGGATGCTAAAGGTCTTGAACTTATACTTGATATTGACCCGACCATTCCTTCCGTATTGTACGGCGATGAAATAAGGATCAAACAGATCATCACGAATATTCTCACAAATGCCGCTAAGTATACCGAAAAAGGAAGCGTTTCAATCTCCGTCAAACATACAAAGTCCGAAGAACATCCTGACAGCATTTCCTTAAGAGTATCGGTAAAGGATACCGGAATCGGTATAAAGAAAGAAAATCTTGATAAGCTGTTTGTCAAGTTTGAAAGGATCGATGAAAAGCGTAACAGAAATATAGAAGGCACGGGCCTTGGAATGTCCATTACAAGTAACCTGCTTGAAATGATGGGCAGCAAATTGAATGTCGAAAGCGAATATGGTGTGGGTTCCGTTTTCTGGTTTGACCTTATACAGACAGTATCTGACTGGGAGCCTATCGGTGATTATAAGGATCAATTTAATAAGTTTACTGACAAAGAGACCAATTACCTGCCTAAGTTCAAAGCACAAAATGCCCGAATCCTTGTTGTCGATGATACCCCAATCAATCTTACTGTATTTAAAGGTCTTCTTAAAAAAACCGGAATTGATATAGATACAGCTGATAACGGAATGGCCTGTATCGAATTAGCTTTAAAAAATAAATATGATATTATATTCCTCGATCACATGATGCCGCATATGGACGGCGTTGAAACTCTAAAGAAATTTAAGGAAAATACCGATAATATAAATAATGACACCCCTATCATCTGCCTTACGGCAAATGCAATATCGGGTGCCCGTGAATTCTATCTGGACAGCGGCTTTACAGATTATCTGTCAAAGCCTGTTAATTTTGAGCGTCTTGAAGATATGATACTCAAATACCTGTCTGAGGATAAACTTATAGGCGATCAATAATTCTCGGCGATATTTATGAGAAAAAGAAAAGGAATTTCACACAGAGTAGTTCATATCTGGCTTGTTGTCATAACAGTTATCTTTTCTGGAACTATCATATATTCAACATTCCGCTTGTCAAATACATTTAATAGGGTTATTGATGCCTCCAAGCAGTATTCCGATCTTCAAAATGCAGCTCACGAACTGATGAATGCTTCTGATTATCTGACCGAACAGGTTCAGCGGTTTACCATTAGGGGGGATGTGCGCTTTCTAAATAATTATTTCACCGAAGCATTTGAATCAAAACGACGCGAGGAAGCCGTTACCAAAATGGCAACTGATGAAAGGGCGGATTCTGCTCTTGAGCAGTTATCCGAAGCTATGGATAATTCCATAAAACTCATGGATACGGAATACTACGCAATGAAACTCGTTGTAGACGCAAAGGGTATAACCGACTACCCGGATATGCTTCGCGGTATCAAACTTAGCGAAGAAGATGCCGCTCTTTCACCGGAAGATAAGATAAGGAAGGCTACTGAGGTTGTTCTTAATGATTCTTATTACGAGCAGAAAGACCGTATCAGATCCGATATGCAAGCAAGCCTTGATGAGATTGATAAGCTTGCCATAGAGACCGAAGCGTCCGCATATGATGCTCTTGACCGCGAAATGAAGATCTCTCGTACTGCTATTGTGATCCAGGCTCTGTATATTTTCTTTACACTGTGGTTAACCACACGTCTTGCTATCAATCCGGTATTAAATGCAATTGAGCGGATCAGGGAAGATTGTCCTATTCCCGAAAAAGGATCAAATGAATTCAGATATCTGGCTAATGCTTACAATAAGATGTTTCTAAAAAACAAATCAAGCATTGAGCGATTAAACTATCAGGCCTCGCATGATGAACTGACCGGAGCATATAACCGCATGGGTTATGATTATCTATTATCAGTTCTGGACCTTAAAAACTCCTATATGATGCTGTTAGACGTTGATAATTTCAAAAACATCAATGATACATATGGTCACGAAACAGGAGACAAGATACTTATCAAATTGGTCAACATATTAACGAAGGTCTTTAGAGATGACGACTGCATATGCCGTATAGGTGGCGATGAATTTGTTATATTCATGGTTCATTCAGGTGGAATGAGTCGCAGAATGATTGAATCAAAGATAGGCCAGATAAACGACGAACTTGAAAACACTGATGACGGACTTCCGAGTATCACAATCAGCGTAGGAATCACAAATGGCAAGGATATAACAGACACTTCAAACATATTCGAAAAAATCGACGAAGCAATGTATAAATCCAAAACCAACGGTAAAAATACTTATACATTCTATAAAGTGGACTAGGTGGGAGTCGAACCCACGTCCAAAGAGCAATTCCCTCTCCTTCTACTATCATAGTTCACCGATTGGTATTCCCTTCATCCGGCCGGAGGTGAACGCCCTGCCTGCGAAGGTAGCTTCATGTTACGCCCTTATACGCAAAGCTTAGTATAAGTCGTTTCCTGCAATGATGATGCCCGTATCTCTAAGTGCAGGTGCAAAGAGGCGGACAGCTGCTCTTAGGCAGCGATAGCAAATTTTCTAGAATCTGCGTTTATATTTAGGTTTGCCATTTAACGCATTGCATGCGGATAGCTTCTAAAGCTGCATGTTCCCTGTCGAAACCTTTACTAGCCCAAAATAATAAATATTCATTTTTCAATGTACTTTAAAACCTAAATCTATATTAAGGGTCATCCCCTTAATGACATTTTGAAATCTTTTTCGACTTCACGCTTCATATCTCTTTTACGAAGATCCTGACGTTTATCGTATAATTTCTTACCCTTTGCAAGACCTATCTCAAGTTTAGCATATCCATCCTTGAAATACACCTGAAGAGGCATTATCGTATATCCATCCTCACTTGACGCACCAAGGAGTTTTCTTATTTCACTTTTATGCATGAGGAGTTTTTTGGGCCTTAAGGGATCCTTATTAAATATATTTCCCATTTCATAGGGAGAGATATTCATCCCATAGACAACAGCCTCGCCGTTTTCAATGCGGACATAAGCCTCTTTGATGCTGCACTTGCCCATTCTTAAGGACTTTACCTCGGTTCCGTGAAGCACCAATCCGGCTTCAAACTTTTCCTCTATGAAATAGTCATGATACGCCTTTTTGTTATTGGCGATCAGCTTCATTCCTTCTTTACTCATATCTTTATTATACTACCTTTGACCGTTATTTAGTATGAACCGTCGGTTCAACAAAAGAAAAATCAATGGTTTTAACTGACATATCGACATAGTCTACGACAATCTTAACTTTCTGTCCGAGTTTATATACAATTCCCGTTTTTTGACCGATCATCTCGTAGGTATCTTCTTTATAATAATAGTAATCACCCATAAGCTTGGATACGTGAATCATTCCTTCAACCGTATTGGGAAGTTCAACATATATGCCCCAGACTGTTATCCCCGAGATGACACCGTCATACTGCTCTCCTATATGATCGAGCATATACTGGGCTTTTTTAAGTTTTTCAACTTCCCTTTCGGCCTCATCCGCTCTTCTTTCCTTTGCCGATGATTCCTTTGCCACCATGGGAAGGATACTGTTAAAATGTTCTATCTTTTTTTCATTCATCCTGCCGTGGATATGCTCTTTAATTATCCTGTGGATCTGAAGATCAGGATATCTTCTTATCGGCGAAGTAAAATGACAGTAAAAGTTACAGGCAAGCCCAAAATGACCGAGACAAGCCGTATTGTATTCTGCTCTTTGCATGCTTCGCAAAGTAAGCCTTGAGATCAGGGCTTCTTCCGGTGTTCCCTCTATCTTTGCAAGCAGTTTTTGGATCTCCTTTGGATGAACCTCACCCTCAGCACCCCTTACCTTAATGGAATATCCGAAGTTATTTATAAAAGTTCCGAGTTTAAGGATCTTGTCTGCTGCGGGTGTCCCATGAGTCCTGTATACAAAAGGACTTTCAAGATAATAGAAATGCTCGGCCACGGTCTCATTAGCCATAAGCATAAAATCTTCGATTATCTTTTGTGATACACCTCTTTCATAAGGTGCTATCTTTACAGGAACACCGTGTTTGTTAAGGATTATCTTGCTTTCAGGTATATCGAAGTCGATAGAGCCTCTCTTTTCCCTGTTCTTTCTTATGATATGCGAAAGCTTCTCCATAAGTTCAAACATGGGAACGCATTGGGCATATCTTTCTCTCAACTGCTTATCATTATCAGTAAGGATCCTGTTAACATCGGAATAATTCATCCTTTCGTTGACATTTATCACAGTCTCAATTATCTCGTGGTTAACCACCTGCCCTTTTTCATCAATATCCATAAGACATGATAAGGCAAGACGGTCTTCACCCATGTTCAAAGAGCAAATTCCGTTACTTAAGGCATGCGGAAGCATCGGGATAACACGATCCACAAGATATACGCTGGTACCGCGGTTTAGCGCTTCCTTATCAAGCGCCGAGCTTTCCTGAACATAGTTTGATACATCGGCTATATGAACACCGAGATGATATATCCCATCCTCATAGCTTAATGAAACGGCATCATCAAGATCCTTTGAATCCTCACCGTCTATAGTGACCATAAGCATATCACGAAGATCGCGTCGCATGTAAAAGTCATTCTCGATAAGATCTTTGGCAACGCGGTTTGCCTGATTAAGAACCTTTTCGGGAAATTCTGACGGAAGATCAAATCCCTTAACTATGGAAATGATATCAACACCGGGATCATTCTCATGACCTATTATCTCGGTTATCTTACCTTCCGGTTTTCTTCTCCTGTCTCCATAATCAGTAATGTGACAAACTACTTTATGCCCTGTAACGGCACCCATCGAATCTTCTTTTGCAACGAATATATCCGATTCAAGCTTTTGATTATCCGGTATTACAAATCCATAGCTTTTGGCTTTATCAAAAGTACCGACAACATCGGTAATCCCACGCATAATTATCGCGTCTATCTTTCCTTCGGCTCTCTTATCGGATGTCTTTTCCTTGGTAATATGAACCTCAACGGTATCCATATGAAAGGCTCCGTGAGTATTACCTTCAGGAATAAAAAGGTCTTCTTCCATCCCTTCTATTTCAACAAAACCAAAGCCTTTTTGATTAGCAATATAAGTTCCTACATATTTAGTTGTTTCTTTATTTCTGCTTTTCATAATGTAAAAAAATAGGACCCTGCCTAAGCAGGATCCCAATAAATCAATAACTTAGAAAATCTTGAGGTTAAGGACTATAGATAAGATCATGAAAAGAATTGCGAGCCACTTTGTGATCTTTACAAGTTTTCCTTCCATTGATCTGCCCTTGTTCTTGCCCCAGTAAGTTTCAGCAGCTCCGGAAATAGCTCCAAGTCCTGCCTGCTTGCCTTCCTGCAAAAGCACAAGCGCTGTAAGCGCGATACATATTAAAATGAATACTACCTGTATTATGATCTTTACCATATTTATCTCCATTCAAAACAAGCGATTTTTCTAAAACGCAAGTGATATGATAACACAATCACCATAGAGCGTCAAGCACTGTGCTTTACGGGATCAAAGCATTGTAGTTGTCAACTGCAGTCATAAACGCTGCAAGCTGGGCCTCATTTAAAGTGCTAAGATCTATACCGTTCATAGCAGCCATTGTCTCTGCATCAAGCTTCTTTGGTCCTTCACCCGTACCGTCATCAGCGATCGGAACAAGCTCTACAAGCACGCCGTCAGCTCCGGCCATATATGTTTTCTTGTTGGCAGAAACCTCCTTGCCGATAGCCATTGAACCGTCTTCTTCAAAGAAGTAAGGAACTCCCTCAACTTCCTGATATCCTGTTGCAACAGTACCGTCTTCAAGGGCATAGAACATCTTTCCGTTATAAGCAAACCACGTTGTTGCCATGGCTCCGTTCATCAAAGGATCAAAATACTTCATTCCCTTTCCGTAATCTATAAAGCCGTATTGCATAGCGCCGGAAGGATCAAAATAGAACGTGAAATTATCAACCTGAGTAGCACCTATTGATGCTTTTCCATCAGAAGTATTAAGGTAATACATCTTTCCGTCAACATCTACGTACCAGCCCTTAACAATATATCCGTATACGTCAAAGAAATACTTTGAATTTTCGTGCATAACCCAACCGGTCTGCATCTTGTAATCCTTGTAATAACGCTTACTTCCGTTGTGATCAAGGAAACCGTCTTTGATGATAAGCTTGCTGTAATCCTTATACTGATAGTCCATATCAACATTACCCTTTATTCCGGGCACGGAACCCTTTGACGTGTTCTGCCAGAAAGCCGGAGTAGGATAATCAAGCGAATCATTATACTGGGCAACCCACTTATCCCAAGGTGTTGCTCCGATCTTTCCCTGGAAATAATTCTTATATGAATAAACCATGGGATAATATCCTGCAGCATCCATTATTATGCAGAATGAATTGATGATGTTATTAATCTCTGCATTGGGTAATGAAGTCTGGGTCTTATCTTCTATATCAAATACTACAGGGAGCTGTACCTGGTAAGGTGCAAGCCACTGAGTGACAAGTGCAGCCTCCATAGCTGCCTGTTCGGCGTTTGTTGCATATGAGTAAATATATACACCTGTCTTAATTCCGTTAGCCTGAGCACTGCGCATATTATAATCAAATGTCGGATCGATACCTGAATATGTGCTTCCTACTCTTATAAATGCGAATTTTATGCCTGATTTTGCTACCGCAGACCAGTCGATAACACCTTGATATTTCGATACATCTATTCCTCTTGCAATAGAACCCGAAGAGGTCACCGCATTAGAGTCAACTCCGGTTGTCAGATACATTAATGAAAGTGAAAGGACAACCGCTATCGTCTTCTTTAATGTTGCTTTAAAATTCATAAAATATTTCCCTTCTAAATTTGATAAGCGGACAAAATACTGATATACTATTAAAAAAGTCCGTCAGGAGTTAGTATGCCTAATTTTTTTAATAAAATCAAGTCATTCTTTACCAAATCAGAAATTCTGTCTCTGGATGATTACCTCATAATGTTGATACTTACAGTAGCATTCACATTTCTGGTTTTTTTCAAACTCGGAAATACATATGCACCTGTAAGTTCATATGAAGCAACTCCTGAAAACAGAGATATCGTAATTGATTTCGGTGATTACATCACAGTCGAAAAACTTCATGTTTATCTTGGTAATCTTGACTCAAGAAAGGTAGCCATTTCTACTTTTAATGAAGTGACCGGTCTTTGGGAAGTCATCAATTCCGAAGTAAACATCGGATCCGTATTCCAGTGGAACGACATCGATATATATTATACGTTAAGATACCTCGGAATCGTTTCAACAGACGACCAGGCTATTTACAATGAATTCGTATTTACAGGACCTAACGGAATAGTCACTCCGATAAACTGTGATGCCTATCCTGAGTTATTTGATGAACAGGATATGTATCCCAAGACCGAGAACCATACATATCTTGACGGTACGATGTTTGATGAGATCTATTATGCCCGTACCGGATATGAATTCAACAATCATCTTCCCGCGTATGAGACAACGCATCCTCAGTTCGGTAAGGACCTTATAGCTTTAGGAATGAAGATATTTGGAACAAATCCTTTCGGATGGAGATTTATGACTGCTCTTTTCGGAGTTTTATTTGTTCCTTTGATGTACATATTTGCAAAAGTTATGTTTAAGAGCACCTTCATTGCATCATGTGTCGGTGTCTTCATTACGTTTGATTGCATGCATTATACCCTTTCGCGTATATGCACCATTGATATTTTCGTTGCTTTCTTTATAATTCTTTCTTATTTATATATGTATAGATATCTCGAGGCAGACAGAGAATATCACAAGACAAAGGATTTCAAAAAGGACAAATTTCCGCCTAAGAAAGTTTATATGCTTCTAGCACTTTGCGGAATATCCATGGGATTTGCTATCGCAACGAAGTTAACGGGAGTATATGCAGGCATCGGTCTTGCTATTTTGCTTGGATGGCATCTTTTCACAAACTGGCCTGCGCATCAGTGGAAGAAGCTATTCGGCTTCTGCTGTGCTTTTTTCATCGCCATACCCCTTGTCATCTACACGCTTGGTTATATACCTCAGGTTGAAGCATATGCCCAGCTTGGCAGTACAGACAGAACAATAAGTTTTCATGATGGTATTAATATAGGTTATGGTTACACCGGTCTTATTGCAAAGACAATAAGGAACACAAGCTACATGATCAATTATCACAAAAACCTAGTAGCTACACATCCTTTCCAGTCTCCTGCCCAGTCATGGCCTTTCATTTACCGCACTCTTATGGCAGCAAATGATCTTGTTAAAACAAATACCTCCGGTGACACGACCATTTACATCCGTTCAGCAGTTAATTATATGGGAAATCCCGTTATATGGTGGAGCTCTATACCCTGCGTATTATATGTATTCTTCTGCTGGTTTAAAAAGAAAGACCGCACGGCAATGTTCCTTTGCATTGCTTATCTGGCTCAGTACATTCCGTGGTTTGGCGTAAACAGATGTATCTTCATCTACCATTATCTTCCTTCAATGCTCTTTGCAATGTTGATGATGGCATATACCATAAGAGATATTCTCGAATGGAATGAAAAAAGCAAGAAATTCGTATACGGATTCCTTGCTTTGGCGATAATCATGTTCTTCGTATTCTTCCCTGTAATATCAGGATATCCCACATCCAACAACTACGGGGATTCACTAGAGTGGTTTAAGAACTGGGCGTTGATGTAATATTAATAAGTTCATCAAGTACCGAATCATCGTTAAAAGATCCCAGATCGATGATTTCTTCTTCTGCACCTTCTTCTTCGATACATTCTTCAAAAATATCCTCTTCAATAACCGGCTCTGGCAGGATATTTTCTGATACAAGCTTATAAAGATCATATCCGACAAATACGATAAGTACAAGCTGTATCATCGCCACATATTTGATTTCCATCACCCTGTACGCGATAAGATACGGCATCGAAAGACATATGGATACAAACATAAATCCTATTGAAACAGGTAGTTTCCTTGGCCTTAACATGAAATAAACTATTGCAATAAGATCGATAAGGAAACCATAACGGTCATGCATATGAGGTAAAGTATACAAAGTGATGGCGACAGTAAATAATGCCAGCGTTACCATCAGATCGTTCGTAAGTTCTATCCTCTTTGTATATATATAATAAGCTATAAATCCAAGCAGTATGACCGCAAGGAATGTTCCCGCACCGGAAATCTCATACATATGATGATTGGAGTCTATCGTCTCATCAATGATCGCGTAAATATTCGGATATTCCAAAGTCCCCCAGGGATAATAAGATGACTGGTCAAAATATACAAGCATCAATTCCTTTAATGGGCGTCCGAATAGCCAGGCGGGAACCTGGAACAAAAAGAATACAACCGGAATATATACAAGGTGATAAAGCTTAACCGTCTTTTTCTTTAACCACATTATTATAATAAAAGGAAGGATAAAAACAGTTTGAAGCTTAAATGTAAATGCAATAGCCAGGAATATAAAGCAAACTCTGCTGTTATCTCTAAAGAAAAAAAATAAAGCCCACAAAATAAATGAAGTGTAGATTATATCGCACTGGCACCAGTATGCACTGTCCAAAATAACTATGGGGCAAAGCAACAAAGCCGTCATTCCAAAGATCGCTTTTCTAGTATTCCCGGTCAGCTGGTAGACTATGGCGAACATTGCAAATGAAGCCACATAATCAAAGAATACGGAAATAAACTTAAGCGCAAAAAGCGTATTATCTATACCTGAGACCATACACATAAGATACATGTATGATGATGTATAGTTGGAAATCTCTTTGGCCAATGACGGGAAACCGCCAAGCTCTTTAATCTGATCCATCCAGACCTTCAAGAATCCCCAATAATCCGCTGATTCGATGGGGAACAGCTTCCATCTGATCATAAACGAAAGAACAAACAAGCATAACATAAAAATCAAATCGACCATTTTAAAAACGATCGATTTGATCCTAATCTCATAGTTTAAAAAAGCATCTATTACTCTGTTTTTTTCCATACTACATTGAGTCCCTGTATCTTATGGTTTTTGCACTTTCAGCATACTGCTCCATCCAATCATGTTCAGGAGCCTGCAGATAAGTTATGATATTGGATTCTTTGCCGTTATAAAGCTCAACAACAATAGCTTCATAAAGCTGATCCCTGAAGTCATAGTTATATACAATGTACAAACCGGGACGACCATCTATCATGATCTTATCGTACTGCGTGATATTTATACTGACTTCAAGACCATAAGTGTCAGTAAACTCTTTATCAATCTTAGCTTTATACTCTTCTTTTGATAAAAGAGTAATGTTTTCGTCAGATTCATAGATTATCTGATTTATTGAAGAGAAATCCTTCTTATCTTTAGGTATATACTCTCCTTCATAATCAGAAGCTACAAATCCTTTGGGAAGATTACAAACTATATCGGGACTGCCGAATTTGTACTCTTCTTCTTTAAATTCTTCAACTATCTTGTCCGATTTTACTTCCTTCACAACAGTATCAGAATCAGCAGCGGTTTTATCCACTGCTGATCCTGCATTGTCATTTGATGAAGTATCGGTGTTACTGCCGCAGCCGCAGATCAGGATCGATATGATGACTGCCAGACAAACCAATCTTTTGTTCATCTAAATACTCCAATTCTTATTTAGTTTTCTTGAGTCCGACAATTCCGGCTCCTGCTGCTCCTATTGAAGCTGCAAGTCCTGCCAGCCATGCAAAGATTGCCAAGCTGTCTCCGGTTGAAGGACGTCTTCTCTTACCGAGAACTGCCTTATCCATACCACGTCTTGCACCAAGAACGTCTCTGTTAGATCTACGTGCTCCAAGAACCTGACCAGGAGT
>JAILCX010000035.1 GCA_024690205.1 Lachnospiraceae bacterium | reverse complement strand
CATTGCAGAAAACATATCCGACAGGCACTCAATAAGGGAGTCAGCTACAGGATCACCGAAAAACCGGAGGATCTTCATGATTTTAAAAAGATATATTATGCAACGATGGATCGTAACGAAGCGGGAGACTACTACTACTTTGATGATGCATATTTTGATGCATGCATAAGGGATTTTAAGGACAATCTCCTTTTGGTTGAGGCCGTATTTGAAGAGCGGACCATCGCAGCCGGAATGTATTTCCTTTACGGAGATCTTATGCACATACATCTTTCAGGTACGCTTAATGAATACCTTTATCTTTCGCCTGCGTATATACTTCGTTATGCACTTGCAACTTACGGAAAAGAGCACGGATACAAAATGATCCATCACGGAGGCGGAAGGAGCAACAGCCCCGAGGACAGCCTGTATCTTTTCAAGGAGCAGTTTGCACAGAATACCAAATTCGATTTTTATATAGCACGTAAAAAGTGGATCCCGGATGTTTATTCTGCGATCTGCAAAAAAGCAAATGTAAGCGAGGATATCCCGTATTTCCCTGCCTACAGGAGTGTCGGTCACTAGCTTATGAGCAAAGACAGAAAAAAAGCACTAATCCTCGCCAATTCATCAAAGGGTGTATACGGCTTCAGAAATGAGATCATGCTCTCATTAAAAGAAGACTATGACGTTGTTATTGCCGTGCCCGATGAAGTTTCCGTTAAGGAACTCAAGGAAGAAGGATTTGAGATAATAAAGACGCCTCTTAACAGAAGAGGCATGAACCCTTTGGAGGACCTTAAGCTTTGCCGAATATATGCAAAGCTACTTAAGGAACAAAAGCCGGATATCGTGCTTACCTATACGATAAAGCCGAATATCTACGGCGGATTTATCTGTGGCAAAAAAAGAATCCCATATATCACGACGATAACCGGGATAGGCAGCATGTTCCAGAAAAAAGGACCGGTAAAAAAGCTTATCATCGGCATGTACAAAGCAGGTTTAAAGAATGCCGAAGTTGTCTTTTTCCAAAACGATGAAAACAGAAGACTTTTTGCCGAAAGCGGGATATATAACGGAAAGACCATCCTTGTTCCGGGCTCCGGAGTAAACCTTTCGGTTCATTCATTTGAGCCCTATCCTGAAGATGAAAAGACGGTATTTTTGTTCGTCGGCAGGATAATGAAGGAAAAAGGTATCGAAGAGTACTTTAAGGCTGCTGAAAAGTTTCATTCGGACAGTACCGAATTCCGGGTTCTCGGATATTGCGACGATGACTATAATGAGCAGTTAAAGGAATTATCCGACAAAGGTGTCATAAAATATTTTGACTTTACTACGGATGTACACGGATACGTTAAGGAGTGCTCAGCACTTGTACTTCCGACATATCATGAAGGAATGAGTAATGTGATGCAGGAAGCTGCTTCTGTCGGAAGACCTGTTATCGCAAGCGATATTCCCGGTTGCAGGGAGATATTTGATGATGGTATTACCGGACTTTCCTGCAAGGCCAAAGATCCGGATTCCCTTATAGATGCCATAGGCAAATTCCTTTTGCTTTCACGCGACAAAAGATCCGAAATGGGCAGACTCGGGCGTGAAAAGATGGAGAAGGAATTTGACAGGAAAATCGTTCGTAAGGCATATAAGGAATGCGTTGACAAGATACTTTCAGAGGAAACAAGATGAGTTCGTTTATTGAAAAGAACAGAAAGACCATATTCTATCTGATACTCGGTTGTACGTTTTTATGCATATTCGCATATAACATACTTACTCCGTATCTTTCGGATGACTATGCTTATCTTCGAGAGCTGAGGCAGGCAAATGCGACTTTTAAGGATGTGTTCCGTCTTGCCTGGGGTGAACTTCATGATCACGGCGGAAGGCTTCTTCACTACGTCACGTTCAGGATATTCTTTTATATCTATAACAAGGTATTCTTTGACATAGTCTGTTCCTTCATGTTTGTACTTCTTGGTCTTTCGGTATACTTCAATGTTGAAAACAAAAAGAAATACGATATTTTCGTGCTGATGCTGTCATACCTCCTCATATGGCTTTTTGAAGTAAGCTTCGGCGAGGCCGTATTGTGGGTTACGGGGTCTGTTGTTTATCTTTTTGCAACGACTTACATATTGCTCTCACTTGCATTATATAAGTACCTTTTAAGGACCAAAGAAATAAAAAACCCCGTTCTTATGTGCGTGTTGATGTTCATCATCGCGCTCTTTGCGGGCAATTCATCCGAGAATAACACGGGAGCTGCCATACTTCTTGTCATCATCTATACGTTGAACAAATACATCGATGATAAAAAGGAAGCAGGTGGAAAGCTTAAACTCGGAGAATTCTTAAAACCCCGGATGATATGCGCCCACGCCGGATATCTTTTGGGTTACATGCTCCTTTTACTTGCACCCGGTGCGCACAGCAGGGCAACCTCGAGAAAAGAAGATGGGGATTATACGGGTATTGTAAAGATACTTTCGAATATCTATAAGATATCAATGTCCATAAGGGATTACCTTTGGCCTTTCCTTGTTGCGGTCATCATTTTGATCGTGATCCTTGCGGTAATGGGCAGGTTTAAGACAATTAAGTCAGTAAGGGAAAACAACTCGATCTTGTTTATCTTTGCGGCAATCGCCTCAAGTTACGTGCTTATGTTTATCCAGCTGCCCGTAAAGAGAGTCTTTTTCGGAGCGATACTCTTTTTCACGATAGCATTTATCGATCTTATGCTCTTGCTCAAGCAGGATGATAAATTTGTCTGCTTTATTAAATACAGCGTGATCTCACTTCTTTGTCTCATGTTCTTCTTTGTCTATCTTGAAAACCTTGTTAACCTTGCAAGAGTTTACAGGGAGGAAAAGGAAAGGACGACGATCATAAAAGAAGCCGCAGCAAAGGGCCTTGATTACGTTGAAGTTCCGCTCCTTCGTGAAGAGTTCCAAAACGAGTATACCGGGGCCTATAACGGAGAGATGACGGATGATCCGGGTTACTGGATAAATATCTTTTATGAAGACTGGTACGGTGTAGAAAATGTGGTAGGGCTCCCACGCGATGAGTGGGATGAAAAATACAAAAAATGAAAAAGCTTTTATTGATATCCCCGATGCTTCATCAGGGAGGATTTGAAAGAGTCTGCGTTGCAACCGCAAGACTTCTTGAACAATATTATAAAGTCACGATACTTATCTTTTCGGACAAGGACATAAACTACGACATTACGGGACTTGATGTTGTTAATATCGATGTGCCCGTTACAAAAAAGTTTGGACGATTAGGCAAGGCTTTAAATGTCTTTAAAAGAGTTTCAAAGGTAAGGCGTTTTAAGAAAAAGAACGATATCGATATCGCCTATAGTTTCGGAACAAGTGCAAATCTTGTAAATGTTCTGTCCAAAGGCGGAAATAAAACCAAAGTCGTTACCGGTATTCGCTGCTCAACAGATATGGAAACGCCGAAGTTTGTTTCGATGTTCTGCAAAAAGTCGGACAGCGTTCTTTCCTGCTCAAGAGAGATATTAAGGGAACTTGAAAAAGACTATGACTGCAAGGAAAGCAGATATATCTACAATCCCCTTGAAACAAAGAGCATAAGGCAGAGTGCACTTTTAAAAGATGACCTTTTATCGGTAAAGGATCAGTTCGGAAACGGTGCTTTGACAGACGTCGGGAACGAAAAGGACAGTAAAGAAAAGCCCTTTACGATAGTGACTGTCGGCAGGCAGGATTATATAAAAGGATACTGGCACCTTATAAAGGCATTTTCAATTGTGCATGAGTCGTTCCCCGATTCAAGACTTGTGATAGTGGGAACCGGAGATTTTTCTTCTTTCAGAAAGCTTTCTGAAGACCTTGGAATAGCCGAAAAAGTCTTCTTTACCGGAGTGCTTAAAAACCCGTTCCCGGTTGTGGAAGATTCAGACCTTTATGTATTAAGTTCAAACCACGAAGGATTCCCCAATGCTCTGCTTGAGGGCATGGCACTTTCTAAGCCCTGTGTTGCCGCAGACTGTAAGACGGGCCCCAGGGAGATACTTTTAAACGATAAGGAATATAAGGCACTTTCAGAAAAGATCCCTGATGGCAGTTCGACAAGTGAGATCATAGAAGGAGAGTTCGGTATCCTTGTTCCCGATATGGACTGCAACGAAGATCTTGATTCAAAGAACATAACCGATGATGACAGGATGCTAGCAAAGGGTATCCTCATGATGATGTCCGATAAAGAAAAGATGGAGCTTTACGGTAAAAAGGCATCAGTCCGGGCATTTGTATACGATCCTTCAAGATATGCGCTTGACCTTAAAAAGATACTTGATGATATCCTGGAGAAGTAGATGGATTCAAAAGTTAAGAAAATTGCATTTCATTTAAATACATTCGGACGCGGAGGCGCGGAAAGAGTCGTTTCAAATCTCGCCAACAGATTTGTTGCAGAAGGCTATACTGTCTATGTGACGACCGAGTGGCAGGAGGACGACGAATATGCGCTCGATGAGAGGATCATACGTATCCATGTAGGACTAAGGCCCGAGGATGAAGAAAAAAGCCGAGTTAAAAAGGCTTTATTAAGGATCAGATATTTAAGGGATTTCCTTAAGGAATACAGTCCGGATGTCCTTATCGCTTTTACCCATAATGCCAATTTCAGGGCACTTATGGCCTCAAGGAAGACAAAGATCCCTACGATAATCGCAGTGAGAGTTCATCCGGTAGGATATTATGATTCGTTAAAGGACAAGATCCTTATAAGATGGCTCTTTCCAAAGGCAGCAGGAGCCGTATTCCAGACGCAGGAACAAAAAGAATTCTTCAAGCCCTATCTCCAGGACAATTCACGTGTTATCATCAATCCCGTAAACCCTGATTATATAGGAGTGAAAAGGCCTGAAATAAAAGAAAGGGCCGTAGTCAATCATGCAAGGATAGTTGACTTTAAGAATCATCTTATGCTTGTGGATGCATTCTTAAAGGTCCACGAAAAACATCCCGACTATGTGCTGAAGATATTCGGACCCGATTCGGGAGACGGCACGCTTGAAAAGATAAAAGAAAAGATCGCGGTTAATAATGCCGGTGAATTCGTTTTTCTTATGGGAAGCACGGATTCCATCGAAAAAGAGATCCCCAAATGCGAGGTCTATGCGTACAGCTCTGATTATGAAGGCTACCCCAATTCGTTGCTTGAAGCAATGGTTATGGGAATGCCGGTTGTTTCAACCGATTGTCCTCCCGGAGCACCCGCTATGATGATCAAAGACGGCGTTAACGGTTTTTTGGTTCCTGTGGGAGATGCTGATGCGCTGGCTAATAGGATCTGCACTCTTATAGAAGATAAGGAGCTTGCGGACCGTCTTGGTCAAGAAGCATCAAAGATAAGTGAAAAGACAAATATTGATGCCATATACAGTGAATGGAAGGAATTCCTTGATTCGGTGGTCAAATAAGGGTAAAGACATGACCGGTGCCTGCATAAAAGATAAAAAGCATATAGCGTTTTACATAGGCTCGCTTAATAAAGGCGGAGCCGAAAGAGTCATGTGTAATCTTGCGGAATTCTTTTTTAATGAAGGATATAAGGTTACCCTTGTAACGACTTATCTGGCGGATGACGAGTATGATGTTCAGGACGGTAAGTGGACTGTCATAAAAAAGGGTGCGGATGCTCCCTGCGAATTGCCGCGGGGTTACAAGGAACTTACCGTTCTTAATCCCGATGATGAATTAAAGAAGGTGTATCTTGGACCATCTGAAAAAGAGAGCATAAACAGGGTGTTTACAGCTCTTATGCCGGATGAGCGGGGTGGAAGGATCGTTAACCTTCAAAGAAGGATAAGGAAACTCAGAAATACATGGATAGATATAAAACCTGATATAATCATATCGTTTCTTGGAAAGAATAATGTTATGGCGCTACGCTCGTCCAAAGGACTGGGAATACCTGTTGTCGTATCCGTAAGATCAAATCCCGCAAGGGAATATGCAGACAGGCTCCTTAACATGTCGATGAAGTCTTTATTTCAAAAGGCAGCAGGCATCGCCGTACAGACAAACGGGGCAGCAGACTTCTTTAAGGGTGCACTTAAAGATAAGTGTAAAGTTCTTCCGAACTCGCTTCATCCCGGATTCATGGACCGGGCGATCGTCCCGTTCGATGAGCGCGAGAAAGAGATTATAAGCGTAGGAAGACTTGATGAGAATAAAAACCAGATACTTCTTATAAGAGCATTTGCAGATGTTGTTAAAATACATCCGGAGTATAAGCTTCGGTTATTCGGAGACGGACCTTCAAAAGGAGACTTTGAAAAAGAAGCAAAGAACCTCGGACTTAATGACAGCAATGTCATATTTGAAGGGAACGTAAGCGATGTAGCATCAAAGATATCAAGGGCTTCAATATTCGTTCTTCCATCAAAACAGGAAGGGATGCCGAATGCACTTTTGGAAGCTATGTCCCTTGGAATAGCCTGTATTTCAACGGATTGTCCCTGTGGCGGACCTGCGGATATCATAAATGACGGTCAAAACGGTCTGCTTATCCCGATGGGAAACGATGATGACATGAAAGATTCCCTTGTAAAAGCTCTTTTAAGACTAATCGAAGATAAGGCACTTCCTTCTTCCATATCAAATAAGGCTCTGGATATAAGAAAGACCTATGCGCCCGAAAGGATAAACGGGCTTTGGAAGGACTATGTTGACCAAATACTTAAAAGCAGATAATGAAAAATAACGTCAAAGTGGCAATTTCAAAAAAACTAAAAGAGATAGTGATAGTGATCCTGTCATTATCTTTCTTTATGGCATCCTATATCTTTGACGGCGTGGTGATATGTGAAGATTCACACTCATATATTGAAGGACATCTTTCAAGGGAGCCTTTCTATCCGATGCTGATCTCGCTTTTCAGGAACTGGCTCGGAACCGAGCAGGATATGTATCTTAAAGCGCTGGTATTTTTACAGTGCCTTTTATGGGCAATATGTACCATAATATTCGTTGATTATCTGACAACGGAATTTGATCTTAAGTTTTTATCATCTTTGATCATACTTGCACTATGCCTTTTACCTTCAGTACTTTGCAGGTTTTTTGCATCACGCGGTTCGATGTATTCTAACAGCATCATGACCGAAGGGATCTGTATTCCCCTATATCTTTTGTTTATACGATTTCTTATCGACCATGGCATTAACAGGATGAAAAGGGATCTTGTTGCTGCATCGGTCATCTGTCTTATACTTATCTCCACCAGAAAGCAGATGTATGTAACGCTCATACTGCTTGCCTTGATGATAGTATATACAGGGATTAAAAGATCCGGAGAGGAGAGTGTTAATAGCAAAAAGAGCATAAAGACCATATCGAAAGCGTTCTTATCAGCTCTTGTCACAGTGGTCCTAATCATAGGTCTTAACCGGGCATACGAGTATTACTATAATTCAAATCTTCAGACAGGAACGATATCACACAGGAACGATAACAGGTTTTTAACGACAGTTGCGTTCTATGTTTCGGAGCGTGAAGATGCGGAATATATCAAAGAAGACGAGACACGTGAGCTATATCTTGAGATATATGATATCTGCGAATCCGAAGGATCGATGATGCATGATTCGGGCAAAGGCCTTTTTGAAAAGGCAGATCATTTTGCGGATCATTATGACATGATCCAGATAGATCATATGTGGCCTATGTTTGAAGGATATGCCGAAAGTAAAATGACAGAAATCGGAGAAACAAGCAAAGGTCCGCAGGAAGAACTGGTAGACAGGATATCATCAGATATCACAAGGGCTATCCTGCCTCACAGGATTCCGGAGGTCACGGGAGTCTTTGCCCGCAATATCATAAAGGGCTTTGGAAATACCGTTGCAAGGTCGGGACGAAGATACCTGCCTTTCGTTATTCCGGTCTACCTCATTTATCTGGCGCTAATGATCCTTAACATAAAAAAACATACAAACGAAAAACTTGTATTTGTTTCGTCTGTATGTCTTTTGGCTGTTGCTGTAAATATTTTTGTCACATCCGCGGTCATCTTTCCGCAGGTCCGTTATATGATCTATAACATGCCGGTATTTTATTCGGTATTGTATCTTATGATCCGTAAGGCTTTATTAAGATCAGATCTTCTTAAATAAGAACTGATTACATCCGTGGCCGCCGCCGCAGGTGTAGAGTTTTTCCATTTCAAATCCGCGCTTTTTGTAGAAGTCAAAGATCTCTTCGGGAGTAGCTACTTCAAAAGGATAGCCGCCTACCCAGTCAATCACGTCCACAAATGGAGACATTCCGCGCTCTTCCTTATAAGTATTCCACCTGTTAAAGGGCTTAAAGCGAAGAAAATCTTTTATCGTCGTAGGACCCCAGAGTCTTATGAAGCAGGGTATGACGATAAGGAACTTAAGGGGATCGGGCGCGATGTTATAAAGTTTTTTAACTGCGGTCCAGCACTTTGTCCATTTGCCCTGATCGTTGTATATAGCGATAAAGAGTTTTCCGTCATCTTTAACAAGCTTTGAGACATTATCAAGTCCCTTGTACATATTTCCCGTATGGTGGAGCACACCCCAGGAATATACGATATCGCATTTATCATACTTTGAAAGATATTCGGTACTTAACGCATCTCCGCGTTCGATATGCCAGTTCTCATCTCCGGGATGATATTTCTTTTTAAGGATCCTTGCGCAGTCAACACTGTCTTTATCATAATCAAACGAATAAACCTTTGCTCCTAGATTTCTTGCAGCAAGTGAAAAAAGACCGCTTCCCGAGCCGACATCCAAAAAAGTCTTTCCGCTAAGGTTGCTGACGCCGAGCCATTCTTTTAAAGAATTTTCAGCATTTTTGATTATGTCGTCGTTTACGTTATGAAGAAAAGATTTCCAGTTCTTTCCAAATCCGAATCTGTCTTTTGACATCTTGGGGATTTCCTCCTTATAAGTGATCTTAGTAAATAATATATTCTTTCTATCCCAAAATCAAATTCTTTGCATATGTAAGGTCAATGAGCTCACGGCTGTCCTTAAGTCCGAAGTAGGCTACGGACATGACTCCGGTTAAAAGCACGGCATATCTGAACACCTTGTTATTCCATAATGATCTTGAAAGACTTCCAAGATAACAGGTCGTAAGTACGATGGGGAGAAGATATCTTCCCTGAGGCTGGCAGTCGCTGATATACGAAAATCCCAAAGATGCCACAACTCCGCTTATGTTAAGCAAAGTCCCGAAGATAAACAAAAATGCGTTTCCTTCCCTGCAAAGATATATTCCGATGAACGTATAAACAAAGATATATAAAAGCGCTATTATAACATAGTAGAAGTTATCTCCGGTCACGGTTATGCGGCAGCTTGCAAAAGACCTGAAAGTGCGGGCAAACCAGGTATCATTTATCTTAAAAAAGTCTGCTATCGTATAGCCTTTTGATGCCATCTTCCATGTCACGTCCTGCTCTTCTACAGGAGTTGAAGGCTTTTTATCAGGGGATGCGTATTTTTCCGCCATCTCAATCTTGGCAGAGTTCCTGTCAAACCCGTAATAGTGCACATCTATAAGGCATCTTCCGAGCCAAACGGCAGCGCATGTTCCGGCTATAAGGATATAACGAAGCAACAGTTTTTTACGTACTTCGGGCGATGTCTGTTTTATCATGTAGCTTACAAGCACTATAAAAGCAAGCATCACATTGGCATAGTAATAATACTTTCCAAGGAGTATGAGCCCGTACAAAAGCCCAAGCAAAATGCATTGAAGCACGATCTTTGAACGCTTCTCATCCTCGCTGTCTATCGTCTTCCAAAGAAGGCTTTCCTTATCACATAGGAGCATTATGCTTATGAACGTCAAAAGGAAATCCTGGGCATCTGCCGTAACATAAGAAAAGATGTACCAGGCCTGAACACAGACTCCGAATCCCAGCATAAGATAGGGCTTATCCTTAAGGCGCTTTATTAAGATGAACATAAGGAGTATGGCCAGAAGGAGATTCGGCATTCTGTACCAGGGAAGCACATCCATAAAGAGCTTAAAAGGCCATGCGATCTTTCCCGCTATAAGAAAATAGGGTGTGTAGTTACACACCTTTGTATATCCGTACCAGCTGTAAGTATCACCGAGTCCTATACCGACAGTTCGCATGTCGGGCCAGATCCAGTGAGTGATACCCCAGTTTAAGCATTCCTTAACGTCATATTCATCGGGATGATGTCCAAACTCGGAAAGGAACGAGATCATCGTTATGACAAGCAATGATCCGAGCAATATAAGGATACTTACAACAGAGTAAATATCATGTTTTGTCCTTGCGGTCTCATGATCTTTTTTCATCCGGCAATACAAGCATATCTCCGAGTTTCCTGTCCCATTCATGAGGTGTGAATTCCATGAATCCGTCCCAGGTATTAAAGGTCATTTCGCCAAAGTAAACAGTCCCGTCAACGATATAATAGTCAACACGGACATAAGGGATTCCTTTTGCGAGTTTTTCGGAGTATTCGATAAGCTCATCGATCTGGGGCGGAAGCTCAACAGGAGTCTTTGAGGGCTCATAGAACACATACCATGGCATTTTTTGGCCGTTCCTGTCGAAGTGGTCATTGGTCCTGTCTTTAAAACCTGCATGTGCGATACCGCGGCATACGGTCGTAAACTTGACTTCCCCGTTCATACAGGTGAGCTTATATTCAAATGAATCGGGCTTGCCCAGAGAATCGATGTATTTTTCTGCGATAATGCGCGGAGGAATGTTCTTGTACTGCCATTCCCTGCCGCTCCAGTAAAAGTTTCTCTTAACGGCTTTTTTAAACTTCTTTCTGGCCGCATTAACATCAAACGTTGACTTATCCTTACAGATCATGAATCCGCCGCTGTCATGAGTGGTCTTTAATATGAACTGATCGGGCAGCTTTGAAAAATCGATATCATCAAAGTCATCCCATACACCCAAAAGAGGTACTACATGCTCTTTGCCGATCGTTTCGGATACTATCTTTTTGACTTCGTATTTGTCCGCAAATTTAGTATATTCGGGATTGTGGTCGTAGATCTTTAACCACTGGAGTTTTTCACAGAGGGTCTTTGGGTCGTCAAGATCAAGAACCTGATCGCCCATGCGGTATTTCCAGAGCCTTTTGATATATTTCTCATCGGACATGCCGTGATAAAAGCCGTGTGCCGAAAGGAAATAGAATCTGGTTCCGGGATCAGTAAGAAGTTCTTTTAAAAATGTGAATTTGCTCAATTATCAAAGTCTCCAGTAAATGTAATCGTTTGTTGAGAATTCTTTTCTGTCAAACAATCCCTTGATATCAAGGAATACCTTTTTGCTGTGTGAAGGATCAAAGAAGGCGTCGATGTCGGACTTTTTAAGATCAAGGAACTGTGTATGTGCAACTGCAACAAGAACCGCATCCATGTCCTTAACATCATCCATTGTTTCAAATTCGATACCATAAAGGCGCTTTGCCTCATCGGCATCCGCAGCAGGATCAACGACAATGGGCTTTATACCGTATTCGTTGAGCTCCTTATAGATGTCGATGACCTTTGTGTTTCTGGTATCGGGACAGTTTTCCTTGAATGTGAATCCAAGGATCGCAACTTTGGCTCCCTTGACAGGGATATCTGCCTTAATAAGGTTTTTGACCAAAGACTCTGCGACGTATTTACCCATATCGTCGTTTATGCGTCTTCCCGAGAGGATTATCTGGCTGTGATATCCAAGCTCCTCTGCCTTGTAAGTAAGGTAGTAAGGATCAACTCCTATGCAGTGTCCTCCGACAAGACCGGGATAGAACTTAAGGAAGTTCCATTTGGTCCCTGCAGCTTCAAGAACGGATTTGGTATCGATGCCCATCCTGTTAAAGATGATCGAAAGCTCGTTCATGAAGGCTATATTTATATCTCTTTGAGAATTTTCGATGACCTTGGCAGCCTCGGCAACCTTGATGCACTCGGCACGGTAAACACCGGCCTCAACAACAAGCTCATATACCTTGGCTACGGTATCCAATGTCTCTTCATCCATTCCGGATACTATCTTCGTGATCGTTTCAAGACGGTGAACCTTGTCACCGGGATTTATTCTTTCGGGAGAGTAACCTATCTTAAAGTCCACACCGCACTTAAGGCCCGATTCCTTTTCAAGTATCGGAACACAGATATCCTCGGTAACTCCGGGATAAACGGTCGATTCAAATACAACGATGGAACCTTTAGTAAGATTCTGACCGAGGATCCTGCTTGCACCTTCAACCGGAGTAAGGTCAGGCGTATGATCGTCGTTTACGGGTGTGGGAACAGCCACGATATGGAACTTTGCTTCCTTTAACTTTGAAGGATCTGCGGTAAACTCAACCTTTGTATTTTTGATTACATCATTACCGACTTCGTTCGTGGGATCTATACCGTTTTTATATAGGTCGATCTTTGCTTTGTTAAGGTCAAAACCGACAACCTTTATCTTTCTTGCAAAAGCAACGGCGATAGGCATTCCTACGTATCCGAGGCCCACGAGTGAGAGCTTTTCTTTTCCACTTACTATATCTTCATATAAACCCATGATTTTCATCTCCTTTTTCTCACAAGAGTTTACCACACCGGCCCCTTTAAAACAACTTGTACAGGGGAGCGGAAAAGGGTAAAATGTTTAAGATGTGCGGAATAAGTGGATTTGTAACAAAAAAGCATATTGATATACCTACACTTAAGGCTATGAACGACACCATGATACATCGCGGTCCCGACGATGAAGGCGTCGAGATCTACGAGATGAAAGGGTCATTTAGCGGATACAGCGTAGGTTTTGCCCAAAGAAGGCTTTCGATAATCGATCTTTCACCCTTGGGCCATCAGCCCATGCATTCACAGGATGGGCGCATCAGCGTTGTCTTTAACGGTGAGATCTACAATTTCCTCGAACTCAAAAAAGAACTTAAGGATTACGGATTTAAGTCAGATTCCGATACAGAAGTCATAATCGCCGCTTATCTTAAGTGGGGGATAGACTTTACGCGCCATATAAACGGAATGTTTGCGATCGCGCTTTTTGACCGCGAGACGCAGGATGTTTATCTCGTAAGAGACAGGATAGGCAAAAAGCCCCTTTATTATGAGCTTGAAGAAGGAAACATATATTTTGCTTCGGAGCTTAAGCCTTTGATGGTGCGTCCCGGTTTTTCAAAGAAGATAAGGCGGGAAATCCTTTCAAGATATCTTTACCAGCAATATATAAACGCACCCGATACGATATTTGAAAACGTATATAAGCTTGAGCCCGGAAGCGTGCTCACATTTAGCGGCGGAAACATAAAGACCGAAAAATACTGGGATATCAAAGATACCTATTTTAGAATGCAGAAAAATCCCGTATCGGATCTTGGTACGGCAAAGCAGGAACTTAAGGATATCCTTACAAAGTCCGTAAGGCAGAGGATGATATCCGATGTTCCGCTCGGAACTTTCTTAAGCGGAGGATATGATTCTTCACTTGTTACGGCTATTGCTCAGAGCGTTTCAAATGAGCCGGTAAAGACCTTTTCGATAGGCTTTAACGAAGAGCGCTTTAATGAAGCCCGCTTTGCAAAGGAAGTAGCCGATCATCTTGGGACAGACCATACCGAGCTTTATATTTCGGAAGATGAGATGTATGAGCTTGTAGAGAGTATCCCCCAATATTATGATGAGCCATTTGCTGATTCTTCACAGATAGCGACCATGATGGTATCAAAGCTTGCAAAGAGCAAGGTGACAGTGGCGTTATCGGGTGACGGAGGAGATGAATTCTTTTGCGGATACAATATCTACGAGAGGATGGCGCAGGCCCAAAAGCTTGACGGCATTGGAGGAGTGGTCCATGCTCTTACGAACATTCCCGGAATAAAGAATGCGGGACTGGAAGATAAGCTTCCTTTTAAAGCAAGAGTCGTTTCCAAAAACAGGAATCCCGAGACGAAGACACAGCTTGGAAGTCCCGGGTACTTAAGCGCGGCTCTTAAGATGGTTCCGGGAGAACAGATTCCCTGCAATTATGAATTTGAAAGCCGTTACGGTGTTAAAAACTGGCAGATAAGAAGGATGCTCCTTGATATGGATACGTATCTTCCCGGAGATATCCTCTGTAAGGTAGACCGTGCGTCGATGAAATACTCGCTTGAATCAAGATGTCCGATCCTTGATAAGGAAGTCATGGAATATTCATTCAGGCTTTCGCATGATCTTAAATACCATAACGGAATAAAGAAATATATATTAAAAGAGATCGCTTACGATTACATTCCAAAAGAGCTTTTAGAGCGCCCCAAAACGGGATTCGGAGTGCCACTCGATAAATGGTTAAGAGGCCCGTTAAAAGAACAGCTTCTTTCGATGTGTGACACAGCCTTCCTTAAGGAACAGGGACTGTTCGATCCTGCATATACATCGGGCTTTGTTAATAGCTATCTTGAAAAGGGAGATCTGGGTCCTGCTACCGGAGCAAATTATTCCAAGCTTACATGGTCGTTTTTCGTATTCCAGCAATGGTACCAAAAGTGGATAGGATAACAATAAACACACAATATATGGTATAATCTTTTTCATGAGTTACAAAGAATTAAAGTTCCCCGAAAACAGCATATTTCTGGTCACGGGAGGTGCCGGGTTCATAGGCTCGAACATCTGCGAAGCCCTTATAAATATGGGTCAGAAAGTAAGATGCCTTGACAACCTCTCAACCGGAAAAGAAGAAAACATCGAGAGTTTAAAAAGCAACCCAAACTTTACTTTTATCAAAGATGATATAAGGGATCTTGATGCATGCAAAAGGGCAACCGAAGGCGTTGACTTTGTTTTGAACGAGGCAGCCTGGGGTTCGGTTCCGAGGTCCATCGAGATGCCGCTTTTATATGAGGAGATAAACATAAGAGGCACTTTGAACATGATGGAAGCATCGCGTCAAAACGGTGTCAAAAAGTTTGTTTATGCCTCTTCTTCGTCGGTCTACGGTGATCATCCCGTTCTTCCCAAAAAAGAGGGACAGGAAGGAAAACTCTTAAGCCCCTATGCCCTTACCAAAAGAGTTGACGAAGAGTACGGGCGTCTTTATAAGGTGCTCTACGGACTTGATACATACGGTCTTCGTTATTTTAACGTGTTCGGAAGACGCCAGGATCCGGACGGCGCATATGCTGCCGTTATCCCCAAGTTCATCAAGCAGTTAAAAAACGGTGACACACCCGTCATAAACGGAGACGGAAAACAGTCAAGAGATTTTACATACATTGATAACATTATCGAAGCCAACCTTAAAGCGTGCCTTGCTTCATCCTATGTGGCAGGTGAGGCTTACAACATAGGAGCAGGCGGAAGAGAATACCTTATAGATGTATACAACGATATATGCGAAGCTCTGGGCGTTAAGGTTGAGCCGATATTCGGACCCCCGAGAGCCGGAGACATCAGAGACTCTAATGCCGATATAAGTAAAGCAAGAACAAATCTCGGATATGATCCGGAGTATGATTTTGCTGCCGGCATCAAACTTGCCATTGACTGGTATAAAGCGAACCTTTGATAGTATGAAGATTTCGATAAGACTTGATGACATAACCGAATGTATGGATTGGCCGAAGTTCCTTAGGTTTAAGGAGCTTCTTGACTGTTATGGGATAAAGCCGCTTTTGGGTGTCATTCCGGACAACAAAGACGAAAACATAACGGGTTCATCCGAGGGCGCACCCGAGGATTTTTGGGAATATGTAAGGGATCTTCAAAACAAGGGATACCCCATTGCGATGCATGGATTAAACCATGTGTATGTCACCAAAACGGGAGGGATATTCCCTTTAAATGTTTTCAGTGAGTTTGCCGGTCTTTCTTATGAAGAGCAGTACGAAGCATTATCATACGGCACTGACATCTTCAATGAGCGAGGCATAAAGACCGATATGTTCATGGCTCCAGCTCATTCATACGACAAAAACACCTTAAAGGCCCTTAAGGAACTGGGATTTACCAAGATCACGGACGGCTTTGGCAAAGGCCCCTACAGATACATGGACCTTACATTTTATCCTGTGGCCTTTTACAGAAAGGGCGCTGCACGTTCGAAAAAGGAAGGCTATGGAACGCTCACCATCCATACAAACACGATGAGCGACCGTGAGTTTGACGAGTTTAAAGAGCTTTTTGAATCAAACAAGGAAAGTTTTATCTCATACGATGAGTATCTGAAGGCCGAGGTAAAGGACCGTGGCGCGCTTGGGATGGCTAAGGAAAAGATTCTTGTTTATATAAAGCGCATTCTTTCGTTTGGGAAGAAGACACTGCTTAAAATCTCAGGCAGAAGTTAAGAAAAACCGATCCGCTGATATGGGTGAGTTGTTGCATAGCGGATGAATATTTGGAGTTGTTAAATATGATTAGAGTACTTCATGTTTTCGGCGTCCTTGATATGGGAGGGGCCGAAAGCAGGATAATGGATATATACAGACACATCGACAGGAGCCGCGTCCAGTTTGATTTTGTCGTCCATGGAGATAAAAAGGGCGATTATGAGGACGAGGTTCATTCTTTAGGCGGAAGAGTTTTTCGCGTTCCCAAGTTCAGGATATTCAATTATTTCTCATACAAAGCAGCGTTTAAGGAACTGTTTTCCGAATATAAGGACGAGTTCAAAGCGGTTCACGGTCATATGACAAGTACTGCATCAATCTACCTTCCGATAGCAAAAAAAGCCGGAATCCCGGAGTGTGCCGCACATGCAAGGTCAGCAGGTACGGATCCCGGATTTAAGGGAAAAGTTACAAGGCTGATGCGAAAGAACCTTTGGAAAAAGGCAGATCATCTTTTTGCGTGCTCAAAAGTTGCGGGTATATCCGTGTTCGGGCAAAAAGCATATGACAGGGGAAAGGTCCAGTTTGTTCCGAATGCCATAAGAGTCGGTCTTTTTGCATTCAACAAAGACCAAAGGAACGAGATAAGAAAAAGCCTTAACGTTGAGGATAAATATGTGATAGGCCATGTTGGAAGATTCCACTATTCAAAGAACCACATCTTCCTTATAGATGTGTTTGCTTCTATCATTCAAAAGACAAAGGATAAGGGGATCGATCCCGTTTTATTACTAGTCGGAGAAGGTCCTTTGATGGGAGAAGTCAAAGATCATGTTGAAGAACTTGGAATATCCGATAAGGTGATCTTTGCGGGAGCCAAAAAGGATGTATATAAATACTATAACGCGATGGACTTTTTCCTTTATCCTTCAAGATATGAAGGACTTCCCGGAACAGTAGTAGAAGCCCAGGCA
>JAILCX010000024.1 GCA_024690205.1 Lachnospiraceae bacterium | reverse complement strand
GTTAACCGGACGCTGCTGGGGCCTTGCATCTCTTGAAGGTCTGTTATGTGAGTCATGTCCCGAAGGCCTGCTGCCGGGACGTCTTTCATCAACTGACATCGTAAAACTCCTTAAAAAAATACTACATTATGGGCCTCATTTATATCAAAGCCCATTATGTAGTATTCTCTCACAGTTTATTTTATTCGTCAATATATACTAGACTGTCGAATATCCGAATCCGTTACAGATCGCATCTACCGGTGTACCCTGCTGACACAAAGGGCATGCCTCGGGGCGATAGCTTGCATAGTCAGGCAGGTCTCTTGTTGAATAAAGCGACCTTATAGGGATGTTGTCGACCTGCGTGGCAACCGAGAATATCGCAGAGATCCCGACGGGCGTTCCGCCATAGAACCTTATCGTTCCGATTGCACTTCTTAAAGTGCTTCCCGTGGTAGCCGTATCGATGAGTACGAGTACTTTCTTTCCTTTTATCATATGAACGGTGTTCTCACGGAACATCATCTGTCCGCCGACATTGTACTCGGGATGTGTGATATACATGGTCTGGTGACGGTTAGCTGAGATGATCCCGGCTTTCGTAAGCTTGTTAGCCATGTACGCACCTACTATATCCGTTCCGTTAAGACAAAGGATCGTGTCGATAACGTCGGAAGCAAGGTAAAGGTCCGCAAGCTCTTCGCCGGTAGCTCTTGCCTCACGCTGTCTTGACTTCATGTCGGAAAGATCCATGTAATAATTTACATGCGAATTAGGAGTTATGAAATGTCCGGGAATGTAACGGAGCACGACGTCCTTATTCTTGGTATGATCGATCTTTTTATAATCCTGCATTTATTTACCCCCTGTATCCGGCATTGCTGCCTTAGTACATTTATTATACCATAACATGCCCTTTTACTAATAGGCATTCTTGTTCACAAATCCCCTGAAAACGGTAAGGAGCATTATCTTTATATCAAATGAGAAAGTCCAGTTTTCAATATAGTAAAGATCGTATTCAACTCTCTTTCTTATGGAAGTATCTCCTCTTAACCCGTTAATCTGTGCCCAGCCCGTAAGACCCGGTCTTACCTGGTGCTTTATCATGTAACGGGGTATCTCTTCCTTAAACTTTTCAACAAACTGAGGCCTCTCGGGTCTTGGTCCGACAAGCGACATCTCTCCTATAAGGATGTTAAACAGCTGCGGAAGCTCATCAAGCGAAGTCTTTCTTAAGAACCTTCCGACTCCCGTCACCCTGTTATCATCCTTGGTCGTCCAGCCTTTTTCTTCTTCGGTCGTCTTTTGGACAACCATTGTACGGAACTTGTACATCATGAACGGCTTGTTGTTAAGTCCGACTCTTTCCTGCTTAAAGAGAATAGGCCCTTCGCTCGAAGACTTTACGCAGATCGCACATACGAGCATGATCGGAGAAAACAAAATGATTCCGAGCGTCGATCCGACAACATCAAGCAGTCTCTTTAAGAAACGGTTGATGAAGTTATTAAGCGGAACGTAACGGATATTGATGACCGGAAGTCCCTGAACATCCTCTGTATAAGGATGAGAAGGAACGAGCGAATTGTAATCAGGGATGAATTTTGTATGCACACCCGACTTTTCGCAGATATCAACTATGTTTTCAAGCTTTTCGTAATCCTTAAGGGCAAGGGTTATCGCAATCTCATCAAGCTTGTTCTCCGGAAGGATATACTTGATGTTATCGATACCACCCACGACTTTGACACCCTTATACATGGTCCCGCGGGGAACCGTATCGTCAAGTATGCCTCTTATCACATAACCCCACTGGGGATTCTGGTTGATCCTTGTTATATATTCTTCTGCCGCTCTCGAATATCCGATGAGCAGAACGTATTTAAGGTTATATCCCTTTCTTCTGAAGAATTTGAGCAGTCTTCGAACGAGCGCTCTTACCAGCATGGTAAGGAGCATGTTGATCACGTAGAACGAGCCGATCATCAGTCTTGAGATGTGGTACTGCTCTATCACGTAAAGGAACATCATGAAAATGATTATTCCAAAGGTGTTTGCTTTAAATATGCCCCATACTTCATAGCGGAACATCGTGGCTCTTTTGGGAGCATAGGTTCCGAATATGTAATACAGGATCACATACAGCGGGACAAGGAAGTAAAGCGCACTGAAATAGACATTACGGTCTAACACTCCGATGGTGACATCCGTATCCGCAAATCCGGTCGCAAATTTAAGATACCACGCAAGGAGGTACGAAAGCGCTACTACCACGGCATCAAGTACAAGATGCAATCTGTTGAATATCTTTTGGTTATCTTTGATCATTTCTCTTTACCAAACGAAACCTTTTATATGAATCGGGCCAGGCAGTTAACTAAAAGAAGGGCCTCGATCACAAGATATCTTGGAACCTCTTTTAATGGTAGCCTTACTTTTTTCTTTGAATATTTTCCGGATACACACATATCAAGGCCTTTAATAAGACCGTTGACATACGACACTCCCATACCTTTCCTCATAAAGAAGACAGTTTTTATCAAAAATCCGGCAAAAAGGAAAGGAAGATTGATAAGTACCTGTATGACCGGCATGTTCTTATATATAAGGTAGATCGAATTCTTTGACGAAAGCTTTGTCTTAAATTCGTTGTATCTGCTGCCTGACGATGCCGAGCCCGCATGATAGACTTCACTTTCAAGATCCACATAATTGCGATATCCCATAAGATTGGCCCTGTATCCAAGGTCCACATCCTCAAGGTAAGCAAAATGCGTCTCATCAAAAAGCCCGGTCTTTTCAAGATAAGCCCTGCGGTATATGGCTGCTCCGGCACAGGATGAAAAGATCCTTTTTATACCATGTTCAAAGTAGGAAGCACTTTTATCCCTCCCACGGGAAAAAGCCCATCCGAGGATACAATAGTAATCCCCGGCAGAGTCAATGACCGAACGGTCCGACATCTTAAGCATCTTTGACTGTATCGAAAAAGCCTTGGGATGGTCATCCATGGTTTTTTCAAGTTCCTTGATGGTATCCCTTTTTATGCAGGCATCATTATTTAACAGGTAGACAAACTCAGTATCGCTTTGTTCGATCCCTACGTTTACGGCATTTGCAAACCCGGTATTTTCTTCAAGCTTTATGAGCTTTACCCCCGGAAACTCCTTTACAAGCTCATCGCTTCCGTCGGTCGATCCGTTATCGACCACAATGACATCAACGGGAACGCCGGATAAAAGAACGCTCTTTAAGCATCCTTCGATATACTCTTTCCCGTTATAATTCGGTATTATTACAGAAGTCCTTTTATTTCCGGCAACCATTTGCGTTCCTATTTTCCTTTAACGACGGTATCGGGGTCATAAACAAACCTGTAACCGCGGCTTTTCATGATATTGCAAAACTCCATGCTGAGTTTTTTGTAGTCGGTTTCCTTTGAAGAGTCCTCCCGGTTAAGAAGCTCCTTAAAGACCTTCTCGGCCTCGGCGTTCGGGAGCATGCCAAGCACAGATATATACGGAACCTCCATGCGGCACGATGCACGATGCAGCCTTCCGCCGGAATCATGGCGGCTTAAGCCCTTAAACATCACATCACCGTTCTCATCATAGACTCCATCTTTGACACGGCCGTTTTTATCAAGGATCCTGCATCCCAGGGCGCAAACGTCTTCCCTTACCGTAAAGATATCGGGTTCATAATCCACCCTGAAAAATCCCATGTGCGGAAGGTCACTTACCGTTGCTTCCATTCCTCTTCCTGCCAGATAGTCCGAAACGGCTCTTTTGCCGGCCTCATACGCATACAGCTTGCTGGTCGGATTAAGAGCGGTAGATGATTCATGGCATCTCCAATGATAAAGGACTTTGCTGATATTTAAGATATGCTTTTCATATTCCCTGCCATAACGATCCTGCAATGATCCTGTGCATCTTAAGATAAAGTCATGATCCTGGGCTCCGTCGTACTCGCTCCTAAACTTTACTTCCTTTGCAAGTTCGCTTTTTACGACGAGGAAATGGCAGATATAATTGTTTGATAATAGTAAATCTAAATTAAATTTCGGTTTAATATTTGCTTCGTAGAATGTCGTATTTTCGGCATTTGTTTTATCTTCGTTCGTATATAACAGTTGTGATTCAATGCCGTCAGTCCTTGAAGCGCGGATCTTTTTGGCCACTTCGTAAAGGCAGTCTGCCGTAAGCAGGTCATCATGATCCAAAAGACCGATATAATCTCCCGTGCAATGCAAGAGTCCTTCATTGCTGTTTCCCGAAATACCCTTGTTTTCACTGAGTTTTACGAGGTTTATCCGGGTATCCGAATACTCGTTGACCGTTTTGGTCACCACTCCTGAAGCACTTCCGTCGGCTATAACCAGTTCCCAATTGCCATATGTCTGTGCTATGAGTGAATCTATGAGCGCTTTAAGGTACTCTTTTGGCGTTTCATAGGCCGGAACGAGCACCGATATCTTAATATCAGCCCCAAGGCTTTCACGGATCTGGTCAAGCCTTGTCTCCTCGCTTATGGGGACGTATTCGTATTTATCTTCGGCTTCGTCCCTCAGCCTTTCCTTTATGGCATAAAACGTCTTTACTGGACCGTTTCTTTTTATGTAGTTCAGAGTTTTAACGACATTACTCTTGTTCAAAGCCGGTTCCTTCAGTCTGTCTTAACGTCGGCTTTTAATGCATCCGTAAGTTCGTTAAGCTTATTTTCCGCATCTTCAATGGAATTTCCCTTTACACCGATGTAGAATTTAAGCTTCGGCTCGGTTCCTGAAGGACGTGCACAGCACCAGAAGTCATCCTCAAGCTCATAATAAAGGACATTTGATGTGGGAAGACCCGTCTTTGTCTTTGATCCGTCACTATAGTCAAGGATCACGTCCTCTTTATAATCCCTAAACCTGAGTATGTTGCGGTTTCCAAGCTTCTTTAACGGATTACTTCTTAATCCGTCCATGATCTCCTTGATCTTCTTTGCGCCCTCAACACCCTTTAACGTTATCGTGTACTGTGACTCCTTATAGAAGCCGTACTTCTTGTAAAGTTCAACCATCCTGTCACAGAGCGTAACACCGTTTACCTTGCAGTATGAAGCAACTTCGCAAAGGCACATTACGGCTACTATGGCGTCCTTATCCCTTGCATGTGTTCCCGCAAGGCATCCGTACGACTCTTCAAGGCCGAATACGTAATTATATGAATTATTCTGTTCAAAGAGCTTGATCTGCTCTCCTATATACTTAAATCCGGTAAGGACCTCGATGAACTTAAGTCCGTAGTCATCCGAGATCGCACGTGCCATGTTCGTGGTAACGATAGTCGATACCAAAGCAGGATCTTTGGGAAGGGTTCCTGCCTTCTTTCTCTCGCTTAAGATGTACTCGGCGATCAGCATTCCCGACATATTACCGGTAAATGCCTTGTATTCGCCCGATACGGTATCATAAGCGTATATTCCGAGTCTGTCGGCATCGGGATCGGTTGCAAGAACTATGTCAGCCTGCTTTTCTTTTGCAAGATTTAATGCATAAGTAAATGCCTTGGGATCTTCGGGGTTCGGATAATCCAGAGTCGTAAAATCCGGATCCGGGCCTTTTTGCTCGGGCACTACGTATACGTTTTCAAAT
>JAILCX010000004.1 GCA_024690205.1 Lachnospiraceae bacterium | reverse complement strand
GAGGATTTGGATGCATTGCTTGATCTGTATCTGTTTTTACATGAAGATAGTATTCCTGATCATGATAATCACTTAGAGAAGACATGGGAGCAGATTCTTGAAGATCCCAATCATCATCTGATCGTGAATGAAATTGATGGTCAGATTGTATCCTCCTGTGTATGCGTGATTATACCGAATCTTTCAAGGAGTGTACGGCCATATGCTTTTGTTGAAAATGTAGTAACGCATGCCGAACACAGAAGAAAAGGTTATGCAGGAGAGTGCCTGACTTACGCAAAGAAGATCGCGGAGCAGGAGAATTGCTATAAAATGATGTTGCTTACAGGGTCAAAGAAACCGGAGACGCTTCATTTTTATGAGCAGGCAGGGTATAACAGCAGTGACAAAACGGCTTTCATACAATGGATAGGGATGGATAAGTAATTTATGGGATCGATACTACAGACGACATTAAATACAAGAGTGCTTCCCACCGGGAATTTCAGATATGTTCGCAGTGATTATCCGGGTAAGCTTACGGATGATGAAGTGAGATGGCTTTATCAAAATGATATTACGACTATTGTTGATCTACGGGAAGAAAAAGAGTACATAGCCCGGCCATGCAGACTTGAAAATGAAAAAGGATTTATCTACCATCATTTGCCTGTAACCGGCGGCGGGGATACTCCGAAGTCACCTGAAGCGGTGGCTGAAACTTATCTTGGAATGATAGACGAGCAGATGGATAAGATTATCAGCACCATAATGAATGCAGAGAGTAATGTCTTGTATTTTTGCGGAGCCGGAAAAGATCGGACAGGTGTGGTTTCAGCAATCATTTTAAAAAAGCTGGGATACAGTGACAGGGTGATCATAGATGAACTGGTTGGAAGATTTTTCTTGCTTGGTTTCTTTTTTCATAGGGAAGGACGAAGAAATTGAAGGAACACATAATACACCCGATTCCGCCATTTTATGACAAAGAATCAAAAATACTTATTCTTGGAAGCTTTCCGTCTGTGAAATCGCGAGAGCAAATGTTCTTCTATGGACATCCTCAGAACCGTTTTTGGAAAGTGATCGCGTCGGTATTTTCTGATAAGGAACCTGATACTGTTCCCGAAAAGAAGGCTTTTTTGAGAGTACATCATGTTGCTTTGTGGGATGTGATCGGTTCCTGTGATATTGAAGGATCGTCCGATTCAAGCATTGATAACGTAATAGTCAATGACATTTCGAAGATTCTGAAAACGGCTGATATTCAGGGCATTTTTGTCAATGGAAAAACCGCGGAAAAGTATTATAAAAGATACATCGAACAGGAGATTGGAATAAAAGCCGTCTGTCTTCCATCCACCAGCCCGGCTAATGCTGCGTGGAGTGTGGAAAAACTGGTCCTTAATTGGGGCAAAACTATAGGGAGTATCTTTATGGACTCGGGGGGACGGGGTTAGGGGTTCATTTTGAATGTCGCTTTACGGTGGATATCGATACATCCATCAGGCGAGCAATTTGCTTTTTTGTTAGTCCTTTCTCGTAAAGGATGGCTATGTACTTGTTACGAAGGCTTTTGGGGAGATTGACCACATCAGAGGCCGATGATAGTTTAGTGAATTCCTTGAAAATGTTCAGTGCATCCTTGTCAGGGATAAATCGTCTGGTTTTTTCCAAGGCAGGTATGACTTGAGAATCATCGAAATGTGTAGAATCGGTGTAAAAATACTGAAGTAAAAGATCCTTTGAGCCGGCTATGTCAAAAGAAAATGATTTGTCGACCAAGGGATTTTTTTGACCATAATAAGCATTGCAACTGCTCCATCGGTATTCGGATGGATATCTACAGAGTGAGGATTTCACAGGATTGTTGTGGATATAGGCAAGTGTAGATAGGTATTGTTGTTTTTGGATCACGGGGATACTGTAATATCTATCTTGAAATAAGTGTCCCGAGCGTGAATATTTGGTGTTGTACCAACGGACGAAACGGGTTCCCAGACTTTGGAAGAAAGATGCTAAATGATCTTCTGCGGAATGGATTAGTAGATGAATATGATTGTCCATAAGACAATAGGCATATATATCAATATCAAATGTTCTTTTGCAGTCAGATAGGATGTAAAGCATCTTTTGATAATCGGCATCCTCTTCGAAGATGATATGCTGATTAATAGAACGAAGAATGATATGATATATGCCGGTCGGACTGAAAATGCGTGGCTTTCTTGGCATATATTCTCCCAGAAACTTGAATATGATATTAGATAATATATAAATTTATTCTATTTGAACGGAAAAAGCAATATGATCTGCGAAAATGGACCCCTAACCCCGTCCCTAAGGGACCAAAGCTTTTTTGAAACCGTTAAAAAGGAATATTCCGAGAACCGCGCTGAATATGACAGAGGCGTAAATACTGAATCTTTCGGCTATACCAAAGTATTCAGGCGGGAAAGATGCCATTCCTACAGGCCCCATTAACATCATGGCAAAAGATACTCCGGCCCATATTCCCAGGTCTCTAACTTCTCTGTATCTGATGCCTGCTATAAATAGTATGATCAAAGATATAACGGAAAGGCCCACTACAAATGCGGTAACAATCATATGCATTGTCTCGTTAAAGCCACTTATTTCTTTGCCCGCATCATCAAGAGGAAACATGGCATAGCCTAATTCTGATATCCAACTCTTAACAACAAACATATAAATTCCGGCCCGGAAAAGCTTTGATGAGATCTTGTTTTCGGATACATAGATCGCAACGCACGTATCACAAACTATACCTACGGAGAATACTGCCGAAAGCTTATCCCAAAGCGGAGCGGAAGGCGCTGTTCTTGCTGAAAGATCGCTTACCGCAGACTCCATCCAGTTATATCCCGGAAATGCCGCTCTGCAGAAGTAAGCAGCGACCGCGTATGATACCAGCGCTGCCACACCCAGAAGTCCTATCCAATTGATCAGTTTTCTATTCATTATAATACTCCTATCTGATTGCTGAACCATCTTATAAAATCAGTAATGTTCTTCGGAACAGGATTTCCATCCTCTCCAAATTCCTCGATCGATCCGGCTGTTAGCATATCCATCCTGTAATCTATAAGTGAATGGATCGTCAGAGAATATGTCATAGCTGCCATATCTATGTTGTCATTTTTTACTTTGTCGTGAACAACAAATGCATAAAACATGTTTCTGGATGATCGGATCATGCGCTCAGTTTCTTCAACGATTATCTTAGCTGCCACAGAATCAGTGGTCCTTTCCGAATAGAGAACTTTGAAGAATTGAAGCATATTTTTATCCGTAACGATCCCCATGTATGATGAAACGGAACTTAACAGTATATCTTCCAAACTTTTTTCCGTAAGTTCTGAGGGATCCATAGATACCTGACCGCTTCCGTCCTTGGCTTTATTTCTGAAGAATGTATACATCTCCCTTATGAGTTCATCTTTGGATTTAAAGTGATTGTATAGTGACGGTGCTTTGATCCCTACCTTATCAGCGATCTGCGACATTGATACACTCTTCATTCCGTTTTTTGCCGCAAGTTCAAGCGCTGCATAGAGTATTTCCTCTTTTCTGCCCACTTTAAGCTGTTCCCCCTTTCAATAAGTCCGGATAATTCACACCGGCTTTGCTTATTCCTGTTAGTTATAATACTAATGATCATTAGTTTTGTCAATATAAATGTGTTAAGTGGTACATGATCGACAGTCGGAGAGTTTGTTCAGACATAAAATCTTATGATATATTATGAAAGTGAGAGCAGGAATGCACTTCGCGCATATATATTTGTAACATCCTTCAACGGCTGTTGTAACGTACCCGGCCTTCGGTTAGACTCACAATTAACAGGAGGTGTTACGATGAAGAAAGACTTGCTTTCAACGAAATACTTAGTGCTGTTTATGGCCCTTACACTGGCCTGGACCTGGATCTGCGGGTTTATTCCCGTAGTATTCGGTTTTACGGGGACCGGTCTTGGAACGTTCATATTTTACTTTGGCGGAGGAGCTCCTTCGGTCGTTGCACTTTTTCTGGTGTTTCTGACGTATCCTAAGGAAATGCGCAAAGACTACTTCCGTAGGTGTTTCAGTTTCAAAAAGATGGGATGGAAGTGGCCGCTCATAACTGTTTTGGTATTTACGGCATTGAGTTTTGTGAGCATTGCAACAGGCGTCGGTCTTTTGGGATATGAGATGCCGACGATGGACTATATTAGGGCTATAGCAGGAAATCCTCTCTTTATATTCCTTGTTTTGCTGCTATCTCTGATTTCAGGTCCGCTTAACGAGGAGTTCGGCTGGAGAGGATATGCACTGGATCGATTACTTGTAAAGTGCGGATTTCTTAAAGGATCGCTGATACTTGGATTTATCTGGGCAATATGGCATCTGCCGTGGTACTTTACACCGGGGCAGGCACAATATGATCTTCTGAGGGATTCGGCATTTCATGCTTTGATGTTCATCCCGAGCGTAATGATGCTAAGCGTCTTCGTGTCATTTGTATATATAAAGACCGGACGCAGCATTCTTGCAGGCGCTCTGGTTCATATGTTCAGTAATCTTATAGGAAGTCAGCTTTTGTCTTCCTATACAACGCAGACAGGCGCGCTGATAAGATATACGAATATGATTTTTTTCCTGGGAGTGATAATATATACGTCGTTTTCACAAAAGTTCAGGAAAGAAAGCTCGACGGTTATAGAAAACATAACAGCCCGGGAAAAGGAAGAATAAATGCAAGTCATAATACCCCGGAGGCGGGATAAATAAATGCAGATAATAACCAGACAGGTCGAGGACAAAGCTCTCACCGTCACAATCGAATATCCGGAATACACTGATGCGGTCAAAGGGCTTGTTAAGAGAATAGAGAGCCTCGATGTCAGCTTTAATGCCATATCCAAAGACGGGCAGATCCGTATCTCGATTTCAGATGTTTATTATTTGGAAAACGTTGAAAGAAAAGTGTTCCTTTACACAAAAGAAGATGTTTTCAGACTGAACGCATCGATGTCCGAGATCGATCTTATAACGGAAGATTCGGACCTTGTGCGCATTTCAAGGACATGCATCATGAACACTTCACATCTGTCGGGCATCCGTCAGCTTAAGAACAGTCATCTCGAAGCGACACTCGACAATGGCGAAAAACTGATAGTATCCCGAAAATATCTTCATGACATAAAGCGGAGGTTTTAAAGAATGCTCATACGCAGAATACTTAAAGACACATGCCTGCTGTCATCGCTGATGATAATCGCAGTTTTCACTTTCTCGATAATCTGGTCCGGCATCACCGCTGAGATCGCACTTGTTTTTTTGCTGTTTGGCCTGGCATTTATCATCACGGTAGTAAATTATCTTCTTGATGAATATATGATGCTTTCGATCATTGCAGGTTATATAGTCAAATACTTCGTGTTTTCGGGCGTGGTAATGCTGTTCGGATTCATCGCAGGGTGGTTTTATTCAAGCAATTTCTGGATGGCATTTATTTATGTCGGTGTCGTTTTGGTGCTCACCTTTGTGCTTGATGTATTCAAAGTGCACAGGGATATCGAATATATCAATGAACATCTTGCGAAGTATTAGTTCTTACAAATGCAAGATTTCTTTTCGTTCTGATATCTTTTATATATCGACGGCAGTTCAACAATTGACATCGGATAGGTAATGTGTTACATTGTTATACAATATATGTAATACATTACATTTTGACACCGGTGTTTTTCATAGATAAGAACAAAGTAATTCCGGATCCTTACGGACGGGTATCATTTCGTGGATTTGACAGCATCAGATCCGCTAAAGACAGCCAGGTGTCTCTGGGATGGTTTTAACAGGTGGGGGAAACGAGTTTTATAAAAAGATAGGATTCAGTATACCCATATATATGGGCATTATCAAAAAAGGATAAAGCCGTCTGAACTGGTCCAGAAAGCATTTTTTGCATCATTAAACGGTGTCTTTGCAACGATCATATAGTTTTCAAAAGAGGGATCGCATGAATTTTTTTGTGGAAGGATTACAGGGAAGCGGAAAGAGCACGCTTGTTAAGAAACTTTCCGAAGAGCACCCCGATTATTCAGCTTTTCGTGAGGGAGACTATTCCCCTGTTGAGCTTGCCTGGTGTGCTTATGTTCCGATGGATGAATACAACGGAATACTTGATAAGTACCGTGCAATAAAAAATGAGATAGAAGAAAAAAGCCATAAAGAGAATGACCGTATGATCATTTGCTACACGCAGATACTCACGGACATTCCGGGGTTTCATAAGGACCTGGAGCGGTATGAGATATACAATAACCGCATGAAGGAGGATGAATTTAAGAAGGTTATCCTTGAACGATTTGATAAATGGAATACCGATGGCAATATATTTGAATGCTCCATTTTTCAGAACATTGTAGAGGATATGATCCTTTTTAAAAATGCATCGGATGCTGACATCATCGAATTTTACAAAGAGATAAGGGAAAAGCTTTCGGGTAAGGATTATCAGATAATATACCTTTTGACGCAGGATATTCGATCGAGCATAAATGTGATAAGAAAAGAAAGGTCCGACGAACAGGGTAATGAGCTTTGGTTTCCCCTGATGCTTGCATATTTTGATGAATCTCCTTATTCAAAGGAAAACGGACTTTCGGGAGAAAAAGCACTGATCGATCATTTCAGGCAAAGACAGGAATTGGAACTTAGGATATGTAAAGAAATATTCCCGGAAAGATACACGATAAAAAGACCGCATATATAAAATCAGACAGGGAGATCAGTATGGATTATGACAAAGCGATGAACATGGAAAACGTGGAATTCAAAGATATGCCGCCACAGGCTTTTCTTCTTGGATTATTAAGTGCCTTCGATAACAGGTATCAGGCTGCCGCAGATGCTTTTTTTAAGGAGATCACCTGGAAGCAGTTCTTTACGATCATCTGCATCAATCTTTGCAAGGAGGCACCTACCATAAACGACCTTTCCGATGTGATGGGAAGCTCCCACCAAAATGTAAAACAGATCCTTTTAAGGCTTGAGAAAAAAGGATTTGTTGCAACCGTTGCCGATGACAAAGACAAAAGAAAGCAGCGTATTGTCGTAACGGATGCTGCAAGGACTTTTTTGAACGAAAACGATAATAACGGAGAGCAGAGCCAGTATATTATTGGCCGTATTTTTGACGGCATCAGCGAAAAGGATCTTAAAACTACTATACAAACTATCATAAAAATGGAAAGGAATCTCAGCAAAATATGAAAACACTTATCATCTATACATCGCAAACCGGTTTTACAAAGAAATATGCGGAGTGGATCGCACAAAGAGTTGATGCAGATCTCCTTGAGCTTAAGGAAGCGCAAAAGAAAGATACAGGATTCTTTGCGGATTATGATGCGATCGTCTATGGCGGATGGGCAATGGCCGGAACCGTGTTTAAGTCAAAGTGGTTTTTTGACAAGGCTTCGGAATGGAAGGAAAAACGACTTGCAATCTTTTGCGTAGGCGGAAGCCCTAATGAAAATGCGGATGTGGATGTAATGCTTAAAAAGTTACTTAATGATGATCAGAAACAGTATATTGCCGCATTTTACTGTCAGGGCGGTTTTAACTATGAAAAGATGAATACCGCTTCAAGGCTTGCTATCAAGATGTTTGTGGGTACACTTAAGAAAAAGAAAGACCAGACGGAAGAAGAAAAGAAGATGGTCGAGATGATATCATCTTCCTATGATATTTCGGATATCAGCTATACTGATCCCATAGTAGAGTATCTGCAAAGCGGGAAATAAAAAGCTTAAAGCGTTATTGCAATCCTGTTTCAAATGTGATAAAGTCCATATTTAATAACAGATATGAAAGGCACACGGAGTGTGTGGGTGAAGGAATGGAGAATAGATAATTTGATTTGGTAAATACAAACTGGAAGATATGGCCTTAAGGGTCTGTTTGTGTATGCCGGATTGGATTATCGTATTCTTTTGAAGCCTTCATGGAATGGTACTTCGTGATCTTGGTGTATGACGGGCCTTCATTTGTACGTATGATCTGCTTTCGGTATGAAGCAGATTTTTTTTGTGCCATGAAAACAACGGAAGGAGTTGATGATATGGCACAGATACAAGTGACGGAACTTACATTTTCATATGACGGAAGTGCGGATGATGTCCTTAAGAATGTGACATTCAGTATTGATACAGACTGGAAATTGGGACTTATCGGCAGAAACGGGAAGGGAAAGACGACGCTGCTTAATCTTTTCATGGGAAGGTATGAATACCGGGGCAGCATAAAAACCGGCACGCACTTTGATTATTTTCCCTACAGGGTATCGGAGTCTGATCTTAACAAAAATGCGATCGATCTTTTGGAAGAATGGAAACCGCAGGTTGAGCAGTGGCAGGTGCTTATCCGGATGAACGAACTTAAGATGGATCCTGAATGCCTTTACAGGCCCTTCGGACAATTAAGCTTCGGGGAACGGACCAGGGTGATGCTTGCTGTTTTGTTTGCTGCCCAAAACGAGTTTCTTTTGATCGATGAGCCGACAAACCATCTTGATTCAAAGGCCAGAGCCATAGTAAAGGAATTCCTGGCTTCAAAAAAGGGATTCATAATTGTTTCCCATGACAGGGACCTTTTAGATAATGTATGCGATCATGTGCTTGTATTAAACAGGTCCACGATAGAAGTACAGGCGGGAAACTTTTCGACCTGGTGGGAAAATAAGGAAAAGAAAGATGCTTTTTCACGATCGGAGAACGAAAAGCATCTTAAGGAGATTGGAAAACTAAAAGCGGCCGCGGACAGAAGCAGCAGATGGGCTGATAAGAACGAGAACACCAAAATAGGATTTGATCCCGTTAAGGAACACGACAGGAGCATAGCAACGCGTTCTTACATAGGTGCCAAAACAAAGAAAATGCAGTCACGGGTGAAATCATACGAGATGCGTATTGAGCGTGAGATCGGAGAAAAGGAAGGACTGCTTAAGGATATCGAGAAAGTATCGGACCTTAAGATAGAACCGCTTAAGTTTCACAAAGAAGTGCTGATAAATGCAAATGATCTTTCCATAAGATACGAAGATGCGAAAGAGGAATTGTTCAAAGGACTTAAGTTTCAGGTAAAGCGCGGAGAAAGAGTAGTTTTATCGGGGGATAACGGATGCGGAAAGTCGACCGTTTTAAAAGCGATCATGCAAAGGGCTCTTTGCACCTCCCCCGAAGATCGGCAGGGATTGCGGATGTCGGGAGGTGCGGGTTTGGTATCAGATATGATCGTTTCGGGAGATCTTGACGTTGCATCCGGCATGATCATTTCGTATGTAGATCAGGATACTTCTTTTTTGAAAGGTACAATAAGGAACTACTGTAAAGAAAAAGGCCTTAGTGAAAGTATGTTTCTTGCGGTGCTTAGACAGTTTGACCTCGGGCGGGAGCAGTTTGTTAAGAACCTTGAGGATCTTTCGGAAGGGCAGAAAAAGAAAGTCCTTATCGCCTCAAGTCTTATCACCCCGGCGCATTTATACATCTGGGATGAACCGCTTAACTTTATTGATGTGTTTTCGCGTATGCAGATAGAAAAACTGATCCTGCAATATAAGCCGACAATGCTTATAGTCGAGCACGACGTCAGATTTCAGGAAAAAGTGGCATCAAAGGTGATCAGTGATATATTTATATGAACCATATAAGATTTATCTGAGAATATGGTAGAATAGACAGAAAGCGGATCAGGGGAAGTCAAAAATGAAAAACGATCTTAAGATGCCTGATATATTTTCAAGGACAAGGATGCTCCTTGGCAAAGATGCAATGGAAAAGCTTAAAAACTCCAAGGTTGCCGTGTTCGGTATAGGCGGGGTGGGCGGTTACGTCTGCGAAGCTCTCGTTCGAAGCGGCGTCGGAAGTTTTGATCTTATTGATAAGGACGAAGTATGCTTATCCAACCTTAACAGGCAGATCATAGCTACGCAAAAGACGATCGGAAGATACAAGACCGAGGTTATGAAAGAGCGGATGCTCGACATCAATCCCGATGTTAAAGTCAATGTTCATAACTGCTTTTTCCTTCCCAAAAACGCGGATGATTTTCATTTTGAAGAATATGACTACGTGGTCGATGCAGTCGATACCGTTGCAGCAAAGATCGCCCTTGTTCTTAAGTGCAATGAAAAGAACGTTCCGATAATAAGCTCCATGGGTGCCGGGAACAAGCTTGATGCTTCGGCGTTCAAAGTTGCTGATATATATAAGACTAAGGTATGCCCTCTAGCCAAAGTGATGAGACATGAGCTTAAAAAGTGGGGGATAAAGAAATTAAAGGTCGTTTATTCCGAAGAAGAACCGATGAAACCGGATGCTGAATGCGATGGATCATTGATCGAAGAGATGAGATCCTCCGGAAGGAGAGCAACACCGGGAAGCGTTGCCTTTGTTCCTTCGGCAGCAGGCCTTATAATAGGCGGAGAGGTCGTTAAAGACCTTATCAAAAACTGATTACAATGCACTACCGGGGAGGCGCAAATGGAAGTTGGAAACATAAAAGCCGAAGCCGAAAAGGTGATCGGCGAGATACTTGAAAAGGCTAAACTTAAAGAGGGAAGCCTCCTTATCATAGGCTGCTCATCAAGTGAGATCATAGGAAATATGATGGGCACCTCAAAGGACGGAGAAACGGACGAGGTTGTAAATACCCTCTACGGTGTCATCTCGACAGAACTGTCAAAAAGGAATATCGATCTTGCGGTACAGTGCTGTGAACATTTAAACCGTGCCGTTGTCTGTGATAAAACCGTGGCGGATAAATACGGCTTCGAGGTAGTTAACGTGATCCCGCAGGTACATGCGGGAGGTGCCTTTGCCGTAAAGCATTACAGTTCTTTAAAGGAGCCGACTGTCGTTGAGAGTATCGATCAAAAAGCGGATGCCGGTATCGATATAGGCGGGGTCATGATCGGAATGCACATACATCCCGTAGCTGTACCGATCAGGCTTTCAAATAAACATATAGGGCAGGCAATAGTTATTGCAGCAAGGAGAAGGCCCAAATATGTGGGCGGCGAACGTGCCGTATATGATCAGGAAAAAATGTAAAAAAGTGAATGGGGGACTAAATGAGCACACTAAATGAGCAGAAACTAACCGAATACCTTGATTCTTTACTTGAAAAAGGGATACCGTCAGTAGACTGTATCGTGTATAAGGATCACAGGCAGATATACCGTCACATGAACGGAACAGTGGATATCGACAAGAAACAGAAGGTACGGGAAGACCAAAGATATCTGATGTTTTCAATGACGAAGGTCCAGACGATGACTGCTTTTATGCAGCTTGTTGAACAGGGAAAGATATCACTTGATGATGAAGTCGGAAAGTATTTGCCGGCTTATAAAGAACTGATGGTTAAGGACGAAGAAGGCTTAAGAAAACTTGATGAGCCCATGAAGATGTGGCATCTTGTTTCGATGCAGTCAGGTCTTGATTATGATCTTGAACGACCGGGGATCGTCCGTGTTTTAAAAGAAATCGGGAAAAGCGCAACGACAAGACAGATCGTTGATTCATTCGTTGAATCCCCGCTTGAGTTTGTTCCAGGGAGGCATTTCCACTACAGCTTAAGCCACGATGTTGTTGCCGCCGTTATCGAAGTTGTATCGGGAATGAGCTTCGGGGAGTATCTTAAAAAGAATATCTGGGAGCCCCTGGGAATGAAGGATACTTTCTTTGCAAAGCCCCGAAATGACGGGCTTTTGAACCTTGCGCAGCAGTATATCGTTGATGAAACAGGTATCGTACCGATGGAGCAGACCTGTAATTACCAGCTTTCCGAAAACTACGAAAGCGGAGGAGCAGGTCTTGTAAGCTGTACCGAAGATTATGCGAAACTGGGTGATGCTTTATCCTGCGGAGGCGAACTTGGAGATGGAAGAAGGATACTTAAACCGGAAAGCATCGAGACCATAAAAAAGAATCTTTTGTGCGAAACATCAATCAGTGATATCGCCACCTCGATGGGCAGAAAAGGATACGGTTACGGGGTCGGAATGCAGGTGCTTATGCACCCTGAAATTATAGGTTCCACATCTCCCGCCGGAGTGTTCGGCTGGGACGGAGCTGCAGGAAGCTGTATTCAGATGGATACGGTCTCAAAGACGAGCTTTGTATATACGCAGCATGTGCGAAACTGCGGTATGGCGTATGACACTATACATCCGACACTTAGGGATATCATATTCGGTGAATAGGGGAATCTATGATCAAAACAAAGGGATTGCTATCCGGTGAGCTTAAAGATAAGCTAAGCTGTTTGGAAGAATATATAAGGGAACTTGGCTCGCTTGCCGTCGGTTTTTCGGGAGGTGTAGACTCGTCTTTTCTTTTAGCTGTAGCCTGTGAGGTGCTTGGTGATAAGGCTATAGCCGTTATCTGCGTGGATGAATCGGTACCCGAAAGAGAGCTTACGGATGCACGGTCTTTTTGCAAGGAGAGAGGCATAACGATATTGTCATGTACGGTCGATCCGATGCAGGATGAAGAATACCGTCATAACGGTCCGGACAGGTGCTATTTTTGTAAGCACAGGATTTTTACCGAGATCATAAGGATTGCAAAGGAAAACGGTATCGGATATGTTGCCGAAGGTTCGAACATGGACGATATCGGTGACTACAGACCCGGATTAAGAGCCGTTTCGGAGCTTTCGGTAAAAAGCCCGTTAAGAGAGTGCGGCTTTTACAAAAAAGAGATACGTGAAGTATCAAAGGCCATGGGACTTCCCACATGGAGCAAGCCGGCGTACGCATGCCTTGCATCAAGGTTTGTTTACGGTGAGGAGATTACAAAAGAAAAGCTCCGCATGATAGACCTTGCCGAGCAGTACCTTATAGAGCAGGGATTTTTGGAAGAGCGTGTGAGACTGCACGGAAACCTTGCAAGGATCGAAGTCCCGCCAAAGGACATTCCGGATATCGCACGTGATGAGGTTCGTAATGCCATCTATGAGAGGTTTAAGGAGATCGGATTCATGTTCGTGACTCTTGACCTTAAAGGCTATCGTACCGGAAGCATGAATGCTACATTACCCCGCTCATAAAAGCAATAAGATTAAGGATTATGATATAATATAACTCATGAAATTATTAAGACTTCTCATTAATTATTTTTGTTTTTGCGGCATCGAAAAGGAAGAATACAGGATACTGAAAAAAGATGCCTATGTTTCAAACTTTATCATATGGCGCGCCCTTCATTTTCTGATGGCTGCCGTGTTTGGGATCCTGTTTGCCAGCACGTTTTTAAGTAATATCATGCAGATAAACAGGGTGTTTTATTTGTGCTCTTTTGTATATTCGATAGCTGCGCTTTCAGGCTTTTTTGTCCTCAAAAAGGACTCTCTTTTTGCCCAGTTCCTGATCTATCTTTCCATTTCGATACTTTTTATCCTCGGCTGTTTTATCACGGCCAATAAACCTGATTATCCTGCAGTGACATTCGTAGTGTTCCTACTCATCGCTCCGCTTTTTATGGTGGACAAGCCGTACTTTATGGCGATTGAACTGTGCTGTGCTTCAACCGTGTTTTTGATCTGGATGCACAGGGTAAAGCCTTATTATATTTGGAAGATAGATCTTGTTAACGTTATAATCTTTACGATCGTCGGGATATTCCTTAATATCCTTGCAAATGCCGTACGTATCAAGGAATTTGTTTATACGAGACAGATAAATATCCTTAAGGATACGGATGAACTTACGGGCCTTAAGAACAAAGGTGCCCTTATCAGGGGAATAAACGAATACCTGACGGATGATCCGGGAGATAAAGGCCTCATGTTCATGTTTGACGTTGACAGGTTTAAGACGATCAACGATACATACGGCCATGATGTCGGAGACAATGTGATCGAGCAGATAGGAAAGTTTCTGGCGACCTTTTTCAAAAAGGACGAGATAGTCGGACGATTCGGAGGAGACGAATTCCTGATCTTTATAAAAGGCAGGGACGACTCCGGATTTGCATCGGATGTCGCAAACAACATGATAAAAGGAATATCGGAAAATGTCTTTTTGCCCGACAAGGAAAAGATCGTCAGCGTGAGCATCGGAATAGCAAAATATAACGGTGAGGAAAAAGACTACAAAACGATATTTAAGAGGACCGACATGGCGCTTTATAAAGCAAAGGCCGATGTGGAAAAAAGATATTGCATATATGAGTGACAGAGCTGACAGGTACTAAAAGATCCCGTATCTTTGTCCGATATACAATATGGATATCCATACGCGAAAAGGATTTCGCGATGAGGCAAAAGGAGGTGCCGAATGAAGATAGCAGAAGCCCGTCCGGTATATTACGGCAACAGAAAGATCCTGGTTGAACAGATAAAAGATCTTTACGACCAAAAACAGGAGGCCGAAAAAAACTACCGGATCACCAATGATCAAAAGTACCTTGATCAGGCGGCAACGCTTGAGATTTCTTTGAATGATACAGAAAAGGCATTTGAAGAAAACCAGAAAGTTCTCGATTCCCTGGCGGAACAATGGGTTGCTGCATGCAACATGGAAGCATCAAAGCAGCAGGGTGAGGCCATGGAAGAAGAGGTCGAAAACCTCGGAAAGATCATGATAGTATTCAGAAGGCTCGCCAAAGGAGACATAGTCCCGGCAACGGATGAAAAAAAGCTGCTTGAATACGATGACAAGATGTATCAGATGGCCAAGAATATGCAAAGAATGGCCATGCAGCTTGAAAAGGAAAGAAAAAAGCACAAGTCTTTATGGGAAGATGAAGAAACCGAAGAACCCCGGGACTGCACGGAGGTTGCAGACAATACCGAGTATTCCGGAGAACTTCCTGATATAGAGATTCCTGATGTGCCGGAAGGATCTTCGGAAGCAGCCGGCACGATAGATGTAGCAATTTAGGGAGATTTCATGAACATAGCGCTTATCCTCTCAGGAGGTACGGGAAAAAGATTAGGTTCGGACATACCGAAACAGTATATAAGTGTTAAGGGGAGCATGATCATCACAAGGTGCCTTCTTAAGGTCCTTGAATGCAAAAAGATAGACGGGATACATATCGTTGCCGATGAAAAATGGCGCGACAGGATAGTATCCGAAATGAAAAGCGAAGGCGTGGAAAGCTCTGTGCTTAAAGGCTTTTCGGATCCCGGAAAGACAAGACAACTGTCGATTCTGAACGGACTTTATGGGATCAGGGAATACGCCAAACCCAAGGACATAGTCATCGTACATGATGCGGCACGTCCTAACGTCAGCGAAGCACTGCTTAATGCCTGCGTTGATGAGTGTAAGTTTTATGACGGGGTTATACCCGTTCTCCCGATGAAGGATACGGTGTACTTAAGCAATGACGGGACATCGATAACAAGAGTGCTTGATCGGAGTCGTATCTATGCAGGCCAGGCACCCGAAGCATTCAGGCTCGGCAAGTACATTGAGGCTAATGAAAGGCTCATTCCCGATGATATCCTTAATATCAACGGAACCACGGAACCGGCGGTCCTTGCGGGGCTTAATGTATGTATGATCCACGGTGAGGAGAGCAACTATAAAATAACCACAAAAGAGGATCTTGACAGGTATATTTCATCAGTCGGCTCAAGAGGTATCCTTTCATTGTTAAAATAGTGTATTGTTACGAAGAATATGTTATAATATAAAGGCACGGACGTTAGGCGTACGTGCCTTTAATGTTGAAAAAAGCAGATGAAGGATTTTTATAGAATCATAAAAAGGGAGGGAATGGTGTATGGCAATTGGTACGAATATGACGAACAACAATAGGATCAACATAGATATTGAACGCAACAGCAGAGTTTCCCGACCGGATAACGATGCGAAGCTTTCTCCTGCGGAACGTTTAAAGGAGCAAAACCAAAAAGCCGAAGAAACAAAAGAAACGCAGCGTCGTGAGGATGTCAGGGAAGCGGTTTACGGTGATGTGATCGGGGTTTCCGAAAACGGAGATACCGCTACCGCAAAACAGGAATCCGTAAAAGCTCTTGAAGACGGTATGGTAATTAAAAAGAATGAGGAAAACAACGAAGAAGATAAAGAGATAACCACTTTAACGGGTTACACCGAAGATCAGCTCCAGACGTTGTACTCCCAGGGAAAGATCGACAAGATCAAGTACGACAGGGAGATCGAAAGAAGAAAGGAACTGATGCAGGAGGACGATGAAAAGGCTGTTCAAAAGACCGAAGAAGAAGAGAATCCTGAAGAAGGCGTAAGAGCCGTTCAAAAAGAAGAAGACAAAGAAGAGGAAAACGAAGAAAGCTCTTCAAGGATAAAGGATGAGATCGCGGCAAATGAAAAAGCCATCGAAACGATGGGCAGGGTATTTGCCAACGGCGCCAATGAGGAACTTAAGGCAAAAGCCGTTGAAGAAGCGCTTGAAAACGGCAGGATGGATATCATGGATGATATCTTTAACGGAAGCAAAAATAATTAAAGATCAAAGAGTTCGGGTGCCCGGTCATGATATCCGGGCATTTGATGCGCTTTGAAAGGATATAAAAGGAGTATGAAAAAATGACTAAGATTGATATCTTTTCCGGATTTTTGGGAGCCGGGAAAACCACACTGATCAAGAAGCTTTTGAAGGAAGCATTGAACAATGATCAGGCAGTTCTCATAGAAAACGAATTTGGTGAGATCGGTGTGGACGGAGGATTTTTAAAGGAATCGGGAATTGAGATAAAAGAGATGAATTCCGGATGTATCTGCTGTTCACTTGTTGGAGACTTCGGAACATCATTGCACGAAGTGCTTGAAAAATATCATCCCGACAGGATCCTTATAGAGCCTTCGGGTGTCGGCAAATTGTCGGATGTAATGAAAGCCGTAAAGAATGTATGCGATGAAAAAGAGGTTATCCTTAACAGCGCTGTAGCAGTTGTCGATGCTTCAAAAGCCAAGATGTATATCAAGAACTTCGGAGAGTTTTTTGTCAATCAGATTGAGCATGCGGGAACGATCGTCCTTTCCCGTACTCAGAACATTTCCGAGGATAAATTAAAAACGGCGATCGATCTTATAAGAGAGCACAATGCCAAGGCAACCATAGTGACAACACCCTGGGACAGCCTTGACGGAAAAGATATACTTGGCACCATTGAAGGCGCAAAAGACCTTGAAAAGGAACTCCTTGAAGAGGTCATGAAGCTCCATGACGAGCATGAGCATCACCACCATCATGACCACGATGAGCATGAACATCATCACCACGATCATGATGATCACGATGAACACGAGCATCATCACCACGATCACGACCACGATGAGCACGAACATCATCACCACGATCATGATCACGACGAGCATGAACATCATCACGATCATGATCACGATGAGCATGGACATCATCACCATCATCATGACGCGGATGAAGTTTTCCAGAGCTGGGGCACGGAAACTCCTTCTGCTTACTCAAAGAAGGACCTTGAAGATATCCTTAACGCCCTTGATGATGAAGACAGATACGGTGTCGTTTTAAGAGCCAAGGGAATGGTTCAGGGCAAAGAAGGCGGATTTATCTACTTTGACTATGTTCCGGGCGAGTTAAATATCCGTGACGGCAAAAGCGATGTTACCGGAAAGTTCTGTGTCATCGGTGCCGGACTCAAGGAAGATAATCTTAAAGCACTTTTTGTTAAATGATAAGTTTTGGAGAAGTTATGAAACCGGTTTTTGTGATCAACGGTTTTTTGGAAAGCGGTAAAACCGAATTTATAAATTATACGATAGCTCAGCCCTACTTTCAGACCAAAGGACGCACGCTTATAGTCCTTTGTGAAGAAGGCGAAGTAGAATACGATCCCGAGCTTTTAAAAAGATCAAGAACCGACCTTGTCGTTATCGAATATGAAGAGGATTTCACGGTTGAAAATCTGCTTAAGTTTGACGGGGAATATGATCCTGAAAGGATCATCATTGAGTGGAACGGGATGTGGAATTTTAAGAACATCGCTCTTCCCGGGAACTGGAGCATCGAGCAGCAGATAACGACTATCGACGCTTCGACATTTTCGAATTACTACACCAATATGCGTTCACTCCTTGCGGAGATGCTCCGCAAATCCGAGATGATCATCTTTAACAGATGTGACGGATTGATAGACGAGCTGCCTTCATTTAAGAGAAATATCAAAGCTGTCAACCAGGCGGCGGATATCATCTTTGAAGGAAAAGACGGAGAGATACAGACCATATTCGAAGAGGATCTTCCTTTCGACCTTAATGCTCCCGTTATAGAACTTGATAATCAGGGCTACGGTATATGGTATATAGATTCACTTGATAATGTAGGCAGATATGTCGGAAAAACAATAAGCTTTACGGCACTTGTCGTTAAACCGCCCGAGTTTCCAAAGGGATACTTTATCCCCGGCAGAATGGCGATGACATGTTGTGCCGATGATATGGCATTTCTGGGGTTTGCCTGCAGATATAAGGACTCTGATAAGCTTAAGGAAAGACAGTGGGTCAAAGTAAAAGCTGTTGTCAGATTGGAATATTTTGCAGATTACCAGGGTGAGGGCCCTGTTTTGGAAGCAATTTCCATTGAGGAAACCCAAAAGCCCAAGGATGATATAATTTCGTTTAGTTAAATGGGGTAAAACATTTGATAAAAATCATGAATGAAAAAAAATCTGCGATCGTTAAGATCCTGGCGGTAGTCATTGTGATTTCGTCAGTTCTTGCAGTAATATATACAGTTATCAACTCCAACAATGAAGAGATAAGTCTCGGATTTGATGACAATTACGGTGAAGAAGTTGAGTGGAACATCAACGCGGATCTTGCCGAGTTCCCGTTTGCCGTCAAAGGGGTTGCCAATTCGACCATAGTCATGGAAGCCAGGGTTCCCGAGTATGTAAAGGACGGCTGGGGCATCATGACCTATGCTGCATATTGCAGAAACCAGATCTTTGTCGGAAATGAGCTGGTCATGACTTACGGAATGAGTGATCCGCTTCCTTTCGGAAAGCTGCTTGGCAATATAAGGATCATAACTCCGCTTGACCGGTCGATGGTCGGAAAAAAGATCGTTATATATGTCCAGCCCAGATATTCCATGAGATTTGATATAAATGCTCCGGAATTCGGCCCGATAGATCAGTTAAAAGGAAACGTTTTAAAGAATAACCTCATGCGGCTTTTCGTATGTGTATTTGTTACGGTCCTTTTCTTTATAGCAATGCTGCTGCTTATTGTTCAGGTGTCAAACCACCGGACGGAGGATATAAAGCTTACCGTACATTTCATGTCGTTTATGCTCCTTTCGATGATGTGGATCGTCTGCAGCTCTGATCTTCCTCAGTTCATTACGAATGCAGCGGCACCGGTATCATTTATCTCGTTTGTTGCGCTATCAGCCATGTGCATTCCCTTTAACGGTATATGTAAGACCATTTTCCAGCGTGGCAGGGCGGTGTTTGAGGTTATGTGGGCAATCGGGCTTCTTTTACCCCTTATAAATGTATTTGGATTCATTACAGGTGTAGCCGATCCCATCTCTTTACTGCCGTTAACACATGTTTATATTCTCGCTTCATCTTTCCTTGCATTTGTGTACGTGCTCCTTCAAAGGAAGGGGACCCATTCATCCTCGCTTATCGCTGGCATGATGTGTCTTATAGCATCTGCGGTTGCAGGGCTTTTGCTTTTCTATATCGCACCTACAAAGGGCTATGCTCCGTCTGTCTTTGCGTTGGGATTCTTTATGTTTTTCCTTATGATCTTAAAGATATTGTGGAGCAGAAGAATAGATCAGATAAAAGAGATGAAGTTCATAGATACTTACAAGTCGCTTGCTTATTCCGATGTTATGACGGGACTTGAGAACAGGACCTCTTTCGAAGCAAGATTCAGTTCCATGCAGTCTGAGAACATGCAGGGCAAGATGGTATCGATCATCGTCTTTGATATAAGAGGAATTAAAGATATAAATGATTCTATCGGTCACCAGGCAGGTGACAAGATGATAACGGGCACATCGGATATCATCAACAGGATATTCTCATCTGTCGGAAGGTGCTACAGAATAGGCGGAGATGAGTTTGCTGTGATAATGGTAGACAAACCACTTGTTGCGGAGAAATATCTTGATGATTTTGACAAGAGCGTTGCTGAGTATAATAAGTACAATGCATTTCCCATTAAAGTGGATTACGGATATGCCCAGAAAGAATGGCGGGATGATCAGTCATTCTTCCGCGAATTATTCAAGGAAGCGGACAAGGCGATGTATCTTGCCAAGAACAGAAATAAGTAAAAGAAAAGGACTTCTTAATGAAGTCCTTTAATTTGCAACTTTTGTGGGTATAACGACCTTAAAATCACTGCCGAATCCTTCTTTTGAAACAACTGAGATCTCTCCGTTTAAAGATTTTACAAGACGTTCGGTTATGGCCATTCCAAGGCCCATTCCGGGAGGAGCTCCTTCAGTAGATGATCTTTCTCTTGAAAAGATATCAAATATATGATTAACGAATTCTTTTGACATTCCTATTCCGTTATCCTTGACATGGATCTCATTTAAAACGGTCTGTTCATCAAGTACTTCCTGTTTGACGGAAAGGATGATAGTTCCGCTTTCGTTGGAGAATTTGATAGCATTATAAAGCAAATGTAAAAGGATACGGTTTATAAATTCGGCATCAGTAATTATCTTGGGGATCTTTACACCCGTGGAATCAACGGTAAAATGCAGCTTTTTCTTCTGAGTGGCGGCAAGCACACGCTCATTCATTGCGTTAAGCAGATCTATCAGGTTATTTGTGCTCATTAGAGGCTCTCTGTTAACGAGATTGAATTCATCCATAGTAATTAGATTTCTGATCTGGATGATAAGCCCCTGAACTTCTTCGTGGATATGGTCAACACAGTCCTTTACGACACCGTCAGATAGTTCCTGCTTAAGAGCAAGTTCTGTAAATCCGTTTATTGCATTTAACGGGGTAAGAAGCTCGTGCGATACGTTCTTTAAAAAATCGTTCTTTATATTTGATGCCGACTGAAGCTCAATGAAACGCTTCTTCTCGGTGTTTATCCTGGAATTGATATCCGCAAAGCCAACAACAATATCGGTGATGCTGTTGTTTATGCGTGATGCCTTCATTTGGAAATAGTTGTCTTCGCCATCCTTTTTTCCTATGTACTGGTAGGTATAGACGGGCAGTTCGGCCATTTTCTTTCGAAGATTTGCCGTGCTTACGGTAGCGATAAAGTCACCGATCATATCGGACCTTACGACATTATTAGCATATACAGCTGCAAATTCATCGATCTTTTTCTTTTCTTTAAACTCGGCACCGACAATCTTAATAAGCCGGTTGTTGAGGTTAATGACCGCAACATCTCCCGTGTCGAGATTTGCATAGTAAACTGCATTATACTCTGAGGATAGAGACCTCAGTATGTCAAAATCGGTGATCTCAATTTCAGAAATCTTAGATATTTTTTCGGATGAAGCAAGAAGAGCTTCATCGTCTTTTTTTTCCTGATCGTTATTTCGGAAAAATCCGAATGCCATGATACGTAACCCCTTAATGTAATGTTCATAATGTTTATCGGCATCATGAGACACTTCAATTATACCATAATTGCTAATTACGGTATGAGGTACCATAGTACCAGCACGCACCCGTCCCCATTGATCCTTAACCGTACCATTTGATCTTGATCTTATCCGCTATGTCATTAAGTCCAAGGCCGGAAAAAGAGATTGAAACCATATCAGGTCCGTTGTCTTTATCATCCTGCCCGACATAGCCCAGCTTTTGGATCATTTCGCCAGGATTTTGAGGGAAATAGGTGATCTCAAATCCTTCCTCAAGGGTCGGTATGATCGCTCTTCCGTATAAAACCCTTCCGTCTGAATAGTTAATGCTTACATTAGTTATAAAGACGTGATAAAAGAATTTTTTCAGCTTTCCCGTAAGGCTAAAGTCAATCTTGACTTTGGCATATTTAGCATCGTGTGGGATTTCTATTACCGCATCTTTGTCATATGATTCTTCCCTTAAGAAGGTATATTCATCCGTTATTTCATCCTTGGGCTTGCCTGTATTTACTTTTTTTAATAAGGTAATATCCCCGTAAACGGAATCAACCTGGTAATTGGTTCTTATCCCATCCCATGTGTATGGGCTGTCAAAGAGCTTGATCCTGTCATCTATCGTTTCATCAAACATGATCATGTATGTCGGGGCATCTTCTGAATTAAAGAAATAAGTATTTCTTTGTTCCATCATGGGAACTATCGTCAACACTCCCTGGATCGACGGGTATACTTTCAGGTTAAGTGAAGGGTTCGTCGCGCCCATTGCCTGCCGATAGTTGTAAATACATACGCTTTCACTTCCGATCTTTGCAAGCAGTTCCTCGGGCAGTGTTGATGACTCAATGGTTTCAGGCAAAACCGAAGGATCGTTGATGTGGATGATCCCGAAAAACTTATCATGCAGTTGTGCTTTGATCTCTCCGGTTGAATAATGCAGATTGGTTGTCTGTAAAATTGAAGTAAACGAAACACATGCTATGGCAAAAAGACCGGCGATCCGTATGCATACGGATCTTTGAGTCGATCGATCATTACTTTCTTTATCAAAAAGCACATCCCAATTAAATGACAGCACTGCGGCTGAAAAGAGCATCGCATACAGCCATAAGCCACATGCCAGACCATGTCTTGTTGAAGCGTATTTAAAGAGCAAAAACATGGAAGAAGAGAGCGAAATGATTATATGTGAAGATTTATGATCACATATTATTCCGGTAACCATAAGCAGAACGAACATGATCATGATAAGTATCAGGCTTTGCCATTCCTTTTGGGTAAAGCAGTAATCCCACTGGCTTGAGATCATCCATCCGTCAGATATGGCAAATATGCCTTTTAGATATCTAAAAAGATCTGCAAACGAGGGATTATAAAGCAGATAACCAATAACTGAAAAAGCGCAGGCCGGTGCAAAATAACTTATGCTTTCAATTCTTCTGTTAAAGAAAAAGTCAAATATGGCAAAAAGGATCGTAAATGACAAAGCGCTTGTAAATGTTGAAAACTTGGATAAAGACATGATACAAAATAGGAAATTTACCGCGACTATCGTGACGATGTGAGATCGGTCATTTTTATCTTCAGTCCTATCTTTACTTTCATGCCGCTCCCTGAATGAAACTATAACGCCAAGGATCAGGGTATATAGCATGTAATTATCCCATTCGGACTTAGTATAGTTAAGGATATAAACAAGTGATGATAATACCACCCCGACGATCGATATTTTGTTTTGAAAAACTAGTTTAAACACTTTGAAGAGGAAATAAGCGTTGATGAAAACTACGATAAGAAGTACCGCTAATCCGACATAATAGGTTATTCCGTTGTTATCAAGATTCATAAGATAGCAGATAAATCCAAGAGGTCCGTATGTAAAAAAGGCATCATCTCCGAATTTGTATCCGCGGTATCCTAAGATATTAAGTACATATCGCCATGAAGGATCCAGCGTTACCGATCCCAAAACATATTTAAACATAGGCATCATCATAATATACTGAGTAAGTAAAAGAATGCCTAGAATGATTTTCGTATATGATCTTGACAGAAATTTAGAAATGTCTGAACCAAAACAGAAGATCAGAACCGTCAGTAATCCCAGAATAACGGAAATCATTATTCCCGATTTTTCCCAGTCGCTTGCTTCGTTACAATACTTTATCCCGACAAGCGGATCGGCACCGTTTTTGATCTGCGAAGAATCCGCATACAGCAGATAAGGAGCAACAGATGCCCCTTTTTGTGAGATGTTGATCAAGTATTCCCTGTTTCGGGTAAGCCTTGTATATACGGGAAATTCATAGAATTCTCCTGCCGGAACAGAAGATAAAGGAATGGATGTATCAAAATACTTTTTACCATATTTATCTAAGATCGATACTGTCATATTGCCGCTTTCTTCAGATTCAAGGTTTATAAGCAGGACCGAGATCGACTGGACGTAATTCTTTTCCGGCAAAAGCGGTATCGATAATTCCTCGCCATCAAGCATTTCGAAAACTTGGTATTCCGAAACCGTTTGAGCGAGTTCATCTTTATTATGATAGTGTACTCCGTTATATATCCATAAGTAAGCTGCAACCAATATACATACAGCACCTGCGATAATACTTAATACTATTTTTCCGGATCTTTTGATATTCATGTAATAATCTTAGTAAATATATTTACTAGATTCAATAGTAAATATCTTTACTACATATACTTAAAGTATGGGTTCAGAGGTCTCTTATACCAGGATGATAAAGGATTTGCGTGAAGATAGTGACTATACGCAGGAATATGTTGCCAATTATCTTGGTACATCCCAAACTATGTACGCACGCTATGAACGCGGAGCTAATGAACTCCCGATAAGACATCTTGTTAAGTTGTGCCAGTTGTATGGCGTATCTTCCGATTATATCCTTGGACTTTCAAAAAGAATAATTCGTAATTAGTTAGTTTTTTACACAGTGCGGAAGATGGGGTGAGGTGGAAAAAGAAAAAGGTCCGGTGGACCTTTTTCCCACCGAACCGACCGACGAGGCATTTATGCCGAGGAGACCTTGAAGCCTGGGCTTAAAGGGACTCATCGGCATATAAAAATGAGGGATATGCTTTTGTGCATATCCCTCGTTTTTACAGTGCGGAAGATGGGACTTGAACCCACACGTTATTGCTAACACAAGATCCTTAGTCTTGCTCGTCTGCCAGTTCCGACACTTCCGCTTATTGTGAACCAGTCAAAGAGAACCGTCCCTAATGACTGCCCCACGACTGTCTCACATCGTACTTTGCTATATTATCATTCACTTAGGCAAAGGTCAAGAGTTTTTAACAAGGTGTTTTTGTTGTATTATAAAAACATGGAAACATTAAAGGGAAAAGCCGCTTCCGGGGGGATTGCGGTTGCGCCGCTCTGGCATATCGGAAACGATATTACGGTCGTTGCATCAAATGATACTCCCGAAGGATTAAAAAAACAGTATTTCTCATTGAAGAGCCGGGTTCGGGCCGAATTCAGACGGCTTTCTTCTTTGTCTGATAAAGAAGATTCTTCGATGACCGGTCTTTTTGAATCTTACAGCATCATAATGGATGATCCCGTATTTGAAGAAGCTGTTTTAAACCGAATAAACCGAGGTTACAGCATACATCAAGCTATCCTTGAAAGCGGTACGGAGCTTTCAAGGATATTTGAAAAGCTTTCTGATGAATATATGCAGGCAAGGGCTGCAGATCTTTTAAGTGTTGCCGAAGAACTGCTTCGTGAATTATCCGGCCGTGGAAAGATCGACAAGCCTGACGGGGAAAAAGGTCCCGACGATGATGGCTTTATCATCGTTGCCGCCAATCTTTCACCTGCCAGGCTTATGCGTATAGATAAAAAGCTTATCAAAGGTATAGTCCTTTCAGGCGGTACCGTTAATGATCATACTTCTATTCTTGCCGGAAACATGGGTATTCCCTGTGTTGTAGCAGCGGGTGATCGTATTTTTGACCAGAAAGAAGGCCGCATCATCATCGACGGAAACGAAGGCGAGGTATATCTTGAACCCGATGAAGAAACGATCGGCAAATTTATTGAAAAGAAACTCCGTATCGAAAAATTAAGAAGCGATGCCAGACAGAGGATAAAGCAGGACCAGATAAAGTCAGAAAAGAGTCCGATCGCCGTTATGGGTAATATCTCAGATCCCGGAGACACGGATTCTGTTTTGTTAAATGAAGCAGACGGAATAGGACTTTTCAGGACAGAGTTCATATATCTTAAGGGCGATGATTATCCTACCGAGGATGAGCAGTTCGATAACTACAGCAAAGTCCTTAAGATGATGGGAGATAAAAAGGTCATCATAAGAACCTGCGATATAGGTTATGACAAAGCAGCACGTTATATGAATCTGCCATTTGAGCAAAACCCCGGTATGGGGATAAGGGGAATAAGGATAAGCCTTGAGCATCCCGAGATGTTCCTTACGCAGCTAAGGGCGCTTTACCGTGCTTCCGTATACGGAAACCTTATGATAATGTTCCCGATGATCAGCTCGCTTTGGGAAATAAAGGAAGCAAAGAAGTATTGTGAAAAGGCCAGGAAATCCCTTGAAAATGAAGGAATTTCGTGTAAGAAGGTTCCGCTTGGGATCATGATAGAGACGCCTTCTGCCGCTATCTTAAGCGGAGAGTTTGCTAAAGAGTGCGACTTTTTCTCTATAGGCAGCAACGACCTTACACAGTATACGACCGGTGCGGACCGTATCAATGAAGATATAGAAAAGTATTACGATCCGGTGCATCCCGCGGTACTTGAGCTTATCAAGATTACTGCCGAGAATGCTCACAAGAATAACATTCCCGTCGGAATATGCGGAGAGCTTGCGGCGGATACAAGTCTTTCGGAATTCTTTATAAAGGCGGGAATCGATGAACTCTCGGTTGCACCGGGAAAGATCATACCCGTCAGATTGTCTTTAATATCATAGAAATAACAGAGAGGGTTATTTATGAACAGGGTAGAAAAACCGGACATTATGTGGCTTGATGATCCTGCCGTTTTCGGGGTCAACATGCAAAAAGCCCACAGCGACCACACTATATACAGGAATGAGGATGAAGTGTTAAAAGGTCAAAGTTCCCTTGTTAAATCCTTATCCGGACAGTGGAATTTTGTTTATTCCAAAAACGCAAAGGAAAGGCCGGCGGATTTTTACAAGTGGAGTATTGCTGACATAGAGCAAAAAACCGACAAGATCAAGGTACCTTCGCACATCGAGTTTTCAGGATACGACAGATTTCACTATATTAATACGATGTATCCCTGGGAAGGGCATATCTTCAGACGTCCTCTGGATTCTGACAAAAAGGCGCATCTTACGGGAAGTTTTGCAAATGCGCTCTACAACCCGGTGGGTTCGTATATCACGGTATTTGACAGGATCGAAAACACGGGAGGATATGATCAACGTATCAGATTTGAAGGTGTTGAACAGGCATATTATGTTTGGCTTAACGGAGAGTTCATAGGCTACAGCGAGGACAGCTTTACATCCCATGAATTCGACATCACGGATTATATTAAAGAAAGCGACAATATCCTTGCGGTCGAGGTACACAAGCGATCTACCGCTGCATTCCTTGAAGATCAGGACTTCTTCAGGTTCTTCGGAATATTCAGGGACGTAAAACTCATAGCAACGCCTAAAAGCCATGTTGAGGACCTTGAGATAAGAAGCACTTTGAATGAAGATAATATAAGCGGCTGTCTTTCCGTTGATATAAAGCTTAACAAAAGCTGTCCGGGTTCAAAGATAAAGCTTAAGCTTCTATCTCCCGAGGGTAAGGAGGTTATATGCGACGAACACACCGTATCTGATGAAGAAGGGTTTGTTTTTGGGGCGGATGGTGAAAAGAAAGGCTATTCACTTTCGAACATAAAGCCCTGGGCCTTTAAATCGCCTGTATTATATAACCTTAAGATAGAGGCTTATGACAAAGACGGCACTTTATGTGAAGTCATTCCTTACAAGACCGGATTCAGAAGGATAGAGATAAAAGACAAGATCATCCTTTATAACGGGGAAAGACTCCGTATCTGCGGCGTTAACCGTCACGAGTGGAACCCGGAAAGCGGACGTTCTATTACGGTTGATGATATGAAAAAAGACATGGAGTTATTCAAAAAGAATAACATAAATGCCGTTCGTACCTGTCATTATCCGGACCGTATAGAGTGGTACCACATGTGCGACGAAGAAGGCATCTATATGATGGCCGAGACAAATATGGAAACTCACGGATCGTGGATGAAACTCGGTGCCCTTGATCCTTCGTGGAATGTGCCCGGTGATGATCCAGTCTGGAAAGAAGCAGTCCTTGACAGGGCAAACAGCAACTACGAGTGGTTTAAGAACCATACATCTGTACTTTTCTGGTCGCTTGGAAACGAATCGTTTGTCGGAGAGGATATCCGTGAGATGAATGACTTCTTTAAGTCAAAGAACGACGGCAGACTGACACATTATGAAGGACTGTGGGTTCGAAGGGCCGAGTACGAGGACAAGATTTCGGATGTCGAAAGTACGATGTATGCCAAGCCCGAAGACATCGATAACTACTTTAAAAACGGAGCAAAGAAACCTTATATCCTTTGCGAATACATGCATTGCATGGGCAACTCACTTGGCGGATTCAATTCTTATATGAAGCTTTTTGACAAGTACGAGGGATTCCACGGCGGATTTATCTGGGATTTCATTGATCAGGCTATCTACGTGGAAGATGAAGTCACGGGACAAAAGGTTCTTCGTTACGGCGGAGATTTTGATGACCGTCCGGCTGATTATGAATTTTCACAAAACGGGATATGTTTTGCGGACAGAACTGAAAAGCCCGGGATACAGGAGGTTAGATACTACTATGGCAAATACAACTCTTAAGATAACTTTTGCTGACCTCCATCTCGGAGTAAGAGGAGATGATTTTGAATATCTTTTTGCTTATCACCAGGGCGGCCCCTGCAGCATCGTAAAGAATGGGATGGAATGGCTGTACCGTCCGATAGTTCCCGCATTGTGGAGAGCAACGACGGATAATGACCACGGAAATCATTTTCACCAAAGATCGGGCACATGGTTTTCGGCCGATATGTTCATTAAAGTAAAGGGTGCTGCTGTCTGTATCGACGGCAAGGAGATTCCGCTTCCAATCGGTCCCGAAAACAACAGATATACGGGTGAAGAGACAGCCCAAGAAGTTAAGATAACACATGTTTTCGAGACGATTACCGAGCCCTCAACGACCATAGACATATCGTATACCGTCTCATCTGACGGCAGTATCAGAGTCGATGCTCTTTATCACGGACAAAAAGGACTTCCAGAGCTTCCGGTATTCGGAGTCAGGCTGATAATGCCTACCGTTGCACTGGGATACAGATACGAGGGTCTTTCGGGAGAGACTTATCCCGACAGGATGGATGGAGCCGAGAATGGTATCTTTGATATAGAAGGTCTGCCGATAAGCGGTTATCTTACTCCCCAGGAAAACGGTATGCACATGAATACCGAGTGGGTTGAGATAAGAAGGAACAGGTCTTTATCCAATATAAAAGACGACGGACATGAAAGAAGGTTAAGGGTTGAAAAAGCCGATAAGCCTTTTGCGTTTTCAGCACTTCCCTATACTCCTTTTGAACTTGAATGCGCAGACCATAAAGAAGCGCTTCCTTTGCCGAGAAGGACAGTTCTTACGATATGCGGAGCGGTACGCGGTGTAGGTGGCATGGACAGCTGGGGAGCCGACGTTGAAGAGCCCTACCGCATAAGTGCCGAAGAGGATATCGCTTTTTCTTTCAGGATCGTCTAAGACTTATATAGAATAGAATGTAAAGTGTCCGGGTTTTTGCCCGGACATTTTTGCGACAACTGAAGTTAGTTCTGCAATCGACCGTATCAAAAAATCTGTAAAATAAAAAAGGAAATAACCCAAAGGGGCAGAATAATATGTTTGTGAGGGTTTAACATGACTATCAGAGAAAATCTTGAACAACTTGAACAGAAAAACTTAAGTCCCTATGCAATGCATTCGGTGGATACAAAGGGCAGGTCAAGGGAAGAGGAACAATGCGATATAAGACCCGTGTTCCAAAGGGACAGGGACAGGATATTGCATTCCAAGTCTTTCAGACGACTTAAGGATAAGACTCAGGTATTCTTAACACCCGAGGGAGACCACTACAGAACAAGGCTTACGCATACCCTTGAAGTTTCCCAAAACGCAAGGACCATCGCCAAAGCCTTAAGACTTAATGAGGACCTTGTCGAAGCTATTGCTCTCGGCCACGACCTTGGGCATACGCCGTTCGGCCATGCCGGGGAAAGGGCACTCGACCGTGTCTGTCCGCTTGGCTTTGAACATGCCGAGCAGTCGGTAAGGACCGTAGAGATACTCGAAAAATCAGGCCAGGGACTTAACCTTACATATGAAGTAAAAGACGGAATCCTCAATCATCAGACCAAGGGAATGCCCGAAACTCTGGAAGGAAGGACAGTCCGCCTTTCTGATAAGATCGCCTATATACATCATGATATGGACGATGCCATAAGAGGCGGGATCCTAAAAGAAGAAGATGTTCCAAAGAGCATCTGCGATGTTATCGGATATTCAACGGGCGAAAGGCTCGATCATTTCATTCACGATATAGTCACGACCAGCTACGAAAAAAACGACATAACGATGTCGGAGCCCGTAGCCTGTGCAATGAGTGAATTACGAAAGTTCATGTTTGAAAACGTCTATACAAACCCCGATGCCAAATCGGAGGAAAAAAAGGCAGAGGTCCTTATCGAAACGCTATATGACTACTACAGGAAAAGGATCGAACTTATCCCGGAGGACCTTAAAAAGCTTATAGACCGTGGTGAAAGTAAGGACCGTGTGGTCTGCGATTATATAGCAGCTATGACAGACAGATTCGCTATCGCAAAGTACGAAGAGATATTTATTCCCAAATCATGGCACGGATGATCCACTAAGAAGCGTATGTACTATCCCGACGAGATTGTAGAAAAGGTACGGTCGAGCAGCGATATCGTCGATGTCATCGGCAGGTACGTAAAGATACAAAAAAAGGGGAGCAGTTATTTCGGGCTGTGCCCCTTTCATAATGAAAAATCGCCGTCTTTTTCGGTATCGCAGAACAAGCAGATGTATTACTGTTTCGGATGCGGAGCCGGGGGCAATGTCTTTACCTTCCTTATGGAGTACGAGAACCTGACGTTTGGCGAAGCGGTTAAAGAATTGGCTGAAAGAGCGGGGATCGAACTTCCCGAAGCAGAGTATTCGGAGGAGGCCAAAAAGGCCAAAGACCGCCGTGCAAAGCTCATGGAGGTCAACAAAGAAGCAGCCAAGTATTTTTACTATCAGCTAAGGGCACCCCAGGGTTCAAACGGTCTTGAATATTTTAAGAGCAGGAAGCTTTCTGAAGAGACAATGAAGCAGTTCGGGCTTGGATACTCAAATGTTACAAGCGATGACCTTGTGAAGTATCTTAAGTCAAAGGGGTACGAAGATGACCTTATCGTGGAAGCAGGGCTTGCAACCTTTGATGAACGATACGGTTTTCATGATAAATTCTGGAACCGGGTGATGTTCCCGATACAGGATGTGAACCATAAGGTAATTGGTTTCGGCGGACGTGTTATGGGTGAGGGAAAACCAAAGTACTTAAATTCCCCCGAAACGCCCGTGTTTGATAAAAGCCGTAACCTCTACGGACTGAATTTCGCAAAATCTTCAAGGTCTCCTTATGTTATACTCTGCGAAGGCTATATGGATGTCATCGCGATGCACCAGGCAGGCTTTAACATGGCGGTAGCTTCGCTGGGAACCGCATTTACCGCCGGACAGGCAAACCTTTTAAGGCGATATACCGAGGAAGTAATACTTGCCTACGATTCCGATGAAGCGGGTATAAAGGCAGCATTGAGGGCGATAGAGATCCTTAATGAGGTCGACCTTCCCGGAAGAGTCCTTTCGATGAAGCCATATAAGGACCCCGATGAATTTATTAAAAATCTGGGGCACGATGCTTTCCTTGAAAGAATAGAAAATGCCGAAAACAGCTTTTTCTTTGAACTGGATATAATGAGCCGTGATCATAACCTAAATGATCCGGAGTCAAAAACAAGGTTCCATCAAAAGATAGCCGCAAAGCTGTGCGCCTTTTCGGAGGATCTAAAAAGGGAAAACTACCTTGAAGCCGTCTGTGAGAAGTATTCGATAGGACCTGAGGCCATGAAGAAACTGGTAGCATCCTATGCTTTAAAAACAGGTGATGCAACGCCTGTTACAAGGCCTAAATCCGGCATAAGTCAAAAAACAGATGCCGCGGATGCCAAAAAGCTCCCTCAAAAAGCGTTCCTTACCTGGATAACGGACACGCCGGGGCTTTATTCCAAGGTAAAAAAGTACGTCACACCGGATGATTTTACCGAAGAGATCTACCAGAGAGTGGCAGGAAAGCTCTTTGAACAGATTGAGAGCGGATCGGTAAACCCCGCTTCGATAATAAGCATGTTCTCGGATGAGGATTCCCAAAGGGAAGCGGCAGCACTCTTTAATACGAGAGTTGAGGCCCTTGAATCCGTAAAGGATAAGGAAAAAGCTTTTCACGACATCCTTTATTCCCTTAAAAAGAACAGTTACGATCATTATTCATCCAAGCTCGGATCGGACGTCGATGCCCTTCAAAAGGTCATTGACGGCAAAAAGGCATTGGAAGAGATAGCAAAAATACATATATCACTGGAGGATAACTAAATGGCAGGCAAAAAGAAAAAAACCGAAAAAGCCATGGAGGAAGTTACGAATGATATCGTAGAACTCGATGATGACTTTGAAGCAGAGGTCTTTGAGGACATTCCCGATATTCCGGATAACCCGGAAGATATCAGGGAAGTCGATATCATGGACGAAGCAACACTTGAAAAGTTCAATGATAAGCTGGGAGCTTTGTTAAAGGTTGCCAAGAAAAAGAAGAATGTCATGGATTATAAGGAAGTAGCCGATTTCTTTTCGGATATGACACTTCCTGATGATCAGTTTGATAAAGTTACCGAATATCTTGAGCAGAACGGTATAGATGTTCTTCGTATGTCGGACGATGATGATGATGTCGATGAAGAAGAGATCATCCTCACCGAAGAAGACGAGGTTGATGTTGAGAACATAGATCTTTCTGTTCCCGAGGGAGTTTCCATCGAGGATCCCGTCAGGATGTACCTTAAGGAGATCGGTAAGGTTCCCCTTCTTTCTGCGGATGAAGAGATCGTGCTTGCAAAGAAGATGGAAGCAGGTGCTTCAGCAGAAGAAAGGCTTCCCGAAGCCAAAAAGGAGCTTGAAAAAGCCACCCGTAAAAAGCAAAAGACAGATCTTGAAAAAGAGATAGCCGCTCTTGAAGAGGACTATGAGGAAGGCGAAACCGCAAAGAAAAAGCTTGCTGAAGCCAACTTAAGACTGGTTGTATCAATAGCCAAAAGATATGTCGGACGCGGAATGCTCTTCCTTGACCTTATTCAGGAAGGAAACCTGGGTCTTATCAAGGCTGTTGAAAAGTTCGATTATACCAAGGGATACAAGTTCTCTACATATGCAACATGGTGGATCAGACAGGCAATAACACGTGCTATCGCCGATCAGGCAAGAACCATAAGAATCCCTGTTCATATGGTTGAGACAATAAACAAGCTGATAAGAGTATCACGTCAGCTGCTTCAGGAACTCGGACGTGAGCCTATCCCTGAGGAGATCGCAGTTGAAATGGATCTTCCCGTTGAAAGAGTAAGAGAGATCCTTAAGATCTCACAGGAGCCCGTATCTTTGGAAACTCCCATCGGTGAAGAAGAAGACTCACACCTTGGTGACTTCATCCAGGATGATAATGTACCGGTTCCCGCCGATGCGGCTGCATTTACGCTCTTAAAAGAGCAGCTCGTTGAGGTTCTCGGAACCCTTACCGAACGTGAGCAGAAGGTTCTGAGATTAAGATTCGGTCTGGATGACGGAAGAGCAAGGACTCTTGAAGAGGTTGGTAAGGAATTTAACGTTACCCGTGAAAGAATAAGGCAGATCGAAGCCAAGGCGTTAAGAAAGCTTCGTCATCCCAGCAGATCACGCAAGTTAAAGGATTATCTTGATTAAGCTTTCAAAAAGGATGGAAACGATAGTTTCCATGGTCACACCAAAACTTAAGGTCGTTGATGTGGGATGCGATCATGCTTTTATCGACATTGCATTGGTGGAAAGGGGGATAGCCCCGTCAGCTCTTGCGATGGATGTTAAAAAAGGACCGCTTGAACATGCCGATGAAAACATTCGTGAAGCAGGTCTTTCGGAAAAAATAAAAACACGTCTTTCCGACGGCCTTCAAAAATATGAAAGAGGCGAGGCCGACTGCCTTATCATATCGGGAATGGGCGGACCGCTCATCCAAAAGATCCTTTTATCTGATCTCGAAAGATTAGATAACATGCGTGATTTCAAGGAGATGATCTTTTCCCCGCAGTCGGAGATAACGGAATTCAGGGAATTCCTCTCATCTTCGGGATATAGGATCACGGATGAGGATATGGTTTGTGAGGACAGTAAATATTATAATGTAATAAAGACCGTTCCCGAGGGTAAAGCATACGAACTTACCAATGAAGCACTCCGCTACGGACCCTGCCTTATCGATAAAAGGCATCCTGTTTTGGAAGAATACCTAAAGAAACAGTTAAAAAATGACGATACAATATTATGTAAACTATCATCCGGATCCGACAGTTATGTAAACCGGATAAAAAAAGAAGAGATCCAAAAAGAGTCGGATATCATTAAGGGGTTATTGGCCGACTGGGGTATAAAGGCCGACGATCAAAGGAGGTAATATGGCAAAACTTATTATTGATGGAAAAGAGTACGAGTACGACGACGGTACCAAGTATGAGATCGTAGCCAAGGATTTTCAGGCACAATATGATGATCTTATCGCACTCCTTTTTGAAAACGGAAAGATAAGAGAGCTTACAAAGTCCGTTTCAAAGGATGCCGAAATAAGCTTCATCACTTTGAAGGATACGATCGGACATAAAGCTTATGTCAGAACCGCCATCATGATACTTGTAAAGGCTGCATATGATGTCCTTAAAAAAGAGGATATCAACAAGGTCAAGGTTGAGTATTCTATCGGCCAGGGCTATTATGTTGAGATCTCTTTAAAGAGCGGCCCTCTTACCGAAGAGCAGTGTAATAAGATAAAGGAGAGGATGAACACGCTTATCGAAGCCGACCGTCCGATCACCAAACGCTCTTATCCCAAAGAGGAAGCCATTAAGCTCTTTAAGGATGAAGGCATGGAAGATAAGGTAAAGCTCTTCAGATACAGAAGATCTTCTTCCATAAACGTTTACTGCCTTGATGATGTATATGATTATTTCTACGGATATATGCTCCCCAGCACCGGGTATGTAAAATATTACGACGTGATGCAGTATGAAGACGGACTGATGCTTCTTATCCCGAGCCGCCAGGAGCCTGCAAAGATCGGATATTTCGAGCCCAGGGAAAAGCTGTTCAACACGCTTAAGGAAGCTGACAGATGGGGACTCATGATGGGTATAGAAGATGTCGGCGACTTAAACGAGCATGTCTGCAACGGATTGATCGATGATATGGTACTTGTTGCCGAGGCGCTGCAGGAACGTAAGATCGGTGAACTTGCAAAGCAGATCGTTGAAAAAGGCAATGTTAAGTTCATCCTTATCGCAGGACCTTCTTCATCCGGAAAGACCACGTTCTCTCACAGGCTTTCGATCCAGCTTCGTACCTACGGAAAGGTACCTCATCCGATAGCAATGGACAATTACTATGTCGGCAGGGCAAAGACTCCGCTTGACGAGGACGGAAAGCCCGATTATGAGTGTATTGAAGCTATAGATACCGATCTTTTCAACGAAGTTATGATGCGTCTTTTGGCCGGAGAAAACGTCGAGATGCCCGAATATAACTTTAAGACCGGTGAAAGAGAGTATAACGGAAACTTCCTTCAGATGGGTTCAGAGGATATCCTTGTTATCGAGGGAATCCACGGACTCAATCCCAAGACAAGTGAAAAGCTGCCCGATGACAGTAAGTTTAAGATATTCATAAGCGCACTTACGGCTTTGAATATAGATAACCACAACAGGATCCCGACTACCGACGCAAGGCTTTTAAGAAGGATAGTAAGGGATGCCCGTACCAGAGGAACCGCTGCCAAAAAGACCATAGCAATGTGGCCTTCGGTAAGAAGAGGTGAAGAGAAGTATATCTTCCCTTATCAGGAAAGCGCCGATGTGATGTTTAACTCGGCTTTGATCTATGAGTTGGCTGCTTTAAAGCATTACGCTGAACCGCTTCTTTTTGGCATAACCAAGGAGGATCCCGAGTATTACGAGGCAAAGAGACTTCTTAAGTTCCTTGAATACTTTATCGGACTTGATCCGAGACATATTCCGAACAACTCTATCTGCAGAGAGTTCATCGGAGGAAGCTACTTCAAAGTATAAATCAATAAAAAATGAGTGGAACGGGTGATCGCCGGCACCTTTGGTGCGGGAGGAAAGTCCGGGCTTCACAGGGCAGGATGCCGGATAACGTCCGGCGGAGGCGACTCCAGGACAAGTGCAACAGAAAACAACCGCCAGCGGCCGCGTAAGCGGTGCGGGTAAGGGTGAAAAGGCGGCTTAAGAGACCACCGCGCCCCTGGTAACAGGTGTGGCATATGTAAACTCCATCCGAAGCAAGACCAGATATGAGACGATGAGCCGGCCCGGTAAGTTTCATGGTAGGTCGCTTGAGGCTGTCGGCAACGGCAGTCCTAGACAGATGATCACTCAAGACAGAACCCGGCTTACAGTTCCACTCATACTTTTGAAAAAGCAAAATGTTAAATTTAAAATTAATTTCAAAGATAACTGCGATAACAGCAGTTATCTTTATATTTACAATACTTGTCACAGCATGTTCGTCAAAAAGCTCACCTGATGATGACTCGTACAGATCCTGCTGTGTCATAAAAACATCTACCCAGGCTTCGAGCGGATTTATCATCAACATCGGCGATGAGTATGTTACGATGGTATGTACCGCACACGGAACCGATGACTGGGGAGAGGGTTCATCAGTGGTCTTTTTTGAAGGAAGTGAATCCTTCGGACAGATCTATGGGGTTGATGATGAGCTTGATCTTGCCTTTATAGATATTCCGGTTTCGGAACTGCCGGAGAAAACCTTATCCCTGATATATGCTGTAAAAAGAGCTCCGGAAGAGGTTGACATAACATCAAACAGGATCTATGCCTACAACTTCTTTTATGAAGATAAAAAAGAAAAAGACAGCCTCTTTATAAGGACGGACGGAGAACTTGAAACCGATGAAGGTTACGTTTATGACCTTGATGTTCTGGCGATGAAGGGAAAGCTTTCTTCTTTAAGCGAAGGTATGAGCGGAAGTCCTTTATTTAACAAGAAGGGTGAATGCATCGGGATGATACGGGCAGGAGATGATGAAGGCGGTTTTGCCGCTTTGAGCATAAAATATTTCCCCGAACCTTATAAATAATGCAAAAAATGTGATTTTTTCTTGACAAGCCCATATCTCATGGCTACAATAACAATGTTGTTTACATTAAAGTGGCCGTGTCTAAGGATTTTAATGTAACATTTATTCTGACAGGAGGTACATCATGGCTAACATTAAGTCTGCTAAGAAGAGAGTTTTAGTTGCCCGCAGAAATGCAGAAAAGAACAAGGCTATCAAGTCCGGCGTTAAGACAGCTGTTAAGAAAGTAAATGCAGCTATCGAAAGCAAAGACAAGAAGGCAGCCGATGAAGCATTATTGAATGCTACATCTATCATCGACAAGGCTTGCTCTAAGGGCGTTTTTCATAAGAACACAGCTTCAAGGAAGGTTTCCCGTTTAGCTTCGGCTGTTAACAAGCTTTCCTAAAGAAGTTCTATTTTAGTATCATTTGGACCGTTTCGTACCGTCATGCGAAGCGGTCTTTTTGGTAAAGGATAAACGAATGGCATATATCGACCAGTCAAAAATAAGAAATTTTTGCATAGTTGCCCATATAGATCATGGTAAGAGTACCCTGGCAGACCGTATCATTGAGATGACAGGTCTTTTGACGAGCCGCGAAATGCAGGCACAGGTCCTTGACAACATGGATCTTGAAAGGGAAAGAGGCATAACGATAAAGGCTCAGACCGTCCGTACCGTATATAAGGCAAAGGACGGAAACGAGTATATCTTTAACCTTATCGATACTCCCGGACATGTTGACTTTAACTATGAGGTTTCAAGATCGCTTGCAGCCTGTGACGGTGCGATCTTAGTGGTTGATGCCGCACAGGGGATAGAAGCGCAGACACTTGCAAACGTTTATCTTGCGCTTGATCATGACCTTGAGGTATTCCCTGTCATAAACAAGATCGATCTTCCTTCGGCAGAGCCTGAAAGGGTTAAGGCCGAAATAGAGGATGTTATTGGAATAGAGGCTATGGATGCTCCTTTGATCTCGGCAAAGAACGGGATCGGAATAGAGGATGTCCTTGAATCCGTGGTCAAAAAGATACCTGCTCCAAAGGGAGATGCCAAAGCTCCGCTTAAAGCGCTTATCTTTGATTCCGTATACGATGCCTATAAGGGTGTTATCATATTCTGCCGTCTTTTTGACGGAAGCGTAAAAAGAAGCACAAAGATAAGGATGATGGCAACCGGTGCTGTGGCCGATGTTGTTGAAGTCGGATATTTCGGAGCAGGCCAGTTCATCGTGTGTGATGAATTAAGCGCGGGAGAAGTCGGATATATTACAGCTTCGATCAAAAATGTTGCGGACACAACAGTCGGTGATACCGTAACAGACGACTTTAATCCCTGTAAAGAAGCCCTTCCGGGATATAAAAAGGTCCTTTCAATGGTCTATTGCGGAATGTATCCCGCAGACGGTGCCAAGTATCCCGATCTAAGGGATGCACTTGAAAAACTCCAGCTTAACGATGCATCTTTGACCTATGAGCCTGAGACCTCAATTGCCCTTGGATTCGGATTCAGATGCGGATTCCTTGGACTTTTGCACCTTGAGATAATAGTTGAAAGACTTGAGCGGGAATATAACCTTGACCTTGTAACCACCGCTCCGGGCGTTATCTATCATGTATACAAAACGGACGGAGAGATGATAGAACTAACGAATCCTTCAAACCTTCCGGATCCTTCGCAGATAGAGCGCATGGAAGAGCCGATCGTAAGTGCCGAGATCATGGTAACTACCGAGTTTATCGGACCCATCATGGAACTTTGCCAGCAGAGAAGGGGCAAATACCTCGGTATGGAGTACATGGAGACTTCAAGGGCGCTTTTAAAATATGAACTGCCGCTTAACGAGATAATATATGATTTCTTTGACGCTCTTAAGTCAAAATCCCGCGGATACGCATCATTTGACTATGAGCTTAAGGGATATGAAAAATCTGACCTTGTTAAGCTTGATATACTGATAAATAAAGAAGAGATCGATGCGCTTTCATTTATCGTGCACAGAGACGGGGCCTATGAAAGGGGCCGTAAGATGTGCGAAAAATTAAAAGAAGAGATACCGCGTCATCTTTTCGAGATACCGATCCAGGCCGCGGTCGGCGGCAAGGTCATAGCAAGAGAGACCATAAAGGCCTTAAGAAAGGATGTCCTTGCCAAGTGTTACGGCGGAGACATCACGAGAAAGAAAAAGCTGCTTGAAAAGCAGAAGGAAGGAAAGAAGCGTATGCGCCAGTTCGGTAATGTCGAGATCCCGCAGAACGCTTTCCTGTCGGTTCTGAAGCTTGAAGACGATTAGCCTTTACATTCACATACCGTTTTGCGTAAGGAAGTGCCTTTATTGCGACTTCCTTTCTTTTTCTGCGGATAAGGAAAAAAGGAGCGCTTATCTAAAGGCACTTAAAGAAGAGATAGCACTTAAGGGAAGCGAGTATAAGGACTACGAGGTAAATACCGTATTTTTTGGAGGGGGAACACCCAGTATCTTATCGGGGGATGAGATAATGGGGATAACCGACGCGATCAATTCTTATTTTAACCTGAGGGATAACCCGGAAATATCTATGGAGATAAATCCGGGAACGGAGCATGACGTTTTATCATACCGAAAAAGCGGCATAAACAGACTGAGCATCGGCCTTCAGTCAGCAAATGAGCAGGAGCTTAAAAAACTTGGAAGGATCCACGGCTTAAGCGACTTTGAAACATTATATGAACAGGTGTTATCAAACGGTTTTACCAATGTGAACGTGGATCTTATGTACGGCATTCCCGGCCAGACCTTATCATCCTATGAAAGGTCACTTAAGTATCTTGCAGATAATCCGAGATTATGTAAACCAACACATGTTTCAGCCTACAGCCTTTCCGTGGAAGAGGGTACACCTTTTTCAAAAATGAAGCTTGACCTTCCTGATGAAGAAGATGAAAGACGCATGTACGCAATGACAGATGAGATCCTTTCTTCATCAGGTTTTAAAAGGTATGAGATCTCAAATCATGCACTCCCGGGATATGAGTGTGAACATAATAAAGTTTACTGGAAGAGAGGCAATTACTTAGGACTTGGATTAGGTGCATCTTCAATGGTTCAAAACGTAAGATGGAAGAATACCGATGATATGGATGAATACTTAAAGCATGGCTTTTTACGCGTTGATGTTAAGGAACTTTCATTAAATGAACAGATGGAAGAGTTTATGTTCCTCGGACTTCGGATGATGGAAGGGGTCTCACTGGCGCAGTTTAAAGAAATATTCGGTATCCCCCTGCCGGAAAGATACGGGCAGATAATAAATAAATATATTTCGATGAAACTATTGAAAATGGTTAACGAATGTGTTATGTTAACTGAAGATGGAATCAGTGTTTCAAATGTCATAATGGCTGACTTTTTGGAATAATATATCTTGCGAAATACAATATTGCTGTATTAAAATTATAAAGTCGGGATTTTACATATTACCGGCAATCGGGGGGGAAGCAATAATGCAATTTAAAAAGATCGAAGATCTTCGACCTGGGATGAGGCTTGCAAGGCCCATCTATAACAAGAACGGAGTCATGCTGTTTGACCGCGACGCCAAGATTTCTGCTGCGGGTATTGCGAGCATACAGAATTTCGGCCTTATTGGGTTGTTCATTCTTGAACCCGCCGAACCCTGTCCTCCGATGTCAGAGGATGATATCGAGTTCGAACGTTTCCAGACCGTCAATGTCTTCGGACTCATGGATGAGATCGAAAAGATCAAAAATCAGGGCAGAACAGCCAAGCTTTCCATAATCGTTTCAAATATAATAAAAAGCTACGGACATCTTGAAAGAAAGATAAACTTCAACCAGAACTTAAGAAGCGAAGAAGATGCCAAATATAAGCATGCTATTAACGTTGCCATCCTTACCGCAATGATGTCAAACAAGCTGAACCTTAAGGTTGAAGACCGTCTTGATGCCGTTACAGCGGCTCTGGTCAGGGGACTTGTCAATATTGATACGATAGAAAAGCTTTTTTCATCAAACCCCAATGTCAAAAGATACGTATTTCAGGCCGACACGATCCTTCAGGGTGTTGAAGACGGCGCTATAGAAGCAAACGTAAAGCTCATGGACGGAGGAAAGATCCTTGCGATCGCAGATGTATTTGACAGTATGACCTGCATGAGTGCCGACAAGACACCGGATTCGGAGGTTGCGACCATTAAATACATGCTCGATAAACCCGGATTTTTCGACAAGAATTTTGTTATGAGCATAGTTGAATCGATAAATATCCTTGTTCCGGGCATCTGTGTCGAATTAAATACCGGTTCAAAGGCTCTTGTCATTTCCGAAAACAAGAGGGATATGTTCCGTCCGATGATCCTTTCTTTTGATAATAATGAGATAATAGACCTTTCAAATACAAATTCCTACGGGGATGTTGAGATAATCGATATCATGAAGACGATGGATAACCGTCATGTAATGGATACCGAGATGTTAAAGAACTTCGGACTTTGATCCGTTTACCAAAGGGAGAAGATAATGGCTATTCCTACACTTGATGAATTAATGAACATAGCAAAGGACAGAGGTGCTTCGGATATCCACCTTACGGTCGGCGTTCCGCCTAAACTCAGGGTTAACGGACATCTTGAGACCCTTGATTATGACAGGCTCATGGGCGATGATACCCAAAGGTATGCCGATGAGATCATGCAGGATGAAAAGCAGAGAAGGAAGTTTGTCGACACCGGTGAGATCGATATGTCATTTGGTAGGGCAAATCTGGGAAGATACAGGCTCAATGCTTTCCGCCAGAGAGGTTCAGTTGCACTCGCGCTTCGTGTTGTCAGTACGGATGTGCCCGATCCCGTTACTTTGGGAGTACCCGATTCCGTTATAGATCTTTATGACAGAAAGAGGGGACTTGTACTTGTAACAGGACCTACGGGTTCCGGAAAATCAACGACCCTTGCCGCTATCATCGACAAGATAAACAATAACAGGGATGCGCATGTGATAACGCTTGAGGATCCCATCGAATACACGCACCGTCATAAAAAGTCGATCGTTAACCAAAGAGAGATCGGTTTGGATTCGGGTTCTTACCAAAGTGCCCTTCGTGCCGCTTTAAGAGAAGATCCCGATGTTATCCTCGTGGGTGAAATGAGAGACTTTGACACCATTTCAATAGCCATCACCGCGGCCGAGACAGGACACCTTGTGCTTTCAACGCTCCATACCATAGGAGCAGCAAGCACCGTTGACCGTGTCATCGACGTTTTCCCTTCAGACCAGCAGCAACAGGTCAGGATCCAGTTTGCGAACGTTCTTGAAGCCGTTATTTCACAGCAGCTCATACCGACCATAGACGGAACCGGACGAGTTGCGGCGTTTGAAGTGCTCCATGCAAACCATGCGGTCAGAAACCTCATACGTGAAGGAAAGTCACACCAGCTCATGTCCGTTATGCAGACGAACAGAAAGTCCGGAATGATGGTCATGGATGAAGCGATCCAGCAGCTTTATACGGCAGGCAAGATAAGCCGTGACATGGCGATCCAGTTTGCAGTCGATCCGGACGCTATGGCAGCAAAGCTCTCCTGAAATATTAAAGAACGGGCGGATATCTTCTTGACAGAGGATATCCGTTTATTTTATAATCTCAAACACAGTTTATACATCTTTGGGCGTTCGCCCGGTTTTTCCGTTTTTACACAAATAAGGGAGAAAGAGAGGTATTTTTGTACAGTTCCATAAAGTCCGGAACCGTTTACGGACTTAAGAGTTTTCTTATTGATGTCGAGATCGACATCTCAAACGGCCTGCCCTGTTTTGTCATGGTTGGAAGCCTTAACTCGGAGGTCAGGGAGTCGGCCGAAAGAGTAAGGGTAGCGCTTAAGAACATGGGGATGAACATCCCGCCCAGTCACATAACGGTTAATTTAAGCCCCGCAGATATCAGAAAGACCGGAACGGGGTTTGATATGGCTATTGCTTTGGGCCTGCTTGAGATCATGAACATCATACCGCAGAGTTCGTTAAGGGATACCCTGGTCATTGGTGAGATCGGATTAAACGGCGAGGTTAAAAGGGTAAGCGGAGTAATGCCGATAGTTTATGAGGCTAAAAAGAACGGATATACTACGTGCCTGATCCCGATTGAGAATGCCATGGAAGCATCTCTTGTAGAAGGAATAAGGATAATCGGTGTTTCCGATCTTAAAATGGTAAAGGAGCTCCTTAACGGGAACATGGATGTTTTGGCAGAAGCATCGGAAGAGAATTCGAATGATCCTTTGAATAAAGCGGTTGACATAACAAGGAGAGAAGAAAAGATCCCCGATTTTTCGGATGTTTCAGGTCAGGAGAGTGTCATACGGGGTGCGCTTATCGCAGCTTCCGGTAATCATCATATGCTGATGATAGGCCCTCCCGGCACGGGAAAGACCATGATAGCAAAAAGGATCCCAGGTATACTTCCGGAGCTTTCCGATGATGAGAAGCTTGAAGTCACGAGGATATATTCGATAGCGGGAAAGCTTAATATCGAACACCCGATGATCAAAAACAGACCTTTTGTCGATCCGCATCACAGTGCAACGGTAAGTGCGTTATCGGGAGGCGGCGGCATACCAAGACCGGGTGCATTATCGCTTGCCCATAAGGGAGTGCTCTTTCTTGATGAGCTTCCGGAGTTTGATAGGAATGTAATTGATATGTTAAGGGAGCCACTTGAAGAAAAATGCATAAACATATCACGCGCATCGGGTAATTTTGTCTATCCAGCGGATATCATGCTGGTTGCCGCGATGAATCCCTGCCCGTGCGGATATTATCCGGACCATAACAAGTGTAATTGTTCTCCTGGCGCCGTAAGGAGATACATGGGACATATCTCGGGACCCGTACTTGAAAGGATAGATATATGTGTTGCCGTAAGAAAGATACGAGTCAAAGATCTTGAAAACAAAAACAAAGGAATATCAAGCAGTAAGCTTCGGGAAAAGGTGCTGCGTGCAAGAAAGATACAGGAAGAGCGGTACAAAGGATTAAATATCACATGTAATTCAGAGCTTGGCGTGGTGGATCTCAGAAAGTTCTGCGCTCTCGGAAAGGCAGAATCGAAGCTTGCCGAAGACATTTGCGAGAACCTTGACCTTTCCGCAAGGTCATACCACCGCATGCTTAAAGTGGCAAGGACAATAGCCGATCTTGATGAAAGCGAAGATATAAAAGAAAGGCATCTGACGGAGGCACTCTGTTACAGACCACAGGTAGCCGGCTTATGAAGAAATATAAGTACTGGCTTGACTCGCTGCCGTTTATCGGAGGGCGGACCGCGGAAAAACTCCTTGAGTATTTTAAAGATGCAAGATCCGTATACGAAGCGTGTCTGTTAAACGATGATGATCTTAAGAATATCCTGTCAAAGCGGCTTAACATGGATAAAGTAACACAGGTTATCAAAGCCGGAGCTGACGCTGATATAGATGGGGACTATGATCTTATGATAGCTAAGGGCATAAGATTTATCGATGAAGATGATCCTTATTATCCCAAAAGATTAAAGGCGGTGAGCAATCATCCTTATGCCATATATGTTAAGGGTGATCTTCCCGGTGAAGATGAACCTGCGGTTTCCGTTATCGGATCCAGAAACTGTTCCGAATACGGTAGGATCGCTGCCGATGCCTTCGGAAGCTATTTGGGACAGTCCCGGATCAATGTGATAAGCGGCATGGCCGTCGGAGTTGACGGGCTTAGCCAGCAGGGAGCCATTGACGGTGGAGGCAAGACATTTGCCGTCCTTGGAAGCGGCGTTGATATCTGTTATCCCTTACAAAACAGATCTTTATACGAAGCAATACCTCAAAACGGCGGCATTATCTCAGCGTTTCCTCCGGGGACTCCTCCTTCAAGGAGTAATTTTCCTTTCAGAAACAGTATTGTTGCAGCCCTTTGCGATGTGCTCCTGGTGATAGAGGCAAGGGCAAGATCGGGTACTTCCATAACCGTTAATCTTGCTCTTTCAATGAATAAGGATATATATGCAGTTCCGGGGAGGATAACCGACAGATTATCGGACGGCTGTAACATGCTGATACGCCAGGGCTCCGGGGTGGCGCTTTCTCCCGAGGACTTTGTATCTGAGGTAAATATCCTTTGGGCAAGGCGGGGCGAAGCCGGGGATGTTATCATGAACCGGGCTAAAGAGCAGATTTTATGCTCAAGAGCCGGCTGCCTTGCAAAGGCAAATAATGCGCCACTTACCGGAATAGCCGGATATGTTGATATAAATCCGATGTCGGCAGAAGAGATACATGAAAGAAGATTACGGGACGAGCCGGGAGCGGTGCTTTCGGATACTTTAAGCAGGCTTTCCTTAATGTGCGTAAAGGGAGAGCTTATTCAGGTTGCATCGGGGTATTATTTAAGGCCTGTCAAAAAATAAAGAATAGTATTATACTCATATTTATAAATTTACACCGCCGGGGGGGACAAAATGGGATTATTTCGAAAAGAGAAGCCTTTAAAGGAGTATACAAACTACGTTTTTGATCTTTACGGTACGCTCATAGATATGAGCACCGATGAACATTCGTCAAAGCTTTGGAAGCTTATGGCTTCTTTTTATAACGTGTACGGCTGCGACTGGAGCCCCAAGAAGTTAAAGAAGACCTTTTGGAAGCTTGATGCCTCCGAAAGAAAAAAGCTAAGCAAGGAAAAGGGATTTACATATCCCGAGATTAAGCTCGAGCGCGTGTTTGCAAGGCTTTTGCTCGAATGTGAAGAAAGCCATCCCACGGATATAAAGATAAACGATTATGAGATCGATCTTTTGAGAAAAGGATACGCTTCAAATAAAAACGAGACGATAGATATGGTCTCTTCAAGTGACTGGGCCGTTGCGGTATCAAACCTTTTCAGGGTTGCTTCGACAAATTACATGAGACCTTATCCCAATACTATCATTGCCCTTCGGACTCTTAAGGAAAGAGGAAAGAACGTTTACCTTCTTTCAAATGCCCAAAAGATATTTACCATGCCCGAGATAGAGCAAAGCGGTATCGAGCGTTTCTTTGACAGGATGTACATTTCTTCCGATTACGAGATGATGAAGCCTCAAAAGGAATTCCTTGAGCTTTTGATAGAGCAGGAAGGGCTTGATCCTGCTTCAACCGTCATGGTCGGAAACGAGATCTTAAGCGATGTAAAGATAGCGCTTAACTGCGGTATAGACAGCATCCTTCTTAATAACTATCACGAATCCGAAAGAGATCTTAAGCGCAAGATACGCGAACTTATGAAGAACGAAAAGGCACCAAAGAGTCTTTATCCCCATATCATCCACTCGGGTGACATAGGGGAGATCGTCTAGTGCTTTGGATAATAACATATATCATCTACGGGTTTTCCGCGGAATTCTTTATCTATTCCCTTTTGATCCCGGCACTTATTGTCTTAAGTATCGCGGATGAAAAGACCCGTGAGATACCGCCCATAATAAATTTCTTCATTCTTACCCTGGGGATCATCATGACCTTTTTGCGTTTTGATGATCTTTTAGATCATGTTCTGGGATTTTTCGCGGTAAGTTCATTTATCTTCATTATCATTTTGATAACGCACGGACGGGGCATGGGCGGCGGCGATATGAAACTCATGGCAGCAGCGGGACTCCTTCTTGGGTGGAAGGAGATAATCCTTGCATTTTTCATAGGTTCCGTTGCGGGTGCCGTCATCCATTTACTTAGGATGCTGATCAAAAAGGCCGGGCCTGAACTTGCTTTCGGACCTTATCTGTCGTTCGGGATAATCGTAGCCATGTGGTTTAATTTTTCTTGACATATGCTTTTTATGAAACTAGAATAGCAATTCGTAGACTAGTTTCTTCTATATATATGTGTGCCGGGGAGAAAGAGATAAGTATGGCAAAATATCTGGTTATAGTGGAATCACCTGCAAAAGTTAATACGATAAAGAAGTTCCTTGGATCAAACTACGAGGTAGTTGCAAGCCAGGGACATGTAAGAGACCTTCCCAAATCCCAGATGGGTATCGATGTTGAAAATGACTATGAACCCAAGTATATTACGATAAGGGGAAAGGGAGATCTTCTTTCTTCACTGCGTAAAGAAGTCAAGAAGGCCGATGCGATATATCTTGCAACGGACCCTGACCGTGAGGGAGAAGCCATAAGCTGGCATCTTACCAAAGCGATAAACATGGAAGGCAAGCGTGTTTACAGGATCACGTTTAACGAGATCACAAAGACCGCAGTCAAGGAATCCCTAAAGAACGCCCGTGAGATAGACATGAACCTTGTCGATGCACAGCAGGCACGCCGTGTACTTGACAGAGTTGTGGGATACAGGATATCGCCAATCCTTTGGGCCAAGGTTAAAAGAGGCCTTTCGGCAGGACGTGTCCAGTCGGTTGCGCTTCGAATAATCTGCGACAGGGAAAACGAGATAAATGCATTTGTTCCCGAGGAGTATTGGACGATCGATGCTACCTTGTCTTCTAAGAAGCAAAAGAAGCCCATCGTTGCAAAGTACTTTGGCAAAGGCGACAAAAAGGTTGACATAACATCTAAAGCGCAGGCAGATGCGATCCTTAAGGATATAAAGAATTCTGACTTTACGGTATCCGAAGTAAAGACCGGAGACCGTACCAAAAAGTCGCCTCTTCCTTTTACGACATCAACCCTTCAGCAGGAGGCTTCAAAGGCATTGAACTTTACGACATCCAAGACGATGCGTATAGCACAGCAGCTTTATGAAGGTGTTAATATAAAAGGCTACGGTACGGTTGGTATCATCACATATCTTCGTACCGATTCGACACGTATCTCCGATGATGCCCAGAAGATGGCGAATGACTATATAAAGTCAAACTACGGGGATAAATATTTAAGTTCATCCGCAAATGCCAAAAAGGATGACAAGAAGATCCAGGATGCTCACGAAGCAATACGTCCCACGAATCTTGAACTGTCACCCATAGAGATAAAGGAATCCTTATCAAGAGACCAGCTTCGTTTGTACCAGCTTATATACAAGCGTTTCCTTGCTAGCCAGATGGCAAATGCTCTTTATGAGACAACATCCGTTAAAATGGATGCGGGAGTGCACCGCTTTACGGTATCGGCTTCAAAGATAAAGTTTGACGGTTTCATGTGTGTTTATACTGACTCGGATGATGAGGCGGAACCCAACACACTGACATCATCAATGGAAAAGGGTGATAAGCTTACTAACGACGGTGTTGATGCAAAGCAGCACTTTACCCAGCCGCCCGCTCATTACACGGAGGCTTCTTTGGTCCGTGCTCTTGAAGAGCTTGGTATCGGACGCCCGAGTACCTATGCTCCGACCATAGCCGTTATCTTAAACAGACGTTACATCGCAAAGGAAGGAAGAAACATCTTCGTTACCGAGATAGGTGAAGTGGTAAACGATATGATGAAGGATGCTTTCCCCGAGATCGTTGATGTAAACTTTACGGCTAATATGGAAGCACTGCTTGACGGTGTTGAAGAAGGATCGGTTAAGTGGAAGACCATCATAGAGAACTTCTATCCCGATCTTGATGCTGCGGTTACCAAGGCCGAAAAAGACCTTGAGCAGGTTAAGATAGAGGATGAACAATCCGATGAGATCTGCGAGATGTGCGGAAGGAGAATGGTCATAAAATACGGTGCGCACGGCAAGTTCATCGCCTGCCCGGGATTCCCCGAGTGCCGAAACACCAAGCCTTTCTTTGAAAAGATCGATGTTGCTTGTCCCAAGTGCGGCAAGGATATTGTTGTAAAAAGAACAAGAAAGGGACGCAGATACTACGGATGTATGGGAGCTCCCGAATGTGATTACATGACATGGGCACGCCCAAAGGATACTGCCGATGCCGCCCGTATCTTCGAAAAAGAGAACAGAAAGTAGTAAATTAGTACTCATCCAGTACTCAAAACTCGGAATTGTCGGACAATTTTATTGATTTTTCTCAAAATGTGTGATACAATACCTCTGAAATGTGCCGGTTGGCACACTTACGGGGGTATTTTTTATGAGCAGCGTTCAATTACTGGACAAAACGCGAAAAATCGGAAAACTTCTTCATAACAACAATTCCAGCAAGGTCGTATTTAACGACATATGCTCTGTTTTGTGTGAGATCCTTGAATCCAATGTCCTTGTAATATCCAAAAAAGGAAAGGTTCTCGGCATAGGTGATGCCGAGGGAGTGGACTCTATTACAGAGCTTATCGTCGATCATGTTGGCGGATTCATAGACAGCATGCTCAACGAGCGTCTGCTTGCCGTTCTTTCGACCAAGGAAAACGTTAACCTTGAAACTCTGGGCTTTAATGAAGCTGAGATCAATAAATTCCAGGCCATAATAACACCTATTGAGATTGCGGGTGAGCGTCTCGGCACGCTCTTTATATACAAGCATCTTAAACCGTATGAAATCGATGATATTATTTTGTGCGAATACGGAACGACCGTTGTCGGACTTGAGATGCTGCGCGCCGTAAACGAGGAAAGTGCCGAAGAAAACCGCAAGTTATCGGTCATTCAGTCGGCCATAAATACCCTTTCATTTTCCGAAATGGAAGCCGTTATTCATATATTTGATGAATTAAATGGCATGGAAGGTATATTGGTTGCGTCAAAAATAGCCGATAGAGTAGGTATAACGAGATCGGTCATAGTGAACGCTCTTCGGAAATTCGAATCTGCCGGTGTCATTGAATCAAGGTCCTCAGGGATGAAAGGAACTTATATCAAGGTACTCAATGACATGGTCTTTGAAGAGATCGAAAAGCTGAAGAAAAAGAACATGAACTTAAAACAGTGACTTTCTCGTAACTGAAGAAGGAAACTCAAAGGATTGACAGGTAATAAATGGACTTATGCAGTGTGCCGCATAGGTCCTTTTCTTTTGCAAAAGCCACCTGTTATTGCACCGAAACCACCATATCTTGTGTTATGTTAACGTGCCTGCGAACAATATATGGTGTTTTTTATCAAAAATCCCTTGTGTTTTTCCGCAGATTATCTATAATAAAATAGTGTGGGTGAAGTGTGCCCTCATACAATATGTTGTGTTGCGCTCCGCCCGGAAAGGTAAAACGGATGATAAATACAAATGTTTATGATTACGTGAATGTCCTTGGAAAGACCGCCGATGCCTCATGGCAGAGGAATAATGTTCTTGCCAACAACATGGCTAACGTGAACACACCGGGTTACAAGAGACAGGATATAAATTTCGAACAGCAGCTTCGACGTGCGCTCGGAAACTCAAGATATGAATCAGTGGATTCAAAGGTTGCGCATTTAAATCATGCGGAACTCGTTCCGAGAGTATTTGTCGATGCGGCAAATTTCTCCTACAGGCTTGACGGTAACAATGTTGACATCGATACCGAAGGCGTTGAACTTGCATCAAACCAGATAAAGTACAATGGCCTTATAACCTCGATCCAGCAGGAATTCGCAAACCTTAAGATGGTAATGTCTAAGTAAAGGAGGATCTAAATGAGTATATTCGGTGCTTTTAATATCAATGCCTCAGGAATGACGGCTGAAAGATACAGAATGGATGTTATCGCCGAGAACGTTGCAAACGCCAATACGACGCGTACGGCAGACGGAGAGCCATACAGACGTAAGGTAGTCACCTTCGAAGAAAAGAAGGCTACACCTCCGACCTTCAGTGCATATCTCGGACACGCATCCGAGCAGTACACGGGACAGGGCGTAAAGGTTTCTTCCGTTAAAGAAGATAACTACACCCAGATGAAGATGGTTTATGACCCTTCTCATCCCGATGCCGATGAAAACGGATATGTAATGTATCCCAATGTCGATATCGTGACTGAGATGACGAACCTTATAGATGCTTCACGTTCTTACGAAGCAAACGCAACCGCGTTCCAGGCCAGCAAATCGATCGCAATGAAGGGCCTTGAACTTAACGGCTAAATACGGGGGATAACTGATGGATATTTCAAGTTTATATAACGTATCGTCCAAAGTCATAAGGGATGCGGCCGAGAATTCATCGTTAAAGGACATCGGTGTCCACACCGGAGAATTCGCCGACATCTTTGACAAGGCGATAGAAAATCTCGAGATGACCAACTCGTATCTTTCGGATGCGGAAAACGAAGAACTGCGTTGGGCCTTGGGAGAAACAGACAATACTCATGATCTCATGATCGCACTTCAGAAGGCTTCCACCTCGTTACAGTACACTGTTGCTGTTCGTGATAAGGTCATTGAAGCATACAAAGAGATCATGCAGATGCAGATCTAAGTATTAATATTCAGGGAGAACTTTACTAATGCCTGAGCGTATAAGAGAACTCCTTCAAAGAGTTCTCGACTGGTGGAACAAATTTACAACCAAACAAAAGACTTACATAGTCGCAGCAGCGGCAGGAATAATCCTGGCGCTTGCTATCATCATCACCATTATCTCCAGACCCCAGTACGTGATCCTTTTAAACTGCGAGGACACCAAGGAGGCTTCACAGGTTACCGAACTTCTTGAAGGTGAAGGACTTGATTACCAGATAAGTGATGACGGACTTCAGATCAAGATCAATGTTAACCAGCAGTCTCAGGCGAACCTTCTCCTGGGAGCAAATGACATTCAGTCAAGTGCTTATTCCATTGACAACGTTACAAGCGGCGGCTTTTCAACGACCGAATCCGACAAGCAGAAGCGTTACGAAGTCTATCTCGAGAACAGACTTGCTAACGACATCATCGGCAGATTCAGTTTTGTTAAGTCTGCTGTTGTTGACCTTTATATTCCCGATAACGACGGGACACTCATTTCGGCAAAGGAAGATTCTTCAGCCTGGGTATTGCTTGACCTTGACGGCGGAGAGCTTTCATCCGATGCGGCATCGGGGCTTGCCCATGCCGTTGCGGTAGCCATAGGAAACAAGACGGATGAAGACATCGTCGTGATGGATACCGAGGGTAACACCCTCTACTCCGGCGCCGAGAATTATTCCGTATCAGGGACGGCATCAAGCCAGTTAAGTGTCAAAGCTCAGTTTGAAAACAGTTTAAAGTCCGATGTGCGCCAGGTAGTGCTCGGAACGGGAGAATTCTCAAAGGCCGAAGTTGCCGTAAACATGGAAGTCGATTTCAGCTCATATTCCGAGACCGACCACCATTACTATGTCGATGAAGGCCAGACGCAGGGATATCTTTCAAGCGAGCGAAACTATACTTCGGAATCAACAAACGGAAATCAGGATGTCCCCGGAACCGATTCAAACGGAGACACGGAATACGTATGGCAGGATAATCAGCAGTCATCTACCGAAGTTGAGGAAAACGAAAGGAACTACCTTCCCTCAGAGAGGATAACCGATAAAAAGACTCCTGCCGGCGCGATAGTATACGGCAATTCAACGATTTCCCTTGCTCTTACGAGGATCGATGTTGTTCGAGAAGAAGACATCAAGGCACAGGGACTTCTTGACGGAATAACATGGGAAGAATACAAGCTTGCAAACCAGGCACGTACGCCCATCGAAGTAGAAGATAAATACTATGACATGGTAGCTATGGCTACAGGTTTCCCGAAGAACAATATCTCGATTCTTGCTTTTTCGGAGAATATGTTCATAGACAAAGAGGGCCTTGGAATCACCGCAACCGATGTGATGACGATACTCCTTATCGTCGTGATCCTCGGATTGCTGCTCTTTGTTGTGCTTAGAAGCATGCATACCGAAAAGGAAGAAGAGCCCGAAGAAGAACTTTCCGTGGAATCTCTTTTGCAGTCACAGCCTGAAAGCGATATCGAAGACATCTCTACGGAGAATGTTTCCGAGACCCGCCGCATGATAGAAAAATTTGTTGATGAAAATCCGGAGGCCGCTGCGAGTCTGCTTCGCAACTGGCTGAGCGAAGATTGGGGTTAATATGGCCAGAGGTCAAGACGATTCGATGAATGGTGTACAAAAAGCAGCGATCCTGCTCATAGCGTTGGGACCTGAAAGGTCGGCCATGATCTTCAAACACCTTAAGGAAGAGGAGATCGAGGAGCTGACACTTGAAATTGCGAACACCAGGTCCGTTACACCTCAGATCAAAGAGGCTGTCATCGATGAGTTCTATCAGGTCTGCCTTGCACAGCAGTACATCGCCGAGGGTGGTATCAACTACGCCAAAGAGCTGCTTGAAAAATCATTCGGTAATGACAAGGCTGTTGACGTTATCACAAAACTTACCGCTTCGTTGCAGGTTAAGCCTTTCGAGTTTGTCCGTAAGACTGATGCAACCCAGCTTTTCAACTTTATCCAGGACGAGCATCCCCAGACGATCGCCCTTATACTTTCGTACCTGCCTGCTTCTCAGTCAGCGCTCATCGTATCCGCGCTGCCGCCTGACCGCCAGGCCGATGTTGCAAAGAGAATCGCTGTCATGGACAGAACTTCTCCCGATGTCATCAAGGAAGTGGAAAAAGTGCTTGAATCAAAACTTGCTTCGCTGGTCAATCAGGATTACACCATCATCGGTGGTGTCGATGCTGTCGTAGATATTTTAAATACGGTAGACCGCGGAACCGAAAAACACATCATGGAAACTCTCGAGATCGAAGAGCCCGAACTTGCAGACGAGATCAGAAAGAAGATGTTCGTATTCGAAGATATCCTGCTGCTTGACGACCGTGCCATCCAGAGAGTATTGCGTGATGTCGATAACAATGACCTTGCAACCGCCCTTAAGGGTGCTAACGAGCAGGTTCAGAATGCGATATTCAATAACCTCTCCAAACGTCTTGCAACGATGATCAAGGAAGACATGGAATTCATGGGTCCTGTCCGCATGAAGGACGTTGAAGAGGCACAGCAGAAGATCGTTTCCGTAATACGTAAGCTCGAGGATGCAGGTGAGATCGTCATTTCAAGAGGTGGAGGTGACGAGATAATTGTCTAATCTGCTGAAGGGTTATTTCGTAAATGTTGAAGACGATTCAAGGGTGGTCGACGTATCCTCCCTTTTAGAGACTCGTCTTCGCGAGGAAGAAGAAAAAAGAGCCCGCCTCCAGCAGATCGAGGAAGAAAGCTACGATTCTGACGAGTTCTTCGAAGGACTTCCCGCAGAAAGTTTAGATGCACTTTTGGATGAAGATTCGGAAAGTGCGGTCATAAAGAGTAACAACGCCGAAGAGCTCCGCAAGATCCAGTCCGAGGTGGAGATTGCCAAAGAAGAACTGGAAAACGCAAAAAGCGAAGCTACACGTATCATTGACGAAGCAAAGACCGAAGCAGAAGAGCTTAAAAGATCGGCTTATGAACAGGGTCATGCCGAAGGCTTTGAAGTCGGAGTCAACGAAGGTATGGCGAGCGTTGAGGGCGTGAAGGCTGAGCTTGAAGATAAGGCAACACAGCTTGAAAACGATTATCAGGCAAAGGTAGTCGAGCTTGAGCCGCAGTTCGTCGATGCCCTTACAGATATTTACGAGCACATTTTCAAAGTAAATCTTGATACATACAGAAACGTGGTATCTTCGCTCCTTATAGATGCCATCAACAGTACTGACGGCGTAAGGAACATAATCGTTCACGTTGCGCGCGAAGATTATCAGGAGATACTTGCCCAAAAAGAAGATATTCTTACCGAGACCGGTATGAGATCCGACAATGTAGAGTTTGTTCAGGACGCAACGCTTGCTCCTGCAAGCGCACTCATTGAAACCGAAAACGGCGTCTTTGACTGTTCGCTCGAAACGGAGCTTAAAGAGCTTAAGCGCAAACTGATGCTGCTTGCTTACAGAAGATGAACATAGATTTTGGTAAATACAACAGCATCCTTTCAGAGCCTTTGTACAAAGTCCGTGGGCGCGTCGTAAACGCGGTCGGACTTACGATAGAGACGGCAGGTCCGCAGGCCAAGATGGGTGATCTTTGCTATGTATATCCAAGCAGGATTTCTGATTCGACAGAACCGGCACTTGCCGAGATCGTAGGATTCAAGGAAGGCAAAAACCTTCTTATGCCATACGACAAGATAGAGGGCATAGGCCCGGGAAGCAGTGTTGAAAATACAGGCCGTCCACTTAGCGTTATGGTGGGTGAGGGACTTTTGGGACACACGCTTGACGGACTCGGAAGGCCGAACGAGCCTGTTTCCATGCAGGGGGTTGAATACTCGGTAGAAGCATTTGCTCCCGACCCGATGAAAAGAAAGATCATCTCTGATGTTCTGCCGCTTGGAGTCAAGGCTGTTGACGGACTCATAACCATAGGTAAGGGACAGAGAATAGGAATATTTGCCGGCTCGGGCGTTGGCAAATCAACCCTCATGGGTATGTTTGCTCGCAATACCAAAGCAGACATTAACGTTATCGCTCTTATAGGAGAGCGTGGAAGAGAGGTCAGGGAATTTATCGAGCGCGACTTAGGTCCCGAGGGAATGAAACGCTCGGTTGTCGTTATCGCAACGTCCGATAAGCCTGCCCTTGAAAGAAAAAAAGCGGCACAGACCGCAACGGCCATAGCCGAGTACTTCAGAGACTGCGGAAAGGATGTCCTTTTGATGATGGACTCCATGACGCGTTTTTGTATGGCTCAAAGAGAGATAGGACTTGCATCGGGCGAGCCTCCGGTATCAAGGGGCTATCCGCCTTCGGTATATTCAGAACTTCCAAAGCTCCTTGAAAGAGCAGGCTGTTCCGATAAAGGTTCGATAACAGGACTCTATACGGTACTTGTCGACGGTGATGACTTTAACGAGCCCATTACCGATACGGCGCGTTCGATCCTTGACGGACACATAATGTTAAACAGGAGCCTGGCTCACAAGAACCATTATCCGGCAGTTGATGTTTTGCAGAGCATCAGCCGATGCATGTCACAGATCGCCGAAAAGTCTCATAAAGAAGCGGCCGGAAGATTAAAGAATGTTCTTGCGACGTATCAGGAAGCCGAGGACCTTATAAACATCGGAGCCTACAAGTCGGGCTCCAATCCGGATATAGACTATGCGATCAAAAAGATAAAAGCCGTTAACGAGTTTCTTATGCAGGAGACCGATGAAAAGTTCTCGTTTGAAGAAACGGTCGACATGATGTCAAAACTTTTTGAAGACTGATCAATATGGCCAAATTCAAATACCGGATGCAGAGCATCCTTAACATTAAAGAAAAACTTGAAGAGCAGGCCAAGAATGAATTTGCCCAGGCAAGATTGAGGCTTGATGAGGAAGAAGAAAAGCTTAAAGGCCTTTATGAGCGTAAGGCTTCCTATGAAGAAGAGGGGCGCCATTTAAGGGAAAGCGCTCTTAACATCCTTGATCTTAATGAAAACAAAAATGCGATAGACAGGATGGATGAGTTTATCGCAGCACAGCAGATAGAAGTCAACAAGGCTGCGGCGCTTCTTGAACAGGCAAGGATCAATCTCCAAAATGCCATGCAGGAGTCGCAGATACATAACAAGCTTAAGGAAAAAGCCTTTGACCAGTTTAAAAAGGATCTTGTGGCACAGGAATCCAAAGAGGTCGACGAATTAACGAGTTACACATACGGTGCGCGCTTAAAAGAAGAAGAAACATAAGCGCCAGGATTTAAGATGGCTGAAGAAGAAAGAGAATTGACCCCGGAGAAGGCAAAAGCCGAGCATAAGAGGTTAAAGGACGAAAAGAAACAACTTCAGAAAGAACAAAAAGAGCAAAGAAAGGCTGCCAAGAAACGTGCCAAGGAAATAGAGGCCGAGGAAGCCGAGCTTTATGAAGACGAGGAACAGGGCGGAGGCTCTGTATTTCTTGTTACATTTGTTATCGTCCTTATCTGGATAGGTATCCTTTGTCTGGTCATAAAGCTGGACCTTGGAGGATTCGGATCCAATGTTTTGACTCCGGTATTAAAGGATGTTCCGGTGCTAAACCTCATACTTCCCAAGGCTTCCGAATCGGTTGCCGTTCCGGGGCAGGAAGGTTCATACGGCGGATATTCGGATCTGAAAGAAGCTGTTGATTACATAAAAGAACTTGAACTTGAACTTGAAAGAGCTAACTCAGCAAACAGCGGAAATACCGAGGATATCGAAGCGTTAAAGGCTGAGGTTGAAAGATTAAAGACTTTTGAAGACCAGCAGGTCGAGTTCCAGAGGATAAAGACCGAGTTTTACGAAGAGGTCGTTTATGCCGACAAGGGACCGGGCATCGAAGAGTACCAGAAGTTCTATGAAGCCATAGACCCTGCTACGGCAGAGTATCTTTACAAACAGGTGACGATCCAAAAAGAGGAAAGTGACGACATAAAAGAGTTTGCGAAGGCCTATTCCGAGATGAAGCCCAAGCAGGCAGCAGCGATATTTGAAGCAATGACTGATAATCTTGATCTGGTGGCCAGGATACTGAATGTCATGGATGCAACGAGCCGTGGAAAGATCCTCGGAGTGATGGATAAGGAGGTCGCTGCAAAAATTACAAAAATTATGGATCCGGAGTATTAAGTTATCGCTCTTTTTGGACGATATATAAGTGTACCTTGAAAAATTCAATATAAGGAGGAGAGCATTATGAACGGTGCACCCGTAAAGGACATTGGTTCATTGCTGACTTTCGTCAAGGCCCCGAACGTTACCCAGAACGTTAAAGGCGCGCAGGGAGCAAGCTTCGGTGAAGTGATGACGAAAGCGCAGGATTCCAATTCCCAGAAGGATATGGGGACCGGTAATGCCCAGCTTTCCCAAAAGGACACTGCAAAGGTTGAAAGCAAACCCGCAGCAGAAACAGGGAAACAGGAAAACACTCCAAAGAACGTTAAGGAAGTTAAGGATGTTAAAGACAGCAAAGATGTCGGCAACATAAACGAAGCAAAGGATGCTTCAAACGAAGACCTTACTCCCGAACAGATTGAAACCATAAGCGAGGCAGCAGGCAATGTGATCGCTGAGGTTGCAAGGGAACTTGACGTTACGGTAGAGGAAGTACTGGATGTCCTTGGCGACATGGGAGTTGATCCCGTAGCTGTCCTTGACAAGGACGTATTACAGAGCCTTGTTACAAAGATAGAAGCTGATGGCGAACCGATGGCCCTTATCACCAACGAAGAACTCTTTAACTCGCTGCAAGATCTGAACGCCATAGCAGACGCTGCTATAGTGGATTTGGCGGAAGATATGGACATTGAATTTTCTGATGTCGTCGAAATGGTTGAGCAGGCAAATACTCAACTGTCAAATACTCCGGAAATGCAAATGAGTGTCAAAGCCGATTCGGTAACGGCAGAGGTTAAAGAAGCTCCCGAGATCACGGTAAAGGTTGAAAAGAACGACGAACAGGTAACTTTCACGACCGATGACAAAGGAAATGTCATAAAGGCAGAAACGACCGTGGTAAAGGATGAGCAGGCTGCTTCCCAGAATAACGATGGAAACAAAGAAAGTGAAAAGCAAAGTGATCATCACGAAAGCGAAAGCGCTTCAAGAGCCCAGTCGATAATCGGAAACAGTAACCAAATGCTCCAGGGCATTTTAAACACTCCCGAGGGAGTTCCGCAGAATGTGGAAACACCTCAAAACTCATTCTTCTCTCAGCAGACACAGGATATCATGAACCAGATAATGGATAACATGAAGGTGAACTTAAAGCCTGAGATGGACGAACTTGAGATGCAGCTTCACCCCGAATCGCTTGGAATGGTAAAAGTAAATCTTACCAACAAGGCAGGGGAGATCACAGCCGAGTTCAAGGTAATGAATGAGACAGTCAAAGCGGCAATGGAGACCCAGCTTGTACAACTCAGAGAAACGTTAAGAGATAACGGCGTAAGAGTTGAGTCCGTTGAAGTATCGGTTGACACAAGAGCCTTTGATCAGAATCTTTATCAGGGGCAGGGACAGAACCCCGAATACGATGAACAGGAAGCTCAAAGAAGACCGAGAAGGATAAACTTAAACGATCTTAACGCACTGTTTGAAGAAGAAGCTACGGATGAGGAGATCCTTGCAGCCGAGATGATGGAAGCAAACGGTAACACGGTAGATTTCCAGGCATAAGATTTGCAGAAAGGAGAGGACATGGCAGTAAGCGCAGTAGTACAGGACGGAAAACTTGTTGAAAGTGCAGCACAGGCGTCGGCAAGTTCCGCAGCAGGCAAAAACAGCACAACCAATGTCCCCAAGGGATATGACAAGGATGCATTCTTACAGCTCCTTGTAGCCCAGATGAAATATCAGGATCCCTTAGAGCCCACAGATAACAGTGAATACATCACACAGTACGCTACCTTCTCACAGGTAGAACAGATACAGAACATGGCAGCCTCTACAGAGCTTTCAAGAGCTTCGGGAATGGTAGGAAAGACGGTTGAGGTTACGACCGAGGATGCGGACGGAGCAGCCAAGGTTATCGAAGGAGTTGTTGAATTCGTTAAATACGAAAACAACAAAGCATTTGTTTCAATACAAGGCGAGCTCTACGCAGCGTCAGATGTAACGGCAGTGGTAGATGAGACATATTCAAGCGCATTTGCAATTGCAAACGCATTTGCAAATTCGATGAACTCACTTCCTTCGATGGCAGACCTTACACTTGATGATGAAGAAACGATCGAAACCTTAAGAGCAGGCTTTAACGCACTTACACCTTACCAGCAGTCATTCATCGACAGTTCTTACTCAGATCTTCTTAAGGCATATGTTGAAAGAATGGCCGAGATGAAAGAAGACGCTGCAAAGTCAAAAGCCGCAAGGGAAGCGGAACAAAGTTCTGAAGAAGGCACGGAAGCCGATAATGAAGTTCAGGCAACAGACGGTGACATTTAAACCGGGACAGGGAGGTCAATATGGATATCAACCACGGAAGATTCTTATCCATAGAGCAGCTTCAGGATCAGTACCTTACAAATGAAAAAACCTCTTCGAAGGATACAAAGACAAGCGACGGGTTATCCTTTAAGGATATCCTGTCACTCAAGTCTTCACAAAGCGAAGGAGTTAAATTTTCAAAGCACGCATCAAGCAGGCTGAACACAAGAAACATCGAACTTTCACCCGAACAGATGCAAAGACTTAACGAAGGTACCCAGAAAGCTTCTTTAAAAGGGATAAAAGAATCATTAGTACTTGTCGATTCGCTGGCATTCATCGTAAATGTACCGAGCAACACGGTAATAACAGCGATGGATAACACCGAAGCAGACGAAAACATTTATACAAACATAGACGGAGCCGTAATAATCTAGCCGGACCTTATGGAGGCTAAGGATCCCCGAATGACAGAGGGGATCGCAAACGGCAGACATAAACAAGAAGGAGGTCACTTAATTATGATGAGATCATTGTATTCCGGAGTTGCCGGATTAAAGACACACCAGACCAGGATGGACGTTATCGGTAACAACATCGCAAACGTTAACACCACGGCCTACAAGTCACAGTCAATGACATTCTCAGATCTTATGTACCAGACAACACAGGCAGCATCAGGTGCCAACCCGACAACAGGTGTCGGCGGTGTCAATGCCCGTCAGATAGGTCTTGGTTCAAAGACTTCAGCAATAAAGACAGCAATCACCGGACAGGGTGCTTCACAGACAACAAACGATCCTTTCGATATCATGATAACCGGAAGCAACTTCTTCGTAGTAAACAACGGACAGGAAAACTTCTTCACAAGAGACGGTTCATTCTACGTAGACGGTGCTGGTAACCTTTGTATGACTTCTACAGGTTACAACGTAATGGGATGGCTTGCAGATGAAGATCCCAATAGCCAGACATACGGAACGATCAAGCAGGATATAGTACAGAGACTTCAGATAATGTCGCCCAAGTACATGACATATCCCCCTGAGTATACTTCAAAAGCTACTCTTTCGGGAATTGTGGACAGCTACGATACAAACATCGCAAATCCCAACGGAAAGCTTGTTACACTTGATTTCTATGACAACCTGGGATTCAAGTACACGGCAATGTTCAGCTTCCATGATGATACTACAGATACTCTCGCAGACGGAAAATTCAGATTAAGACTTGACAAGATAAAGGATCCCAACGGCGAGACATTATACGGCAATGCAAATTCAAGCGACGATACTCTTCAGTTTGCAAATAATGAAGTGGCTTTTAAGTTCAGCACCAAGGACGGTACACTTGAACAGGTTGGAGATACGGCCGGAAATATGGTGTTTGCTCTTAACTTAAGTACCGTTGCTGCAGCAGCGCAGCCGCCTTCAACAACAACTCCTCCGGATACAGCAGGAACCGATAAAACTTCGTCCCAGGGACTTCCGAACTTTGACGGCCCTATCTACATCGACTGCTCAACACTTACAAACCTCAACAACAACGGTGCTTCAACGGCAACATGCGTAAGAGGTGATGCTTCAAACGGAGCGGGTGCAGGACGTAAGTTAGGTGAGATGTCGGGTGTTTCTATCCAGAAGGACGGAAAGATCTACGCTACATACGATAACGGTCAGTCAAGACTTCTCGGACAGATAGCTACAGCATCCTTTGCCAATGCTTCAGGTCTTGAGAAGGCCGGAGATAACCTTTACTCTTCAACTCAGAACTCAGGTGATTTCGACGGTATCGGTGTTGATATCACGGCAGGCGGCGGATACATGAACACCGGTGTTCTTGAAATGTCAAACGTAGACCTTTCGGCAGAGTTCACCGAGATGATCACGACACAGCGTGGATTCCAGGCTAACTCACGTATCATCACAGTATCCGATACACTCCTTGAGGAACTTACGAACCTTAAGAGATAAGCTTAGTTAGATAATAATTTTGGGAATGATATGGTACCGCTCGGGAAACGGATAAGATCCGTTTCCCTTAAGTGGTTGTTGGGAGCATTAATGATCGAACTTACAAAATTATCCGGCCAAAAAGTTCTCGTAAATCCGGACCTGATCGAATTGGTCGAAGAAACACCAGATACTGTGGTTGCGTTCACCACAGGACGCAAGATAATTGTAAAAGAAAGTAGACAAGACGTTCAAAATCTTGTAAAATCGTTTAGAAAGGATGTTTTTGCCCGATAAGCAAAAATAGGAGTAAGTTAAAGTGGATTTAGCCTCGCTCATTGGATTTGTAATGTGTCTGGGGATGCTTATCTTCGGTATAGCATCCAATGCGGGTATTCAGAACATAGGCAGATATATTGACGTGCCATCGGTTATCATTACGTTTGGTGGTGCTTTTTTTGCTGTAATGACAATGAATACACTGCAGGGCTATATAAAGGGACTTAAGAGTATCACTCTTATCTTTAAATCTCCCACGCTTGATATCAAATCCATGATCCAAAAGATCATAGATCTTTCAAACGTAGCTCGTAAAGAGGGCCTTCTTTCCCTCGAAGAAGCCGCAGGTGAACTTGATGATGCCTTTATGAAAAAGGGCATTTTGCTTATAGTCGACGGTACCGATCCGGATCTTGTCCGCGGCATCATGGAGACGGAATTGTATGCCACGGAAGACAGGCATAAATCAACCATTCAGTTCTGGGATGACCTTGGAGCCATGGGTCCTGCCTGGGGTATGATCGGTACCCTCGTCGGACTTGTTAACATGCTTTACAACATGGACGATGCATCGGCTATCGGACCTGCCATGGCGGTTGCCCTTATCACTACGTTGTACGGATCATTGCTTGCCAACTGGATCTGTGCTCCCGTAGCCGGAAAATTAAAGCTCAACAACGCAAACGAAATGGCCATGAAGACCATTATGATAGAAGGTCTTTTGTCAATACAGGCCGGAGAAAATCCCCGTGTCATCGAAGAAAAATTAAAGTCATTCCTCGCTCCTGCAGACAGGACATCTTCTTCAGACGAAGGAGGTGGAGAGGATGGCTAAGAAAAGGCAGGAAGATCCCCCGAAAGGCTCGCCGGCATGGATGGCGACTTTCTCCGATCTGATGAACCTGCTGTTGTGTTTCTTCGTGCTTTTGTTCTCAATGTCCACGATAGATGCACAGAAGTTTGAACTTCTTGCGGCAAGCTTCAATCAGACCTTCAGCATATTCGATGCAGGTGCTACCGCAATAGGTGACGGTGTACTTGTAAGTAACGGCGTGAGCCAGTTAAACGAGCTTGACGATTACATTAATTCGACCGGGCGTGATGCCGAGGGAGAAACAATGCCCGAAGACCTTGAGAGCGCCGTTGAAAAGGTTGATGAAGCAAAACTTGAAGAATCCGAAGAAATGGCTGAACTTATCGAGGAATCCCTTAAGGAGAGCAACCTTGATAAGGAGGTTGATATTGAATTCACGTCGCAGTATGTACAGCTTACCTTAAACGGAGCACTGCTCTTTGATTCTGGATCGGTTGAATTAAGACAGGAATCGCTCCCGATGATGGGTCAGATAGGAAAGATACTCGAGCGTTATGCAAAGTCCACGATTGAGATTGAAGGACACACGGATAACGTTCCGATGAAGGGTAACGGAAAGTACTCAAACAACGACGAACTAAGTGCCGGAAGAGCGCTTTCAGTGTTCTATTACCTTGAACAGAACACGGCTTTGGATATGAGCCTGATCAAGCATGCCGGACGTGGCGAATACATTCCGATAGCCGATAACTCTACGCCTGAAGGACGACAGATGAACAGGCGTGTCGAGATAAAGATATACAATTCGTTAAGCGGATATTAAGAAAGGCTTTTAAATGAAAAAGAATTTTGTTTCAATAGGAATTCTCGCACTGGTGATCGTTAATATCGTTCTTACGGCAATAATGATGTTCAGTGTCATGAGCACCAACAAAAAGACGGCAAAGCTCATTACGGATATAGCCACCGCAATAAACCTCGAGCTCGTGGACGGCAGCACGGCCGCCGAAGACGAGGTTGCAACGATAAGCATGGCCGATATTCAGATCCACACGATCGCCGATATGACGATACCTTTAAAGCAGGGGCTTAATGCCGACGGAACACCTGATACAAAAGATCATTTCGCTTTACTTTCCGTATCGCTTTCAATGAACACCACAAATGAGGATTACGAGACGTACGGAGCTGATATAGCTACCAAGGAAGACCTTATAAAGGGTGTTATTAACGAAGTTGTTTCACAGTACACGGTTGATGAAGCAAAGAACAATTCAGCGGGTATCTGTGATGAGATACTTAAAAAGATTCAGGGCCTTTACAATTCAGACTTTATATTTGACGTCAAATTCAGTTCGGCTCTGTTCCAGTAAATAAAGATCCTCTTAAAAGAGGAGGTGAGAATTCGTGGGCGAGGTACTGTCCCAAAGTGAAATAGACAATCTGCTGGCTGCCTTAACGACCGGTGAATTGGATGTTAACGAGATGCAGGAGACTTCGGACAAGCAGGTCAAGGATTATGACTTCAAACGTCCTGCGAAGTTCTCAAAAGAGCATTTACGTACACTTGAAATTATATATGAGCATTACGGCAGACTTATTTCGACCAACCTGCCTCTATATTTAAGAAAGTCGGTTCAGACGACGGTGGCTTCTTCGGAAACGGTCACTTTCTCCGAATTTTCGAATGCGCTGTCGAACCCGGTTATTTTGGGAATAATTGACTTTAAGCCCTTAAATGGTAATATTATTGTAGAGTTATCTCCGAACCTGGGCTTTGCCATGATAGACCGAATGCTTGGCGGAGCGGGAGTACCGCTTGAGAAGAACAGGGATTTTTCCGAGATAGAAATGACCATCATCACAAAACTCATGATCATATGCATGCAGTTGATGAAGGAGCCGTGGAAGAACGTGCTTGATATAAACCCGATTATGGAGCGTATCGAGACCAACGCACAGTTCGCCCAGGTCATTGCACCTTCGGACATGATAGCCATCGTTACGATGAATATCAGGATCGGAGAAACCGAAGGATTCATGAACGTCTGTCTTCCCTACTTTACATTAGAGGAAGTTATGGATAAACTTAATACCAAGTACTGGTTCTCGACGATGCAAAAGGAAGATTTTTCGGATTATCACGAGCATATCGAGTCCCTTATCAAGAGAGTTGATGTTCCGGTAAGGGCGGTTCTTGGAAAATCCGTTGTTTCCGTAAACGAGTTCCTGGGTCTTCAGATAGGCGATGTTATACGCCTTGACTCGGCTGTTGAGGAAGAGATGGATATCTTTGTGGGGAACATCAAGAAGTTTACCGCACTGCCCGGTTCCAGCAAAGACAAATATGCCGTCAGGATCACGACGGTAAGAAGAGAGGGGGAGTAACGCATGGACGGCGGAATGTTATCCCAGGATGAAATAAATGCATTACTTTCCGGAATGGATATATCAGGCGGAGGAGATGCCGCTCCTGAAGGGGACGCTCCCGCAGGAGATGCTCCGGCACCGGAGACTGCGGATGCAGGCGGTGACGGCGGAATCCTGACAAGTGATACTCCCGCAGGAGATATCGACGAATCGCTCCTTTCCATGGAGGAGAGGGATGCGGTCGGTGAGATAGCAAATATCAGTATGGGATCTTCGGCAACGACGCTTTATTCACTCGTTAACCGCAAGGTCAACATCACGACACCGACTGTCGAACTGGCAAACTGGAGTACGGTTATCCAGGATTACCAAAGACCCTGTGTATTTATCCAGATCAAATATACTGTGGGACTTGACGGATCCAATATCATGGTCCTCAAGGAACACGACGTTAAAGTCATAACCGACCTTATGATGGGCGGTGACGGTACCAATACCGACGGGGAACTCGGAGAGTTACACTTAAGTGCCATCTCCGAAGCGATGAACCAGATGATGGGTTCAGCCGCTACATCTCTTTCAACGATGTTAGGAAAGATGATCGATATCTCGCCCCCGGAAGCATCACTCGTGGATCTTACCGAGACCATGGATGCAGCTTCGGTAGCACCGTTCCTTGCAGGAACATTTGCCAAGGTATCGTTTAGGATGCAGATAGATGAGTTGGTGGATTCGACCATCATCCAGCTCTATCCGATAGATTTTGCGAAGGAATTGTTCGCGGCATTCTCCAGCGGCGGAGAAGAAGCGGCAGCACCCGAAAGTGCTCCCGCACCGGAAGCACCTGCACCGGCACCCGGCCCCGAACCTTACGCGCCTCCTACGGCACCGCCTCCTGCGCAGGCAGCACCGCAGATGGGAATGCCCCAGATGCAGATGCCACAGATGGGTTATCCGCCATACGGATATCCGCAGATGCCGCCTCCGAACATGAACATCCAACCTGCTCAGTTCCAGAGCTTCCAGCCGGATTATTCGCAGGTTCCCGGAGCGGAAAACATAGGTATTATCAAGGATGTGCCTCTCGAGGTTACCGTTGAACTCGGAAGGACCAAGAAATCAATTTCTGAAATCCTTGATTTTGCACCCGGAACTATAATAGAATTAGACAAGATAGCCGGTGAGCCGATAGATGTTCTGGTAAACGGTAAATTCGTTGCCAAAGGCGAAGTAGTTGTTATTGAAGAAAGTTTCGGTATCAGAGTTACCGAGATAATTAATTAGAAACAGGAGATCAAAAATGGCAAAGAATATTTTAATTGTTGACGATGCAGCATTTATGCGAATGATGATCAAGGATATCCTTAGCAAGAACGGATATAACGTTGTCGGCGAAGCTGAGAACGGTGCCAAAGCATTCGATAAGTACAATGAGCTTCATCCCGACCTGGTGCTCATGGATATCACCATGCCTGAGATGGACGGAATCGCCGCACTTAAAAAGATCAAAGGAAGCGATCCCAATGCACTCATCATCATGTGCTCTGCTATGGGACAGCAGGCGATGGTTATTGAGGCTATCCAATCCGGTGCCAAAGACTTTATAGTTAAGCCTTTCCAGGCTGATCGTGTACTTGAGGCGGTTAAAAAGGTAGTAGGCTGATGCTGCTTACTTCTTTTAGCAGAACCGACTCGGTCGTTCAGTTTCTTACTCTGCTCATAATATTTCTATTCATCATCGCGGTGACATATTTTACCGTGCGCTGGATGTCGAGGATACAGCAGGGTCAGTCAAAGTACACCAATATAGAAGTTATTGAGACCAGAGGTATTGCAAACAACAAATACCTCCAGATTGTTAAAGCCGGAGGCAAATACCTTCTTATCGGTGTCGGAAAAGACGAGATAAATGTACTTACTGAGCTGGATGAAGACAAGCTGAACCTTAAGGATTATTCCGAAGGATCGGCGATGAGTTTTTCGTCCTTCCTCGATAAGGCAAAAAGCCTTACCCGCAAAGATGAAAAAGAACGGGATAAGGAATAGTTTCATGAAAAAGATAAAAAAGATATCTGCGATAATATGCCTGCTGGTAACGGTGGGCATGTTGTGTATATTGCCATCGATTCCCGTACATGCCCAGAACCTGGGAGGCATTGGAGAAGCTCTAACCGGAGAGAATACGGAATCTACGGTGATAAGGGAACCCGGCACTTCTGATTCGCAGGACGAACTGGGAGAACTTAATATTGCAAATTCCATCACCATTACGCAACGGGGGGATAACGGAAGTGTAAACGGGACCTTAAGGATCCTTATAACACTGACCCTTATAGGACTTGCTCCCATAATGCTGATCATGCTGACCAGCTTTACAAGGATCATCATTGTCCTTCACTTTACCCGTGCAGCATTAAGTACCCAAACAGCTCCGCCTAACCAGGTGCTGGTTGGGTTAGCTTTGTTTTTGACCTACTTCATCATGCGGCCTACGATCGCGCAGATATACACGGAAGCTATTGTTCCTTTTGACAACGGAACGATAACCCAGGAGGAATTCTTCGAAACCGCACTTGATCCTCTTCGCGAGTTTATGTACGGCCAGACGCAGACCAAGGACGTTAACATGTTCCTTGAGATAAGCGGAGTGGATTGGGACGGAACATTGGATGGAATACCCAATGAGGTTTTGATCCCGAGCTTTGTCGTCAGCGAACTTCGTACCGCGTTCATAATAGGATTTTTGATATACATTCCGTTTATTGTTATAGACATGGTCGTGGCATCCGCCCTGATGAGTATGGGTATGATGATGCTGCCGCCTACCACCATATCCATGCCGTTTAAGATACTTTTATTTGTTCTTGCCGACGGCTGGAATCTCATAATCGGAAATCTTGTAAAGACATTTTATTAGCTTTTGATGAAAGGAGCATTCGATGAATGTCGATACAGTCACAGCCATAGCATCCGAAGCGTTATTCCTTATAATCAAGACCGCAGCACCCGTGCTTCTGGTCTCTTTGGTCGTCGGATTATTGGTCAGTATATTTCAGACTGTTACCTCCATTCAGGAACAGACACTTACATTTGTGCCTAAGGTCATTGCAATTTTCCTTGCGATCATGGTACTTGGCCATTGGATGCTTGATAATATGACGGGCTTTATGATCAGTCTGTGGTCGGATTTTTCGGTTTATATTAAATAGACTTATATGCTTGATTATTCGTTTACTTACGGTGAACTTGAGCTTTTCATACTTGTGCTTGTGCGGGTGACCAGTTTTATCTTTATCGCACCCTTTTTCAGCATGACTAATACGCCGAGGATGGTACGTATCGGCCTTTCGTTTTTTATATCGATACTTCTTTTTAATGTCCTTCCTCATGATCCGGTGCATTACGAAACCCTTATCCAGTATTCGGGTATCGTGATAAAAGAGGTCCTTACCGGACTGCTTATAGGACTCGGGGCCAACCTTTGCATGCTGATCGTCAACTTTGCCGGACATATCGCTGATATGGAAATGGGTCTTTCAATGGTGTCTTTGATGGATCCTTCAACGAGAGACAACGTTACCATTTCGGGAATCTATTATAACTATACGGTTATGTTGATGCTCCTTATTTCGGGACTGCACAGATATCTTATTCAGGCACTTGCCCAGACCTATACGCTGATACCGATCAACGGACAGGTATTTCACGATAACAAACTCATTAACGGCATCATTTCTTTTATGGGCGATTATGTCCTGATCGGATTCAGGATCTGTCTTCCGATCTTTGCCGTGATGATCATCTTAAATGCCATACTCGGTATCCTTGCCAAGGTATCACCGCAGCTTAACATGTTCGCGGTAGGTATCCAGATCAAGGTCCTTACCGGTCTATCGATATTGTTCCTTTCATCGGTCATGCTTCCCGATGCTGCGGATCTTATCTTTAAACAGATGAAGCATATGGTCGTTACGATGGTTGAGGCTTTGTCATAATGATCCTAGAGTATAACCTCCAATTCTTTGCAAAAGACGGTCCGGGCGGTGAAAAGACCGAAGCGCCTACCTCCAAAAAGCTGGATGATGCGCGCAAAAAAGGACAGGTCGCAAAGTCAAAAGAGATAGCAAACTGTGCCGGTATCCTTGCAATGTTCGTTCTTTTACGGTTTTATATAGGACGCCTCGGCACGGGCTTTTTGGGACTCTTTGAGGGAATGTACTCAATGATCCCCTCAACGATACAGCAATATGACGGCAATATTCCGATCGCCGCTATCCTTGTCTATTTAAGGATGGCAATGTACAGGTTGGTACTTATGTTATTGCCGTTTTTTATAGTGTCGTTCCTTGTTGCGTTTGTATGTGATGTCGTGCAGGTTAAATGGAAACCCACGGCGGATCCTTTAAAGCCCAAATTCAGCAAGCTTAATCCGATAAGCGGATTTAAAAAGATCTTTTCTTTAAACTCACTCGTTGAGCTTTTAAAGTCGCTTGTAAAGCTGGCTTTGGTTGGATATATGGTTTATTCATACCTCAAGGGACAGATGAACCAGTTATTCCTGCTTTATGATATCGGACTTAATCAGTCGCTCCTTTTGATACTTAGCATTATCACCAATCTCGGTATCAGGATCGCTGCAGTATATATCGTTATCGCCGGCGCGGACTTTGCATATCAGAAGTGGAAATTCAACGAAGATATGAAGATGACCAAGCAGGAAGTAAAAGACGAGTTCAAGGAGCAGGAAGGTGATCCCCAGATCAAGGGAAAGCAGAAGCAGCGAATGAGGGAAGCTTCAATGCGCCGTATGATGCAGCAGCTACCTACGGCAGATGTCGTTATCACCAACCCGACGCACTACGCGGTAGCAATAAGGTACCGCAGAGATATAGATGATGCACCGGTGGTCATTGCCAAAGGTGCGGATTACCTGGCTCAAAAGATCAAAGATGTGGCTCGTGAAAACGATATCTACATCATGGAGGACAAGCCTCTGGCGAGAATGCTCTATGCAAACGTTGAGCTTGAGCAGGCGATACCTCCGGAGCTTTATGAGGCAGTTGCCAATGTGCTTGCCTTTGTTTACCAGATGCAGGGCAAGTTAGGTGCGTAAATCTTTTAGGAAAGGAGAGCGATCATGAGGAAAGCGGATGTGGCAGTTGCCGCATATGTAGTAGCCGCATTCATTATGATGATCATCAATATACCGGCAGGCCTGCTGGATGTATTTCTGGCCTGCAATATTGCTGTAGCCTTTACCGTCCTTTTCGTTTCAATGTTTTCGGTAGAGGTACTTGACCTTTCCTTTTATCCCACGATCCTCCTCTTCACAACAATATTCAGAATAGCTCTTAATATTTCTTCGACCAAACTGATCCTCCGTACGGGTGATCCCGGAAAGGTCGTTGCAACCTTCGGTAACTACGTCGGAGGCGGAGACCTTATCATAGGAACGATAGTCTTTATCATCCTTTTGATCGTTCAGTTTATGGTCATCAACAAAGGTTCCGAGCGTGTGGCTGAAGTAACCGCAAGATTTACGCTTGATGCCATGCCCGGTAAGCAGATGGCTATTGATGCCGATCTTAATACCGGTGCGATCGACGATGCCGAAGCAAAAAGAAGACGTGACAAGATTCAGGAAGAAGCTTCATTCTTCGGTTCCATGGACGGTGCCGTAAAGTACGTTAAGGGAGATGCGACCGCAGGCCTTATTATCACCGCCGTAAACGTAATAGGCGGTATCGCGATGGGTGTCCTTCGTATGAACCTTGACTTTAATACGGCTTTAAACAAGTACATCATCTTAACAATAGGTGACGGACTTGTTTCACAGATACCTTCGCTTTTGATCTCTTTGTCAACGGGTATCCTTGTAACAAAAGGATCTAAGGATGCCGATTTCGGTTCGGTACTTGTAAAGCAGCTTTTCGGTATGCCAAAGGCTCTTTATCTGGTCGGCGCGATCCTTTGTCTTTTGGGCGTCATCACACCTTTGCCTACGATCATATTCCTTGCTCTCGGACTTACATTCATAGTTGTCGGACGAACTATCGCAGGAACGATAGAGACTTCAAAGATAGAATCACAGGTGGAACAGGAAGAGATACAGGCAGAGGAGATCCGGCAGCCGGAGAATGTCAATTCTCTTTTGCAGGTTGATCCCATCGAACTTGAGTTCGGTTACGGTATCATTCCCCTTGCCGATGTGAACCAGGGCGGTGACCTTCTTGATCGAGTTGTAATGATACGTCGTCAGGTTGCTCTTGAACTCGGTACCGTTGTTCCGATCATAAGACTAAGGGATAACATACAGCTTAATCCCAACCAGTACATAATCAAGATAAAAGGTATTCAGGTCTCAGAAGGTGAGATTCTGTTTGATCACTATATGGCAATGAATCCCGGCTTTGTCGAAGAAGAGATAACCGGTATCCCGACCTTTGAGCCTTCGTTCCATCTGCCGGCAACATGGATAACCGAAGGACAAAGAGAAAGAGCAGAGTCACTGGGCTATACGGTTGTCGATCCGCCGTCCATCATTGCTACCCACTTGACCGAGATAATAAGACAGCATATTTCTGAGCTTCTTACGCGTCAGGATGTTCAGAACCTCATAAACAACCTGAAGGAATCAAATCCTTCGCTTGTTGATGAGCTTGTTCCGAAGCTCCTTGGTCTTGGTGAGATTCAAAAGGTATTGCAGAACCTTCTTAAGGAAGGCATTTCGATAAGAGACCTTTTGACGATATTCGAAACCCTTGCAGACTATGCAACAACGACAAGGGATACGGATATCCTTACCGAGTATGTAAGGCAGTCATTAAAAAGAGCTATATCCGGAAAGTTCTTCCCGCCCAATGAAACGACGAGCGTTGTTACACTCGATCCGCAGGTTGAGCAGGATATCATGGCTTCGGTCAAGCAGACTGAGACGGGAGCCTACCTTAACCTTGATCCCGAAAAGACCAAGGCCATCATGGATTCAGTGGGCAATGAGGTCAAGAAGCTTGAGGACCTCGGAAAGAATCCGATAATCATAACTTCACCCATAGTGCGCATGTATTTTAAGAGACTTACAGAAGATTACTTTAAGGATCTTATAGTTGTGTCGTATAATGAGATAGAAGCAAATATTGAATTACAATCTGTTGGAATGGTGACAGCATGATAATAAAGAAATTTCAGGGCAAAACAAAAGAAGATGCTCTTAACCAGGCTTATAAGGAGCTTGGTAGCAACATAGTCGAAATGAACACCCGTAACGTTAACAGGAAAGGTCTTTTCGGCTTCCTTATGCCGCAGCTTGTTGAGGTGACGGTAGCACTTGAAGAAGAGACTCCCGCTCCCAAGACCTCACAGATATCAGAGGCCATAGCAGGTGTAAGATCCGTTGCCGAAGCCGCAATCAAAAATGAAGAAGCCATAGCATCAAAGCTTGACATCAGAACTCCTGAGGATGACCTTCCGGTCGTCAAGTCGGCGATAGAGCTTCTGACCGAGCGGCAGAATCAGGAAAAGAGCGAGCCCGAAAGGATCGTTTCAAACAGCAAACACGAAACGTCTTCAAGGAAGAGTTCTGTATATTCCGATGTAATAAATGACAACAGTGTCATAGAAGAGAAGCTTGATTCACTTCACAACATGCTTGAAGCCCAGCTTCAAAAGCCTGAGGAACCCGAAGACTCGGATGGTATTTTCACAAAGACTCCCAAGGAAAGTGATGATGCATCGGGCGAGGTTGAAAAGTTTATAAAGCTTCTTTATAACAAGATGATCGATAACGAGGTGAACGAAAAGTACGCTAACCAGATCATCGATGAAATGGAAAAGAATACCAATCCCAATATGCCGTTTGAAATGGCACTTGCAAATACCTACCAGAAGATGATCCTTAAATTCGGTAATCCTTCTGGTATAACTCCCGCTACCAAAGGTCCGAAGGTCGTATTCTTTGTCGGCCCCACAGGTGTCGGAAAGACAACGACGATCGCAAAGATCGCATCAAAGTTTTCGGTAGAGGGTGGCAAAAAGGTGGCGCTCCTTACCGCGGATACCTACAGGATAGCTGCAGCTGAGCAGCTTCGTACTTATGCAAATATCCTTGAGATTCCATTCAGGATAATCTACACGACCGAAGAAGTTGAAGGAGCATTAAGAGATTTTAAGGACTATGACTACGTCCTTGTCGATACGGCAGGTCATTCGCACCAGAACCAGGCACAGGCCGAAGCCATGAACGGATTCATACATTCAGTTGACGGTAGTGTCGAAAAGGAAGTGTTCCTTGTTGTTTCTGCTACGACCAAATATAGGGATCTTGTGAGCATCGCGGATACTTACTCAAAGATGACCGATTACAAGCTCATATTCACAAAGCTTGACGAGACTACCACACTGGGTAATCTCCTTAACTTAAGACTTCATACGGGGGCTGCCCTGTCCTATGTTACATGCGGACAGAACGTTCCCGATGATATAGAAAGATTTAATCCTCAAAGAACAGTAAAGCAATTGCTCGGAGGCAGGAAGAGTTGATAATTCGAGGTTAATATGGATCAGGCTCAACAGCTCCGCAATATCGTTAAAGCGGGCTCTTACAACAAGCAGCGGCCTTTGGCGAGGATAATAACCGTAACCTCCGGAAAAGGCGGCGTTGGAAAATCTAATACTGCGATAAACCTTGCGATCCAGTTTAAAAAGCTCGGAAAACGGGTGATAATCCTTGATGCCGATTTTGGTCTTGCCAATATCGAGATCATGTTCGGTGCTGTTCCGAAGCATAACCTTTCGGATCTTATCTACCAGGGTAAGAACATAAAGGAGATAATAACCTGGGGACCCGGCGATGTGGGATTCATCTCGGGAGGCTCCGGTATTGCCGGTCTTTCGAACTTAAGCCGCGATTATCTTGTTTATATCATCCAGAATCTTGCCCAGCTTGATGCGCTTGCCGATATAGTTATCATAGACACCGGAGCAGGCATATCGGATGCTGTGTTGGAATTCCTTGTGGCATCGGGAGAGATAATACTTGTAACGACTCCGGAACCGACATCTATTACGGATTCTTATTCTCTTTTAAAGGCGCTAAACCGCCACCCGAGATTCCAAAGAGAATATTCCGCGGTAAAGATGCTCGCAAATAAAGTAACAAACAATGACGACGGACAGATGCTCTTTAATAAATTAAATGCCGTTGTCAACAGATATCTTAAACTTCCGATTGAGTACCTTGGCCCCGTGCCGAATGACAATCAGCTTGTTAAAGCGGTCATGCAGCAGACTCCTGTCTCACTTGCATCACCCAATTCAAAGTCGGCCCAGGCATATGCGACGATAGCCGCAAAGCTCATGAACAAGGAAGTCGAAGGACTTGTGCAAAAGAGAGGAATGGCTGCCTTTTTCAGCCATATAGTTGCAGGGAAAAAGAATAACTCATAAACAGGGGGTAAACATGTTATCAAAATATATTCTGCCGGGAAACAGAATAGAATTGCAGGCAGTGGACAGAGTAAAGCTGGCTGACGAGACTGAAAGGAAAAGAGTCTACCTTTCACAGGTAAGGGACATTTTATCCGAGGAACAGCTCGAGATATTAATGCCCATGGAAAAGACCAAGATGATCCTTCTGCCCGTTAATACGGAGTATGATATGTACTTCTATACCCAGCAGGGACTGTATCAGTGTTTTGCAAATGTTATCGACAGATACAAAGACGATAATCAGTACGTATTGCTCATGGAGCTTACATCAAACCTTCGTAAGTTCCAAAGGAGAGAGTATTACAGACTAAGCTGTGCTCTTGAGATGAATTCAAGACCCCTTGAAAAAGAAGAAAAGGATGCCATGGATTCAAAAGCCGGTTCGTTCCTTGTTCCGGGACTTCCCCTTAAGCGTTCGGTGGTTGTTGATATTTCCGGAGGCGGTATCCGTTTTATAAGTTCATATTCTTATGAACCCGGAAGCCTTCTTTACTGTAAATACAATCTGGTAATAGACGGCGTATCAAAAGAATATACCCTCATCACGAAGGTTCTTAATTCAAGGGAACTCGAAGACAGACCCGGAGTTTTCGAGCACCGTGCACAGTATGTAGACATCGATACATACGATCGTGAAGAAATAATTCGGTTTATTTTCGAAGAAGAGAGAAAACATAGAAAAAGAGAGATGGGATTTTAACCTTCTGACGGATTTTTTCGATAAAAATATCAAATTATCTGAAAATTTTTTGCCCGACGGTTACTTTGCACCCATGTGAAGAATTAAAAGTGCTATACTGTAATCGTGTTTTAATATTGGTTTAAAAGCACCGAAAGAGTGGGCAACTAAACATGATCAGCAATGGTAAGAAAATTGTTGCGATCGCTTCCTCCACAGGAGGACCAAAAGCGTTGCAGGAATTGATCCCACTGCTTCCACCGAACCTTGATGCTCCGGTTTGTCTAGTGCAACATATGCCTGCGGGTTTTACGAAAGCCATGGCCGACAGACTCAATGAAACAAGTCCCATGAGCTGTAAGGAGGCTTCCGAAGGAGACTTGCTTGAAAATGGCCATCTGTATCTGGCCGCGGGCGGTAAACACTTAAAGATCGGTAAAAGGCCGGGAGGACACTGTATCAGGTATTCGGACGAACCTTCAAGAGAGGGGGTAAAGCCGTGTGCCAATTATATGTTCGAGTCACTGATGGATTCTACATATGATGAAGTGATATGTGTTGTGCTCACCGGAATGGGTTCAGATGGCACTGAAGGGATTAAAGCGCTAAAAACAAAAAAGAAGATTTATTGTATCACCCAGTCCGAAGCTTCGAGTACCGTTTACGGTATGCCAAAGGCGGCATTTAACGCCGGCCTTTCGGATAAAGTTTTGGATCTGCAATCAATCGCAAGAGAAATAATTAAAAACGTGGGGGTATTTTAAAATGGATGTAAGTCAATATTTAGAGATCTTTTTAGACGAAACAAGAGAACATCTCTCATCTTTGAACACTCAGATCTTGAATCTTGAGCAGAATCCCGAAGATCAGGATACTATCAACGAGATCTTCCGTGCTGCACATTCCCTTAAGGGTATGGCAGGTACCATGGGATTCAAGAGAATGCAGAATCTTACCCATGATATGGAAAATGTATTCTCCGAGATCAGAAACGGTGCGATGAAGGTTTCTTCAAACCTTATCGATATCCTTTTCCAGACTCTTGATGCCCTTGAAGAATATACTTCAAACATCCAGGAGACTGCTGATGAAGGAACAAACGATAATCAGAATATCATCGATATGCTGAATGAATTCCTTAACAGCAAGGGCGAAACAGGCGGCGAAGAAAAGCCTAAGAAGGGAAAAGCTAAAAAGGCCGAAAAAGAAGCAAAAGAAGAAGCCCCTGCTGAAGAAGCTCCTTCCGGGGGCGCATCCGATGAAGAAAAATTCAGAAAGATCCCCATCGGTGAGACCGAAGAAGGCGTTATCGCTGCAGCAATAAGCGAAGGCAAGAACGTATACGGATTTACAGTATATGTTAATGAAGCATGTCTTTTGAAGGCAGCCAGAGCATTCCTCGTTTATAAGGCAGTTGAAGAAAAGGGCGAGATCCTTCTTTCGGATCCTTCCGCTCAGGATATCGAGGATGAAAAATTCGATTTCGATTTCAGCCTTATAGTTATATCCGAGCACAAGATCGACGATATAATAAATGCCGCCAAGGCAGTATCTGAAATAGATAAAGTTGTTGGTGCTCCCTTAAATGCAAGTGAAGCTGCTTCACAGGCTAAGAAGGAAGAGGACGAAGAAGAGAGCAAGGCTCCCGCAGCACCTGCAGCAGAACATAAGGAAACAGCTCCTGCAGCAGCACCTGCGGCACAGAATGCCGCAAAGGCCGCAAAGACGCAGGGCAAGCCCGTGGTAAACAGAACGGTTCGTGTCGATATCGAAAAACTCGATGTACTTATGAACCTTGTTTCAGAGCTTATCATTGCAAAGAACTCACTTGTTTCCGCTTCATTTACCGACGGAGTTTCAGGTGCTTCATTTAATGAGCAGATCGAATACCTCGAGAGCGTTACGACAAACCTCCACGAGTCAGTCATGAAGGTTCGAATGGTTCCTATCGAATCAGTCGTATCAAAGTTCCCGAGAATGATAAGAGACCTGTCTAAGAAGCTCGACAAGAAGATGGAACTCTACATGTCCGGTGAAGAGACAGAACTTGATCGTACCGTGGTTGATGAGATCGGTGATCCTTTGATGCACCTCCTTCGTAACAGTGCAGATCACGGACTTGAGTCGGCTGAGATCAGAGCACAAAGAGGGAAGCCGGAAGTCGGATCTATTTTCCTTGATGCGTACCAGGACGGTAACAACGTTGTCATCGAAGTTCGTGATGATGGTAACGGAATAGATGTAGAAGCAGTTAAGAACAAGGCCATCGAGCGTGGCGTGGTTACACCCGAGCAGGCCGAGAACATGGCTGAAAAGGATATCATTAACCTCCTTTTCAATGCCGGATTCTCAACCGCAAAAGTTATTTCCGATGTATCGGGAAGAGGCGTCGGACTTGATGTTGTTAAATCCAAGATCGAGGCATTGAGTGGTGAGGTTGAGGTTCATTCGAAACTCGGTGAAGGCTCTACCTGGACGATCAGACTTCCTCTGACACTTGCAATCATTCAGGCTCTCATGGTTGTTGTCGGCGGCGAGAAATACGCTATTTCTCTAGGAAGCATACAGACGATCGAAGATGTATCTCCTGATGAGATCAAGCTTGTTCAGAATGAAGAAGTAATGACTCTTCGTGGAAACGTTATTCCGATCATCAGACTTGATAAAGAACTTGATACGGTTTCATCAAAGAAGCCTGAGGACAACCTGGTTGTGGCAGTTGCCAAGAAGGGTGAAAAGCTTGCCGGTTTCGTTGTGGACGAACTCATCGGTCAGCAGGAAATAGTTATCAAGTCACTTGGTAAATACATTAACAAGAGTAAGCTGATAAGCGGCGCAACGATCCTTGGAGACGGTGAGATAGCACTAATCCTTGATGCGAACGCATTAATTTAAGGAACGGGGGACATAAATATGGCAGATGAAGTAAGAATCACAAATGCAGACCTTATCGTCGATGAAGGTGAAAAGGTTCAATACATAGTCATAAAATTAGGTAATGAGCAGTATGGTATCGATATCAAATATATCGACAATATCATCAGAATGCAGAGCATAACCAGAGTTCCTCATGTTCCGAATTATATTAAGGGCGTTATCAATGTCCGTGGTGAAGTCATTCCGGTCCTTAACTTAAGGTTAAAGATGGGTCTTGATGAGATCGAAGATACCAAGGCAAGCCGTATCATCATCTTAAAGCTTGAGCAGTTCGGACTTCTCGGATTTATTGTTGATGAGGTAAAGGAAGTTGTTACCTTAAGTGAGATCCAGATCGAAAAGGTTGCTTACGACGGAACGGATGAGAAACAGAACTTTGTTTTCGGAGTAGGAAAGACCGATACGGATCTTATATCATTACTTGATATGAACGTTGTTTGTGCCGAGAATGGTAAGTAGGAGGAAATATGTCAGAGCTTAACATGGAGCAATTAACACAACAGTATTTTGATGTGTTAAAAGAGCTTGGCAATATAGGTGCAGGTAATGCTACTACCGCTCTTGCTGAACTCATCAACTGCAAAGTGGATATGATGGTGCCGCAGGTCAGGCTTTTGGAATTTAACGAACTGGGTGATATGCTCGGAGGAGAAGAGCAGATCCTTGTCGGTATTTATCTTGCCGTAGAAGGAGATGTCGACGGAAGCATGATGTTCACGCTTCCCCAGGAATCCGGACTTCACCTTGTTAATAAACTTATGGCGGGAATGATGGGCATTCCCGAAAAGAACATCGAAGAAATGGAATTCGGTGAGATGGAAATTTCGGCAATGAAGGAAGTCGGGAATATCATTACCGGTGCTTACCTCAACGCCCTTTCTTCACTGACAAACCTGAAGATCTATCCTTCACCTCCTCAGCTTGCTATCGACTATGCCGGTGCTTTGCTTAGTGTTCCGGCCGCTGAGTTCGGAATCATAGGTGACAAGATTCTTCTCATTCAGACGAAATTCTCCGATGATGTGGAATTGGATGGTTACTTTATTTTGATACCTGATATGGCTTCATATGAAAGGATACTCTCATCATTGGGATTGATGTAATTACACGTGGTTATGGAGTGAGAATATAAATGAGTGAAGTGATAAAGGTCGGTATGGCCGATTGGAAAATATGTACAGGCGACGATGCGCTGACAACGCTGGGTTTGGGTTCCTGTGTGGGAGTTGCCATCAGGGATCCGCAGTCTGGTGTCGGCGGGCTTGCCCATGTAATGCTTCCTGACAGCCGGGAGACCGAGAGCAATTCGAACAGACCGAAGTTTGCCGATACGGGTATTACGGATATGGTTGCCGAGATGGTCAAAAAAGGCGCCAGCATGTCAAAGATGGTGGCAAAGATCGCGGGTGGTGCGCAGATGTTTGCGTTCTCTTCCGCAAAATCAGATATGGTCCGTGTCGGTGAAAGAAATGTTGAGGCCTGCAAAAAGAAGTTAAAGGAGCTTAAGATACCGCTTCTTGCTTCCGACACGGGAGAAAACTTCGGACGCACGGTTGTGTTCTATCCCGCTACGGGAAATTATACGATCAAGGCTGTAGGAAAGCCTGAGAAGACGATATGAAAAAATACAAGCTGTTTGCTCCTTTTCTGACACTTACAGCTGTGGCGATAACGTACTTTACGATGTTGCATTTCGGATACAGGTTTAAAGATATCCTTATTGTAATGCTCATCGTTCTTGTTATGTTTTACATAGCAGGATGCCTTATACAGAACCGCATCAGTAAGTTCGTATTTGAGAACGAAGAAAAGCTTCGTCTTGAAGAGGAAGAAAACGGCGCTGTAATAGAAAAGGAAGCCGATGAAAACGTTGAATCAAACGCTGAAGAGACTTCCGAAGAAGAGGAATATTCTCTTCCTCCGCTCACCGGCGCAATGCCTTCCCGTCCGGGAGAAAGCGAAGATGACGGTTTTGAGCAATAAAAACATTTTTGGAGGGGTGAATGAACGAGGCACAAAGGACAAAGCTTTGGTCAGATTATACTCGTACCAAATCACCTGATCTGAGAGAACAATTGATCTTGGAGTACGCTCCGCTGGTTAAACTCGTTGCGGGGCGGCTCAGTATGTATCTGGGCTATAACGTGGAGTACGAAGATCTGTGCAGTTACGGTATCTTCGGACTCATCGATGCTATAGACAAATTTGATTCCATGAAGGAAGTCAAGTTTGAAACCTATGCAAGCTTAAGGATCCGAGGTTCCATCCTTGACCAGATCAGAAAGATGGACTGGATCCCGCGCACCATCCGTCAGCGTCAGCGCAAGATCGATCAGGTCATGCACGATATAGAGGCCACAAAAGGAAGGCCCGCAACGGATGAAGAGATTGCCGCAGCTTTGGGTATTTCCGATGAAGATTATGCTGACTGGCAGTCACAGATGAAGATAACCGGTGTCGTTTCATTGAATGAATTCATGGAAACCGGCGCCGAAGTCCCTGCCGACCAGACCACGCAGTACCGTTTCGACGGTCCTGAGGAGGTTCTTGAAAAGGCGGAGCTTAAAGAAAAGCTCAAGGAAGCTTTAAGCCTCCTTACCGAAAAGGAACAGATGGTCATTACGCTTTATTACTACGAGGATATGACCTTAAAAGAAATCGCTAACGTTCTCGAGGTTTCTGAATCGAGAGTATCGCAGCTTCATACAAAAGCTCTTAACAAGATGAAGACTAAAATGGGGAATTACATGGGGGTATTTTTTGCGTGAAAAATGGATATTTCCAGATCGGATGCACTCCAAACGGTACTATACTGAAGATCTTTAAGCCCGAGGACGGAGGGCTTCCCGTTGATCCCAAGGAAATAACGGATTATCTTACAGACAAACAGGTAATGTATTCTGCTCCGGCTATCAACCAGGGGCTAACCGAACTTGCTTCTTCTGACAAGTCAAACCAGCTTATTTTATTGAATAAAGATGTTATCGGCGAGATAGACGAAAGCTATGTTTTCCGTGTAAGTGCTGACAAGATGACCCTTACGGCGAGGTTTTATCCGCCGTCAATGAAGGGACGTCGTCTTCCTGCCGTAGAGATCATGAACGACCTGCAGTTTAAGGGCGTTGTATACGGTGTCAAGAACGAGGTCATCGAAAACTTTGTTAAAGCTCCGAGATACTGTGAAGATATAGTCATTGCCGAAGGAACGCCCGTCGTTCAGGGTGAACATGCAAGGATTGAATACTATTTCGATACCGAATTGAACACAAAGCCTGCAACGAATGAAGACGGATCGGTCGATTTCTTTAATCTTAAGACATTTACCCAGTGTAAAAAAGGCGATATCCTTGCAAAGCTCATCCCACAGGTTGAAGGTACACCCGGAAAGACCGTATTCGGTGATGAGACAAAGCCTTTTGAAGTAAAAAGGGCCATCCTTAAGTATGGCCGTAATATCGCATGTTCCGAAGACGGAAGGATCCTTACCGCAGAGGTTAACGGTCATGTGTCACTCGTTGATGACAAGGTATTCCTTTCCGATGTAATGGAACTTGATAACGTAAATACCGCGACCGGAAATATAGATTACGAAGGAAGCGTTGTCGTACTCGGTAACGTGTGCGAGAACTTTTCGGTCAAAGCCAAAGGCAACGTTGAAGTGAGAGGCGTTGTTGAAGGCGCATATATAGAATCGGAATCCGACATCATCATAGCAAGAGGAATGAACGGAATGGGCAAGGGTGTCCTTAAAGCCGGAAACAATGTTATCGCCAAGTTCCTTGAAAACTGTGATGTTACGGCAGGCGGATACATTGCCACGGATTCTATCCTTCATTGTAATGTAAATGCCGGAACCGAGATCACCGTCTCAGGAAAGAGAGGGTTCATTACGGGCGGAAGAGTCTGTGCAATGAGCCTTATTTCGGTTAAGACCCTTGGATCCGAGATGGGTGCAGATACTATAGTCGAAGTCGGTGTCGATCCCAAGGTTAAAGCAAGGATCCAGGAGATCCAAAAGAAGATGACCGAAAATAAAAAGTCTCTTGAACAGTCAGAGCCCGTTCTTGCGAACTTTGTCAAAAAAGTTCAAAGCGGTGTGAACCTGTCAAAAGACCAGAAGATGTATATGCAGACTCTGCTTACGGAGATCAAGGAAAAGAAGGCCGAGATTGCCCAGATGACGGAAGAGTTTGATTCATACCAGGATCTTATCGAAGCATCCAATTCCGCAAGGATAGAGGTTAGCGGAGATGTTTATTCCGGAACTAAGATCTGTATTTCGGACGTATCGATGGTTGTAAAGAACACGATGTCATATTGCCGCTTTACAAAAACAGGCGGTGAAGTCAAGATGTCATCACTGTAACTTTGATCAATGTGGATATTCAGGAAGCGAGGGGAGATTCATGACTATCTCAAGAGTTGAGCTGCAGGGACAGATTACAAGAGCTAATGATTTTGCGACCGTTAAGCATAACGAGGACCATCATTCACAGGTGATGCAGAGCCATATTGCCGAGAGCAATGACAAAGCAGTTGAAGTAAGGCTCCATCACGTAAATGATGCGGAGCATGCGGAAAACAGGCAAAAGCGTTTCGATGCAAAGGAAAAAGGATCGAACGAATATGCCGGAGACGGCGGACAAAACAGAAAGAAGAAAGAAGAAAGAGACGGAAGAGTCATCCTTAAGGCTCCCGAGCATGGGTTTGATCTGAAGATATGATAGGATATATTTTACTTGGACTGGGAATAATAGTTTTTGTTTTAAGCTTTATCATCCCGGTCAAGTCGGAAGACGAAAAGGCAACCGAATTCAGCCAGGAAATGATAAAGGATCTTGTCGGACGCGAGGTTGAATCGGCAAAAGGCCAGATAACCGATATCGTTGATGAAACTGTTAATTATGCCATGGAAAAGACGGAACGTTCCATGGACCGTATCACCAACGAAAAAATGATGGCGGTCAACGAGTATTCGGAAACCGTGCTTGAAGAGATAAACAAGAACCACCAGGAAGTGGTTTTTCTTTATGATATGCTTAACGATAAGCATGAGAATCTTAAAAACACCGTTACCGAGGTTGAAAAGACCGCTTCCGAGGTGAAGCAGGCAATGAAGGATGCCGAGCTTTCGGCTATCGAGACTTCAAAGCATGCTAAGGAAGCCAAGGAAGCTGCAATGGAAGCAAACGCCAATGCCGCAAAAGCAGCTGATCTTAGTGCTTCTTATGCAGAGGAAAAAACACTCGATGATTTCGTTCCCGGACTTATCGGAAATGCTCCGGTCATCGAAGAGCCGAGAGAAACAGCTAAGGAAGAATTTGTTCCCGAGATCCCCGTACCGGGCGGAAGAATATCCGCTATAGACAGGCTCAAGATGGCAGCTGTTGAAGAAGAGACGGTAAAGGATGAGCCTGAGGAGACTTTTGAAGCACCCAAAGAAAAACCTCAGAGAAAAAAGAGAACGACCAAACCCAAAGTCAGGGAAGAGGCCGTTGTACTTGGTGAGGATATTTCAGGTTCACGCGGACTTTTAAATAACGGACTTGATATAGTAAGATCCGAAAATGCGGGAGATTCGTTCCCCAGCAGGAATATCTCGGAAGGTCCCAATCTTAACCTCGGAGAAAATCCCGTCGGAAAGAGCGGCGGCAGAAATAATAATGAACGGATACTCGATCTTCACGCACAGGGCAAATCCAATATGGCTATAGCTAAGGAACTGGGACTTGGTCTTGGTGAAGTAAAGCTCGTGATAGATCTTTTTGAAGGAATGTAAATGAATCTTAAGTTTTATCTGAGGGGACTTGGAATAGGCATTGTCGTGACCGCCGTCATAATGCTGGTCATCGCACATAAAGCAAACAAGCCCCTTTCTGATGCGGAAATCAAACAAAAAGCCATGGCTTTGGGAATGGTTGAAAACAGCGGGACCTTAACCGATTCGGTTTCAAATGCCGATCAGGACACGGCTCCTGACGGATCGTCGGATGATCTTGTCGATGAATCTTCGTCTGGTGACAAGCTTGATGAGATAGAACAGCTTGTTGATGATGCGGATGCTTATCTTGAAGATATCCGTTCGGACGGTGAGGGCGGTGATGAGGGAGTTTCCGGTGAGCCGACACCGGAACCTGATGCTGAACCCACACCCGAGCCTACGGAAAAGCCGGAGCCCACGCCCGAGCCTACAGCAAAGCCGACACCGGAACCGACTCCCGAACACGTCAAGGAAGTTGAGGATACGGAGGTTGATAACTCAGGAAGTGTTTCACAAGGCGGAACATTTGTGATAAACAAGGGAGAAGATTCCTATACGATTGCCAAACATCTTGAAAGTGCGGGATACATTTCCGATGCACGTGCATTTGACACTTACCTTTGTCAGAACGGCTATGACAGGAAGTTAAGTGCCGGTACTTACAGCATCTCAAGCGGCGTTTCAAAGGAAGAACTTGCAAAGCTCCTCATAAACGGATAAAAAAGAGTTGCATTTTTCAAACCAACCATATATAATGGGTTTTGCGTTTCGGGGTGTGGCTCAGGTGGTAGAGCGCTTCGTTAGGGACGAAGAGGCCGCAAGTTCAAGTCTTGTCACTCCGACGAAAAAAGTTCGTACATTGTACGGACTTTTTTATTGTCTACTTTTATCAAAGCGTATAAAATATTCGTATGGATTCCTCAATTAACCTTGTGGCAGTTTACGTCGCCGATTTTATAGGAGTGCTGCTCCTTTTGGTCATACTGATGACAAAGGGCTGGAATCTCCCGACAAGACGACGTGAAAGTGCGATCATGTTACTTCTCATACTTGCTACACTGATCGATTGTCTTGTCGATCCGTTTGTGTTCCTCTCAGACGGAAAGTCCGGTCTTCTTAACAGTATCATCGTAGTTTTCGGTAATTCCATATTATATATCTATAATCTTATTGTCGGAGGCGGTATGCTCGCGCTTATCGTGCTGCATATCAATAAAAGGATATCACGCTTCCAGTTGGTCGTTGTCTGTCTTATAACGATAGGCGAAACGCTCCTTCTTATTTTGAACCTGTTTTATCCCCTCGTCTTTTCCGTTGATGAAAATAACGTATACAGAAGGGGCGCGGGTTATGCCGTATTTATAATCGCTGCCGTATATCTTTTGGGTTATGCGCTTTTTGTGTACTTCATAGCAAGGATAAGGGACGATTCGGTAAGATACTTCCCCGTATGGCAGTTTGTGATACCGGTATCTTTGGGTGTGGGCTGCCAGACACTTTTTTACGGGATATCTACCCAACCCGTCAGCTTTGCGGTAGCATTTTGCGGATTGCTGGTCTGCCTTCAGAATGAATGCATCTACATGGACAAACTGACGGGAGTATATAACAGATATGAGTTTGATATGCTCCTTAGGAAGTACTCGCATTCGAAGATTAATACCATAGGCGCCATCATGCTCGACATGAATGACTTTAAATCCATAAATGATCATTATTCCCATGAAGAAGGTGACAGGGCACTTGTCGCTATGGCAAATATACTTAATGAAGCGACTGAAAACCAGGCCATCATCATAAGGTATGCAGGTGATGAATTCGTGATAATCCTAAGAAAAGCGACACATGAGATGCTCGATTGCTGCTGTAAACGCATAAGCGAAGGGATCGATGCTTATAATTCAGGATCCGGAAAACCGTATGCACTTTCTGCCGCTATGGGATATGACATATTTGAACTCGGAAAGGATAAGGGGAATGACTTCCTTCGCAGGATAGACGAGCTCATGTATGAGAACAAAAAGAATTATTATCTGGAGCACGATCGAAGATCCTGACGGTACAGCATGATAGAAAAAGAAAATTTCAAGATCCTTAACTTTGTTAAAAAAGATGATTATACAGGTTCGATGAAGGGCATGAGGTATCTCATACGTTCGATTTCCAAAGAAGAGATGAAAGTTTATATCTGGCCCGAGCCTTTTGCATTTGCAAAAACCGAAAGCGACCTTATAACCGAAAAAACTTTTTCGCTTTCGGAAGAAGGCGTTGAAGAGGCCAGATGCTATCTGAATGAGCAGTATGAAAGCCACAAACAGCTTTGGGATCTGTCGCTTACAAAAAAGATCATCTGAATATAAAAAAGATATTTTATTTCGACAGTTTTTGTAGTAAAATTACATCGTTGCATTTTTTATTTATGAGGTGAGTATGTCGTCGTTAGATATCGGAGTAGTAAACAGAGAGGTTCCTTTTTGCAGAGTTTACAGCAAAGAGGCCAAAGAAAAACTCGAAAAGATATTCCTTCAGAATCAGATCTCATATTTCGTGGACTGCCATGAAGGATCGTTTATTTCAAACCTTTTGGGCAAGAAATCAAAGAATGTATTTACGATCAAGATAAACGATGCCGATGTGGGAAAAGCAACCGCACTGGTACAGGGTATCGACTCGATCAAGATGAGAAAGCCCAGACCCTGACAATAAAGGGATAATTAAAACAAATAATACGAAAAGTCCTTGCAAACAGGGACTTTTTTTGTTATTATTCTTTAGTGCGCCAAAACATAAGCACGGAAACCAATAAACACGTGTGTTTTCGAGGCCGGTGCCCTTGCTCGGGGTTAGCCTCATACGGTTTGTCCGGAAAGCATGCGGAAGACTCAACTAAACGGAGGTACAAAGATGAGCGTTATTGCAATGAAACAGTTATTGGAAGCAGGTGTTCATTTCGGACACCAGACCAGAAGATGGAACCCCAAAATGGCTCCCTACATCTTCACAGAAAGAAACGGTATTCACATTATCGATCTTCAGAAGACGGTAGGAAAGGTTGATGAAGCCTACAGAGCTGTATTTGAGATCGCTCAGCAGGGCGGAACCATTCTTTTCGTTGGTACAAAGAAGCAGGCTCAGGATGCTGTAAAGGCTGAAGCAGAGCGTTGCGGTATGTACTATGTTAATGAAAGATGGCTCGGCGGAATGCTGACAAACTTCAAGACTATCCAGTCACGTGTTGAAAGACTTAAGAAGATCGAAAAGATGTCTGAAGACGGAACATTCGATGTTCTTCCCAAAAAGGAAGTTATCGCATTAAGAAAAGAGTGGGAAAAGCTTGAGAAGAACCTTGGCGGTATCAAGGAAATGAAGAGAATCCCCGATGCGATCTTCGTAGTAGATCCCAAGAAGGAAAGGATCTGCGTACAGGAAGCTAGATCTTTAGGTATCACACTTGTCGGTATCGGCGATACAAACTGTGATCCCGAGGAACTTGATTTCATCATTCCCGGTAATGATGATGCTATAAGAGCCGTAAAGCTTATCGCTGGAAAGATGGCTGATGCAGTTATCGAAGCTAAGGAAGGCGAAGAGGCTGTTAAGGCAGAGGATGCTAATGCAGATGCCGAAACAGAAGCAACTGATGTAGAAGAAGTTGCAGAAGAAGAGGCATAATCCAAACTGATAGTAAATGCCCTGTATCACAATGATATGGGGCATGATTTCATAAATTTGAGGAGGAATAAAACATGGCAGAAATCACAGCTTCTATGGTCAAAGAGTTAAGAGAAATGACAGGCGCCGGAATGATGGACTGTAAAAAGGCTCTTGGTGAGACCAATGGAAACATGGAAGAGGCAGTTGAAGTATTAAGAAAATCAGGTGCCGCTAAAGCAGAAAAGAAGGCTTCAAGAATCGCAGCAGAAGGTATCACAAGAGTTGCAATCAAAGATAATAAAGCAGTTGTTGTTGAAGTTAACGCTGAGACAGACTTCGTTGCAAAGAATGAAGTATTCCAGGAGTTCGTTCAGTCTGTAGCTGATCAGGCTCTTTCATCAGGACTTAACGGAGGAGCTAACGGAGAGGATATCGACAAGCTCCTTGATATGAACGGACTTAAGGACACACTTGTTGAAAAGACAGCTACTATCGGAGAAAAGCTTTCTATCAGAAGATTCGAAGCTATCGAAGGAGATATGGTTGTATCTTACCTTCACGGCGGCGGACGTATCGGTGTTCTTGTAGCAGCTACAGGAGCTTCAGGAGATGCAGCTAAGGAAGCTTTGACAAACGTAGCAATGCAGGTTGCAGCTATGAACCCTCAGTACATCAGCAATTCTGATATCTCTGATGCTGAAAGAGCAAAGATAAGAGAGATCACTATCGATTCAGCACTCAACGATCCTGCTTCATTACCCAAGCCCATCCTTAATGCCCTTATCGAAAAGGCACTTTCAGGAAAGCTTTGGAGTGACGAGGACGTTGCTATCTACGAAGAAAAGAAGAGCAATATGAACTTCCTCTTCAACTTCCTTTCAGATGCAGCTAAGGCAGCACTTGCCAACCTTGGTCTTGAGAACAAGGCTTCATACCTTGAGGACAAGATCTTTAAGGGACTTGTGGACGGACGTATCTCTAAGCATGAAAAAGAGATCTGCCTTCTTGAGCAGGTTTATGTAAAGGCTGAAGACGGAAAGCAGAACGTTGCATCATACCTTAAGTCAGTTGATCCTTCAATCAAAATTTCTAAGATCGTTAGATTTGAAGTTGGTGAGGGTATGGAAAAGAAGAATGAAGACTTTGCCGCAGAGGTTGCAGCACAGTTAGGTTAATTCTTCCAAATATCTGTATTGAGTTTAAGCCTTCGGGACACCTGTTCCGGAGGCTTTTTTTATGCTTCGCCCGACCGGTCGTTAGCAAATTATAGGTATCTTCGCAACAGATGACAGAAATAATAACAATGAATAAAGAGTATTGAGGGGCTTTGAATAATATACTAACAACAGGCTGGAGCAATATGCGGCTGAAATATGAAAGAGGAAGAGATTTGATCACATGAAGAAGAATCGGGAGAACCTTAATCCAATAATAAGATCCGATTATCCGGATCCCGATGTGATAAGAGTCGGAGACACTTATTATATGATAAGCACTACCATGCACTTTATGCCGGGCGGTGTTATTTTGCGTTCTTACGATCTTTTAAACTGGGAGATCGCTTCATATATCTTTGACAGTCTTGATGATTCACCTGCCGAAAGACTTGAGCTTGAAAGCACCAACTATGCAGGCGGGATGTGGGCAGGATCGTTAAGATACCATGACGGTATGTTCTATGCCGCATTTATCTCTCATTTTTCGGAAACGACATATTTATACACCGCTAAAGATGTATGCGATAAATGGGAAAAGCATACGATCGAGGGAATGTACCATGATCTTTCCCTTCTTTTTGACGATGATGGCAGAAAGTACATCGTTTACGGCAATACCGAGATACATCTTACGGAATTAAACGATGACCTTACGGCACCTAAAAAAGGCGGCCTTGACCGCATCATAATAGAAGATAAGACAGAAAGGATCCTCGGATACGAAGGGTCGCATTTATATAAGATAAACGGAAAATATTACCTTTTCCTGATCAACTGGCCTAAAGATAAGGAAAAGACATGGAGAACCGAAAGCTGCTTTGTTGCAGACAGTCTCGATGGAGAATTTAAGGGCGGCGTAGTCCTTAAGGATGACCGCGGTTTTTTCGGACAGGGAGTTGCACAGGGCGGTATCGTGGATACTCCGGGCGGAAAGTGGTATTCCGTTATGTTCCAGGATTCGGGTGCGGTCGGCAGAATGCCCATTCTTTGTCCCGTAACCTTTGACAAGGACGGGTTCCCCGTTTTCGGATCGGCTGGACATATCCCCGAGGATTTTGAAGTTGCAAGTTCAAGACCTTACTACCGTTATGAGCCTATGAACACATCGGATAGTTTTGTTAAGAACGATCCTTCAAAGGATGATTATGACTGCATCAAAAAGCAGTGGCAGTGGAACCATGTACCTGACAGGGATCTTTTCGCATTAAGACCTGAGGGCGGCCTTACATTAAGAACCGGAAAGCTGTGCTCAAACCTTACTCATGCACGAAATACACTTACCCAGAGAATGATATTCCCAAGGTGTGAAGCGGAAGTCACGATCGATGCTTCAGGCCTTAAAAACGGAGACAGAGCGGGGCTTTGTGCCCTTCAGGGATGTTACGGATATCTTGCTATAACAAGGGAAGCAGGAGCATATTACCTGATAAAAGTCGTAAGGAATCTTAATTCGGAGCCTGCAAAGGTCGGAGCATCGGGAGATTATCTTCCCGGCGAAGTCGTTGAAAAGATAAGGCTTTCGGGAAGCACTGTTACGGTCTGCCTTAAAGCAAATTTTGAAGATCTTACCGATAAACTTGATTTTTATTACATGAAGGATAATAAATTCGTGAAGGTCGGTGAGTCACACCAGTTAAAGTACAGACTCGACCATTTCACGGGAGCAAGATACGGTTTATTCCTTTATGCAACGGAAGAAATAGGCGGAGAAGCCACATTCACGGATTTCGTGTTCAGATCATAAAAGATCATTTATTCCTTGAGTAGGTCTGATTCTTAGACCGGTATTCTCTCGGAGTGCAGCCCAGCTGCTGCTTGAACAGACGGTTGAAAGTTGAGATGCTGGGGAATCCCGAATTGAGGGCCACTTCGGTTATTGATAGTTCGGGATGGGCCAAAAGCTCAGATGCAGCCTTTATCCTTCGGTAGCACAGATAATCGCAGAAGGTAAAGTCCGTATACTGCTTAAAAAGACGCGAGAAATGAAACTTTGAAAAACCGGCCATCGAAGCCATGCTTTCAAGAGTGAGTTCTTCCATATAGTGCTCATCTATGAATTCAAGGAGCTGGTTGAATTTTGAAACGTATTCACGCTGCTTTCCGAGTTTTACATTGGGGAAGAGCTCATCGGCATTGTTATGGTTCTCGCCCAGCTTTACAAAGAGGTTGAGGATCATGGACTGGATCATCAACTCGGCATAATCACTGTTTGAAAAGTACTCATTACGCATTTTTATGAGTAACTGGTATATATCATCAAATATAAGGGGATATGTTTCTCTGGTAAGGAGCACGGGATGGGTGAGCAATGCGCTTATACCTACGAATCCTTTAAGAGTGCTGATACCTGAAATATCGAGGATGAAAATGAATCTTTGTCCCCATGAAGGAGTCTTTATCGAATGAAGTTCTCCGGGAGGGATGATGAGGATGTTTTCGGGAAGCAGATGGAATTCCGTACTGCCGACAGTCACGTCGTAATAGTTCTCAACGGGCATGATTATCTCAAGAGCCTGATGCCAGTGCGTGGGAAAGTCATCCGTTTGGTCATTAAGCCAGATACGGCATGAAGAGTCCTTGTAATACTCGACAAGCTCCTGTGTTCCGGAAAGCTTGCGGTATCCTGCAAAGTCCCAGTTTATGTTGTTTAAGGATTTGTCCATCTTGAGGGCTTCGGGAATACTCATTTGGATCCTCGCACATAGCAATATTTGAATATTATTGTAGCATATTTTGGATATTTCAGCAATATTTGGGCAATTATCAAGTGTTGCTTTGTACGGTCGACTCGGAACTGACAGTTCCCTACGCAGACATGCTTGCGCTTAGCGATTCGCAGTAACGGTGCGTAAGGTGTCAAAGAACGCCACCTAAGCACCGACGCTCATCATAGTCTGCTTTAGGGAATATCAGATTCCTCGTCTTACGTAAAGGAATAAATATGAAGAATAAAGCATTTTTGATAACTCTTATAACTATATTGGTAATTCAAACCTTGTTAACAGGTTGTGCTAAATCTGAGGGAAGTGGACAGAATGCAGCGGCTTCGTGGCAGACCAATACATCAGAATCACAGACAGAAGAGGCTGTGGAGGAGACGGAAACGGATACCGATACAGTTGCAGAAGATACGGAAAGTACGGAAATTACGGAAGAAAAAGAGGATGAGACCATGAACAATACGGAAATACCCGCTTTAAGAGATTGCGTTCCCGAAGAGATGGGTGGAGCCCTTATAGGATGCGCGGTTACATACAATGAACTTAAGGATCCGAAGGTATTTGAGATACTTACGACACATTTTAATGCCGTAACATTCGGAAACGAGCTTAAGCCCGATTGCCTTTTCGGATATCATAACAGCGCATGTCCCGGAACCGAGGAAGCTGAGCTAAACGGAGAAACCATGATCGTTCCAAAACTTGATTTTTCAAGATCCGAAGAAATGCTCGACAAGATCCACGAGTATAATGAGGCAAACCCGGACAGACAGATAAAGGTAAGGGGTCACGTGCTCGTATGGCATTCACAGACTCCCGAGTGGTTCTTCCACGAGGATTATATAAAGACAAATGACTATGTTGATAAGGAGACGATGAACAAACGTCTTGAGTGGTACATAAAGACAGTGCTTGAGCATTACACGGGTCCCGACAGCAAATATAAGGATATGTTCTACGGCTGGGATGTCGTTAATGAGGCAATATCCGATAACGGCGGAAAACTCCGCACGGATGCCGAAAAGAGTGAAGAAAAGCTTTCGGAAGATACCCATGGAAGCAACTCAAGCTGGTATCACGTATACGGAAGCAATGAGTTTATCATCAATGCGTTTAAGTATGCAAACAAATACGCACCCGATGACCTGATGCTTTTCTATAACGACTACAATGAGACCAATCTTGCTAAGCGTAACGGGATAGTTGAACTTCTTAAGGCCATAAAGGAAAACGAAGGCCCTAAGGGTGAAGGAACACGTATCTCCGGAATGGGAATGCAGGGCCATTACCATATGGATGATCCTTCTGCAAATGAGGTTGAAGTTTCGGCAAAAGCCTATGCGGAAGTTGTCGGTACGGTACAGCTGACGGAGCTTGATATTACCGCTTCATCAGACTATGACGGTTCGGCGAAAGCAAAGGATGAGGAAAACGAAAAACTCCGCAAGCGTTATAACGTGCTTTACTACACGCTCAGATCGCTTAAGAATACGCAAAACGTTGATATCACAGGTATCACGTTCTGGGGTACTGCAGACCACTATTCATGGCTTCAGTCACGATCAAATGTAGGCGGCGGAAACACCTCGGGACTTCCCCAGATGCCTCTTCTGTTCGATGAGAACTATGAGCCCAAGCCCGCGTTCTTTGTATTTGCGCAAACAACGGGTTGATTCCGAAAGCAACGATTGAACAGTAGTTAGCATTATATGACAAGTTTCTTTCACCTTCGGGGGTTAGAATATTTACTGGTAAGTTAAAATACGTGTGCTTTGTTTTAAGCATTGATATTCGGAGACAGGTATGAACGATACTCTTAAAAAGCTCATCATAGTTTTATCATTTGTTGCGGTTCTCGCGGTTGTCTGCGTACTGCTTTCAATGAGAGACATTGATGATTTCCATGCAAAATATGAGGGAACGGACTTAAGTGCTGATGTTACGGGACTTGAAAGAACCGGAACCTACGAAGGGTATCTTAGCGATCATGCCGGAGCAACAGAGCCCTCAAAGGATATCGATGTAGATATCTTCAGCTTTACCTCTGAAGGCGACGTAAAGGTCGTAAACGAACTTACCGAGATCTCAGACAAACTTTCCGATGTTGAAAACATAAGATCACTCTATGCGGCAACGGATTCCGTTGTAACTTTCAAGGTCAATGTTCCCGATGCGGGATTTTACAATATCTATGTTGAATATCTTCTTCCCGAATCAAGAGGTGTTGCGGCGGAAAGAGCAGTGTTCATTAACGGCGAGATACCTTTCGATGATGCAAGGAACATTACTTTTACAAGGATCTGGACAGACGGCGGAGAAGTAAGAGTCGACAACCAGGGCAACCAGATAAGACCTACCCAGGTTGAAAAGTATGACTGGCAGAGCACTTACTTTGATGACGATATGGGTTATGTTGTTGAACCCTACAGATTTTATTTTGAAAAGGGAAGCAACGAGCTTTCTTTGGAAGCCGAAAACGAGCCTATGCTCATCAAAGCCCTTTCGATAAAAGGCATTACTTCAGATATTTCTTATGACGATTATTTAGCATCAAATCCGGCTGATCCCGGTTCATCTGCCGCAGCAGATTATGCTCTTACGGTTCAGGGTGAAGATTCAACCTTCAGATCGGAATCATCCCTCTATGCAAAATATGACCGTTCTTCTCCGACCACTTATCCTAACAGCGTAACAAATACCGTCCTTAACTACGTGGGTGGTGAGACATGGCGCGATAACGGACAGTGGATCGAATGGGATTTTGAAGTTCCCGAGGATGGATACTACAATATCATGATCAAGGGCCGCCAGAATTATAACCGCGGTTCAGTCTCAAACAGAACCGTCTATATCGACGGCGAAGTTCCTTTTAAGGAATTAAGGGAAGTTTCATTTGCATATGCCAACGACTGGGAGTACAAGACTCTTGGCGACAAGCAGGGAACACCTTTTGACTTTTATCTAACAAAGGGTACGCATACCATCAGAATGGAAGCCACATTGGGCGGTATGGGACCTATTCTTGAAGAACTCGAAAATTCAACTTACAGACTCAATCAGATCTACCGTAAGGTGCTCGTATATACGGGAGCGAATCCCGACCAGTACAGAGACTATCATATAGATACGACTTATCCCGAGATCATGCAGGCCATGGATCTTGAGTCAAAGAGACTTTATAAGATAGTCGATGACATGGTTGCTTATTCGGGACAGAAAGCCGACCAGATCGCAACTGCCCAGACGGTAGCAACACAGCTTGAGCGTTTCACCAAAAAGCCCAACAAGATAACAACTGAATTTGTTTCTTTCAAAGACAACATCACTGCGTTGGGAACCGCTTCATTAAACCTTTCGCAGACAAGACTTGATATCGACTACATCACCGTTTCGGGAAAGAATGTCAAGGTCAAGAGGGATAAGGCAAACTTCGTGACAAAGGCATGGCACGAGACCAAATCTTTCTTTGCTTCATTCTTCGTTGATTACAACTCTGTAGGTGATGTTTATGATGATTCGAATACTGACATAGTAAAGGTATGGGTACTCACCGGACGTGATCAGGGAACCATATTAAAGGCGATGATCGACGATGATTTCACACCCAACACGAACATACCCGTTAACGTAGAGATAGTCGATCCTACGGCACTGCTTAATGCGGTCCTTGCAGGACGCGGACCTAACGTTGTTCTTTCTGTCGGAGCTGACCAGCCCGTCAACTACGCCCTTCGTAAAGCATCGGTTGATATCACTCAGTTTGAAGGATGGCAGGATGTGCTTTCTCATTACTCGGAAAGCTCATATGAGCAGTACAGACTTGATGAGCATATATACGCTGTGCCCGAGACGCAGACTTTCAACGTTATGTTCTACAGAAAAGACGTACTTGACGAACTCGAGCTCACACCTCCCAATACGTGGAAGGAGCTGATCGAGATGCTTCCCACGATCCAGGGTAACAACCTCTCTGTAGGTATCCCGACGGCAGCAGGTTCATCTACGACAGCTACGGCATCAACCGCGATAATGAGTAACGTTCCCGACCTTTCAATGTACTTCTCGCTTCTTTTCCAGTACGGAGGAGATATGTACAACGTTGAGGGAACAAAGACAAGAGTAGATGACGAGGCAGGTGTCAGCGCATTTGACGATTACATCAGATACTTTAACGACTACGGACTTCCCACGGTCTATGATGCGGTCAGCCGTTTCAGATCAGGTGAGATGCCGATCATAATAGGACCTTACAGCACATATAACACGTTGATGGTTTCCGCACCCGAGATCCGCGGACTTTGGGATTTTACCCTTATTCCCGGTACGGAGTATGTAAATGATGACGGAACATCATATATCGACAGATCGGACTTTATCACGGGTTCCGCAACGATGATGATCGAGGATGAAGACCAGAACATCAAGAACCTTTCATGGGAGTTCATGAAGTGGTGGGCTAAGCCCGAGACACAGGTAAGGTTCGGTCGTGAGATAGAAGCATTGCTCGGTTCTTCGGCAAGATATGCTACCGCTAACCGTGATGCATTCTCTAATCTTTCATGGAGCAGTGACGATATCGCAGTTCTTAACGAACAGTGGGATTGGACGACAGGTATAAGAGAAGTTCCCGGCGGATACTTCACCGGACGTCACATTTCAAATGCGATACGTAGAGTTATAAACAAGAAAGAAGATTCCCGTGAGACGATCATAGACTACTCTATAAAGATCGACGAAGAGATAACCAAGAAACGTAAAGAGTTCGGTATGCCCGTCTATGAAGGACCGGCAACGAATCAATGATTCTAAACTAACGGAGAAAGCATGAAAGAATTCTTTGAACGGTATGTAAAATTACGAAAGTACAATGCGCAGATAGCCTGGAAAAAGGCAAAAAGAAGCAAGATGTGTTATGCATTCCTTGCTCCCTATGCCGTGCTGTTTGCCATGTTCTTTATCTTCCCGGTTGTGGCTTCAATCTATTTCAGCTTTACCTATTACAACATTCTCGAAGCACCGAGATTTATCGGACTGCAGAACTATATCTCACTCGTCCTTGAAGATGACATCTTCCTTACGAGTATAAAGAACACCTTTATGATAGCCATTATAACGGGTCCTTTGGGATATATAATGTCATTCCTTTTTGCATGGCTCATAAACGAACTTCCCAGATGGGTACGTTCCGTTGCCGTTATAGTCTTTTATGCGCCTTCGATAGCAGGTAACTGTTACGTTATCTTCTCCGTATTCTTCAGAGGTGATCCATACGGATACGTAAATGCGTTCCTCATGAATACGGGTATCATAGATGCTCCGATACTCTGGCTCATCAATCCCACTTACATGCTTCCTATCTGTATGCTTGTTATCTTGTGGATGAGTCTCGGAACAGGATTCCTTTCATTCGTGGCAGGACTTCAGGGCGTCGATAAGTCGCAGTTTGAAGCAGGTTACATGGACGGAATAAAGAACAGATGGCAGGAACTTTGGTACATCACACTTCCCAACATGAAGCCCATGCTGATGTTCGGTGCCGTTATGAGTATTACACAGGCATTCGGTGTCTGCGACGTTACGATGGCTCTTTGCGGATATCCCAGTACGGATTATGCAGCAAGAACCATAGTTACACACCTTTTCGACTACGGTTATTCCAGATTTGAAATGGGATATGCATGTTCGATAGCGACCGTGCTTTTCCTTATGATGATCTTATGTAATAAAGCAATCCAGGCATTGTTAAGAAGAGTAGGAACGTAAGTATGAGCAAAAACAAAGCTAAAAAAGAAGTACAGGAAAAAGAATACCGTAAGCCTTTGATCAAAAAAAGAAAGCCCAACCGTTCCATAGCAGGAGACATTGCTTTATATCTGTTCCTGACCCTGGTTGCGTTTGTAATGGCGTTCCCGATTATCTATGCGGTAAGTTCGGCATTGAAGCCTCTTGATGAACTTTTTAAGTTCCCACCTACGATATTTGCACAGCATCCGACGCTTGATAATTTCTCGGATCTGTTCATCACAATGGGTAAGTCATGGGTTACGTTCTCAAGATATCTGTTCAACACGGTATTCATTACCGCTGTCGGTACGGCAGGACATCTTATCATAGCTTCGATGGGTGCGTTCGTGCTTGCAAAGTATGAATTCCCCGGAGCAAATACCTTCTTTAAGGTTGTAACCGTTGCCATGATGTTCACGGGTTATGCTACGGCGATCCCCAACTACATCATCCTTAACAAACTCGGTTGGATAGATACTTATTGGGCTATCATAATACCCGCCTTTGCATCACCCATGGGATTCTTCCTTATGAAGCAGTTCATGGAAGGACTTCCCACTTCACTTATCGAGGCAGCAAAGATAGACGGTGCCAACGAGTGGAAAGTATTTTCGGGAATTGTAATGCCTAACGTTAAGCCTGCGTGGATGACACTCATCATCTTCTCGGTTCAGGCACTTTGGAACAACAAGGCATCAACATACATTTATTCGGAAGAAAGAAAGACACTTGTATATGCTCTCCAGCAGATCCAGGCCGGCGGTATCGCAAGAACCGGACAGGGTGCGGCAGTACTTGTAGTCGTAATGATAGTACCCATAATCATATTCGTATTCTCAGAGAGCCAGATCCTTGAAACAATGGCCAGCTCAGGTCTTAAGGATTGATAAGAGGTTTCGTATGAAAAAGGTTTTTAAGAAATTATTTGCAATCGTATTAAGTTCGGTCACCGTAGCACTCATTCCTTTAAGTGCTTTTGCGGGTGATGCCGCATACGAAGAGACGAGCTATACCTACAACCTCGACTACTGGGGAGATGTTCAGGACTCACCTGATTTTTACACGGTATGTAAGGTGTTCACGTCAACGGAACTCGGACTTGATGTTAAGTTAAAGAGCCCCGAAGGCCTGTTCGTAAGCGGAGATCTTTTATACCTTTGTGATACCGGAAATAACCGTATCATCGAAATCAAGAGAGTCTCATCCGAAAAGCTTGAAGTTCAAAGGATAATAGACAGTTTTAAAGGCGCTGACAACAATACGTTTAACCAGCCCACCGATATAGCGATATCCGAGGACGGCAATTTCTTTATAGCAGATAAGGGAAATGCCAGAGTGCTTAAGCTTGATAAGGATTTTAATTTCCTTTTGGAGTTTGTTAAGCCCGTCGATAATACACTTGATCCGACCCTGGTTTTCCAGCCAAGCAAGCTTTCCGTTGATACTGCAGAGAGAGTTTACTGCATAGCAACGGGAATAAACAAAGGTCTTATAAAGTATGAGCCTGACGGAACCTTTTCAGGGTTTGTAGGCGCTACAAAGGTTACATTTGATTTCATGGACTATCTGTGGAAGAAGTTTGCCACACAGGTACAGCGTGCCCAGATGGAGTCATTCGTTCCTACAGAGTATGACAATCTTTACATGGATCATGAGGGATTTGTTTACGCCTGTACCGGGGCCGTAACGAGAGAAGACTTAAGAGCCGACAAAGCCGATGCCGTGCGTAAGATCAACCTTATGGGAAATGATATCATGGTCAGAAACGGCGAGTGGCCGATCTACGGTGACATTCACATGGGATCAGGCGGCGGATATGAAGGACCTTCGTATTTTTCGGACGTAACGGTATTCCCCAATGACATCTTTGTATGCCTTGACAGGAACAGGGGACGCTGCTTCGGATATGACGATCAGGGACATATGGTTTTTGCTTTTGGCGGTAACGGTAACATGGACGGTTATTTCAGACGCCCCGTTGCGATAGAGCATTTCGACCATGATCTCCTTGTACTTGATACACTTGACTGTGCCATTACGGTGTTTGTTCCTACCCACTTCGGTTCGCTGGTATATAAGGCCATTGAGGAATTTGACCAGGGCCATTATGTAGTATCCGGAGAAGCTTGGGAAGAGGTCATGAAGCTTAACGGTAACTATGACCTTGCATACATCGGTATCGGAAGATCGCTTCTTCGTCAGGAAAGATACAAAGAAGCACTTCGTTATTTTGAAGTCAAATATGATGATGAGAACTACTCAAAAGCTTACAAGCAGTATCGTAAGGAATGGGTGGAAGATCATATAGTGATCATAGTCGTAGTATTGCTTGCATTATTCCTTGTCCCGATGGCTATAGGAAAATACAAGTCGATAAAGCATGAGATGGAAATATCAGATATTGATTGGGAGAAAGCATGATAGCAGCACTGACCAAAAAAGAAACATGGGTAAGATATTTTGATTCGCTAAAGTTTGCCCTTTATATCATGACACATCCGCTTGACGGATATTGGGATCTGACGCATGAAAAGCGCGGAACATATGCCGCTGCAAATACGATACTGATCCTGACTTTGGCTGCAAGGATCTTGAAGCTGCGTTATACGAGTTTTATCTTCATGACTGTGTATTGGGAGGAGCTGAACATCTTCCTTTATCTTGGAAGCGTTCTTTTCCCTTTGGCATTATGGGTCATCGGAAACTGGGCTCTCACTACGCTCTTTGACGGAAAAGGAAAACTCGGACAGGTTTATATAGCTACATGCTATGGACTTGCACCTTATCCTCTCATTCAGATACCTCTTATGATATTCAGTAATTTCGTGACGGTTGAAGAAGGACAGTTCTACATGGTATTAAGCGTGATCTCGCTTATCTACTGTGCGATCTGGATCGTTGCAGGCATGGGACAGATCCATGAATTCTCTGCCGGAAAGAACCTTTTGTTCACGGTTGCATCACTCTTTGCGATGCTCGTTATGGTATTCATACTGCTGATATTCTTCAGTATGGTTTCACAGGGTGTTTATTATTTCATCTCATTGGGAAGGGAATTCCTGTTCAGGCTTTAAGCCCGATAAAAGTATTGTGATCAGGGAGCAGACATGAAAAAAGAAAAGCATGTAAACATAGAAAAGCAGACTGAATTCAGGAACAAGGTAAAAGAGACCTTAAAGAGCCTCATTTTTCCTGTTGTTTTAAGTACGATCATACTCGTCGGTGTTTTTGTGGTCATTAATTACCAGAATGCACCCGAGGAAGAAGAAATCATCGAGATCCATGCATATGCCGGAGACGATAAGGACATAGTACTCGAGAACGATGCACTTAAACTGACGATGGATCCTTCAAGTACCCAGTTCTCTGTGGAAGTAAAATCTTCACATAAGATCTGGTATTCAAATCCCGAAGGTTCGGAAAACGATTCCGCTGCACTTGCCGAAGAAAAGAACAAGCTCCAGTCACCACTGCTTCTTTCATATGCCGTGGAGACAGGACTTGAAACCTCGTTCAATGCTTACGCTCAGAGTATATTAAACGGAATATATGAGATCGAGCAGGGTGATGACTACATAAGGGTTAACTATTCACTCGGTAACGTTGAAAAAGAATACGTTATCCCTCCCGTACTGACTGTGGACAATTACGGCAAGTGGACAGCATCCATGGATGCAAAAGACTCCGATACGGTTTCACAGTATTACAAAAAGTACGATATCAACAAGCTCGGCAAGAAGGATAACAAAGAAGAACTCCTTGCCAATTATCCGGCTCTGGAGAACGAGGTGCTTTATATCCTCCGTTCAAACACCAAAGAGAACATGAGAAAGAAACTGCAGGGTATCTTTGAGAGCGTCGGATATACCTACGATGATTATGTAGCCGATCAAGAGTATGACTTTTCAGAAAAGTCTTCGGACAAGCCCATATTCAATGCCAGTATCATTTACAGGCTTGACGGTGATGATCTCGTGGTTGAAGTTCCCTTTAACTCACTTGAGTACAAGAAGGAATATCCCATCTATACGCTTACTCCGCTTCCTTATTTCGGAGCAGGCGGAAAGACGGATGAGGGATTCATGTTCGTTCCCGAAGGTGGCGGAAGCCTTATAAACTTCAACAACGGAAAGACCTCCCAGGCAACATACTATGCAAATGTATACGGATGGGATATGTGTCTCAGCCGTGATGCGGTAGTTCACAACACCAGGGCATATTACGGAGTTTACGGTATAGCAAGCGGTAATGATTCGTTTATCTGTATCCTCGAAGACGGAAGGACTTACGCTTCTGTACAGGCAGATATAGCCGGTAAGAACCATTCTTACAATTTCGTTAATGCCATTTATTCAATATCTCAAAGAGAACAGTATGATGTCGGTGACATAGCAAATTCCGATGTCTTTAAATATGTTGAAAAATTACCTGATGAATCGATAGTTCAAAGGTACAGCTTCATATCTTCAGGCTCTTACGTGGATATGGCCAAGGATTACGGCGATTACCTCAAGGGAAAATACGGTGATTACTTAAAGCTTAACGAGGACAGCAATGCACCCGTTGCGATCGAAGTGGTCGGTGCCGTTGATAAGGTTAAGCAGGTTGTCGGAGTTCCCGTATCAAGACCATTAAGACTTACGACATTTAGAGAAACAAACGAGATAATAAACACGCTTTATAACGAAGGACTGACAAACATGTCTGTTAAGATGCTCGGCTGGTGTAACGGCGGAGTCAGACAGCAGATCCTTAAAAAGATAAAGATCAATCCGCAGCTTGGTTCAAAGAAGGACTTAAGGAACCTCTGTGATTCCGCAAACTCACTTGGTGTCAAACTTTACCTTAACGGTATGACACAATATGAATTTGATTCAAATATATTTGACGGATTCTTCTCATATACCGATGCTGCAAAATTCATCAGTAAAGAAAGAGCCAAGCTGATGGAATATTCACGTACAACTTATTCGGAAAGAGATGACCTGGATCCTTACTATCTGCTACATACAAAGGTTGCGGAAAAGATGTCCGATAATCTTGTTGCATATGCACAGGGCATGAATGTCGGTGCCGCATTTGAAAATGACGGACGTGACGTATCATCAGACTTTTACAAAAAGGATCCCCAGTCAAGGGAATCTGTTTCAAAGAGACATGAAGCAAGGTTTAAGAGCCTTGATTCCACCAAGGTAATGATCAATATGGGTAACGACTATGCCATTCCTTATGTTGATTTCGTTACCAATATGGATCTTAGGGGAAGTGAATATACCATTCTCGATGAGTGTGTTCCTTTCTACCAGATAGCGATCCACGGATATATCGATTATACGGGTCGCCCGATAAACATCTGCGGTAACGCGGAAGACGAACTGCTTTATTCGGCTGAATACGGTGCAGGTCTTTCATTCTCAGTTATGAAAGAAAGCGCGTTTGCACTTCAAAAGACGCTTTATACCGAGTACTACGGTTCGAACTTCGATTCGTGCCATCAGTCAATTGTTGACATCTATAACAGATACAACAAAGAACTTGGCCATACCTTTAACCAGGAGATGGTCGGTCATGAGAATATCACGGATACCGTTTCGTGCACGGAATATGCCGACGGAACAAAGGTATACGTAAACTACGGATACAATGAATATACTGACGGAAACGTTACGGTTCCCGCCAGAGACTATAAAGCGGTTAAGTAATACCGAAACTTGCCGGACACGGCATGGAGGAATGGAATGAAGACAAAAAAGAACAAACTTGCCGGTTTGCAAAAACGTAAGGCCATAGCAGGATACCTGTTTATAGCGCCGTTCATAATCGGATTTCTGGTTTTCATGGTAAAGCCCTTTTTCCAGTCGCTTTACATGAGCTTTTGCAACGTGGAACTCGGGTCGTCTGCTTTTAACGAGACCTGGGTCGGAATAGTGAACTATAAGCAGGCGTTTTTGGTTGACCCTGAGTTTAACAGGCTTCTGGTTGAAGAGATAGCCAGAATGATCGTATATTCGCTTGCCATCATAGTGTTCAGTTTCTTCGTTTCACTCATCCTTAACCAGAAGTTTAAGGGACGTGCTCTGGTACGTGCGGTATTTTTCCTTCCCGTTATCCTTTCTTCCGGTGTTATCATCGGACTTGAATCGGATAACCAGCTTATGGCGACTCTGGCTCAGCAGATCGAGACCACTACTACAGGTGTTTCCATCACGGACGGAATAGAACAGATCCTGACCACCGCAGGTGTCGGAACAAGGGCATTCGAAAAGGTGTTTGAAGTTATAGACAATATTTACGATGTTGCGATAGCTTCAGGTATCCAGATCATAATATTCCTTTCGGGATTACAGACGATACCCGCAAGTATGTACGAAGCAGCTGACATAGAGGGCTGTACCAAGTGGGAAAGCCTCTGGAAGATAACCTTCCCCATGATAAGTTCGCTCTTCCTTGTAAACTGGATCTACACGGTCATCGATTTCTGTATGCGTTCTGACAATGCCGTTATCGAAAAGATCCAGAAAGTCATGATAGACCAGCTAAGCTACGGACCGGCCTCGGCCATGTCCTGGGTTTACTTTGTGATAATCCTGGCCTTTGTAGGAATAACCTCAGGCTTGATCTCTAAGGGGGTTTACTACTATGAATAAGACCAAGGTAAAGACATTCGACAATTTCTGGGAAAGAAACCGCAAATCGGGCGGATACCTTCTTCGTAAGAAGATAATGGAGATAGGTGTGAGCGTAGCAAGATTCATACTTTTATTCGGTATGTGCTTCCTCATCCTCCAGCCTATTTTGAACAAGATATCCGTAAGCTTCATGACAGAGCAGGATCTTTATAACCCGATTGTTATTTCGATCCCCGAACACTTTACGACTGCCAACTACAAACTCGCAGCCGAACTTATGACCTATTCAGAGGCATTAAAGAATTCGTTCGTGATATCACTTACGATCGCAGTCTTACAGATATTTGTCTGCACACTTGTAGGATACGGATTTGCAAGGTTCAACTTCCCGTTTAAGAAGTTCTGGTTTGCCTGTGTTATCCTTGTAATCCTCATTCCGCCTCAGACGATATCAAGTTCTCTGCACCTGCATTTTAAGTTCTTTGATATATTGGGACTTTTCAAATTGATAAAGGGAGAAACGTTAAACCTTCGCGGATCGATCCTTCCCTACTATCTTATGAGTGCCGGCTGTATGGGACTTAAGAACGGTTTGTACATTTATATGATAAGGCAGTTCTTCCGTAATATCCCTGCCGATATGGAAGAAGCTGCGTACGTTGACGGATGCGGAACATTAAAGACTTTCTTCAGAATCATGCTTCCCGAAGCAAAGCCTATCATCACTTCATGCTTCCTGTTCTCGTTTGTATGGCAGTGGACTGACGGATTCTATTCTAAGATGTTCCTCGGCGGAACAACACTTGTTTCAACATCCCTTGCAAGGATCGTTGATTCCCTTGGCGCTTATATCCAGAGAATCACGGGTGTTAAGACCACGATTTCGATCGCATATTCAAACTGTATCCTGGCTACAGGAACACTGATGATCATAATGCCCCTTATCATCCTGTACCTCTTTGCCCAGAGACAGTTCGTTGAGAGTATCAGCTCAACTGGAATAAAGATGTAAGTGATATTGCAGACGAAAGGCAAAACGTCGCGCAAGCTTGCTTGCGGCGCGGTTTGTCCTTAGGATGCTAACAGATATGAGGATGTAGCGCGATAGCGCGGAATCCGAATGTCTGTAGGATTGCGAGAGCACGAAGTGCGTAGCAATCCGCATATCACAAAAAACGAAAATATGGTATAATCAGTCTTGTATGGCCGCTCCGATCCGGAAACAATCGGAGGAGGCTCATATATAGATGATGGATCAATGGTGATCCGTTAACATCTTTTAAGGAGGAAAAAATATGAAAAAGCCTATGGCAAAGAAAGCTTTAGCAGCAGCAACAGCAGCAGCTATGGCTATGAGCGCTGTAGCTTGTGGCGCTTCTCAGGAAGCAGCAGCTCCCGCTGCAGACAATACTGCAGCTGACACAACTACAGAAACCGACACTGCCTCTACCGAAACAGAAGCAGAGCCTGAAGAAGAGGTTAGCCCTTACACAGTTTTAACTGATGCAGACGGCAACCCTTATGACCTCGGCGGAATGGAAATCATCATCCGTAACTGGTGGTCACCTGAAGAGCCCGCTGAACCTGCTAACGAGTACGAAGAAGCTCGTCAGGAGTGGAGAGACTGGGCACAGGAGACATACAACTTCACCATCAAGGAACAGGCTATATCTGACTGGGCAAGCGCTCCTCAGGATTTCGTAGACTACTGCACAACAGGTGGAGATGATGTAAACTACGTATTCACACTTCGTGATGACCCTGCTGTAACATCAGCAATGGCAAACGGACTTATGTATGACCTTGCTACTTTGGACTGCCTTGATTTCTCTCAGGACAAGTTCCAGAACAACAAGCTTCATGAGCAGTATTCTAAGGGAGATTCAATCTATTGTATGTATGCAGGACTTGCTGAAGCACGTACAGGTGTTTACTTCAACAAGAGAGTTCTTACAGATGCAGGTATCGATCCCGAGTCAATTTATGACATGCAGGCTGACGGCACATGGACATGGGATAAGTTCGATGAACTTATGGGTCAGTGCCAGAGAGATACTGATAACGACGGCGTAGATGATGTTTACGGTCTTACCGTTAACGAAGGTAACATGACAACAGCTGCAATCTTCTCTAACGGCGGCTCATACGTTGGTAAGGATTCTAACGGATACTTCTACAACCTTGAGTCTCCTGAGACAACAGAAGCCCTTGAGTGGACTGTTGACATGTTCACAAAGTATGACCAGCATGATCCCGAGGGAGCAGAATGGGATTACTACAAAGAAGAGTTCATCAACGGATCAGTTGCATTCATGGTTGATGATGAGTACTGCGGAACACCCGGTAACTTCCTTCAGGATATGCAGGATGAAGTTGGATTCGTTATGTTCCCTAAAGGACCTCGTATGAACGACTACATCAACGTTTGGTCAAACAACCCTGCTTGTATCCCTGCTTGCTATGATGCAGACAGAGCTTGGAAGATCGCTTTCGCTTGGAACCTCTTCACAAACGATCCTGTAGGTTACGAGAACTACAACGGATTCCTTTCAACAGCACGTGAAGGTATCTTTGATTCAAGAGCAGTTGATGAGACTATCTCAATGATGTCAGAACCCAAGTATGGTACGATCGCATTCCACGGTCTTATTCCTAACCTTGATCTTGGCCCTGATTTCGTATGGGGTATCGGACCTAACTCAGTTGTTTCTGAGGCTCAGGAAGCAATCAGAGATACATGGAAGTCTTACATTGATGATGCTAACAAGTAATTAGCAATTTTCAATACGACTTAAGTTTATTAACGGGTGATGTTTCCGGCATCACCCGTTTTTTTGTTCAAAGAATTATTGATAGACAATACGTCTGGTGATAAAATTTTTGTATGACCTTAAAAAGGAAAGATCAAACTACAGATGAGAAAAAAATGAATATTTCCAGGCGAAGGATCGGTTCAATGCTTTTGTATTCGATCCTTCTTTTGACGTACTTTTTGGATCTGGCGCTTGTTATTGTTTTTTCAAGGTCCGATAATATCATCATGATAAACGGAGATTTTCTTCCAATCTCGTCTTTTGCCGGGGTTTTTTCTTCACTGGCCAATATCATAATCATAGTTATAGTTGTTTTATTTAAAAAACGGGGATTCATTACAGCACTCATATTGCTTTTTGTTCAGTTCCCGGGTTTTGCCGTGACAACTTTGATATTCAGGAATCTGAACAGTATCCAGGGCTTTTTCAGCAATCTGTTTACGATAATCGCCGTGATATTCATATATACAAGGTCTGTTAAGCTTGAAAGATATCAGGCTAATGAGATCGAACGCTTAAAAGAGCGGCAGATGTTTTCACAACATCTGTTTGAGCAGACGGCAACTTCGCTCGTTAATGCCATAGATGCAAAGGACACCTATTCCCACGGACATTCGTTAAGAGTTGCCGAGTATTCCGAGCGTATCGCCAGAGCCATGGGTAAGGATGATGAGGAATGCTACAGGATATATTATGCGGCACTTTTACATGATGTAGGAAAGATAGGAATTTCAGACAGTATAATCAATAAGCCGGGCAAATTGACTCCCGAGGAATACGATGAGATAAAGACACATCCAAGTGTCGGGAACCAGATATTATCAAGCATAAGTGAATATCCGTATTTAAGTATCGGTGCACACTTCCACCATGAGCGATATGACGGTAAGGGATATCCGAAAGGATTAAAGGGTGATGATATCCCTGAGATCGCAAGGATCATTTCAGTTGCCGACGCTTATGATGCGATGTCTTCGAACAGAAGCTACAGGGATGCCATCCCGCAGCAGCTTGTAAGGGAGGAGATCATCAAAGGAGCAGGTACCCAGTTTGATCCGGTGATTGCTTCGATAATGCAGCGTCTTATCGATCAGGATACCGAATATCGCATGAAAGAAAGGAATGCCGTCAGAGAACTTGCGGGGAATAATGAACTTCATTGTGATAAGTTCAGGAGCAGTGTTTCGGACGGTATCATTATTACCGGGAATATTACGAAGATACACCTTAAATATGAATCAAAAGCGCCCGGGGGAACCGAGGGCAGACTTCCCGTCATAATCCTTTTTGATTCGCTTGATTCCCGTGTCCATGAAGATGCAAAGACCGTTAAAGAGCTGAATTATTGCGAATACTGTGATATATGGTTTGACGGTGAGATCATAGACTACAACACAAGGAAGATAAAGAGTGAGATCATCGAACACGAAGCCAGAAAAGATGCGGTACAAAGGCAGAATGATTCAATAGAATTTGATGTGGAAGCAGTTAAATTCAAGGATCATGTTCTTATAAGGATCGATGACGGATTAAAGACGATCGAGACAACCATAGCGCTTGAAGACAGCTCGAGGTATGTTTATATCGGTCTTTCAGGTGAGAACTGTCTGTTGAGCGATGTCAGCATAGAAAAATCCTTTGAGCCAATAGGAGAGGATTACATTCCAAGGATCGCCGAAGGGATAAGTTTTATAAGCGGACCTGAAGGGGACCTTCCGAGCATCCAGATAGACGGACACAGGACTGAAACCACGGACGGTGTTCCCGTTACCAACGGAATGAGACTGACATTCCATTCGATAAGCCTTCCGACCGCAAGGCTTATATGGCATTGCCCATATGTGGTTTTATATTACTCCGAGGATAAGCTCGTACACGGCAAGGATTATCGTGAATACGCAGCGCTTCGTCTTGACGGTGAAACGATAGACGGAGACACCCCTGCTAAGATAAAGGTCATAGCATACAAAGATGATGAGTTCCAGGGGTGGGATGCATGGAAAAAGATAAATATGGAAGGCATTGACTGTGAGATCATGTTTACCAGAAACGGAAACAAGATAACCATCCTCACGGAAAATATCGGTATGACTGTCAAGTGCACGGTAGAGATCATCGACGGAACAGAAGATATCTATGTGGCTCTTACGGGTGATCAGTGTGCATTAACAAACATCAGGATATCAAAGTAATAAGAAAAATAATCTAACGTTTTGGTCCGGTCGTTCTGACCGGACTTTTTTCACAATAATCAAGCATTAAAATCGCAACAGATGATAGGTAATAGAGCTATGTTGGCTATATTATTGGTACAGTATGAAAAAATGTGCGTTTTACGGCCAAAAGTTAATATCCGGGCATCCCCAAAGGCTGATCCTTATGATGATCCTTACAAGCCTTTTATTAAGTGCATGCAATAAAGCCGAAGAGGAAAACATCGTCGTCATAGAAGCCGAGGAAGAGAACGCTGCTTACGGTCTTATCGCGGTAACCAAAGATGATGTTATCCTTTCAAAGAACGTTACCTGTACCTACACCCAGACCAAAGAACAGACGGTATCGTTCCCTGTTGGCGGTAAACGTGTATCAAAGGTACATGTTAATCCCGGAGATACGGTAAATCCCGGAGATATCCTTATCGAGCTTTCCGAGGATAATCTCGGAGCCGAGATAGATGAACTTGAATACAAGATCGCAAAGAATACACTGCTCCTGGGATACCTTGATAAGGCCGAAGAGTTTGATAAGGAAAGTGCATACAACAATTTTGTATATTACACGGATAAGTCAGAGGATGATCTTAAAAAGTACGATAAGAACGTTGAATCCATCGAAAGGGATTACGATTACAGACGTGAAGATTATAAAGACGAGATAGAGTTTGACCAAAAGAAGTTAAACAAGCTAAAGAGTGAGCAGTCGGGAAGTAAGATCTATGCCACGATGTCGGGAACGGTATATTCGGTTGCCGAGCATCTTGAAGGATCAACATCCCAAAAAGATGAAGTCGTAATGAAGATCGTTGACAGCAGATCCGGCTTTTTCGAATCATCGGATGAAGACTGTGCAAAGCATTTTAAAGAAGGCGATGTGATCGAGATGAGCATAGTATACGGAAATGCATCGGGTGAATACGAGCTCACTCCTTACAACATCTCTTCATGGGGAGAGATACAGAGATTTGATATTTTAAGCGGACCCGAAAACGAGGGGATAGATGTCGGAACGACGGGTACTTTAAAACTCATTCTTGAGAAACATGAAAATGTGTTAAGCCTTCCGCTCGGTGCCGTTTATCATGCGGACGGAAAGCCGTATGTATATGTGCTTGATGAAAATAACTTCAGGCAGATGGCCTTTATAGAAACAGGACTTACAGGCGATGACAAGGTTGAGATAACGGGCGGCCTTAATGAAGGTGACAAGGTGGTATATAAATGATGAATAAAAGAAAGATCATCAATTTAATACTTGCCGGCTCGCTTTTATTGACCTTACCCGGCTGCCAGAGTAAAAAGGGCGAGGAAGACATCATGCCCGTTGTGGAGCTCATTGAGCCTGTAGGAACAGTGCTTAATTATGAAAGAGCTTCCTTCAGGGATCTTACTGTGGTCAGCACTTATTCGGGAGTAGTATGTCCCGATACCGTGGAATACACGTATGAATCGGACCTTGCGTTCAGTTCATATGCATCGCTTCCGGGAGATAAGATATCAGCGGGAGCTCCTCTTTTTTACTCGGAATCGGAGAGTATAGATGATGATGTTGAAAAGGTAGAGGATGAAAACGCGAAACTCGTTGAGGACTATGCCGATTACCTTGAAGACTACGTCTATGATCTTAATCAGGCAAAAAAGGCTGAGTATAAGGCTTCCGTTAATTATCAGGGCATAAAGAACTATGAACCCGAAAACGAAGATGATCCGATGTACGGTTTTTGGGCAAGCTCCGTAATGCCTTCGGAAAGTGCTTACAAGCAGTCCGTAATGTCCAGGGAAAAGCTTGAGCAGTCATACATCGAAAAACAGGAACTGTTTGAACTTGATTATAACTATAACCTTAAAAGGATAGACAGACTAAAGGAAAAGGAATTTGAAGGAAGCGTAAGCTCCACGATGGACGGGGTCGTTGTTTCTGTCGGATATTATGATTCGGGTGATCACATTCCTCAGGGCACATCCATAGCCGCAGTCGGCAATCCCGATGACAAAGAGATAAAGTGTGAGTTTGTCAGCAAATCAATCGTAAATAAAGCGCTTGAGTATTATGCGATAATCGACGGCAAAAAGTACGAAGTCGCATATGAGAATATGGAGCCCGAAGAATACAGGCGTCTTTTGCAAAAGAATGATGCCGTATATACGACATTCAAGATAGCCGACCCCGATAATGAAGTCGATCTTGGAAAACTAGCGATAATCGTTGTCGTTGAAAGAAAAGTCACAAACGCTCTTTGTGTTCCCAAGGATGCCGTGAACAAGGATGAATCCGGATTCTTTGTTTATGTCCTGGACGGGGAGGAAAGCGTATATACACCTGTTCAAACCGGAATGTCTGACAGCGGATATACGGAGATCACCTATGGCGTAAAAGAAGGCGACAAGATCCTTTATGATGCGCCTTATGATCTCGGAACAAAGTTTGGCAAGGTTCAAAAAGGGGAAGTCATAAACAACTTTTCTTCGGACGGATATCTTTTCTATCCTTCTGCGGAATGGATAAGGAACCCCGCCAAGAGCGGAACATGCTATCTTAAGGAAATGTGCGTGGACCGCTACGAACAGGTTACTGCAGGCCAGCTACTTTGTAAGGTCGAGATAGTAAGCGATGATGTTGAAACCGGAAGGATAGGCCGCAAGATAGAGCGCCAGCAGGAAAGACTTGTGGACCTTTATGATCAGAAGTCAAAAACGTACGATGAGGATGAGATTAATTCTCTTGACCGTGCGATAAGAGAGCGTGAACGCTCAATAGAACACCTTGAAAAACAGCTTGAAAAACTGACAAGATATACGGGCGTTATCGAGATAAAGGCACCTTACGACGGCCTTGTCATAGACCGCAGTGACCTTAAAGACGGTGAACTTATCGGATATGATGCTAAGCTTTTACAGGTTTCCGCAAATGAGTCTAGCTATATAGTAGTTGAGGATAAGGGATTTTTATCATACGGAAACGATGTTACCGTTACGATCAAGGATTCTAACGGAGGCAGAACGGAACTTTCCGGAAAAGTCGTAAGCCTTAATCCTTATGGACTTTCAAAGGATCTTTCACTCGGATATACGCTTGTAAAGATATCCGATGAGGATATGGAAAAACTTTCACAGTCAGGTTCGGATATGGAAAACGGTTACTGGAGCAGGAACAGGTACTCAGTAACGGCTACGGCCAAGAATATGAAGAACGTTCTTTTGATTCCTAAGAATGCGGCATATAAAACAGGAAATGACACCTATGTTATAACAAAGGGCGAAAACGGCGAAGCAAAACTTGTTAAATTCTATGCAGGCGGAGCAGATAATGCCAACTACTGGGTGGCATACGGAGATATAACGGAGGGTATGGAAATATGTTTGGAATAATGCTGCAGAAAATGTGGCAGAAAAAGTGGATGAACTTAAGCCTCCTTCTGGGATGTATCCTCCTTATCGCTACAACGGTAAGCTTCCCTCTTTATCAAAAGGCGGCTTATGACCGCATGCTTCAGGATGAATTTGAGCAGTATATTGCCAAGGAGGGCAGATGGCCGCTCCTTATCCGCATGGGCGCTAACTGCAATAAAGATAAAAAAGATACTTTAGGAAAGATAGAGAATTACTCAAAGGAGATATATTCGCTTTTGGGTGTTAATGAATATCTTTCCGTATATTTTTACAGCGTTTTCAAATCACCCGTAAAGTCTGACATAAACAGGGAAGATGCCTACAACATTGATCTTTCCGTTGCGATGATGAATGATCTTGAGGGTCATGCAAAGCTCATTAACGGAGATTTTTATTCCGAAAGCGGTATAGACAAAGACGGAAATATCGAAGTCATCGTCTCACAGTCAACGCTTGTTTCGCAAGGCCTTTTGCTTGGTGAGACATTAAAGTTTGACAGGCTTAAGACCGTCGACGGCAAGGATATAAGGATAAAGATCGTCGGTGTGTTCACCAAAAACGAACAGGATAAGTTTTATTTCCAGGAAAACCCTGAGAATCTTTTTGATACGTGCTTTATGAACCCTGCTCTTTTCAGGGAGATGTTCCTTGGAGAGAATGCCGCTAATTATAACATCACAAGCTCGGTATACGATCTTGTCGATTATGCTTCGGTCAGCGCTTCGATGATCGAAAAGATTAATAACCAGACTGAATATCTTACACAAAAAAGTGCTTATAAGAGTGTTATAAAAAAGCCGGGTTACCAGAGCATCCTCGAAGAATATGAGATCAAAAAGGTAAGGATACAGGCAACGCTGCTTATCCTTCAGATACCTGTCCTTGTGCTTCTGGCAGCATTTCTTCTGATGATATCCGGACAGATGTATGAGATGGAGCGAAATGAGATCTCAGTAATTAAAAGCCGCGGAAGCTTCAGAGGTCAGATCCTGCTTTTGTATATCTATCAGGGCCTTTTCCTTACGGGACTTGGAGCCGTGTTCGGAATACCTCTCGGAGGACTCTTTAGCAGGATCCTCGGATCCACGAGGAATTTCCTTGAGTTTAACTTAAGTTCCTCACTTGATATCAAATATACTTCAGAGGCATTTTTGTATGCGCTTGTTGCGATGGGAGTAACGCTCCTTAGCATTTCGCTTCCGGCCATAAAGCACAGTAAAGTATCGATAGTCCACTTAAAGCAGCAAAAGGCCATAAAGAAAAGGAGCCTTTGGGAGATACTGTTCCTTGATATAGTTCTCATCGGAGTTTCACTCTATGGTTTCTATACTTTTAACCGTAGGATGAAAGACATATCAACGACAGTCCTTTCGGGACAGAAACTGGATCCGCTGCTTTATATAAGCTCATCACTTTTTATAGTCGGCATGGGATTGTTTTTCTTAAGGATACAGCCTTATATTGTTAAGCTTATCTATCTTTGCCTTAAGAAGATATGCGGACCTGCAGGCTATATCTCGTTCATGGAAAACATCAAAAACGGACGTAAGATGCAGCTTATCATGCTCTTCCTTATAATGACCGTTTCCCTTGGAATGTTCCATGCGACGGTTGCACGTACGATACTTGAAAATGCCGTCGAGAATACGGACTATAGGGATGGAGCAGACCTTGTGATAAAGGAAAACTGGCCTGCCATAACCGATTCATCCGGAGTCCCTACGGGGCAGTATATGGAGCCTGACTATAACAAGTATGCTTCCATGGATTTTGCTTCGTCATATACCAAGGTGTTCTATGATGACAAGGCTTTTTTAAAGCAGGGAAAAACGGGACGTTTATCCGTTACATTGATGGGCATCCATACCAAAGAGTTCGGACAGATGACGTCTTTATCAAACGGGATAAATCCCAAACAATACTATGAATATTTAAATGAGCTTGCCGCAGTGGAGGACGGTGTGCTCCTTTCAGATAATTTCAGGACCATGTATGATTACAAGGTCGGAGATTCTATAAACGTATATAACTCGGACGGAACATCGATAAACGGAAAGATAGTTGATTTTGTAAATTACTTCCCGACATATTCGCCTACGCTGACGGTTATCAATCCAGACGGAACGGCCGTGACCGAGGATAACTTCCTGGTGGTAGCGCAATATGCAAGATTAAAAAAGCAATGGGGTATAAAGCCGTATGAGATCTGGGCTGATCTTAAGGATGATGCTCCTTCCAACGCGGTATACGACTTTATCGAAAAGGACAACATGAAGATAAAGCGCTATGTCAATAAGTCGGAGGATATAGAAAATACGTTGACGGATCCACTGCTTCAGGGAACAAACGGTGTCCTTACGATGGGATTTGTTGTTACGCTCATCCTTTGCGGTGTGGGGTATCTTATTTACTGGATCATGTCCATAAGAGAAAGAGAGCTTATATTTGGTGTCTTAAGGGCATGCGGACTTCATAAAAACGAGATAGTCCATCTTCTTATAAACGAGCAGATATTCTCGGGACTCTTTTCGATACTTGCAGGTATCGGGATAGGATATCTTTCATCAAGGATGTTCGTACCGATGCTCCAGACATCTTATGCAACATCGGAGCAGGTACTTCCGATGAAGCTTATCACAAAAGCATCAGACCTTTACAGACTCTACGGCATAATCGCCGCAGTCATGTTCATAAGTATATTCGTGCTGATATTCATCCTCTTTAGGATGAACGTTACCAAGGCACTTAAACTGGGTGAAGAATAGTGAGCGATATCATAATAAAGACCAACGGAATAAAGAGAGCTTTCCAGACTCCCGCAGGTTTGTTCTGGGCCTTAAAGGGTATCGATATGGAGATCCCCAAAGGAACGTTTGCGATCCTTAAAGGAAGATCCGGATCCGGAAAGACAACGCTCATGAACATCATCAATTCCCTGGATGATCCGACGGAAGGTGATGCTTTTATAGACGGCGTAAACTTAAAGAGCCTTTCCGATAAGGAAAGGGAAAACTTAAGAAGGACAAGGATGGGATTCGTATTCCAGTCCGTATCTTTGATCCCTTCGCTTAATGCTTTTCAAAACGTTGAATTTTCGATGCGAATGGCAGGGATCAAGATAAATCGCGATAGCCAAAGAAGGGTAGAAGACTGCCTTAAGCTTGTGGGACTCGGAAACAGGATGAACCATATGAGCGCCGAGATGTCCGGAGGCGAGCAGCAAAGAGTTGCCATAGCAAGAGCTTTGGCACATCGCCCGGGTATCATATTTGCCGATGAGCCTACAGCGGAGCTTGATTCAGCAATGGCTGCAAAGGTTACCGAGATATTTAAGGAAATGACGAGAAAAGAGGGTATCACCGTCCTTATGACGACGCATGATGTCGGATTGATGGGCGCTGCCGATATGCTCGTAGAACTTGAGAACGGAGAAAGGGTCAATGTCTGAAGAAGTAATGGTTCAGGCCGACGGCCTGGTAAAGATATACAAGACAAAAGAAACGGAAGTCCTTGCACTCCAGGGACTTGATCTTACCGTGCAAAAAGGAGAGCTTACGGCACTTATCGGAAACAGCGGATCCGGTAAGTCTACTTTTCTTAACATGATAGGAGGACTGGACAGGCCTAGTGCAGGTAAGCTCTGGGTTGACGGAAAGAACCTCTTTACCATGACGGAAAAGGAACTTGTTTTATATAAAAGGGAGACGGTCGGATTTGTGTGGCAGAATAACGGACGAAACATGCTTCCCTATCTTACCGCGATCGAAAACATCATGCTGCCGATGAACCTTTCGTCAACAAAACATAAAAGGGATAAGGCCTTGGAACTCCTTTCGATGGTAGGCCTTTCACAGAAAAAGAATTCTAAGATGAACATGTTATCCGGCGGAGAGCAGCAAAGGATAGCGATAGCGATAGCGCTTGCAAATTCCCCTAAGCTTCTTTTGGCCGATGAGCCTACAGGGTCTGTCGATTCAAAGACGGCGGATTACATATTCGATCTTTTTACCGAGCTTAACAATAACGGACAGACGATACTCATAGTCACTCATGATATGACTCTATCAAAAAAAGTTAATAGAGTCGTTGCGATAAGAGACGGAAAGATAAGCTCTGAGCGTGTGCTCAAAGAAGAGTTCAAAGACAGGGTGAACGAAGGAAACATCGACTGGAGAGCCGAGGAGACTCAGGATGAATATGTGGTAATGGACAAGGCCCACAGACTCCAGATACCGCAGGAGCTCATAGACGAGCTTGACCTTAAGGACAACAAAGTTAAGATAACCTATAAAGACGGAAATATATTGATAACCAAGCCATAAGGAGGAACTATGTCAGTAAAAGCAACCAATCCAATTCTTGCAGGGTTTTATCCGGACCCTTCGATATGCGCGGTAGGTGATGATTATTACATCGTCAATTCTTCGTTTTCTTATTTTCCGGGTCTGCCAATCATGCACAGTAAAGACCTTGCAAACTGGGAGCAGATAGGAAATGTTCTGACCCGCGAGTCCCAGCTTCCGCTTAAGGAGGCGCAATCATCAAGGGGACTTTTTGCTCCGACGATGCGTTATCATGACGGTACATATTACGTTATATGCACAAACGTATCTGACAAGGGAAACTTTATCGTGACATCCGATAAGCCCGAGGGACCTTACAGTGAGCCTCATTACATCGAAGGTGCAGACGGTATCGATCCGTCACTCTTTTTTGATGATGACGGAAGATGCTACTACATCGGAACCCATCCGAATCCCGAAGGCTGTAAGTATAACGGCGACTGGTATATATATATTCAGGAGATTGACATTAAAGAGTTCAAACTTATAGGCGAGCACAAGAACGTCTGGAACGGTGCGTTAAAAGGTGTTCACTGGCCTGAGGGACCTCATATCTATCATGTCGGAGAATATTATTACATCCTTCATGCAGAGGGAGGAACAGGCCCTGAGCACGCAGTAAGCGTTGCACGTTCAAAGGATATATTCGGACCTTATGAGAATCATTTCTGCAATCCGATATTTACGCACAGACATCTGGGAGTTAAATACCCGATAAAGTATGTAGGACATGCAGATCTTGTGCAGATAGCAAACGGTGACTGGTATATGGTAATGCTTGCTGTAAGACCTGCAGGCGGATTTACCACGATGGGAAGAGAGACATTCCTTGCAAGAGTGATCTGGGAAAATGACTGGCCCGTTGTAAATCCGGGACTCGGTATGCTCTCTGCTGAGCTTGTCGTCGATCTTGATGAGGTAAAAAGCGAACTTCCCCAGACTTCTCTTCCCGGCGTAAACAAGCTTTATGATTTTACAAGCTTAAATGAACTTGGACCCGAGTGGTTAAAGCTTCGTAACTACAAGCAGGATATGTATGAGCTTCGTGAGGGAGAAGGACTTTATCTTACGTGCGATAACGATCCGATAACCGGTTTGGGAACCCCTTCATATCTTGCGATAAGACAGGATTCTCATTGCTTTGAAGCTGCGGTAACGCTTAAAGGCGATGACCTTTATGACGGAGCAAGCGCAGGCTTAGTCCTTTTCCAGAGTGAGGACTATCATTTAAGATTTGAATATTCGGGATGCAGCGGAAATGTCATTCTCCGCAAGGAAGGAAAAGATGAGAAGATAGCTTCACTTTTGCTTCCCCAGAATCTTGTAACACTTGTGTTAAGTGTCATCGGAACAAAGGCATCTTTGTTCATGGTGGACGGACAGCAGATAAAAGAACTTGTAAGGGGGCTTGATATCAGCGCTCTTTCAACCGAGGTTGCGGGGGGATTCGTCGGATGTACCGTCGGATTGTATGCACATGATATCGAAAACCGCGACGAGAAGGTCAAGGCACTTATCAAATCATTCTCTTATAAGAGGATAAAGCCGGTTCCGGTTCCCAAAAAGCAGGAGAGTAACGAATAAATGACTGAAGCCCGATTTCACTTACCCGGATTAAGGTATAACTATCCGCTTAACATGTTCTGGATAAGCCTTCAAAAAGAGCGCCCCCACTTTTTCAGGGAGGGTGTTAAGATAGCATCGCTTTTCGGAGTCTTTCCCCAGACACCGTGGAACGGCGGGAGACTTATCTTAAACGATCAGTGTGATTCAAAGTTTGTTGAAAGTGTCATAAAGAATGTCAATTCACAGGGCATCCCGATAAGGTATACGTTCAACAATACGATCGTTGAAAAAAGCGAGCTTGATGATCCTTTCAGTAATTACTGCATGGATGCAGCAAATAACGGGATGAATGAAGTTATAGTCGCTTCACCTCTTTTGGAGGATTATTTGCGTAACAAATATCCGGACTTTAAATACAACAGTTCAACCTGTAAGGAGATAAGGAACAAAGAGGCAATAAACGAAGAACTTAAAAAGGACTACGAGACTGTCGTTCTTGACTACAACATGAACGGACAGTGGGATGAGATAGACGGCATAACGGATAAGTCAAGACTTGAGGTTTTGGTAAATGCGGTATGTCACCCCAACTGCAAGCGAAGGGGAGATCATTACAAGAACGTAGCCAAAAACCAGCGTATCATCAAAAAGAACAAGAATATGCCACCCGATAAGCAGATTCCGCTTGAACCATGGATGTGTGAATACGGTGATCATAACACCCTTTATACGATCATGAATTACTGTACTTTCGTAAGTACTGAAGATATTCGGGATAAGTATCTTCCGCGCGGTATCTGTAATTTCAAGATCGAAGGCAGAACGGCATATCTTTTCTCGCTCATTGAAACATACTGCTACTACATGATAAAGCCGGAACATGTCGGTGAGGCAAGGCTGCTCCTTATTAAAAACCTTGAGAGCATGCACGTTATCTCGGTCAATAAACCCAAGCCGTCCGTATGGCCGTAGCAGCAATTCGGTAATAGGGATCATTAAAGCCTCCGGAGTAATATCCGGAGGCTTTTTGTCACAAAAGACCAAAGGAAAGTAGTATAATGGAATTAATATTTTTTTAGGAGATGGGAATATGGAAAATGCAAATAAAAAAACACTGACATTGCAGATCGCGATCACTGCTATACTTCTTGCAATATGTATAGTCAGCCAGATATTTAAAAGCTTAAGCGTGTATATCACGGGGCCTATAGTAAACCTTTGCATCATCATCGTTACGATGTCTGCAGGTTTAATGTGGGGGATCATTCTTTCGGTGATAACTCCGATAACGGCATACCTTATAGCTGCTTCGCCCGTCATGAGCGCAGTACCCGGGATCATTCCGCTCATCATGCTGGGCAATGCGGTTTTATCGCTCATGGTATATTTTGTTTTCAGGCCGTCGGTATCCGATCAAAAGCCGCTTTTAAGTGTCCGCTCCATCGTTACTGCTATATTATCATGTGTTGCTAAGGGCCTTATTATGGGACTTACGATCGCCTTATGGCTTCTTCCCACATTTATTCCGGCCGAAAGCCCGCTTCGCGGCAAACTGCCTGTTTTTCAGACGACATTCTCGATCACACAATTTATCACTGCCTTGATAGGATTCGTATATTTTTTCATAATTTGGAAGGCACTTTGTAAGGCACTTAAGTTATAAGCGAACGTACAAAGCTTTTAATGAGTTTTTGATATTGCAAGGAGGTAAATAAAGTTTTTTGAAATGATTTATGAGTGAAAAAAAGATTTACTGGCATCTGCCCGGTTTTTGTGTCTTCTTTTACATGAATCAGGTTATCATCAACCTGATGAAGGAATATCCCGACAGGTTCAGGGACGGTTATGCGATAGGGAGTGTCTACGGCACTTTCCCCGGAGCCATTTGGAATGGCGGAAGAGCCGTCTTTGGACTGACGTCGCATTCCGACATGGAAAAGATCATAAAAACTTATAACGGCTTTGGGGTTCCCGTAAGGTTTACATGGACCAATTCCCTGATAGAAGAAAAACATCTCAGCGATACGTACTGCAATCTCATCATGGAGACTGCGGATAACGGAATGAATCAGGTCCTTGTTAACAGGGACATCCTTGAAGAATATCTCAGGGATAAGTACCCTTCATTTGAGTTTATATCCTCAACTACCAAAAGGATCACTAACCTTGATGAGCTTAAAAAGGAATACGAAAAGGATTATGAGCTCGTTGTCCTTGATTATGACCTTAATCATGATGACGATGTGCTTAAGGCACTTTCGCCGTACGCCTCAAAGACCGAGATCCTTGTAGATGAGATATGTTTTCCCAACTGTCCCAAACGAAAAGCACATTATGCCGACGAATCTCTGATGCAGCTTCGTTTTGAAAAAGGAAAGCCTTATAATTGCCCGAATACCAAGACGATCCCGGAATTCAGTGAATGTAAAAAGCGTCCTGCTTTTATCTCAAACGATGAGATGGAAGGATATATAGAAAAGGGTTTTGTTAACTTTAAGCTTGTCGGAAGAGGTCTTCCGCAGAGCATGGTCGAGGATTCCTATATGTATTTTCTTGTTAAGGACGAACACAGGGAATTCATAAGGAAAAAGCTTGACGATACATTATCAAAACTCCTTGGCAGGAGATAAACTTTTAATGGGCATACGAAGAAATACACCAATAGACTCCTAATCCCGACATTACTGTCCGTTGTGCTCTTCATCGGTTCGATACTGCCTTTTAACTTCCCGGAGGTCAGATCGAACAGTGAAGAGATTAATGTTGTGCGTGTCGGTTATTACGAGAACGAGGTGTTTGAAGAAGGTGCACGGGAAGGAGCGGTAAAGACCGGGTATGCTTACGAGTATTACAGAAAACTGTCCGAATACACGGGATGAGAATATGAATATGTCTATGGGGATTTTGCCGATCTGTATGAGATGCTCCTTGACGGCAGAATAGATCTTCTGGCAGGTCTTGCCAAAAAAAGATGATCGTCTTGCCATCATAGGTTATCCGGATTATCCAATGGGAAATGAGACATACAGTCTTGTTAAGCATGACAGGGATACGGATGTTACAAATGACCCAAGCACTCTTAACGGGAAAAAGATAGGTGTTTTAGACAGCGCAGTGGTAGGAGTCTTGGATGGGTATCTTTTGGACAATTCCGTTAAAGCAAATGTCATAACCTTTTCGGATTATGAAAAACTCTTTGATTCCTTTGACAGAAGAGATATAGATATACTTGCTGCCGAAGGTGACGGTGCATACGGCAGGGATCATTCCGAGATCGTTGGTGTGTTCGGAACATCCGATTATTTTCTTTGTGTCAGTATCAAAAGAGCGGACATCTTAAAGGAGCTTAACGAAGCACAACAACAACTTACTTCGGATGAACCCGATTATATTTCTTCACTGAGAAACAAGTATTATTCAACCAGTGTCACCAGCCGTAACTTTTCAGATGCTGAAAAGAAATGGCTTTCTGAAAATGATTCCATAACAATAGGATACCTTGATGATTATCTTCCTTACAGCGATAAAGCTTCTGACGGAAGCGCAAACGGTCTTGTAAGAGAACTTGTGCCGGGTATCTTTTCTCAGCTGGGCATAACGGATATTGATATCGAGCTTAACGGATATTCATCTTATGATGAGATGATAGCGGATCTTTATGACGGATCCATAGATGCCACATTCCCCGTCGGCGGCGGACTGTATTATTCCGAGGAAAACGGGATATACCAGTCCGATACCATCATTTCCGCCACGATGGAGCTTGTTTTTGAGGGAGAGTTTTCGGATGAAAAGACAAGGAAATTCGGTGTCAATAAGAATAACAGAATGCAGTATTACTATATACGTACGCAGTTCCCTGAAGCAGAGATAACGGAGTATTCATCCATAGAAGAATGTTTGGAAGCCGTTAAGGCCGACAAGGTCGGATGCACTATTATAAACGGCCTTCGCGCCATAGATATATTAAAAAACTCAAGATACCGCCAGCTTTCCGTAAAGCAGCTGGGGCAAAGGGATTCAAGATGCTTCGGGGTAAGGATAGGTAATGAAGGTCTTCTTAAGCTTCTTAACCGCGGTAAAAAGGTCATAGGTGAAGACTATGTCCTTAATCTTGCATATAAATATACCGACGGACTGTACACTTATACTTTTGGTGATACGGTAAAGGATCACATGGAGATATTTGCCTCATTCCTCCTTATCATAGCTGCCATAATCATATTTATTCTTTACAGAGCTTCAAGGATCGCAAAAAAGCAGATGCTGGAGAAGGAAGAAGCCAGAAAGAACCTTGAGGAGAGCCGGGAAGCGCTTGCCGAAGCACTGCATGAAGCTGAAAACGCAAACAGGGCAAAGACAATATTCTTAAATAAAATGTCACATGACATAAGGACGCCCATGAATGCGATCGTTATATGAGCCGCATAGAAAGCGGAACGGTAAAGATCGAAGAAAGTCCCGTACATCTCCCTGATCTTATCGAGGATATAAGATCGATAATCCAGGCTTCGGTATCGGCGAAGCACCAGCAACTAAATGTAAATACCCACATAGAAAATGAAGACATCATAACAGACAGGCTTCGTCTTAATCAGATACTTTTAAACATCCTTTCAAACGCCGTTAAGTTTTCGGATAACGGAGGCAGGATTTCGTTTACGGTCGGTGAAAAGCCGTGTACCATAAAGGGCTATGCCTGCCTTGAATTTGATATCGAAGATGACGGTATTGGAATGAGTAGTGAATTCATTAAGAACATTTTTGATCCTTTTACCAGAGAGCATTCATCAACGGTAAGCGGAATTCAGGGAACCGGACTCGGAATGGCGATAACGAAAAATATCGTTGAGATAATGAACGTGACCATTTCCGTTGAATCCGCAAAAGGAAAAGGATCGAAATTCACCGTGATCCTTACGCTTAAAAACAGTGATCGCGTAGGAACATCTGATTTCAGGATAAATGTAAATGACATGAGAGTACTCGTGGTCGATGATGAGGAGATAGCTGCTGAGCATGCAAGAATGGTCCTTGACGAAGCCGGGATCAAAGCAGATGTGTGCTACAGCGGGCATGATGCACTTAACATGCTGAAGATCCAGCATACTAAACTTGAACCGTACAATCTGGTGCTCCTTGACTGGAAGATGCCCGATATGGACGGACTTAAATCAACTGAGATGATCCGTAAACTTGACAGGCCGGATGCAGGAATAATTCCGATAATTGCCATGACGGCCAATGCTTTTGATGAGGATGTACAGCTTTCACTGCAGGTCGGTATGAACGCCCATTTATCAAAACCGGTTGAGACCGAAAGACTGTATCATACCCTGGAGGAACTCATATGGGAAGCTGATCGTCGGATGGAGAATATCAGTGGCAAATAAAGATAAGACAAAAGAAAAAATATCTCCCGGCCTAATCCTCACAGAGCTTTTTACGATCTTCTTTTAATGCGAAGAGTTCATTTATAAGGTCAGTATAATCCATGTCCGTTCCTGCGCGCAGAAGTTCCGTTATTTCGGAAGCTTTTTCGGTCATGGGAGTTAATGAAAGATTTCCTAAAACGCCTTTTATCGCATGTGCTGCTTCAAAAGCTGCTTTAAGGTCATGTGCATCGAGGGCGTTTTTCAGGTTATCAAAGTTCTTTTCATCAAAGAGTTTTCCGTTTCTGCTTCTTTAGCGATGTCATCAACAAGGGACTGGTAATCATCAAGGCCGTTTACATAGACAAAGAAAGTATCCGCATCGCTTCTGCAGGCTATGCCGTAGTTATCATCAAGCTTTTGCATCAGAAGGTCGGCGATCTTTTTAAGTACCGCATCACCTTCGTCACGGCCGCAGATCTCGTTGATAAGATGGAAGTGTTCGACGTTGATAACGATCGCATCCATCGGAAGATCCGGATTAAAGCGCTCAAGTCTCCTTAAGTACTGGAAGAAAAACTGCTTTGAATAAAGTCCCGTAAGAACATCTGATTCGGCGCGCGCAATGATGCTCTTTTGTTCATAAAGATCAATGATCCTTTTGCATCTTGCTTTTATAACTTCCGGCCTGTCAAAGGGCTTGCTGATAAAGTCGGCCGCACCTGCCTTTATGCTTATGACTTCGGCCGCACTTTCCTGTGTCATTACAATAATTGGAAGTTCATCAAACGTGGGATCTTTTCTGCACATGTCAAGCAGGTTGTATCCGTCAAGGACCGGCATGATAAGATCCAAAAACATAAGGGAATATTTGTCTCCGCCGTAGGTGAGCATATCATAGGCTGCCTGCCCGTTATCTGCGTACGAAACCTCATACTCGTCATTCAGCATATTGCCGAGTTCCTCGCGGTTTATCTCTTCATCATCAACTATTAGGATCTTTCATTTAACCTGTGCTTTGCCAAGCGGTCGTTCCATAAGTAAACATCCCTGTTGAGTTTATATATATGATTATATTAGAATTACTGGATATATGAGAAAAAATAATGTGTAGCAGACTGTTTGGTATGCTATGATGTAATAGTCATGAAAACAGTTCTGGATTTTGAAAATGAAACAGGGTTCGATCCCGGGTTTGATATCGAAAAAACCGCGGAATCGGTTATAAAGACCGTGCTTGAAGGAGAAAGCTTCCCGTGCGGCGCAATCGTTTGTCTTCTAATAACGGATCCGGAGACGGTAAAGGAGATAAACTCCGAATACCGTGATATCGATAATACAACGGATGTGCTTTCTTTTCCAAATACCGAATGGGATGAGCCGTCCGATTATGAATGCGAAGGATTTAAGGATAAAAGCCTCATAGATCCCGAAAGCGGTCTTTTTATGCTTGGGCAGATCGTTTTAAATGAGGAACGGATAGTATCCCAGGCAAACGAGTACGGACACAGCGTTATGAGGGAATATTCATTTTTGATCGCACACAGCATGCTGCATCTTCTGGGGTATGATCACATGGAAGAAGATGAAGCCAGGATCATGGAAGATAAGCAAAGAGAATATCTTGATCTTTTGGGGATCACAAGGTGATCTTATTATGCGGGGAATGATAGAGTTTCGGGAAGGTATCACGCGGGGAGAACTTGCGGAAGAACTGCATCTTTATATAAAAGATAAGGGCGTCAAAGACCTTGATGATATATCCGGGGCGGAAGTATTAAAGGATTTATACGACTGCCGTGTTTGTGCTTTTCATATCGCACAGGTATATTTAAGAGGCCTTATGGATGCTTTTTTTATTGCAACGGGTGACGGCGGTTTTTATATGTTTGACCGTGGACACAGAGTTTCAAGGTCCGATTTTGAAGATGTGATGTTAAGGACCGAAGAACTTCTTTCGGGAAAAAAGACAGTAAAGGGTGGTAAAAAGAATATGAAAAGACCGGTAATGATCAACGATCCGAAATACCGTTTTGATCGTTTTGATGACGGCATAACTTTCCCCGGAAAGAAAACGGGACTTCTTCCCATGATGGGATGGAACAGCTGGAACGCTTTTGGAAGCAGCAACACCGAGGAACTTACAAAGGCCATGGCGGATAAGTTTTTGGAACTTGGCCTTGATAAGCTCGGATATAAATACATTGTTCTTGATGACGGCTGCTACAAAAACGAAAGAGTCGACGGGCTTTTGTCAAATGAAGAAGTCAAATTTCCTTCGGGCTTTAAGGCTTTATCAGACTATATACACCAAAAAGGACTTAAGTTTGGAATGTATAACGATATAGGCACGAATCTTTGTGCCGGTGCCGCTGTCGGAACATGCGGACATGAAAAGGAAGATGCAAAAAGCTATCTTGAGTGGGGCGTTGATTTTATAAAGGTAGATAACTGTTATTACCTTTGGGACAACGCAACATTTTCGGATGAAAAAAATGCGCGTTACACATATGCTCCGCAGATCGCCGCAATATCCATTGAGGGTAACGGAGTATCAAAACAATTTGATGCGATATCCGACGGAAAGATAAAAGGCAACGGTCCGAAGATCTGTAACGATGAAGATCAAAGTTTTGTTGAGAACATAGGAACCTATGACGGAACTGGTCCCGAGCATTCTCCGGTCAATGTGCGCTCAGGTGAACTCTGTTTTGATGTTAAGCTTTTGCCCGGATGCTACGATCTTAAGGTACTTTACCGGGGAGGTCAAAACCCCGGGTGCGGTTCATGGCTTCAGGTAGTCGTGGATCATAAAGAAAAGACAGGCTATTATTTTGATGACTTCATCTGCGATGAGAGCATGACGGATAAAGGATTTATCTGGAGTGAGCCCATAAAGATAGAGATCTTTGACATGGGTGATGTACTTAGGTTAATGAACCACAGAAGGCAGGAGAACACTCTTTGCTCATATGCTGCTTTGCTTGAGGAATTTTATGAAGCGGATAAGGATAATGATGTGGTAATGTCCCTATGTGAATGGGGAAAGACGCAGCCTCAAAACTGGGGTTACAAGGTCGGATCTTCATGGAGAATATTAAACGACATAACATTCCAAGTCGGTTCCGACGGTGATCCCGGGGTCGGAGAGTGGACTAGCGATTATTCTCCGGGAGTTGCAACACAGTATAACAAGGCTGTTATCATGGATGAGTTTGCAGGTCTTTCAAGGGGCTGGAACGATCCCGATATGCTGATGGTAGGAATGAACGGACTTGATTATACCATGTGCCGCACACACTTTACGATGTGGTGCATGATGAATTCACCGCTCATGCTTGGGCTTGACCTTAGAAGGGTAAATAAAGGAGATGACCTTTACACGATAATAGCAAACGAAGATCTTATTGCGCTTAACCAGGATGCACTCGGGATACAGGCAAAGAGAATTCTTTCAACCAAGGCAAAAAAGGATCCCGACAAAGAATACATAAGGGATAATGACAGGGTAGACATACTTGCAAAGCCTTTATCCGACGGAAGCTGCGCCATATCGTTCATCAATCTTTCGGATAATAAGATCAATGAAGAGTTTGTTGCGGATTTTGAGACTATCGATCTCTATATAGGTAACAAGATGAAAAACCCTGATGGTTTTATGGGCGCTTCGTCATATAAGATCAAAGACCTTTGGAGCAAGGAAGAAAAGATCGTTAACGAAAAGAGGATATCAGTTTGCAACATACCGGCACACGGAAACTTAACATACAAAGTAACGCCGATCTAATATCCGTATCAAGACAAAAAAAGAGGACCGCGAAGGTCCTCTTTAATTTACGGATCTTTCTTACTTAAAATATCTTTCAAGTAATCCCTTAAATGCTTTGCCGTGTCTTGCTTCGTCTCTTGCCATTTCATGAACGGTATCATGGATCGCATCAAGGTTTAACTCTTTTGCGCGCTTTGCAAGATCGGTCTTACCCATCGTGGCACCGTTTTCGGCTTCAACTCTCATTTCGAGATTCTTCTTTGTGGAATCGGTAACGACTTCACCGAGGAGCTCTGCGAATTTGGCTGCATGTTCAGCCTCTTCATAAGCTGCCTTTTCCCAGTAAAGACCTATCTCGGGATAACCTTCCCTGAAAGCTACTCTTGCCATCGCAAGATACATGCCGACCTCAGAACATTCCCCGTTAAAGTTATTGCGAAGATCATCGATGATATCCTGGGGAGCACCTTTTGCAACCCCTACAACGTGCTCGGCTGCCCAGCTCATCTCACCTTCCTGAGCTACGAATTTCTCCTTGGGTGCCTTACACTGAGGGCACTGATCGGGAGCCTCGGGTCCTTCATGAACGTAACCGCATACAGAACATACATATTTCATAGTCTTTGTTCTCCTTTCAAAGTGATAGTTTCATTTATTATACCTTAAAAGGAAGGTTTTTTGAATATATTTGTTTGCGCTCATATAGCAGGGAAGATATAATATCATCAATTATCTTTTTGCCCTCGGGAGTATAGTAGATTATACGGTTTCCTGAAAGAGCACCCAGGTAGCTTTCTTCAAAGGAGATAACTTTGACACGCTCATTTTCTTTTTGGTCCATGGCTATATAATAAGCAGTTTCATCATTGCTGCATATAAAGTATGTTATGGGTTCCGATAAAGAAATGGGTACATTATCTTTGATAAACGAAGATATCCTTTCATGTGTTCTTTTTTTTCTTAATATTTCAAGATCATTTCCGGTAAGCCAAAGGACCTCATCATTTTGGGGGACAATGTTTAAAGGAGAAAGAGCGCGGCACAATCCATCATAGATATCTATGGATCTTTTATCATCGGCAAAAAGAACGGGGCATATCTTTGATGTTATCAAGTCACCTGACATTATTTCATTAACGGCCTTTAAGGATAAGGTGACATAGTCATCATCAACTGATACTCCCGTTTTGATATTAGGGTAGGCTCCGCCCCAAAAGACCACCGGGATATGTTTATCAATGAGCATTGAATATAGATCGAAGTTGGGCGTGGGGATGGAATTGCTTTCGGGTATTACGACTATTCCCCGGACGGGAGAGTTTAAAAGCTCTTTAAGTACAGCTCTTTCTTTTTCATGGCTTTTATCTGTTTCATATATATCAAGGGAATAGCCTTCTTTTGAAAGAGCATTCCGAAGATCAAAGATGAAGACCGGATTTTTGTGTTCTTCGGCATCATTTACAATAACAGCGATCCTGTTTCTTAAAAGGAACCATTCATCACTTATATAAACTCCGCTTCCGGTCTTTTTATATACATATCCTTCAAGCTGCAGGATATCAAGCGCCTTTCTTAAGGTATCCCTGCTGACGGAATACTTTTTTGATAAAACACGCTCTCCGGGGAGCTTTTTATCCATTAAACCGCCTGTTCTTATGCTGTATTTAAGATCATCTGCTATCTCTTTGTATCTTGGCATTATCTTATCCTAAAATTTTAAGAAAAATTGTTTCTAAATCTACTGTCTTTGGAATAGGTCATACAATATACGGACAAATAAATAAACATTTTGAACAAATCAGCGTTCAATTTTGAAGATCTCTCGTCATTTTGTACATGTTTAACGTTTTACTATCCGGCGCCCGAAATGTGAAAATCATAACTTTTTTAACTCAAAAAGTTAAAAAACAAACCTTTTAACCTATTTTACAACGAAATGACGATAATTGGTATACATTTTAAGAAAAGCGACATGAAATTGGTATGTATATTTTGACGAAAGAGCAAATACTACAATATCTATGATTGAAGCACCGGTATTTTGGAATATAAACTTATCATGTAGGACGAAGAAGTCCGTAAACCTATTTTGTTAAAGGGAGGAAAAACAAAATGAAGAAAAAGATTCTTAGCGCAGTTTTAAGTGTGGCTATGATCGCAGCTTTACTTTCAGGTTGTGGAAGCAAGGCAGACACAGCAGCAAGTGCACCTGCAGCAGCAGAACCCGCAGCAGCAGCTGACACAAGCGCAGACGCAGCAGCTGATACGGCAGAAGAGCCCGCAGCAGAGCCCGCTGCAGCATCAGGAGAGCTTATCAAGGTTGGTATCATCAACAACGATCCTAACGAGTCAGGTTATCGTACAGCTAACGATGCAGACCTTCAGAAGACTTTCACAAAAGAGAACGGTTACGAAGCATCATTCGCATACAGCCTTAAGAACGATGAGCAGATCGCAGCAGCTCAGAAGTTCGTACAGGACGGTGTAGATTACCTTCTCCTTTCAGCAGCTGATACAGCAGGTTGGGATTCAGTTCTTAAAGATGCTCAGGCAGCAGGAATCCGTGTAATCCTCTTTGACCGTACAATCGATGCTGATCCTTCTTTATATGAAGCTTCAATCGTATCTGATATGGACAAGGAAGGTGAAACAGCAGTTAACTGGCTTGCATCACAGAACCTTGATGAGTACAACGTTATCCATATCCAGGGTGTTATGGGTTCAGCAGCTCAGAAGGGACGTTCAGGCGCCCTTGATGCTAAGGTTGCAGCAGAAGCTAACTGGAACATCGTTACACAGCAGACAGCTGAGTGGAACGCAGACAATGCACAGCAGATCGTTCAGTCAGTTATCGATGCAGGCACACCTTTCAACGTAATTTACGCAGAGAACGACGATATGGCTAAGGGTGCTGTAGCAGCTCTCGATAAGGCTAACATCTCTCACGGCGTTGGCAAGGACGTTATAGTAATGGGATTTGACTGCAATAAGTGGGCACTTGAAGAGCTCCTTAACCAGAACTGGAACTATGACGGGCAGTGCAATCCTTTCCAGTCATCTTACATCGATGATATAATCAAGAAGCTTGAGTCAGGTCAGACGATCGACAACAAGACCATCATCATGGATGAAAAGGGATTCGACGCAACAACTATTACACAGGAAGACGTAGACAACTACGGAATCTAATACCGGACGAAGATCATTCGGTAAAACAAATAAGCGGCGCAGCGCAGATACGTTGCGCCGCATTATTGAATGATAAGGCAAAGAAAGGGTGAGCAGAAAAAGTGAAAAAGATACTGGAGCTTAAGAATATTCATAAGAGCTTTCCCGGAGTACTGGCATTGCAGGGTGTGGATTTCACTCTTAATGAAGGAGAAATCCATGCACTGATGGGGGAGAATGGTGCCGGAAAATCAACCCTCATTAAAGTCCTTACCGGAGTATACACTAAGGATGAGGGAGAGATAATTCTGGACGGAAAAAGCGTATCGATAAAATCACCTCAGGATGCGCAAAGAGACGGAATAAGCACGGTGTATCAGGAGATCACCTTGTGTCCCAATCTGTCCGTTGCGGAAAATATGTATATTGGTAGAAACGAAAATATCCTTCAGAACTGGAAACAGATGAATGAAGGTGCAGATAAAATTCTTAAGTCGCTGGATATACCCGCCAAGGCAACTCAGCAGCTTGCCAACTGTTCGATCGCCGTTCAGCAGATGGTTGCGATCGCAAGAGCGGTGGACATGGATTGTAAAGTCCTTATCCTCGACGAACCCACCTCATCATTGGATGAACTCGAAGTTGAAAAACTCTTTAAACTCATGAGAGAACTTAAAGCAAGAGGAGTAGGTATCATATTCGTTACACACTTCCTTGACCAGGTTTATGAAGTCTGCGACAAGATAACTGTCTTAAGAGACGGAAAACTCGTGGGTGAATTTGAGATAGCTGATCTTCCGAGAGTCCAGCTCGTTTCAAAGATGCTCGGTAAAGAGCTTGATGATCTTTCGGACATCAAGGGAGATACCGAAGGCTCTAACATCGATAAAGATGATGAGCCTTTGTTTGAAACATACGAGCTTTCGTCCGATCAGGGAATAAAGCCCTTTGATTTCTATATCAGAAAGGGTGAAGTTAACGGATTTACCGGTCTTTTGGGATCGGGTCGTTCCGAGTGCGTAAGGGCGATATTCGGAGCTGACAAGGTAATAAGCGGAAGCGTCAGAAAGAACGGAAAAGAAATAAGGATAAACAAGCCGCTTGATGCCATGAAAAACGGTATCGCATACCTTCCCGAGGACAGAAAGATCGATGGAATCATAGGAGACCTTTCAGTAAGGGATAACATCATACTTGCGCTTCAGGTAATGAAAGGATTCTTTAAGCCTTTCACAAAGGCTGAGGCCAATAAGTTTGCGGATGAGTACATAAAGCTTTTGAGCATAAAGACCGCATCCGCAGATACACCGATAAAGTCTCTTTCGGGCGGAAACCAGCAGAAATGTATCATTGCAAGATGGCTTCTTACACATCCTGAATATCTTATTCTTGATGAGCCTACAAGAGGTATCGATGTCGGAACCAAGGTTGATATCCAGAAGCTCATATTAAAACTTGCATCAGAAGGAATGAGTATCACGTTCATTTCTTCCGAAACCGATGAGATGTTAAGAACATGTTCAAGACTTGTAGTGCTTCGTGACCGCAAGGTTGTCGGAGAACTTACAGGAAATGAACTCAATCAGAACCAGATAATGAATACGATCGCCGGAGGTGAAGAAAATGCAGAAAAGTAAATTACAGTTGAGCACACTGTTCCGGAAACAGATATTCATTCCCCTTGCAGCACTTTTGCTGCTTGCCCTTTTTAACCTGATCGCTGATCCTTCGTTCTTTAAGATAACCCTGGGTCAGAATGCGGCAGGAGATCCGGTCCTTTCGGGATACCTTATTACGATCCTTGACTACGGCTCAGAGCTTGCTATCCTCGCTGTGGGAATGACGCTTGTAACCGCAGCTTCAGGCGGACAGGACATCTCGGTCGGAGCAGGCATAGCGATAACGGGAAGCGTTATCTTAAGAATGCTCTGTGGATCAAATTCAAGACCTGAAACATTACAGATGCCCATAATCTGTGCGTTCCTTATAGCAGTTGTTGCCGGAATGCTCGCAGGTGCATTTAACGGAGTATTGGTTTCGTGGTTTAAGATACAGCCGATGGTAGCAACGCTCATCCTCTTTACGGCAGGACGTTCGATCGCCGCATGGATCAACAATAATGAGCTTCCCATCATTAGCGAGCCTTCATTCGGATACTTCGGAAACTTCATTCCCGGTATCCCGATACCCACACCGTTCTTTATCGCTGTGGCGGTCATGATAGTTACGGCTCTGCTCCTTAAATTCACAAACCTCGGTCTTTATGTACAGGCAGTCGGAATTAATGCCCAGTCATCAAGACTTAACGGACTTAATCCCACATTTATCAAGTTCCTTACATTCGTATTGCTTGGTATCTGTGTTGCGGTTGCAGGACTTATAAAGGTAAGCCGTCTTTCAACGATCAACTATTCGGTTGTCGCAAAAGATATAGAAATGGATGCGATCCTAGCAGTTGCGTTAGGTGGCAACTCACTTGGCGGAGGAAAGTTTAACATGTGGGCATCCATAATAGGCGCATACGTTATCCAGTTCCTTACAACAACGCTTTACAAGTTCAAGGTCGATTCTTCGGCATTGCCCGCATACAAGGCTGTTGTGGTAATATTGCTCGTTGTATTCTCCGCACCTACTGTCAGAGAGTTCATAAGCGCAAAATATAAGCTTCTCACATCGAAGAATGAAAAGGAGGTGGCATAGCATGAACAAACAGGCTAAGACCTCCGGAAACGTCTTTAAGAAGATAGGCCAAATGACGGATTCAAATCTGTTGCTGCTTATCACGGTAGTTGTTTTCATTCTCATGTATGCATCTGCCATGATCTTCCTCGGAAAGGGATTTTTGAAGCCGCAGGCATTCTTTAACATACTTAATGAAAATGCCGCACTCATAATCCTTTCCTGCGGACTTTCGATAGTAATGATAACCGGCGGGATAGATATCTCTGTCGGAGGAGTTACGGCTCTTGTTACAATGAGCTGCGCGGTATATCTTGATTTCCATAACGGATCCGTTGCAGGTGCGATGCTTCTTGCACTCGGTATCGGACTCGGATTCGGACTTGTACAGGGATACCTTGTAGCATATCTTGATATACAGCCGTTCATAGTAACGTTAGCAGGTATGTTCTTTGCAAAGGGACTTACGACCATAATAAACTCAAATCCTTTCAACGTTGCCAACGAACATTTCGTTAAGTTAAAGGAGACGAGAGTAACGGTTCCCGGAATGGGAAGTGTAAATAAGCTTGGAAACTATGTTCCTGCTTATGTTGAGATCGGTGTCATAATCGCTCTTCTGGTCGTTATTTTGATGTTCTTCATGTTAAGATGGACCAAGCTTGGACGTTCGTTCTACGCAGTCGGCGGAAACAGACAGTCTGCACTGATGCTCGGAATAAACGTTAAAAGGACAAGGTTCCTTTCGCAGCTCATCTGCGGAATCCTCGCAGGTATCGGCGGCTTCGTATATTTCCTTCATGTAGGATCCGGAGCTGCAACAAACGGAGCAGGAGCGGAGATGAACGCGATCGCTTCATCCATCATCGGTGGCACGATGCTTACGGGTGGTGTAGGTAACATCATAGGTACATTGTTCGGTGTTCTTTCATTAAGTACGATCAAGAACATCGTTGCATCAGCCGGACTTGATAAGGCATGGTGGACAGGTATCACCGTTGCTGCAATGCTCTGCATCTTCCTTGTGGTACAGAGTATAGTCGTAGCACGTAAGAAGTAATAATTTAGATATTTTCGGAAAAACACATAAACACATAAGGACGAAAAAGGCCCCCGGCTCATTAAATGATCCGGGGGCTGTCCGCGTTTATTGGGAATAATAATTTATCGGTTTCTGTAATCTCTCGGGGTCATGCCCTGTGTCTTTTTGAATACGACGCTGAAATAGTGCTGGTCCTTATATCCGACTTCGGCTGCTATGTCGCCAGTGTGTCTGTTCGTATTACGGAGCAGATCTTTGGCAAGGTCCATACGCTTCTTTGTAACATACTCCGTAAATGTCATGTCGGTCTCGTTTGAAAAGATACCGCTGAAATAGTTGGGAGATACTTCACTGAATTCGGCAACCTCATTAAGCGAAAGATTCTCATTCTTAAAGTGATTGTCGATATATGAGATCGCTCTTTTTATGGTCTCGCTGTAACGGCCTGTATCACCTGAGAGATCACTTTCCCTGTCGTTTTCGTCACCGTCTTTGGGAAGAATGTTTCCTGCTTTTTCTATTACCTCGTCGGTAAGGACATGTCCTTTGGGAAGAAGGAAACGGTAGGAGAATTTCTTGTTAACATTGGTGTAACACTCGGATAAAAGACTTAATCTGTCAACGGGTTCACCCGATGTTACATACCATGAAAATTCTTCGCCGTATGATTCACATATCCTTACGATATTCTGGATGCAGCGGTCTGTCAGGATGGAAGAGTTATTCTCATCGCAAAAGATCATTATGCAATAAGTTCTTATATTCCATCGAAAGACGAGATACTCCTTAAAACGCATAAAATAGCGAAGCAGTTCATCGGGATTCTCATCGATATAAACAAGCACTATGTTAAAGCGCGGATAATTAAGATCTATTGAAAGCTTTGCTGCTTCATCATACATCTCTTTTACGGAAAGCGTGCCGTCGAAGGCCTTTTCAAAGAAGTGTCTTATCGCAAGTTGTTCATATTCGTGGTATTCCTCGCGGAACTTATCAAGATATTCGCTCTGCTCGCGTTCGCTTTCGATCTTTTCGGAGATCTGCATCAGTATCTTTTGCATTGCCGATCTGGTGACGGGCTTTAAAAGATACTGCATTGCTCCGACTTCTATGGCTGATCTTGCATACTCAAAGTCGTCGTATCCGCTGATGATTATTATCTTGGTATTCGGAAGTTCGCTTGATACGATCTGGCTTAACTGAAGCCCGTCCATAAAGGGCATCTTTATATCTGTTATAAGGACATCGGGCCTTGTCTTTCTAATGAGAGGAAGAGCCATCTCGCCGTCGGATGCTTCACCGACGAACGTATAGCCATACTGCTCCCACGGAATACCGTCGCGCAGTCCTTCACGCATTATGCTTTCATCTTCAACCAGAAATACCTTTAACATCTGTATGCCTCTTAATACTGTCTTTTTTCAAGTGCTTCCTTGACATTTTCCTTGGTAAAGACCTGTTCCTCAACAAAGTATTCTTTGTCGACGGTCTCACCGTTTTCAAGCTTCTTTATAACCTCGGAAACATATTCACCCTGAATGGGATTACATTCTATGTCGACGTTAATGACACCATTATACACCATGGTAAGAGCCTCGTGACAGGCGTCAAATGAGACGATGGTCACATCACCGTTTATGCCCGTCGTTATACCGGCCTGCCGGAAAGAATCAATCGCACCGAAGGTCATGTCATCATTTTGTGAGATAAGAACGTCTATGCGGGGATATTTACGCAGCATCCTTGTCATTTCCTCACGGGCCTTTGCGGTCGTAAAGTCGGCATCAACTTCTTCAAGGATCTTCCACTCGGGATGGTTCCTTGATATCTCATGGAACCCGTTACTTCTGCCGATCTCGGCGGTAGAGCCTCGTGTTCCTTTAAGTATAACGATATTTACCGTATCATCTTCAAAGGTACGGTTTTTAAGGTAGGATTCAAGCCATTTACCGGCCTTTATTCCTTCTTCTTTCATATCGGAACCTACATGCGTAACGTACAGTGTATCATCGGATACGTTAACGGTACGGTCCATCAAAATGACGGGTATCTTTGCTTCCTTTGCTTCCGTTAAAACAGATTCCCAACCGTCTTCCATAACGGGTGAAAAAACGATGTAATCAACACCCTGGGATATATAGTTTCGGATAGCCTTTATCTGGTTATCCTGTTTTTGGCGCGCATTGGAAAAGATCGCGAAATATCCGTTTTCCCTTGAAAGAGATTTCTGTATCGATTCGGTGTTTGCACTTCGCCAAACGGATTCGCTTCCAAGCTGGGATATGCCGACGGTAATAAGGTTTTCATCAGCTGAGACGCTTTCATTGTCTATAGTCGGTGTAAGGAATAAGCCCAGTGTTTCACCGGCAAAAATGAAAACCAGAAGGATGACTATTATGAGGATTGAAATAAGTGAATAGTAACTGTTACGTTTCATCCTTATCCTCCAAAGCATCCGTGATACTCATTGCGGGTATCGTGATCTTTATGTCGGTACCGACATCCTTTGTTGAGTCTATCTGCATTCCGTACTCATTTCCAAAGTGCATCCGTATTCGTTCACTTACGTTTGCAAGCCCGAATCCCGTAGCGGTATCCTTGCACCTTCTTGTTATTTCAACGCGGAGTTTATTAAGGGTCTCGGGATCCATTCCTACACCATCATCACTTATGTGGAATACGATGTTGCCATTTTCCTTCTGACCGGTCACGCGGATCGTTCCTTTGGCTCTTTTATATTTGATCCCGTGATAAAGAGAGTTTTCAACCAGGGGCTGAAGCGTCATTTTAAGGATCGCGTAATCATAGATAGAATTATCGATATCGATCTCGTAGTCGAGGATATCCGCATACCTTACCTGCTGGATGTCAAGGTAGCTTCGTATGTGCTGTTCCTCTTCACGTACCGTTATTATCTCACGGCCCTGACTCAATACCTGGCGAAAGAATGTTGAAAGGGAAACAACGACATTTATCGCGGCATCCGGCTTGTTACTTTCGATAAGCCAGATGATAGTATCAAGAGTGTTATAAAGGAAATGCGGATTGATCTGTTCCTGCAGGAGACGAAGCTCGGCATGATGCATCTTTGCCTCATCTTTTTTTATGGTATCGACCATGATCTCAAGGTGCTCCGACATGTCGTTAACGGATTCCGACAAAGTCATGAGCTCATCATCCGTATCGATGTTCGCCTTAGAGGCAAAATCGCCTCCGGCTATCTTTTCGGTAACTTCACAAAGCTCCTTGATCGGCTTGGTTATACCTTTGACTATCGAAACAGCGGTAAGGACAACGAAGATAACGATAAGTGAGCTTAAGACGGCCCAGAAGATAATGAACCTTAAAAGACGCAGCTTCAGGTTTTCCTGTATCCTTTCGATGCTCCTTGTCTGGTAGTAGATAAAATACTGAAGGTCTTCCTGTATAAGGTCGGTAAGAATGTATATATCCTCATCGAGCATGGTCATGTTCTCACCGTACTTATCTTCACCCTGGAGATTTTCCTTTATCTCATTGACTTTTCCCTCAAGGGAATCAAGGTTTCGAAGGAGACTTCGAAGCCATGAACGGCTCTCCGAGTCCGTTTCGTTCATCAGCGCTCCAAGATCACGCCTTGCTTCGTTGATCATCACGTAAGGATCCTTAAGTGAGTCGTCCATATCGATATTATCAAAGGAAACATATCCGACAACGAGCTTATAAAGGCTTTCGTCCATATCCTCCTTAAAGAAGATATTGTAGTTGTTTGCTATCGTCATGTTGCCTACGATGCCTTCGTAAGCCCGGCTGTAATTTAATAGGGAATAGATCAGATAGACAGTTATGATGAGTAACGGCAATAAAGCCACGAGGATCAAAGTCAGCAGCTTGTATCTTATAGGATATAAGACCTTTTTATTTCCGTTTTTTTCCATACTTGGAATTTTATCACAAGAAAGGGATATTATCAGCAATCTTCGATAAAGATCTTTTCAATCTCCGGTGTGCTAAGGACATCGTTTGCGGTATCCTTTACTGCCTCATCATAACCGGAAAGGGCGGCAAAAGAAGAAAACTGTGCGGCACGTTCCCTCATTGACATATGAGGGTGTTTATCCGAACGGTGATGCGGATGATCCATGATCTTTGAATAATCGCTCATGCCCTGTGTCCTCCTATCTGCGCGTTCCTGTCCATAGCTGTTGCACCCTCAAAGAGACTTGTGCCCTTTAAGATGGCGTTCTTGCCGTACTTTTCACGTATATCCAAAGCGGCAAGCTGAAGGTTCTTTTCTTTTTTCATCTTTAACTGCTTTGCTTTTTTTATTTTTTCTTCTTCGGAATCATCAAATAAGCTGAGCTGCTCATAGGTTTCCTCACGTTGTACGGTACATTCGCCAACCACACGTCCTGCTGCGATGACTATCCTGCGGGATTGAAGATCGGGATTTATCACGCGCTCATATATCTTAAATACGGCATCGGTTATAACCTCTGAAGAAGCGGTAGGTTCATCGAGGTTACAGCTTCCGTGTGCATGCTTTGGAACGGCGCGCCCGTACCGGTCAAGACCGATCTCGCCTTCAAAGGCGGAAAAATCCTTTATTGCTTCGTATCCTATATTAAGGACTATCTGATCGGTCACAAGTCCCTTTCTTAAAAGATCATATGACAGACCGTCAGCCATTTCACGCAGTATCAGTTTGGTCTCTTTATATGAGTACGGCCTTGAAAGTACCTGGCCGGAGCTTAGACTGTTATTATCCGGACGGTATTCCTTGATATCCTTTATGGTGCAGGGCTCCCAGCCCCATGCATGGTCTATGATGAGTTCGGCATTAACACCAAAGAGTTTATACAGGTTTTCTTCATAGTCTTCGGAGTAGGCGGCAACATCACCCATTGTGAAAAGACCGTTCTGATAGAGCTTTTTGGCGGTACCCGGTCCTATACGCCAAAAGTCCGTAATGGGAGTGTAATTCCATAATGTCTTTCGAAATTTCATCTCATCAAGCTCTGCGATCCTTACTCCGTCAGCATCCGGCTTCATATGCTTGGCCACGATATCCATTGCGACCTTGCAAAGGAAAAGGTTGGTGCCGATACCTGCCGTTGCGGTTATCCCGGTGTTTTTAAGAACGTCGCGTATCATCGTCATGGCAAGTTCGTGAGCGCTCATACCGTAGATATTGAGATATTCGGTAACATCCATGAAAACCTCATCACACGAATATACGTGGATGTCATCGGGAGATATGTATTTAAGATAGATGCGGTAAATGTCCGTGCTGTATTTCATGTAAAGGGACATGCGCGGACGTGCAACTATATAGTCGATCTCGAGGGAAGGATCATTTGAAAGTTCGGAGGGGATATAGGACTTTCCAAAAAGCCTACGGTTCGACAGCGAATTCTTACGTTTGATATTTTGCTCGCGGACACTTTGAACAACTTCAAAAAGACGGCATCTTCCCGGAATTCCGTATGCCTTTAAGCCGGGCGATACGGCAAGGCAGATCGTTTTTTCGGTACGCGAAGAATCCGCCACTACCAGATTGGTATCAAGCGGATCAAGTTTTCTTTCCACGCATTCAACTGAAGCGTAAAAACTTTTAAGATCTATTGCGATGTAAGTCCGTTCCAAATCAATCTCTCCTTATCCATAACTATTTTCGAACAAATGTTCACGTTTGTCAACATGGAAGAATATTGAATAAGTTCCGAACGTGGTTTAATATGTTATGGGTATATTGTTTGTATAAGACACACAGGAGAAAAGGAATGAAAGATATTTTTGATCTTAAAGGACAGGCAGCACTTGTTACAGGCTGCTCCACGGGACTCGGCGTTCAGATGGCAAATGCCCTGGCCGCAAGGGGAGCAAATATAGTGGCTCTTGCAAGACGTAAGGAGCTCATCGACCAGGTTGCCAAAGAGATTAAAGAAAAATACGATGTTAAGACTCTCGCGGTAAAGTGCGATATAACGTCTACCGAAGAGGTCGAGGCAGCGGTTGATACGGTATTAAAGGAATTCGGAAGGATCGATATACTTATCAATAACGCAGGAACGGGTGGTATCACTCCCGCGGAGGATGTTCCCGATGAGATGTTCTTAAACGAGATGAACATAGATCTTTTCGGAACGTTCAAGATGGCTAGATCGGTTGCCAAAAAGGCAATGATTCCTGCAAACTACGGACGTATCATAAACATCGCTTCGATGTACGGACTTGTCGGAAACAAGATCGCCGCTTCTTCACCCTATCATGCGGCAAAGGGCGGGGTTGTAAATCTTACAAGAGCTCTTGCATGTGAGTGGGGTAAATACGGGATCACGGTCAATTCTATCTGTCCGGGATACTTTATAACACCTCTTACGGAAGAGACGCTTAATTCGGATTTCTTTAAGGAATATTCAAAAGGAGCCATACCTCTTGAAAGATACGGCAACGAGGGAGAACTCGACAGCGCAGCCGTATTCCTTTCTTCACCGGCCTCATCATATGTAACGGGAATAGCGCTTCCGGTTGACGGCGGCTATACCGCAATGTAAAGGGATTTAAACGATGACGTTACAGATTTTTCTATGTCTTTTGATACCGCTTCTCGGAACTGCTTTGGGAGCCTCATGTGTCTTTTTTATGAAAAAGGAACTCGGTGGTCCGGTAAAAAGATCCCTTTCCGGATTTGCCGGAGGAGTTATGGTGGCTGCTTCAATATGGAGCCTTATCATACCTTCGATGGAACAGTCAAAGGAAATGGGTAAGTTTTCATTTGTTCCCGCGTTTGTAGGATTCTGGGCAGGCATACTTTTCCTTTTGCTTCTTGATTCTGTCATACCGCATCTTCATGTAGATTCGGTAAAAGCAGAAGGCCCGGTATCAAAGCTTAAAAGGTCAACGATGATGGTGCTTGCCGTAACATTGCATAACCTTCCTGAAGGGATGGCTGTCGGAGTTGTTTTTGCAGGCTTCCTTTCATCGAATACGCTCATATCGGCAGGCGGTGTTTTGGCACTTGCGATAGGCATCGCGATCCAGAACTTCCCGGAAGGAGCGATAGTTTCAATGCCTCTTTGTGCCGAAGGAAAAAGTAAGTGGAAAGCATTTTTCGAAGGATTCTTATCCGGTGTTGTCGAACCTGTCGGTGCATTGCTTACGATATATGCCGCAGGATTGGTTGTTCCGGCAATGCCTTACCTTTTAAGCTTTGCAGCAGGTGCAATGATATATGTCGTTGTTGAGGAGCTGATCCCCGAGATGTCGGAAGGAGAGCATATGAATCTGGGAGTTATCATGTTCTCGTTTGGATTTACTCTCATGATGGCGCTTGATGTTGCTCTGGGATAATTTTAAATGATCATAAACGGTGTGGGAGACCGCACCGTTTTTATTTTATCCATAATGTGATTCGTTTTTCTTTTATGGTATAATATAAGGGCTTTATCTTTATCTTACGAGGAACCGGCCGTGAAGAGTTTTTCATATAAAAGAGATCAGGGAGCAAGACTCAGGATAGTGACAATAGTGATTGGGATTACGGTCAATGTGCTGTTGTCATTTTTACTTCACAGGTTTGGCCTGCCCATGTTCCTTGATACGATAGGAACGATCATTGTTTCCGCTCTTGGCGGATATTTTCCCGGAATACTGACGGCAGTTTTGACAAATGCGTTCTGCACGTTGTTTAACGGCTATTCTTTTTATTTTGCATTCATAAATGCGATCATCGCACTTCTTGCGTCTTTATTTTTCCACAGAAGATCATTCAAAAAACTCAAAAATGTCATATATTTTATCCTGCTCATAAGCTTTGTGTGCGGAACGCTCAGCACTTATGTCCAGTGGGGTCTTTTCGGGAAACCGCAGAATCCTCTCATCGGATCGATGGTGGACGGCTTTGTTTCGGCAAGCGGACTTAATCCCGTCATAACGTTCTTTATGGTAAATCTCATCCTTAACATCATAGATAAGGGAATTACGACTGCCGCAGCTTGCGCAGGACTTCATTTGATCCCTGCTGAAAAAGCCCGAAAGATCGATCAGGGAGCGTGGCAGCAAAGACCGCTTTCAAAAGATGAAAGAAGATCTATAAGGGAATGGAGCAAGGGTATCAGGAATTCCGTCCGTTTCAGGATGATATTTACGGTTTCGTTCATCGCGGTGGTGATGGTCATTTCAATAGGCGGGATACTTATAAGGCTGTATTTTAACAATATCCGTGAGGAAAGAACCCTGGAAGCATGGAATACCGTGCATATGGCAGCAGGAACCATAGATCCGGACAGGATCGAATCTTTTCTTGAAAAAGGAAGGGATGCTCAGGGATACAGGGAAACATACGGAAGCCTTAATAACATTCTTAGAAATTCTTCCAATATCAAATATCTGTATGTCGGAGTTGCCGAAGAAGACGGATTCAGATTCGTATTTGATATGGAAGGTGATGACCAGTCCGAAGAGGCATATACTCCCGGGGTGATCGTACCGTACGAGGATGCGTTTGCGGATCATCTTGATGACCTTAAGGCCGGAGCGGAACTTGATCCCATAGAATCAAACGATTCGTGGGGATGGCTTATTTCGGTCTATTATCCTTTGCGAAACAGAGGAGGACGGACGGTATGCTATGTCTGTGCCGATGTTTCGGTTGAATATCTTAATCTTTTCCTAAAGGAATTCCTCTTAAAGACGGTACTTATGAGTCTTGGTATATTGATCCTTGTAATAGCCTTTGCGCTTTGGATGACGGGTATCTATTCATCCTACCCGATCATGAGCATGGCCTACTGTGTCGATCATTTTACGATGGATGCCGAGGATCAGGAAAAACTTGATAACAATGTCAAAAGCATAAGGTCGCTTGACATCCACACGGGAGATGAGACCGAAAAGCTTTACGAAGCGATATGTGATATGACGATCCATCAGGCTGAACAGATGCGTGACATAAGACGCCTTTCAGACTCAACGGCGCGTATGCAGGACGGACTCATCATCACGATGGCGGACATGGTCGAAAACAGGGACTCCGACACGGGAGCCCACATTCAAAAGACTGCGGCATATGTAAAGATCATAGTCGAAGGACTGCTTAAAAAAGGCTATTATACCGAAAAGATCACGCCCAAGTTCATTTCGGATGTCGTAAGGAGTGCGCCGCTTCACGATGTCGGAAAGATAAACATTCCGGACGGTATATTAAATAAACCCGGTAAGCTTTCTCCCGAAGAATACGAGATAATGAAAACCCATACGATCGTCGGCAAAAAGATCATGGAAAACGCCATAAGTACCATAAAGGGTGAAAACTACTTAAAAGAAGCAAGGAACATGGCGGCATATCACCACGAGCGCTGGGACGGCAAAGGATATCCGGAAGCACTTCACGGAGAAGTCATTCCTCTTTCGGCACGTATTATGTCGGTTGCCGATGTTTTTGATGCGCTCACATCCCCGCGTATCTACAAGCCGGCTTTCCCTCTTGAAAAAGCACTTGAGATCATGAATGAAGGTTCGGGAACGCAGTTCGATCCCAAGTGTATAGAAGTATTTATGGAATCACTTCCTGAAGTAAAGGTCATCTTAAAGAAATATAACCAGGATGCATAGTTTTATGAAGCAATCTGTTTTCAAAAATCACATATGGAAGAAAGTGTTTACAGGCGCACTTGCGCTTCTGGTTTTTGTGTCCTTTTTTATCCCGGCAAAAACTGCCTTTGCCGTGGACAAAGTGGATGAAAAAGAGGAGATAAAAGCAGGGGGAGGCTATGCGATAACCGGACAGATACCCCAGACGGGATACACCTGCCAGATATATGATGCAACGAATGCTCTGCCTACTTCCGATGCAAATTTCATCCTCGGTTCTAAAGAAGGCCATATTTGGGTCGGAGGATACAGCGGTATCTTCCGCTATAACGGATCCGCGTTCGAACGACTTGATACTTCTGAAGGACTGACGAGCGGAAGAGGTCTTTATGAAGACCGTATGGGACGTATCTGGGTAGGAACAAATGATAACGGTGTCGTTGTCATAGACAAGGATTCGACAAGACATTACACATACAAAGACGGGCTTCCTTCATCCTCGATCCGTGTATTTGCGGAAGATGATAAAGGCAACGTATTTATCGGAACGACTGCCGGGGTCTGCTATGCGGACATGGAAGGAACGATACGCATTCTCTCGGATGAAAGGATAGACGATGACAGAGTCTTAAGACTTGACAGTGATTCAAACGGGCGCGTATACGGACAGACAAAGAGCGGAGTCATCTTTGCAATAGATGAATGCAGGATCACGCAGATATATGAAAGCGATGAATTAAAGACAGGTAAGATAACGACGATCCTGGCGGACAGGGTAACACCCGGATACGTATATCTCGGAACCGAATCAGATGTGATCTATCACGGAAGATTCGGTGATGATGCATCAAAGATGGATGAGATAAAGGTAAATCCGCTGAGCGATGTTCACTGGATGAGCTATGACTGCGGAAGGGTCTGGATATCATCCACAACGATCATCGGTTATCTTGATGAAAAGGAACGGTTTAATAAAGTAGAAAACATCCCGATGAACAGCGCCATCGAAATGACGACTTCGGATTATCAGGGAAATATATGGGCCGCTTCATCCACTCAGGGCGTGATGAAGATAGTGACCAACAACTTTGTGGACCTTTCCGGGAAGGCCGGACTTCCAAAGTCCGTTACCAATGCCGTGAGCATATGCGATGATCTTCTTTACATCGGAACGGACAAGGGCCTGAGGATATTAAACGGTAACGGGATCGCACAGTCCAACGTGCTTACGGCGTTCCTTAAGGATGTAAGGATACGCTGCGTAATGCAGGATGACAATAAGAATATCTGGGTATCGACCTTTACCGAAGGAAAAGGACTAGTCTGCATGTCGCCTGATGGTGAGATCACCTCTTATACAGTCGAAAACGGCATGCCCGATAACGAAGTCCGCTGTACTGTCATGGCAAATGACGGAAGCGTTCTTGCAGGGACAAACGGCGGCCTTGCGATAATAAAAGACGGAAAGATCATAAAGACCGTAGGAGTGGAAGACGGAATAAAGAACTCGGTATTTCTGACCCTCGTACAGGATGATGAAGGAAAGATATATGCCGGATCCGACGGTGATGGCATATACGTTATAGACGGCTCGGATATAAAGAGGATAGGACGCGACGAGGGACTTACAAGTGATGTCGTAATGCGTCTTGTAAGAGACGATGAAAGAGGGGTCATCTGGATCGTTACGTCAAACTCGATAGAGTATTTAAAGGATGGAGTCATAACCGAAGTTTCTTCATTCCCTTACAATAACAATTACGATCTATATTTTGACAGGGCCGGGAGCATCTGGTTCCTCTCATCTTACGGAATCTATTCCGTGGATGCGGAAAAGATGATAGCGGATAATGTTGACGATTACAGGTTATTTACCATAGCCAATGGACTTCCGTACTCGATCACTTCAAATTCATACAGTGTATTGGACGATCAGGGCAACCTTTATCTTTCGGGAAGAGAAGGCGTAGCCAGGGTCAATGTTGAAGATTATTATGAGCAGAAGTCGATGATCAAGGTGGCGCTTGATTCCGTTTACTGCGACGATGAAAGGATATTCCCGAACGAAAAGGGAGTATTTGTTCTGCCCGGAACCAACGGAAGAATAAGCTTAAAAGCATCCATCATGGATTACACAAACTCTGATCCGATGACCAGGGTATTCCTTGAAGGAAGCGGTGATAACGGAATAACCGATAGAAGGAGCAGACTTTCATCACTGGAATATACGGGACTTGCCTACGGTGATTACAAGCTTCATGTCCAGGTCCTTTCGGATAACGGCTCGGAAGTTATGTCTGATGATGTCTTTATGATCACCAAAAAACCGAGATTTGCCGAGCTGCTTATCGTAAAGATACTGATCGTAACGCTTATAGCGCTTCTGGTCGGCTTTATCGTATGGCGTGTCATGAAGTCGACCGTCATAAGAAGACAGTACGACGAGATAAGTCAGGCCAAAGAAGAAGCCGAGCGCGCAAATACCGCAAAGTCAAGATTCCTTGCGAACATGTCACATGAGATACGTACACCCATAAACACGATAATGGGTATGGATGAGATGATCCTAAGAGAAGATCCAACGGGCGTTCCGAAGAGCTATTTCATGTCCACGGTCAATTATGCCCTTGATATAAGGAATGCTTCGGAGACGCTGCTCGGACTTATTAATGACCTTCTTGATATGTCAAAGATCGAATCCGGCAAGATGCATCTTGTAGAACAGGAATACGATGTTCAGGATATGCTAAGATCCATCGTTTCGATGATCAGGGTCAGGAGTACGCAAAAAGAACTGACCTTCGATGTGAATGTTGATGAGATCCTTCCCAAACGTCTTTACGGAGACATGGGAAAGATAAAGCAGATAGTTTTAAACCTTCTTACCAACGCGGTCAAATATACCGAGGTCGGGGGCTTTGTATTAAGTGTTTCACTTGATGAACGCAACGAAGATATCATAGATGTTTCATTCTCAGTCAAGGATACCGGTATAGGTGTCAGACAGGAGGATATGGAAAAGCTCTTTACCGCTTATGAAAGACTTGATGAAGAAAAGAACAGCGGTATCCAGGGCACGGGATTGGGGCTTGATATCTCAAGGAGATTTGCCGAACTCATGGGAGGAACGCTCACATGTGAGAGTGTGTACGGAGAAGGATCCGAGTTCATATTAAAGGTTAAGCAAAGAGTAGTTGATGAAAACCCGATCGGAATATTTACCGAGCACGATGACAGTGCGGCAAAGGGTCCTTATGTTCCCAAGTTTATCGCACCCGATGCGGATGTCCTTGTCGTTGATGATAACCCGATGAACCTTAACGTCATAAAGGGATTATTGAAGGCTACGAGAGTATTTGTCACTACCGCATCAAGCGGAGAAGAGTGTCTTGAAAAGATAAGGGGCACCAACTTCAATATCGTATTCCTGGATCATATGATGCCGGGCATGGACGGAGTGGAGACTGTCGCAAGGATAAGGAAAGACCACCCCGATCTTCCCGTGTATGCGCTAACCGCAAATTCATCCGCAGGTGAGCAATTCTATCTTGATAAGGGCTTTAACGGATATCTTGCAAAGCCCATTGAAAGTGAGCTTTTGGAGAAGACGATCATGGCTCACCTTCCTCCCGAGATGATGATGACCGCTACTGAAGAAGATGCCGTAACAGACCTTGAGGAACTTCCCGATGATATGCTCTGGATATATGAGACCGAAGGTCTTAATGTGCCCGAGGGAATCAAACATTCGGGCGGCATATCCGGATTCCTTCTTTCAGTAAATAATTTCTATGACACCATAGATGAAAACATAAAGGTTATAATTGACGCATACGAAAGCGACAATATACGTCTTTATACGATAAAGGTTCACTCATTAAAGACATCCGCAAGGATAGTCGGAGCATCGGAACTTTCCGAACTTTGCGCACAGCTTGAAGATGCAGGTAACCGCGCGGATAAAGCTTTCATCGATGCGCACACAAAGAAGATGCTCGATGATTATATCGCATATAAAGACAGACTCGGACGACTGGAAGAGATAAGGAAGGGATCTGAGGATGATTCCGATAAGGAGCCTGTGCCTGATGACATGTTAAAGGATGCGTATGATTCACTCCGTGAACTCATACCGCAGATGGATTACGATTCGGTAGAGATGATAATCGGTCAGCTGAACGAATATAAACTTCCCGAAGAAGATGCAAAAATGATGAGTGAGATCGGAAAACTGCTTAAGAAATTTGACTGGGATGCAATGGAAGAGCTGATAAAGGAGTAAACGTACGTGTTTGAATTGATCAGAGTACACCAATTAAACATCATGTTCGTGCTTTGCGTGATCTCGGCCACCATTGGCGTGCTGCTTTTCTTTACGAGGTTCATACCTCTAAAGAGCAAGTGGAGTCTTATGCTGATGGAATTCATGTCAACCTTCCTTTTGTATTTTGACCGTATGGCTTATATCTATGCGGGAGATGTAAGTCCTGACGGATATTTCTGGGTAAGGTTTTCAAATTTCATGGTCTTTTTCCTTACATCGGGGATAGTTTTTTCTTTAAATGCCTATCTTTCAAACATGATGATAAGCGAAAGGATATATGACCGTGTTCCGACGCGCCTTATCGTGACGGGAGCTTTATCGATAATAGGAATGCTGCTTGCGGTCATAGCACACTTTACCGGGCTTTATTATTCCTTTGATGCGTCGAATGTTTATCAAAGAGGCCCCGGATTTTTGATAGCTTATATCATCCCCGTTATCTGCCCCGTGATCCAGTATACGGTCATCATAAAAAACAAGATGAAATTCAGGCCGATCATTTTGCTGGCGCTTACGCTTTATATCTTCGGTCCCATTGTAGCCGGTATAATCCAGATATTTGCTTATGGTATTTCCATAGTGAATATGGTCATGGTCATCGTTTCCATCCTGCTTTATCTTTTCACGTATCTTGATATCAATGATGAGGTGGAAAGAGTTCACCGGTATGAGATGGACAGCCTCAAAAAGGAAAGAAAGAGCATAAGGAGAATTTACGACCAGACTGCGAGCGCTTTCACAGCAGCCGTCGAAAAAAAGAGTGATTATCTCGAGGGACACTCTAAAAGGGTTGCAAACCTTGCAAGGAAACTGGCATCCGAAAACGGTATGGATGATGAAGAAAGTGACAGGGTTTATTATGCGGCACTCTTTCATGATGTCGGAAAGGTTGTCCTTCCAAACGATCTTTTCGGAAAAGAGGACAGACTGTCCGATGAAGAACGCCGGATGATAAGGAAACAGCCTGAAATCAGCAGCGAGATCCTGACCAATATAAAAGAGTTCCCATATCTTAGTCAAAGCGTTAAATATTCGTGCGAAAACTATGACGGAACAGGTTATCCCGAAGGGTTAAAGGGCACTGAAATACCCGAGATCTCAAGGATCATAGCCGTTGCCGATGCATATGACAAACTGACGACAAAGACCGCATACAGGGAAGCCCTGCCTGATTTCGTTGTAAGGGAAGAATTCATAAAAGAAGCAGGATCGAAATACGATCCGGTATATTCTGACATCCTTGTCAGGATTATGGATTCAACGATCAAAAATGATTACGAAGAAACGGTTGAAAAAGTTGGGACCGAACTTCGCTGTACAAAGTACAGGGATTCCATTTCCCAGGGCATAGATACGGACAGGAATTACACGAGGATACATTTTGAGTGTGAGCCCATAGAAGAATCCGAAGATGTATTTTCCGAGCCTTCGATCATATTGTTCGATTCATATGACAGACGGGTGCATAACCATCATAATACGATCGAACAATACCATTATCTCGAGTTTGGCGAAGTGTGGTTTGACGGACATATCATATGCACGGGTGCAAGGAATATGGAGGTCGATACCAGCATCCATTCCTACCGCAAAAAAGATAAGGAAAGCGGCAAGAACAGTTACGATATCATAGCCGCAAGATACGAGGATCACTTAAAGCTCATTCTTGAAAGCTTTGATAATACGGTCGAACTTATAGTGGCGCTGCCCGATAAATCAAAGTCTGCATACATCGGTCTTACCGGAGAAAACTGCCTCATTACCGGCATCAGCATTGATGTATCTGATAAAAAGATAGGCAAAGGCGAGATCCCGAGGATTGCGGATGAGATAATCTATACTGACCGTCTTGAATCGGATATACCGAACATCCAGATCGACGGACCGCGCGCTGTATACACGGAAGGTATCCCCGTTAAAGACGGCATGCACTTAAGGATGCATGCGATGACACTGCCCGCTGCCGCTTTGGTATGGCATTGTCCGTATTTTGTTTTATTCAGTTCGGATGACAATAAGGTAAACGGTGCAAACTACCGCGAGTACGCAATGGTAAAGTTAAACGGCGAAAGTAATATCAGAAACGAATACGCCCATAACAGCTTTACGATGAAGAAAAAGAGTGATTTCCCCGGCTGGGAAACATGGAAGGAAAAGCTCCGTTCGGGCGTGGAGTGTGATATTGAGATAAAGAAAAAGGGTAATACAGTTACAATTGTTTCCGACAACCTCGGAGTATACTTTGAAAATGCCACGACCGTTAATGGCGGATCCGAGGAGATATGTGTAGCAATAACGGGAGATCAGGTCGCACTTACTGATATAAGGATCAGATAATGACACTATTATGACAAATTTTGAGTAGTGTCAAAGAAGGTGTGATGTTAATCTTTTAGGTAACAGCGTTTATGCAGAGCAAAAACGTAAAAAAATAATAAAAGGGAGAATGAAATTATGGCATGTTTTATCGTACCTGGAACGGAAGCTATCGTTACTACGATCGTAACGGGAGTTGTCAAAAAGAAAGAAAAGGAAGCTGAAGGAAAAACCTCAACTGAAACAGCGCCTTTGAACGAAAACGGCAAGGTTAGGTTTTCGACAAAACTCGGATGGCTTAACAACATGCTTTGGGGAGGAAGCGCACTGCTTGCTTTTGAGCACGTATGGCATGGAGAGGTTATCCCTACATTCCCTTTCCTTACCGCTGTAAAGAACGGGGAGGTTGCCGATATGCTGGGCGAGATGAGTACGGCCGGTGTAGCCATGGCTCTTCTGGTCACTGCTGTCTGGGGCGGAATGCTCGTAGTTTCTTCAGTCATAGAAAAAAGATCGGCTGAAAGTAAGGAGGCAGAATCATGACACTTCTTATCACTATTTTTGCAGCAATAACGGTAACTTTGATCTGGTATAAAAAGGCCCCCGATAATTCGATGAGGCTTGGAATGTTAAGCCTTATGTTCTGGGGAGCTTCTCTTATGTGGCTTATCGATGCGGTATTTGAATACGCTGAGCTTGGAGCCGAATTCTTTACACCTGCCGGAGAGGATATGCTCAATGATTCATATCTCGGGCTTTGTGTTGTGGCACTGGGACTTATCATCTGGCTCGTATATCTTTTCATCAAAGATCCCAAAGGCATCATCAAAAAGACTCTTTCCGGTAACAGAGCCTGAACACTTTTATGAGCATGGATATTGTGAAGCTTCTTGAAGATGTCGCTCAAAAGAGGATATCGGTAGAAGAAGCGCAGCTTAAGATAAAAAAAGAACCTTTTGAGGATATCGGGTTTGCCAAGATAGATCTACATAGGAAAAACCGCCAGGGAGTCGGAGAGGTTATATACGGAGCAGGAAAAAGCGCGGATGAGGTAAGGGATATAGTAAAACTCATGAAAGACCGCCAGGATGACGGAATACTTATCACGCGTTTATCCGATGACAAGGCAGAGGTTCTTAAAGAGAGTTTTGATGATATCACGTATTACGAAAAAGCTAAGCTTGCCATTGTTGGGAAGAAGCACGATATTACCGGCAAAGGAAAGATCGTCGTTGTTACCGGAGGAACAAGTGACATACCGGTAGCCGAGGAGGCTGCACTTACCGCCGAATTTCTCGGAAATGAAGTCGAGCGTGTATACGATGTAGGAGTTGCGGGGATACATAGGCTTTTTGCAAATCTTGATACCCTGATGGAAGCTTCCGTTGTGATAGCGATCGCAGGTATGGAAGGAGCCCTTGCAAGCGTAGTAGGAGGACTGGTGGACTGTCCTGTTATCGCAGTACCGACAAGCGTCGGATACGGGGCTTCTTTTGAAGGATTATCCGCGTTGCTTTCGATGCTTAATTCCTGTGCTGCCGGAGTTACGGTCGTTAACATTGATAACGGCTTCGGAGCAGGCTTTTTTGCAAACAAGATAAATCAAAGATAGGTATCGTTTATGAAAACACTGTATCTTGACTGTCAAATGGGTGCCGCCGGTGATATGCTTTCGGCGGCCCTTTATGAATTACTGGACGATAAGGAAGGATTTTTAAAAAAGCTTGAGTCGGCCGGTATAAAGAATGTTTCGGTAAAGCCCGAAAAGGCGACCAAATGCGGTATATGCGGGACGCATATGAGAGTTCTTGTTGATGGTGTCGACGAAGGGGATATGTATGAGCATGATCATCAACATCACGAAGATGATCACGACCATCATCACGATCATGATCATCATCATGATCACGAACACGACCATGAACACCATCATGACCATGACCATCATCACGACCATGACCATGACCATCATCACGACCATGACCACTATCATGATCACGGGCATCATCACCACCATGTTCACACATCGATGAGGGATATCGGGGAGATAGTTGACAATCTCAATGTATCAGACAGAGTAAAGAAGGATGTTAAGAGCGTCTATTCACTTATAGCTGAAGCTGAGAGCAATGCTCACGGTGTTCCCGTTACGGACATTCATTTCCATGAAGTCGGAACAATGGATGCAATATGCGATATTACGATGTTTTGCATGCTGGTCGAAGAGATATCTCCCGATGAGATCATATCTTCACCGATACATGTGGGGAGCGGTCATGTTCACTGTGCGCACGGAGTACTTCCCGTTCCCGCACCTGCAACGGCATTTATCCTTAAAGGGATACCGATGTATCAGGGACATATAAAAGGAGAACTTTGTACTCCGACAGGAGCCGCCCTTTTAAAGCATTTTGCGAAATCCTTTGAAAGCATGCCCGTCATGACGACCGACAAGATCGGTTACGGGATGGGGAAAAAGGACTTTGAACTGGCAAACTGTATAAGAGCTTTTCTTGGGAGCACATCCGGAAATAATGAAACCGTGACCGAGTTATCCTGCAATATCGATGATATGACTCCTGAAAAGATAGCGTTTGCAACAGAGAGGTTTTTTGAAGAGGGAGCACTTGATGTTTATACCATTCCGGTCGGAATGAAAAAATCAAGACAGGGCATACTTCTTTCCGTTATGTGCGACAGCTCTTTAAAGGACAGAATGATATCGCTCATATTTGAACATACGAGCACTCTGGGCATAAGAGAAAACATAAGCCGCCGCTATACCTTACAAAGGAATGTCAGCAAAAAAGAAACTCCTTTTGGAGAGGTGCGTGTTAAAAGATCAGAGGGCTACGGTGTCGTTAAAGAAAAGATCGAATATGAAGACCTTGCAAGGATCGCAAGGGAAAAGAACATTTCCATAGATGAAGTATTAAAGCTTATAGGAAATTAAAAAGTGTAAAGGAATGTGATCAGGGAAAGGAGTTAGTTATGAGCATTGATCTTAATACCATGCCTAAACTTGGATTCGGACTTATGCGTCTTCCCGAAAATGAGGGAGTTATCGATCATGAGCATGTATGCCGTATGGTCGATAAATACATGGATGCAGGCATGAATTATTTCGACACCGCATATGTTTATCATGGCGGAAATTCGGAGGTTGCGGCAAGAGAAGCTCTTGTAAAAAGGTATCCCAGAGAAAGCTTTATGATCGCTACCAAACTCCCCGCCTGGGAGATCAAAAAGGAAAGCGATGTAGAAAGAATATTCAATGAACAGCTTGAAAGAGCAGGGGTCGATTATTTCGATTTTTATCTTCTTCATTCGATCGAAGAAGGAAACAACTACGACGTATACGTAAAATACGATTGCTTCAACTGGTGCATGAAGCGTAAGGAAGAAGGAAAGATAAAGCACTTCGGATTTTCTTTCCACGGAAGTCCCGAGCTTTTAACGAAGATCCTTGATGATCATCCGGAGATTGAGTTTGTACAGATACAGCTAAATTATCTTGACAGGACCAATCCCGTTGTACGCTCACAGGAACTTTACGATATCCTTCATGAACGCAATATACCCATAATCGTAATGGAACCCGTGAGGGGTGGAATGCTTGCGGGATTTACGCCAGAGATAGAAGGAATGTTTAAGGCTGTAAGACCTGAAAAGTCTATCGCTTCATGGGCACTTCGTTTTGTCGGATCACTTCCCGGAGTCATGACCATTCTTTCGGGAATGTCAAACGAAGAACAGATGAACGATAATATCGGAACCTTCAAAAATTTTGAACCCTTATCCGAAGACGAGTTTAAAGTTGTCAATGAAGTTACGGACAAGATCCTTGAGATACCCCAGATAGGATGCACGGCCTGCAAATACTGCTGTGACGGATGCCCGATGAAGATAAGCATTCCCGATGTTTTCAGGACCGTAAACACTTTAAGAAGATATCCTGATGACTGGAGGTCAAAAAACTTTTATAATGGGCTGGTACAAAGAAGCGGAAGAGCATCAGCGTGTGTTGCATGCGGACAGTGCGAGAGGGTTTGTCCCCAGCATCTTCCTATAATAAAACTGATCAAAGAAGCATCTGAGATACTTGATGTCTGATAAAGGATCAGGTCAAACGGATTAGATAAATGCCAAAAGTAATAGTTGGTATGTCGGGGGGCGTTGACAGTGCGGTTGCAGCGCTCCTTTTAAAAAGGCAGGGATATGATGTCACCGGCCTTACACTGCGGACATGGGAGTCTTCCGACGGAACCGAAAGCCGCTGCTGTGAGATAGAGGACGCCAGGATCATTGCCAGAAAGATAGGCATACCTTTTCATGTGTTCAATTGCATAAATGATTTTAAGTGCAAGGTAACGGATCCTTTTGTGGAGGATTACGTTAAGGGCCTTACCCCTAATCCGTGCGTCGGATGTAACCGTTACGTTAAATGGGAGGGGATGCTTTATAACGCGAAGGTCATGAAGGCGGACTTTGTTGCAACCGGCCATTATGCCTACATAGTTAAGAAGGATAACGGCAGATACACGGTCCAAAAAGCCATGCATGATAATAAGGACCAGACGTATATGCTTTACCGCTTAAGCCAGGAGCAGCTTGAAAAAACACTGATGCCCCTCGGAGATCTTTCGAAGGATGAGGTAAGGCAGATCGCAAGAGATGAAGGCCTTAGCGTATCCGAAAAAAAGGATTCGCAGGAAATCTGTTTTGTAACTGAAGGTCATTATGCCGAGTTTATAGAAGAAAATGCTCCGGACGGTCTTTTGGGAGAAGGGAACTTTGTAGACGAAGAAGGCAATATACTCGGGCGCCATAAGGGAATAATCCGCTATACGGTGGGTCAGCGTAAAGGACTGGGACTTCCTTTGGGTTACCCGGCATACATAAAAAAAATAGATGTATCAAGGAATGAGATAGTCATAGGGGATGAGGATTCCATCTATTCGGATGTGATAACCTGCACTGATGTAAACTTTATGAGTATCCCAAAGCCTTCGATAAACGAAAAGATAAAATGCCGCGCGAAGGTACGTTATCATCATAAGGCTCAAAGTGCCGAAGCCTACTTAAGGGACGAAGATACAATGGTGATCGAGTTTGAAAAACCCGTAAGAGCGGCAGCTCCCGGGCAGTCAGCCGTTTTGTACGATGAGGATGATTGCGTGATCGGAGGCGGGATCATTATGGCTGATAAATAACCATTTGACACACTTCACTATAAATGTGAAAATCAAAAGGACGACGTTAAGATATATCTTAAGAGGAAAAGATGAAAGAGATAGTTAACCGGGAAGAAACCGATTCGATCGTAAAAAAACTACTTGATGATTATGACGGGAAAAAGAATATCGATGAGATAGACCTCTTTAGCAAACCTGATAAAGAGGAAGTTCAGGAACTTGTATCGAGCTTTTTCAGGATCGTATATCCAGGTTTTTTCAGGGACCGTTCACACAAGATCTTTAATCCCAAGACGAGCTTTGCCGTAACGATAGAGGATGCTTTTTATCATCTTAACAAGCAGGTCACGCTGGCTTTGGGCTTCAGGGATGATACGGCAAACATGTCGGATGAAGATCTTAAAAAGGAAAGCTACAGGATCTGCAAGAACTTTTTTGAAAGGCTTCCCGAGGTCCGCGATTATATTGAAACAGATCTTCTTGCCACATTTGACGGTGATCCGGCAGCAGGCTCACTTGAAGAGATAATACTTGCCTATCCTGGCCTTTATGCGATAACCGTCTACAGACTTGCGCATGAATTATATAAGGAAAAAGTTCCGGTCCTTCCGAGACTTATGACCGAATATGCACACTCGCAGACAGGTATAGATATCCATCCCGGTGCAACGATCGGAAAGTATTTCTTTATCGACCACGGTACGGGTATAGTTATCGGTGAAACGGCAGTCATAGGAAAAAACGTAAAGATATATCAGGGTGTTACTATAGGAGCATTATCGACAAGGGGAGGACAGAAACTCTCAGGCAAAAAGAGACATCCTACCATTTGCGACAACGTTACCATATATGCGAACGCTTCCATCCTGGGAGGCGATACCGTTATCGGTGAAAATACGGTAATAGGCGGTAACACGTTCATCACATGTTCGATAGATGCCGACACCAGAGTCAGCATGAAGAACCTGGAGATGGAATACAAGAATGATGCAAACGAGCTAAAGAGCGAAGAGATCCGACAGGGTGATGAGTGGTATTACGTGATCTAACGGGGTGATTATGGCTTTGGAAAAAAAGTTTTCGCTGTGTGATACATACCAGCTTGATGAACTGAAAAAATGCATGGAGATCGAGGATGAAACTTTTTCGGTCAGTATTAAGGTTTGTGAAAAAGGAAAGAACAATCCAAGATATGAGATCGAAGGGGAAATGACGCCATCGGAGATCATGCGCTTTGTTGATGAGCGTAAAGCGGCATTGCACAGCAATTCACAAAGGGATGAGCTTACAGGTCTTTTTAACGCAGACTATTTTGAAAAGAGGATCGCAACCATAGATCGTTCTGAAGTGCTGCCCGTTGCCATAATCAACTTTAATATAAACAGCTGGAAATTCGTAAACGACAATTTCGGGGATGATGAGTCTGACAGACTTATAAAGATCATCGCCGGTATCATAGAAAGTGAAGCAAAGCCTTACTTCGTCATCGGAAGGATGGACGGAGATATCTTCGGGGTTCTTATCCCCATGGCTTTGGAAGGCGAAGCCGAAAAGTATGTAGAGAGTGTTGTTTCACGCTGCAATGACTATGAGGACAGCGTTCTTGCGCCCTCTGTGGCAGCAGGCATTGCATACAAAACAAATATTGAGCAAAAGATCGAAGATATTATGTCTGATGCAGAGTACGAAATGTTCGCACGCAAGTATGAAATGAAGAACACTCCCGAGTACACAAAACGTCTTGAACACGGTTTGAAGATTGCAGACTGATTCCATTTATTAAAAAAATATAAAGTGTATTGCAAAGGAAAGGGCATAGTGCTAATATACCCTTTGTGAGGTTAGCACTCATAGATTAAGAGTGCTAACAGATAATAAGGATTTAGGCTTCGTATCGGAGCCATATATAAAAGGAGGCAGGAATAATGAAGTTAGCACCTTTAGGCGACAGAGTTGTTTTAAAGCAGCTTGAAGCAGAAGAGACGACAAAATCAGGTATCATCCTTACCAGTCAGAGTCAGGAAAAGCCACAGCAGGCAGAAGTAGTTGCTGTAGGCCCCGGCGGAATGGTAGACGGCAAGGAAGTGTCAATGCAGGTTAAGGTCGGTGACCAGGTTATCTATTCTAAATATGCAGGAACCGATGTAAAGCTCGATGGAGAAGAGTACATAATAGTACGTCAGAGTGACGTTCTTGCTATAGTTAAGTAATCAAAAGGAGATGGATCGAAATGGCAAAGGATTTAAAATACGGTGCTGAGGCACGTGTAGCATTGGAAGCCGGCGTTAACAAACTCGCCGACACTGTAAGGGTAACATTGGGACCCAAAGGAAGAAACGTAGTTCTTGACAAAAGCTACGGCGCTCCCCTTATAACAAACGACGGTGTTACGATCGCCAAGGAAATAGAGCTTGAGGATGCATTCGAGAACATGGGTGCACAGCTCGTTAAAGAAGTAGCGACAAAGACAAACGATGTAGCAGGTGACGGAACAACTACAGCAACGGTTCTTGCACAGGCTATGATCGGAAACGGAATAAAGAACCTCGCAGCAGGAGCTAACCCGATAATCCTTCGTAAAGGTATGAAGAAGGCTACCGAATGTGCAGTTGAAAACATCAAAAAGCTTTCAGCTCCAGTTAACGGAAAAGATCACATCGCAAGAGTTGCAGCTATCTCTGCAGGCGATGATGAAGTAGGTCAGCTTGTTGCCGATGCAATGGACAAGGTCTCAAAGGACGGCGTTATCACAATCGAAGAGTCAAAGACAATGCTTACAGAGCTTGACCTTGTAGAAGGTATGCAGTTTGACAGAGGTTATATCTCAGCTTACATGGCAACAGATATGGAAAAGATGGAAGCTGTTCTTGATAACCCTTACATCCTTATTACAGATAAGAAGATAAGCAATATCCAGGATATACTTCCTTTACTTGAGCAGATAGTTCAGTCAGGATCAAAACTCCTTATCGTAGCAGAAGATGTTGAAGGTGAAGCTCTTACAACTCTTATCGTTAACAAGCTCCGCGGAACATTCAACGTTGTCGCAGTCAAGGCTCCCGGATACGGTGACAGACGTAAGGCTATGCTTGAAGATATAGCTATTTTGACAGGCGGTACCGTAATAAGTTCCGACCTTGGTCTTGAGCTTAAGGATACAACCATCGATCAGCTTGGTAAGGCTAAGTCAGTTAAGGTTCAGAAAGAGAACACGATCATAGTTGACGGTGAAGGAAATAAGGATGCCATAAGCGGACGTATCGCACAGATCAAGTCACAGATCGAGACAACAACATCAGACTTCGATAAAGAAAAGCTCCAGGAAAGACTTGCAAAGCTTTCAGGCGGAGTTGCAGTAATAAGAGTCGGTGCAGCTACAGAGACAGAAATGAAAGAAGCTAAGCTTCGTCTTGAAGATGCACTTGCAGCTACGAAGGCAGCAGTTGAAGAAGGTATCGTTTGCGGAGGAGGTTCCGCTTACATCCACGCTTCCAAGGAAGTTGCAAAGCTTGCCGATTCTCTTGAGGGAGATGAAAAGACTGGAGCACAGATCGTGCTTAAGGCTCTTGAGGCACCTCTGTTCTACATCGCTACAAACGCAGGACTTGACGGATCAGTTATCGTTAACAAGGTTCGTGAGTCCGAGGTTGGCGTAGGATACGATGCGCTTAAGGATGAGTATGTTGACATGGTTAAGGCCGGCATTCTCGATCCTGCAAAGGTTACACGTTCTGCTCTTCAGAATGCAACATCAGTTGCTTCTACACTCCTTACAACGGAAGCAGTTGTTGCTTCTATCAAAGAGGACACACCTCCGATGCCTGCAGGCGGCGGAATGGGCGGTATGTACTAAACCGTTTTTAAAGCAATCATTAAGGACTCCGGAATTCCGGAGTCCTTTTTTGAAGTCAGAGAGAACCGTCCCCAATGAACCCACCAATGAACCCACCAATGAACCCGTGATTTGTGGTGAAAAACAGTTAAAAACGTGATATAATTAAGAATTAATTTATGGTGAGTGGGAAATGAAGAAAAGCATCGGGTTCAAATGCATACTGATAGCGGCAGCGGCGCTTGTGACGGCGCTTATTACCGTACTTGATCCGTGGTATGCGCTTGATTCGTTCATTACCGATCCGCTTTACACGGATCTTACCGGACCCGACAGCGGTATCATCATCATAGGAGTTGATGAAGAAACTCTTTCAGAATACGGGAATTTTACGACGTGGTCAAGACAAAAGACCGCCGAACTCATTGACCTTTTATATGCAGATCCCGAGAAAGCTCCTGCCGTTACCGGCGTGGATTTCCTTTTTGTCGATAAGACCGGCGAAGCCGATAAGGATCTTATAAAAGCCGTATCAAAAGCAAACGGAAATATCGTATTCGGATCAAATATCGTATACCGCGGGGATGTGGTATTTGATGTATCCGGAAAGGCATATTACGATACGGATCATATAGAGGATCTGGAGATCCCGTATGATGAACTTTCGGAAGTTTCAAAGACCGGATTTGTAAATGCACTTATCGCAAAGGACGGGTATGTAAGATTTTCCCAGACTAACAAAGCGATCCCGGATGAGGTCGTAAAGGCTAAAGAACTGGGATATGATTCGATAAATTCCTTTGCTTACGAAATATATAAACTGTACTGTGACAATACGGGAAGGACAGCCCTCATACCCAAGGAGAATAAGAGCGGCCAGTTCCGATTCTACTACTCGGGAAAAACAGGAGAGTATTCTCATGTTTCATTTAAGGATGTATTAGACGGCAAAGTTCCGCCCGAGGCCTTTAAAGACGCAATAGTTTTGGTAGGTGCATATGCTCCCGGAATGCAGGATGCTTATCTGCCCGCGATAGACCGCGGAAAGAGTATGTACGGCGCTGAGACACACGCTAACCTCATCCAGGCATACCTTGAAAACAAGACAGCTGTTGATATAAACAACCTTGTGCTTTTTCTCACAGTATTTGTTTTATCCTTTGGATATTTGCTTTTTGCAAGGAAGAACAAGCTCCCCGTCGTACTTGTTTCATCTGTCGTTGTCGGAGCAATCTGGCTCATACTCGGAAGGATACTTGCGGGAGGCGGCACATACATACCATGCATTTACATATGGATATTCCTCCTTATCGCCGATGCGGTATTTATAGTATTAAAGTATTTCGTTGAGAAGATAAAGCGCAGACATACGCTTGATGTATTTAAGAAATATGTTGCCCCTGAAGTTGTCGAAAGCCTTCAAAAGAGCGGGGATTTTGAAATCAAACTCGGCGGGGAAAAAAGAAACATCGCTGTGCTTTTCGTTGATATAAGAGGCTTTACCCCTTTGTCAGAGTCTCTTAATCCGGAGCAGGTTGTTGGTATTTTGAATGAATATCTTAAACTTGTTACCGATTGTATCTTCAGGCACGGAGGAACAATAGACAAGTTCATAGGCGATGCCGCAATGGCTGTTTTTAATGCTCCTTTTGACCTTGATGATTATGTATTTAAGGCTGTTGCTTCGGCGCTTGATATATGTGAGGGCGGAAAGACTCTCGGAGTCAGGCTCAAGGAAGAATACGGCAAAGATGTAAACTTCGGTGTCGGAGTCAACTTCGGTGAAGCCGTTGTCGGAAACATAGGATCCGACTACAGGATGGACTATACCGCCATAGGAGATACGGTAAATACATCCGCAAGACTTGAAAGCAATGCAAAGGCCGGACAGATCCTTATAAGCGAATATGTTTATGAGGAGATAAAAGACAGGATCGAAGCATCCGAAGTCGGCGAGATCCCGCTTAAAGGAAAGAGCAATAAGATCATGGTATATTCCGTGACCGGATTAAAGGAATAGATTTTCATGGACACAAAGAAAGAAGTAGTATTTGACTACGGAAGAATCGATAATATCGAAGAATTCCAAAGTCCCGAGCAGTTATACAGGGACCTTCTTTCGCGTGTGCGCAGATATCACCCGTCAGGTGACCTTAGCCTTATCGAGAGGGCGTATCAGGTAGCATACAGAGCCCACTTTGATCAAAAAAGAAAATCGGGTGAACCTTATATCATTCATCCTCTTTGTGTTGCGATAATCCTTGCAGATCTTGAAATGGATAAGGAAACGATCGCAGCCGGATTGCTGCATGATGTTGTTGAAGATACCATTTACACCTACGAGCAGATTGCGGAGCAGTTCGGAAATGATGTTGCTCTTTTGGTTGACGGAGTCACCAAATTGCAGAAACTGCAGTTTATGGGTGATGACGGGACAAAGACTCCCGACAGGCTTGAAATGCAGGCCGAGAACCTCAGAAAGATGTTCCTTGCCATGGCAAAGGATATAAGAGTTATCCTAATAAAGCTGGCAGACCGTCTTCACAACATGAGAACGCTTAAATACCAAAAGCCCGAAGCCCAGCAGAGGATTGCAAGGGAAACGATCGAGATCTATTCACCGATCGCATCAAGGCTCGGTATATCCAAAGTCAAGGTAGAGCTTGAGGACCTTTCATTTAAATATCTTGAGCCCGATGCATACTATGACCTTGCTGAAAAGATAGCACAGAGAAAATCTGAGCGTGAGCAGTATATCCAGGCCATAGTCGATGAAGTATCGGAGCACATAAGCCATGCCGGAATAAAGGCCCATATAGACGGACGAGTAAAGCACTTTTACAGTATCTACAAAAAGATGGTCAACCAAAACAAGACCATCGATCAGATATATGATCTTTTTGCGGTCAGGATCATCGTTGATTCGGTCAAGGACTGTTATGCGGCTCTTGGTGTGATACATGAGATCTATAAGCCAATCCCGGGACGTTTCAAGGATTATATCGCAATGCCAAAGCCCAATATGTACCAGTCGCTCCATACGACGCTGATCGGTAGCTCAGGCCAGCCTTTTGAGATACAGATAAGAACCTACGAGATGCACAAGGCGGCAGAGTACGGTATCGCCGCACACTGGAAATACAAGACCGCTGCAGACGGAAAGGTAGCATCGGATGCGGAAGAAGAAAAGCTTTCATGGCTTCGCCAAATCCTCGAGTGGCAGCAGGACATGGCGGATAACAGGGAGTTCCTTGACCTTTTAAAGTCTGACCTTGATCTGTTTGCAGACAGCGTTTACTGCTTTACTCCGACCGGAGAAGTAAAGAACCTGCCAGCCGGATCGACACCCATCGATTTTGCCTACAGTATCCATTCGGCTGTCGGCAACAAGATGATAGGTGCGCGTGTTAACGGAAAACTCGTGACGATTGATTATGAGATCAAAAACGGTGACCGTATAGAGATAATGACGAGCCAGAACTCAAAGGGACCTTCCCGTGACTGGCTTTCAATGGTCAAGTCTTCTCAGGCCCGCAACAAGATCAACCAGTGGTTCAAGAACGAATTTAAGGAAGATAACATAGTTAAAGGCCGTGATATGCTTCAGAACTATCTGAAGACCAAGGCTATAGATCCCAATGAGATAGCTCCCTATAAAGAGGAGATACAAAGAAAATACGGATTCCAAAACTGGGATGCAGTTTTGGCCGCTGTCGGACACGGAGGATTAAAAGAAGGCCAGATCATCAACAGGATGCTCGAGCTTTATGAAAAGGATCACAAGAATGATGTCACAGACGATGACATCCTTAAAGAAATGTCCGGCAACTCGGAACGTGTAAACCAGCATATGAAGTCAAGGTCCGGAATAGTCGTTAAGGGACTTCACGACCTGGCGGTAAGATTCTCAAAATGCTGTGCACCCATACCGGGTGATGAGATCATAGGATTTGTTACAAGAGGAAGAGGTATCTCGATCCACAGGACGGATTGCGTTAATATTCTTGCGCTTCCCGAGACGGAGCGGAGCAGGATCATCGAAGCTGAATGGGATGATTCCGCTAATGTGGCAAATGATGAAAAATACATAGCAGAGATACAGATAATCGCGAACAACAGGTCGGGACTTTTGGTTGACATAACAAAGGCATTCTCCGAAAGAGATATCGATATCCTTTCCCTTAACAGCAGGGTTTCAAAATCAGGGATCGCTTCATTCCTTATGTCATTCCAGGTTGTGAACACTCATGAACTTCAGAGGATGATAGACAAGATCCAGGGAGTTGAAAGCGTTATAGAAGTAGCAAGGACTACAGGCTAAGGAGGCCATATGCCCGATATCAAGATAGGAAAGATCACACTCGGAATGTGTGAGACAAATACATATTTTATCTACCGTGAAGGAAGTAAGGATGCGGTTGTTTTTGATCCTGCGGACAAGGGAGAATATCTTTATGATAAGCTTGCCCAAAACGATCTTTGTCCCAAAGCGATCATGCTGACGCACGGACATTTTGATCACATCTGGGGCATCGAAGGTATTAAGAAAAATGCTGACATCCCTGTCTATGCATCTGAGGATGAAAGAGCATTGTTAAAGGATACACGCCTTAACTGTTCAGCCTCATGCGGAAGACCCTGCAGTATCGAAGCCGATCACTATCTTAAAGACGGTGAGACCGTAAACCTTTGCGGCATTGAGATAAAGATGATAAAGACTCCCGGTCATACAGAGGGAGGATGCTGCTTTTATATAGCGGAAGCAGGTTTTCTTATCGCGGGAGATACACTTTTTTGCGAATCTGTAGGAAGGAGTGACCTTCCCACGGGATCTATGGGCACACTGGTTCGGAGTATAAAAGAAAAGCTCCTTACACTCCCTGCGGATACAAAGGTTTATCCCGGACACGGCGGCCCCACAACTATCGCTTATGAAAAGGAGTACAATCCTTTCCTGTAAATATGGACACTCTTATAGTAACCACGAACGATCAAAGTTTTGATTACGATATCCATTCTCTTGTCAAGGCGTTTTTCCCCGAATGTGAAGTCAGGCTGTTGCGGCCTGAGGATGCCAAAGATGTCAGTTCATCGGAAGGCTTTCCGGATGTAAATATCGAGTTTAACGAAGATATGGTATTCCTTACCATAATAGATAAGGAGTCAAAAGGATTAAAGATCCCCATATCCAAAGACCTTGAACGGGGTGTGCTAAAAAACCTTGTTAAAAGACTCATATATTCAGGCATTTCGGAGCATACGGGAAGGACTCTTCCATGGGGAACCCTTACGGGGATAAGACCGGTAAAGATCCCGATGATGCTTTTAGATGATGCTTCGGATGAAGAGATATCCGAGTACATGAAGGAAGTTTACCTTGTCGGTGATGAAAAGCTTAAACTTTCCCTTGATATAGCAAAAAGGGAAAAAAGGATATTAAGCAGCATAGACCACCAAAACGGCTACAGCCTTTATGTCGGTATTCCTTTTTGCCCGACCAGATGCCTTTACTGCTCGTTCGCTTCCTATCCTATAGAAAAGTGCCAGAACAAAGTGGATCCATATCTTGAAGCTTTGTTTAAAGAAATAGATTACGTCTCGGACCTCATGAACGGTCGTGCACCCGATACGGTATATATAGGAGGCGGAACACCGACGGCGCTTGATGATAAAAGACTTGACCGCCTTTTAAAAAAGATAGATGAGCGCTTTGACCTTTCGGACATAAAAGAGCTTACAGTTGAAGCCGGAAGGCCTGACAGCATTACGATACCAAAGCTTAGGGTTCTTAAAGACCATAAGGTATCAAGGATATCCGTAAATCCCCAGTCGATGAACCAAAAGACACTTGATACCATAGGAAGAGCACACAGTGTGGAATCCGTAAAAGATACATTCCTTATGGCAAGGGATGAGGGATTTTCAAATATCAATATGGATATAATACTTGGGCTTCCGGGTGAAGGAAGAGAAGAAGTATCCTATACGACAAACGAGATAGAAAAACTAAAGCCCGACAGTCTCACGGTACATTCCCTTGCAATAAAAAGAGCATCGCTTCTTGCCGAAAAGGTGCGTGAGAGCGGCTTAAAAGATCTTTATAATTCCGATGAGATAATGAAGATCGCATCTGACGGAGCCGCAAGAATGGGAATGAATCCATACTACCTTTACCGCCAGAAGAACATGTCCGGCAATCTTGAAAACGTCGGATTTGCCCAAGAAGGCAAAGAAGGAATATATAACATCCTTATCATGGAAGAAGTCCAGTCAATAATAGCACTTGGTGCGGGAACCGTAACAAAGAGAGTCTTTGGTGACGGGCGGATCGAAAGATGCGACAATGTTAAGGATATAGATCTTTACATAAACAAGATAGATGAAATGACAGAAAGGAAGAAAACATTACTTGGATCCAGATAGTATAACCCGATTGATAATAATAATCATTCTCATAATCCTCTCCGCGTTCTTTTCTTCGTCGGAGACGGCGCTGACTACCGTTAACAGGGTCACGTTAAAGACACTTGCCGATGACGGTAACAGGCGTGCAAGGACGGCACTTCGCGTGCTTGAAAAATACGGAAAGATGTTAAGTACGATCCTTGTCGGAAATAACATAGTCAATCTTTCGGCATCAGCGCTTGCCACCACATTTGCTATGAGCATAAATATCCCTGTCGGAATAGCGACAGGTGTACTTACGGTTACGGTTCTTATCTTTGCGGAGATCGTTCCGAAGAACCTTTCTGCGGCAAAGGCCGAAAAATTCGCGCTTTCGATTGCGGGGATCATAAGCTTCCTTATGATAGTTATGACGCCGCTCATCTTCGTGATAGACCTTATCGCAAGAGGGATCATGTTCATATTAAGGATCAATCCCAATGCTTCAAAGCCCATTACCGAAAACGAGCTTCGTACATATGTCGATGTTTCGCATGAGGACGGAGAGATCGAGGCCGAAGAAAAGGAAATGATCATAAACGTGTTTGACTTCGGTGATGCCGAGGCCAAGGACATCATGATCCCGAGAGTCGATATGGTCACAATCTCAAAGGATGCAACACTTGATGAGGTCATGGACCTTTTCAAAAAACATATGTATACCCGTCTTCCCGTGTACGAAGACGAAAAGGACAACATCATCGGCCTTATAAATATCAAGGACTTCATCTTAAAGAGCGTAGAAGAGCCGGATGATTTCAATGTTGAAAAGCTCTTAAGAAAGCCCTTCTTTACGCTTGAGCACAAGATGACATCGGATCTTTTGCAGGAGATGAGGGCAAGCCATGACAACATGGCATTCGTACTTAATGAGTATGGTTCATGCGTCGGAATGGTAACGCTTGAGGATCTCCTTGAGGAGATAGTCGGCGAGATCCGTGATGAGTATGATGAAGATGAAGAAAACCTCATCCAGAAGATGGAAGAGGATACATACCTTATAGAAGGAAGCGTAAAGCTTGACGATATCAACAATGAGCTGGGGACCGAGCTTAGTTCCGAAGATTACGATTCGATAGGAGGCCTTGTTATAGAACGCCTTGAGGACACTTTGCCCGAGGATGGAACAACGGTTACTTTGGAGGATGGGATCATTCTTCAGGTATCGGGAGTTTCCCAGAATCGTATACAGAAAGTGATCATGACACTGCCCGGAGCAAAGGAAGATAATTCTCTTTAATTCTTTGATTCGGTATGCTATAATATCATTCGCTGTATTTTCAGTATAAAAAGAATTTTTTTGAGGTGAAACACGATGAAAAAAAGTACATCCATTATCAGCCTGATCCTACTGTTCGCTGTTATTGCCGTGTTTGGCATTACGGCTTCGACAGGATTTACGGGCAATGACGGAGCGGCTAAGGATATTCCTCTTGGCCTTGACCTGGAGGGAGGCGTTTCCATCACATATCAGGTTGTGGGTGAAGGCAATCCCAGCGCAGAGGATATGTCGGATACGATATACAAGCTCCAGCAAAGAGTACAGAACTACTCTACAGAGTCTGTGGTATATCAGGAAGGAACGGACAGGATCAACATTGAGATCCCCGGAGTTTCGGATGCAGAGACCATCCTTAACGATCTTGGAAAGCCCGGTTCTTTATACTTTATAAGACAGAATGATGCTCAAGGTTATCCTAACTATACTTACGCATTGGATGATAACGGTCAGATGATGTACATCCTTCTTAAAGATATCAATGCGATAGTTGAAGGTGGAGATGTGGTATTGAGCGGAACGGATGTTAAATCCGCTGAAGCAGGTTCCGTTCAGAACAGCATGACAAAGAACAACGAGTTCATCGTTTCTTTATCAATGACTGACGAAGGAACAAAGAAGTTCGCCGATGCAACGAGCAAGGCATATGCCGCAGGCGAGAGCATCGCGATCTACTATGACGGAGAGATTGTTTCTGCTCCCAACGTAAAAGCAGTTATCACTGACGGACAGGCACAGATCTCGGGAACGTTTACATATGATGAAGCAAACAAACTTGCTTCAACCATAAGGATCGGTGGACTTAAACTCGAACTTGAACAGCTTCACTCAAAGGTTGTCGGGGCACAGCTCGGAACCGAAGCTATTTCAACATCACTTAAGGCCGCACTCATCGGTTTCGTCATCATCGTTATATTCATGATAATCGTTTACAGGATCTCAGGTATAGCAGCCAGCCTTGCGCTTGCTTTGTACTGTGAACTTGTGATCATATTGCTCGATGCGTTCCAGATAACTCTTACGCTTCCCGGTATAGCAGGTATCATCCTCTCGATCGGTATGGCGGTCGATGCGAACGTTATCATATTCGCGAGAATCAGAGAAGAGATCGGAAAAGGAAAGACAGTTGATTCGGCTATCGATGTCGGATTCAAAAAGGCTCTCTCAGCCATCCTCGACGGTAATATCACAACCCTTATAGCAGCAGCCGTTCTGGGAGTTCTCGGAACAGGAACCATAAAGGGATTTGCGGCTACACTTGCTTTGGGTATCGTTATTTCAATGTTCACCGCATTGTTCATAACAAAGCTCATAATGAAGTCATTCTTTGCACTCGGATTAAAGTCTGAAAAGCTTTACGGTGTAGCTAAGGAAGCTCGTCAGATTGACTTCCTTTCAAAGAAGAATCTGTTCTTCGTTCTTTCTGCTGCGGTCATCGTTGCAGGGTTCATATTCATGGGTGTTCACTCAGGCAAGGGTGAGAACATCCTTAACTACAGCCTCGATTTCGTAGGCGGAACTTCTACCGAAGTTACATTCCAGAGTGATATGACGCTTGCCCAGATCGATTCTGATGTTGTTCCGGTTATCGAACAGATCACAAATGACGGTAATGTTATGACGCAGAAGATAGACGGAACAAACGATGTCATATTTAAGACCAGATCACTTACAAATGATGAGGCAGCAAAATTAAAGAACGATATGTCTTCACAGTTTGGTGCTTCAATAAAGAGCTCGGAGACCATAAGCTCAACGATCTCCGGCGAAATGAAGCGTGATGCCATCATCGCAGTTGTAGTTGCTTCCGTATTCATGCTCCTTTATATCTGGATCAGATTCAAGGATGTCAGATTCGGTTGTTCATCGGTTATGGCACTTATTCACGACGTACTTGTTGTTCTGGCTTTCTATGCCATCGCAAGAGTATCGGTCGGAAGCACGTTCATCGCTTGTATGCTTACGATAGTCGGTTATTCGATCAATGCGACCATCGTTATTTTTGACAGAATAAGAGAGAACAAAGCCGCTATGGCTAACAAGGACCATCTAGAGGATGTTGTTAACAGATCGATCACACAGACCCTTTCAAGATCGGTATTTACTTCTCTTACAACATTCATCATGGTTGCCGCACTTTACGTTCTTGGTGTTTCATCTATCAAGGAATTTGCACTTCCTTTGATGGTTGGTATCCTTTGCGGTACATATTCATCGATCTGTCTTGCATCCGCATTCTATATGGTAATGCGTAAGATAGCAAAGAAGTCAGATAAAGAATAAGGAGTAAAATGGTTGCTACCGTAACACTCAATCCGGCAGTTGATAAAACATTAAAAGCATCACGTCTTATCATGGGAACCGTCAACAGGATGGATTCTTCCCACAGCATGCCCGGAGGCAAAGGAATAAATGTCTCAAAGGTATTAAGACAGTATGATGTCGATGTTAAGGCGCTCGGATTCCTTGGCGGATTCAGTGGAGATCTTATTGAAGACGCCGTTAAAGACATGGGTGTTAAAGCAGCTTTTACAAGGATCGCGGGAGATACCAGAACTTCGGTAAACCTTATTACCGAAGACGGGTATATAACTGAGCTTTTAGAGCCGGGTCCGAAGATCCCAAAAAAGGAACTTGAAAGCTTTTACGTGACATATGAAGAAGAGATAAAAGATTGCGGGATAGTCGTTATCTCGGGTTCTGCTCCCGTGGGTGTCGATGCTTCTTCCTATGTAAGGATGATAGAAAAAGCAAATGACATGGGGAAGAAGGTACTCCTTGATACATCGGGCGAGAACCTGAAAAAGGGTATGTATGCCCGCCCCTATATGATGAAGCCTAATATGAAGGAGCTTGAGTCCATTATGGGCAAGAGGATCCAGGGGCTTTCGGAAGTATCCGAATCGGCTGCCCAGATAGTGGAGTGGGGCGTAAAACACGTCATGGTCTCCATGGGAAGCAAAGGTATTTTGTATGCGTATGATGACGACAGAGATACCAAAGTCCTTTACGTACAGGCCCCGTCGATACGCATGGTCAATTCGGTAGGTTCCGGAGACAGCGCCGTTGCAGCTTTTGTCATCTCACAGTTAAACGGGCTCGGTCCTGAGGAAACGCTTAAAAAATGTGTTGCGATCTCAGCCGCGAATGCCTGCTCGCTTGAAAACGGTCTTATCGACAAAGGTAAGGCATCAGAGTTTGAAAGCGCGCTTAAGTTAGGCGATCCCGAATACTAAAGCACATTACGAATATTTAAAGGCGCCGGATCAGCCGGTGCCTTTTTGGATAATTAAGTGAAAGGATAGCTATGTACGGAATAGACTCATTGCTGGAGCGGATTGATTACAGCATAATACTCGGATCACCGTCCGAAAAAGTATCGGAAGTTGTTGTCGATTCAAGAAAGATCACCAAAGACTGTCTTTTTATCTGCATCACGGGATTTAAGGTTGATGCACATTCATTTGCCGAGCAGGTCATAAAAGACGGTGCAAAGGCACTTGTCGTTGAAAAAGACTTAAGTGAAACTGCCATGGACCTTGCAAGGGAAAAGGGTGTCACCATCATTAAAGTCGATGACTGCAGATATGCGATGGCATTTATTTCCGCTGCATTTTACGGATATCCTGCCGATTCCCTTAAGGTTATAGGTATAACCGGCACCAAGGGAAAGACTACGACAACCTACCTTGTTAAAAGCGCTCTTGAAAGCTCGGGATTAAAGGTCGGTCTTGTCGGTACCATCGAGACCATAATAGGTGATGAGCATATACCCGCTTCAAATACGACACCCGAATCATTCGTCCTCCAGGGATATTTTAAAAGGATGCTCGATGCCGGGATCACGCATGTCGTTATGGAAGTAGCTTCCCAGGGTCTTAAGCTTCACAGGACACAGGGCTTTACGTTTGAACTGGGGATCTTTACAAACTTAAGTCCGGATCATATAGGCCCCAACGAGCATGAGTCATTTGAAGACTATGTTGAGTGTAAGGGCAGGCTTTTTAAGCAATGCAGATGCGGCATCGTAAACGTAGATGATGATAATCTGCTTAAGGTCATTAAAGGACATACCTGTGACTTACGGACTTTCGGTTTTAACAAAGAAGCAGATATCTATGCCGATAACCTTAAACTTGTTAAAGAACCCGGTGAACTCGGAATAGAATTTGACATATTCGGAGATGTGAAGGCTCACGTATCTGTTCCTACACCCGGAGCATTCAGCGCACATAATGCACTTTGTGCAATATCTATCTGCCATTACTTTAACATTCCCGTTGATGTCATGATCGGATCGCTTAAGAACGCTCATGTTAAAGGAAGGATCGAGATGGTCAAAACGCCTTATTCTTTCACTATGCTCATCGACTATGCGCATAATGCGATGAGCCTTGAAAGCCTCCTTACATCATTAAGGGAATATGAACCCAAAAGGCTTATCGTCTTATTCGGATGCGGAGGAAACCGCTCAAGGGACAGAAGGCTCGGAATGGGAGAGGTTGCCGGAAGACTTGCGGATCTTTCGATCATAACTTCGGATAACCCCAGGGATGAAGATCCCCAGGCGATAATCAATGATATAAAAGAAGGGCTGCTTCCGACCAAAGGAAAATATGTTGAGATAATAAACCGTAAAGAAGCGATAAGATACGCGATCGAAAACGGTAAAAAGAACGATATCATAGTCCTTGCGGGAAAAGGACATGAGGATTATCAGGAGATCAAAGGGGTGAAATACCCCATGGACGAAAGGGTCATCATCAAAGAGATACTTAATGAATTACGCTAATGTGATAATCGACATATCGCACGAAAAAGTCGACAGGACATTTCAATATATCATCCCCGAAGAACTCAAAGGCTCCATAAAGCCCGGGGATTGCGTAAACGTTCCTTTCGGAAAGGGAAATTCGTTAAGGCATTCTTATGTCATTTCGATAAGTGACAAAAGTGAAATAGAGCCCGAAAGACTTAAATACATCGATTCGCTTTCAGATTCCTTTAACAGGATCCAGAGTGACTATATAAAGCTTGCATCATGGATGAAGGACACCTACGGCTCAACCATGATAGCGGCCCTAAAGACGGTCCTTCCCGTTAAAAAGCCGGTTAAGCTTAAAGAAAAGAAAAAGATAATAAGGAAACTTTCAAGTGAAGAAACGGCTTCTTTATATTCCGAGGCGATAAGGAAAAAGCATCCTGCTAAAGCAAGGCTCCTTAACGAACTTGTAAAAGAAGAGGTTCTTCCTTACGAGCTTGTGACGGGAAAGCTTAATGTTTCTTCTTCGACGATCAATTCCCTTTTTAAGGACGGAGTCATAAGCATTGAAAGCGAATCCGTTTACAGGAATCCCGTTGTTCCCGATACCGAAAGGGATAAGGCAAAGGAGCTTTCGGATGAGCAAAGATATGCATGCGATACCATAAATGAAAAGACAGGAAAGTATCTTTTACACGGAATAACAGGCTCCGGCAAAACGGAAGTTTATCTTAACATCATCGAAAAGACCATTGCAAGAGGACAGCAGTGTATCATGCTGATCCCTGAGATAGCCTTAACCTATCAGACGCTTTTGCGTTTTTATAAAAGATTCGGCGACAGGGTATCCGTTATGAACTCGACCCTTTCCGCAGGTGAAAGATACGACCAATGCCTAAGGGCCGAAAAAGGTGACATTGATGTCATAATTGGACCCCGCTCGGCGCTTTTTGTTCCGTTCCCAAACCTTGGGATGGTAATAATCGATGAGGAACATGAAAGCACATATATATCAGAGCAAAACCCGAGATATCACACAAAAGAAACGGCCGAAGAGCTTTGTAGGATAAAGAATGCAACACTTGTTTTAGGCTCTGCAACCCCTTCACTTGAATCCTATTACGGGGCAAAAAACGGTGAATATACCTTGCTTCGCCTAACAAGAAGACTTACGGGCGGAACTCTTCCCGATGCCGAGATCGTTGATATGAGGAATGAGCTCCGGAACGGAAACCGCAGCATGTTAAGCAGAAGGCTTTCCGAACTGATAAAGGACCGCCTCGATAAAAAAGAACAGATTATGCTCTTTTTAAATAAAAGAGGGTATTCGGGCTTTTTAAACTGCAGGATGTGCGGCCATGTGATAAAGTGTCCTCATTGTGACGTATCGCTTTCAAGGCATAATGACGGCCGATTAAAATGTCATTACTGCGGATATGAAACCGGGGATGTAAAAAAGTGTCCAAAGTGCGGATCAGAGCATATAAGAGCTTTCCGCGTCGGAACCCAGCAGGTTGAAGAGACCGTTAAAAAGATGTTCCCGCAAGCCTATGTCTTAAGGATGGATGCGGACACGACACAGGAAAAGGACAGCTACGAAAAGATATTGAGCGCCTTTGCGGACAACGAGGCCGATATCCTTATAGGAACGCAGATGATCGTTAAAGGTCATGATTTTCCGAATGTAACATTGGTAGGAGCTTTGGCTGCGGACCTTTCCTTAAACGATTCTGATTTCAGAACGGGTGAAAAGACTTTCCAGCTCCTTGCCCAGGCAATAGGAAGAGCAGGAAGAGGTGAAAAAACGGGCCTTGCCATAATCCAGACGTACAGGCCCGATCATTACAGTATAATAGATGCCGCAACCCAGGATTATGAAGCTTTTTTTGAGGAGGAGATCTCATACAGGAGACTTTGCTCATATCCGCCAGCAGGATGCATGGTGCATGTTCTTGTTACATCGGACGATGAAAGAAGAGCGCTCGGTCTTGCGACGGCATTAAAGAAAAGAGCGGATAAAGACGTGGCGATAATAGGTCCTGCTCCCGATGTCATTTCAAAGGTGAGTGACCGCTTCAGATACGGTATATACATAAAAGGAAGATCAAAAGAAAGCGTTGCCGCCACAAGGCTTAAGATGGAAGAATTCCTTGATATGGCACCGCTTATTAACGAAAACGTAACATTTGATGTATTATAGATGATCCAATAGAAACGGAGGAAGATCATGGCAATAAGAAATATCAGACAGATGGGAGATCCGGTCCTTACAAAAGTATGCAAGGACGTAAAGGATGTTTCGGAGCGTACAAAAGAACTTATAAGCGATATGTTTGACACGATGTATGAAGCGGAAGGTGTCGGTCTTGCAGCACCCCAGGTGGGAATATTAAAGAGGATATTTGTGGTTGATGTTACGGGTGAAGATCCGATCCTTTTCATCAATCCCGAGATACTTGAAACATCGGGTGAACAGACAGGCTACGAAGGATGCCTTTCGGTTGAGGGAAAGACCGGAATGGTAACACGTCCCGATCATGTGAAGGTAAAGGCCCATGACATAAACATGAATGAGTTTGAGATGGAAGCGGACGGTTTTCTTGCAAGGGCGATCCTTCACGAAAACGACCACTTAAACGGACATCTTTATGTTGAGAAGGTTGAAGGACCTTTGCTCACAAACGAAGAACTCCAGCAGATACTTGAACAGAGCAAGGAAGACGAAGAGGACTGATCGATGAAGATCATTTTTATGGGGACGCCTGATTTTGCGGTCTGCTCCCTTGAGGCACTTATTAAAGCAGGACATGAAGTTACATGTGTCGTAACGCAGCCTGACAGGCAAAGAGGACGCGGAGGGGCCGTATCATCAAGCCCTGTCAAGCAGTGCGCCCTTAAATACGGGATAAATGTCCTTACTCCCGAAAAGATAAGGACCGAAGAATCCGTAAAAAGCCTTAAAGAGTATGAAGCGGATATCTTTGTCGTATGCGCGTTCGGACAGATCCTTTCTGAAGAGATACTCAACATGCCTAAATACGGGTGCGTTAACATACATGCTTCATTACTTCCTCATCTTCGCGGTGCCGCTCCTATCCAGTGGTCCATATTAAACGGTGACGAAGAAACCGGAGTGACCATACAGCAGATGGCGAAAGGCCTTGATACAGGTGATATCCTTTACGAAAAGAAGATAAAGATATCTCCCGATGAAACAGGCGATTCACTCTTTGACAGGCTCATGGAACTTGGCGCTTCAATGATCACTGAGCTTCTTCCTTTGATAGAAGAGGGCAGGATAAACCCTGTTAAGCAGGATGAATCAAAAGCCACTTATGCCTCAAAGATAACCAAGGAAATGGGACATATCAACTGGAATGATGATTCCGAAAAGATAGAAAGATACGTAAGAGGGCTTAACTCGTGGCCTTCGGCTTATACATATATCGATAACAGGATGCTGAAGATCTGGAAGGCATCCGTTTATGATGTGTTTGATAAAAACACCGAGCCCGGAACGGTATACGATACGGGCAAAGATTATTTTGCGGTAAAGACAGGAAACGGTGCATTAAAGATACTCGAAGTCCAGCTTGAAGGCAAAAAGAGGATGAGCACAGGTGATTTCCTGAGGGGATATTCACTTAACAGGGAGACAAAACTTTGATGTCCGTAAACGAAAGAGAGATCATACTGGATTGCCTTTTGGAGATCAACGAAAAAGGCCGTCTTTCCCATACGGTATTAAAAGAAGTACTCGATAAATATGATTACCTTCCACCCGAAAGCAAGGCATTCATAAAAAGAGTGACCGAAGGAACGGTTGAAAAACTCTTAAGTATCGATGACACGATAGATTCTTATTCGAAGGTAAAAGTCGTAAAGCAAAAGCCTCTTATAAGGACGTTGCTTCGCATGAGCACATATCAGATCCTTTATATGGATAAGGTACCTGCAAGTGCTGTTTGCAATGAGGCGGTAAAGCTTAGCAAAAAACGCGGTTTTTCGGGCCTTAGCGGTTTCGTTAACGGGGTTCTCCGTAACATTTCAAAAAACAGCAGAAATATAAAGACGGATAAAGAGGATGTTCCTCAATGGATAAAGGAACATCTTGTCTCATGCTATGGAAAAGAAAACGCCACGCTCATTTTGGAGGATGTGGACAGGATACATCCCGTCACCGTAAGGATAAGGAGCGATAAAGCAGATACTTCGTTCATGACTCCTTCCGGTGTTCTTAACGATGCGTATTATCTTAAGGAAAGAACATCGCCTGCAAATGTACCGGGGTTTGAAGATGGAAATTTTATCATTCAGGATATTGCGTCCATGTTTGTTGCGATAGAAGGAAAGATAAAGCCCGGCGAGGATGTGATAGATGTATGCGCAGCGCCCGGCGGCAAAGCCATACATGCGTTTGATATGGGAGCCAACGTTACGGCCTGTGATATTTCTGAGCGCAAGGTATCCCTGATAGATGAAAACGCAAAAAGGTGCATCAGGCCTTCAAAGGATCATACTTTTGTAACAAGAGTACTTGATGCGACGGAATTTGCTCCGGAATACGAAAAGCGCTTTGATGTCGTTCTTGCGGATGTTCCCTGCTCGGGACTTGGCGTTATGGGCCGTAAAGCGGATATAAGGCATAAGACAAAAAAAGAAGATCTTGAAACACTTCCCGAATACCAAAGGAAGATAATAGATAATACGATCCGTTACCTCAAAGACGGCGGAAGATATATCTACAGCACATGTACGATGAATCCCAAAGAAAACGAGGAAAACGCAAGGTACATTGCCCAAAAATACGGACGTAAGATAGTTTTTGAAAAACAATATCTCCCGGGCAAAGATAAATGTGACGGGTTTTACATTGCGGTCCTTGAAGTATGATGGATATCAAATCTTTATATTTAGACGAACTAACTGAATATATAAGGTCTCTTGATCTTCCGGCGTTTCGATCTAAGCAGCTTTATGAGTGGATGCATGTTCATCTTGCGCGTTCTTTCGATGAGATGAGCAATATTCCCAAGACGTTAAAGGAAAAGCTTAGTAAGGAGTGTGAATACACATCCTTAAAGACGGAACTTGTCCAGGAATCAAAAACCGACGGAACGAGAAAGTATCTTTTTGAATTATCCGACGGGAATCATATAGAATCCGTGTTTATGAGATATAAACACGGCAATACGGTATGTGTTTCAAGTCAGGTCGGATGCCGCATGGGATGCAACTTTTGTGCTTCAACTTTAGGAGGACTGGTAAGGAGTCTTAAAGCATCGGAGATACTAGACCAGATCTATTCAATAAGCGTTGATACAGGAGAGAGGATCTCAAATATCGTAGTTATGGGAATGGGAGAGCCGCTTGATAATTACGATGAAGTAGTCAGGTTTATTAAACTTATAAGCGATGAAAACGGCCTTAACATATCCCGGAGGAACATTACGGTATCAACCTGCGGTATAGTTCCCGGGATAATAAAGCTTGCAAAAGAAGATCTTAAGATAACGCTGGCCCTTTCGCTTCATGCGGTGACCGATGAAAAAAGGAAAAAGCTCATGCCCGTAGCAAATTCGTATTCGATAAGCGAACTTATGGATGCCTGCAAGAGCTATTTTGACATGACGGGCAGAAGGATAAGTTTTGAATATGCGCTTGCCGGAGGCAATAACGACAGCGATGAGGATGCTGAAGGTTTGTGCCGCCTTGCAAAGTCAGTTCATGCCCATGTAAACCTGATCCCGGTCAATCCCGTAAGGGAGCGCTCTTACGTAAGGTCGGGGCGTGAAAGGATCGATGTGTTTAAAAATAAACTTGAAAAAAATGGGATAAATGTTACTATTAGAAGAGAATTGGGGTCAGATATAGACGGCGCTTGCGGACAGTTACGCAACAGAGTTAAGTCCGAAGGCGCTAATTGAGTGTCTAAAAGTATGTGACTTCAAAAGGAGACGGATTTGAAATCTTTTTCAAAGACCGATATCGGCAGAAAAAGACAACTGAATCAGGACTACGTCTTTTCTACGGACGAAAGCGTCGGAAAGCTCGAGAATCTCTATATCGTAGCTGACGGTATGGGCGGTCATAACGCCGGAGACTTTGCTTCAAAGTACGCAGTTGATACCGTAGTAAGAGAGATACGGGGCTCAGCGGAGCAAAAGCCTTTCAGGATAATCGGAAAGGCCGTAAGAGTCGCCAACGAGCTTATAAGGATGCGGGCCAAGGAAGATATTCATATGTACGGTATGGGCACCACGATCGTTATCGCATCCATAAGCGGTCATGAGCTTCAGATAGCAAATGTCGGTGACAGCAGGCTCTATGTTATCGGTGAATCGATAAGACAGATAACAAGAGACCACTCTCTCGTGGAGGAGATGGTCAGAAAAGGCGGTATCGCCCCCGAGGCTGCAAGGAACCATCCTGACAAGAACATCATCACAAGAGCTGTGGGAGCGAGGGATTCGATCGAGGTTGATTTCTTTACCGAGGAGCTTAAGGAAGGCGATATTGTTTTGCTTTGCTCTGACGGACTTACCAATATGCTTTCTGATGACCAGATCTTTGAGATCATAAAGAAGCGTTCCACGCTGGAAGAAAAAGCCGACGAACTCATCAAGGCAGCTAACGAAAACGGCGGAAAAGATAACATCGCCGTGATATTGATAGATGATTTTGCTTGATTTTGTGATATAACCTGACTATTTGGTGAAGATATGATAAGAACCGGAATGATGATCAGCGAACGGTACGAGATCCTTGAAAAGATCGGTACCGGCGGAATGTCCGATGTCTACAAGGCAAAGGACCATAAACTGAACAGATTTGTGGCCGTTAAGGTTTTGAAGCAGGAATTCTCGGAGAATGCGAATTTCGTATCCAAATTCCGTGTAGAAGCCCAGGCGGCAGCTGGATTGATGCATCCGAACATCGTTAACGTCTATGATGTCGGACAGGAAGAAGGCGTGCATTTTATCGTGATGGAACTCGTTGAGGGCATCACGCTTAAAAAGTATATAGAAAAGAAGGCAAGACTCTCCGTAAAGGAAGCCATAAGCATAGCCATCCAGGTGAGCATGGGTATCGAAGCTGCTCACAAGAACCATATAATCCACAGGGACATAAAGCCCCAAAACATCATCATCTCAAAGGACGGAAAGGTTAAGGTTACGGACTTCGGTATCGCCAAGGCCGCTACTTCAAACACCATCACGTCAAACGTTATGGGTTCCGTTCACTATACATCTCCCGAGCAGGCAAGGGGCGGATATTCGGATGAAAAGTCCGATATCTATTCTCTCGGTATCACTTTCTTTGAGATGTTAACGGGCCGTGTTCCTTTTAACGGGGAGACTACGGTTGCAATAGCAATAAAGCATATCCAGGAAGAGATGCCCTCACCCAGGGAGTTCGTATCCGAGATCCCCGTTAGTGTTGAGCAGATAGTATTAAAGTGCTGTCAGAAATCTCCCGACAGAAGATACCAGTCAATGGAAGAACTTATCGCGGATCTTAAGTATGCACTTATGAATCCCGATGAGGATTTTGTAAAAATAGACGATCCCGATGAAGTCGGAGCCACAAAGACCGTCGATGACGAGGACGTTCAGAGGATCAAGCGCCAGTCTTCAAAGCGCGAATCACTTGAAGATACTGTTTCTATGAGGACCGAAAGAGAGGTCATAAGGGAAGCTGCCAAGAAGGAAAGCGCCCGTACCGGACAGGCTCAAAGAAAGTCAAGACCTGCTCAGGCAAGAAACAACAAGAACAGATATTATCAGGAATATCCTGAAGACCAATATGACGATTACGATGACAGATACGATGATGAGTCGGACTCTGATCCCAGGATGGAAAAAATAACCACCATACTTGCGGTAGTGGCGGCTGCTCTTATCGGACTTATCGTTTTGATACTTATAGCAAGATTCCTCGGAGTATTTGATGTATCCGAAGACAAAGACAAGGATCCCAAAACAGAGGAGACCGCAAAAGGCTTTGTTACCATGATTGATGTTGTCGGAAAGAATGCCGACGATATCAAAAAAGAGCTCATAGATATGGGACTTACTCCCGAGATAGAATACGAGGAAAGTTCCGAATATGCACAGGGTATCGTTATGCGCTCGAGCGTTGAGGGCGGTGCCGAAGTTGAGGAAGGCTCGAACGTTATCATCACGGTGAGTGCGGGTGAGACCGGAGTCGAGGTTCCCGATACCGTCGGAAAGACACTTGCGGAAGCCAAGGCAATGCTTGTCGACAAGGGATTCGTACCGCAGACTACCGAGATGTTCGACCAGTATATTCAGGAAGGCTCAATAGTCAAGCAGTCTCCCGATGCAGGTACGAAGGCCCCTGCGGGAACAGCCGTTTCGATATTTGTAAGTAAGGGACCCGAGATCAGCAAGATCGCAGTTCCCAATCTTCTTTCAAAGGACGAAGAGACTGCAATGGCAGTGCTTGCCGAAAACGGTCTTGAGCTCGGAACCGTGACAGAAGTCAATTACGAAGATCCCGCATATGAGGGCCTTGTATGTGAACAGAGTCCCCAGGCAGGAGAATATCTTGATGCAGGTTCAAAGGTAAATATCTCAATCAGCCTCGGACCCATACAGAGTACATACAAGTTTACCGATACGATACAGGCACCTACGGCAGCGGAAGATCCTAACTTTAAGCTCGGTACCACCGTTACCGTTACAATGACTGCCGATGACGGAACAGTGCTCCTTAGCACGCAGACATCATCGTTCCCGATATCGGAGCAGAACATCACTGGCATCAAGTCTGAAAGCGGAACCATTCTCTTCCAGTACATAAATCAGGGAGAAAGCTCCGTGGTTACCAATGCGGACGGAAATACGGTAACTGTCGAAGGTCAGTCCGAAACTAAGGAGATCAAGCGACAGGTTTCATTTGTGGCTGAATGATGAACGGAAAGATTATCAAAGGGATAGCAGGTTTTTATTATGTACATACACCCCTTGGTCTTGTTGAATGCAAGGCCAAGGGTGTTTTTCGCAAAGAGGGCATTAAGCCTCTGGTCGGAGACAACGTTAAAATAGAAATAATAAGCAAAGAAGAAAAGACGGGAAACATCACATCGATCCTGGAGCGTCAAAATGCCCTGATAAGGCCTTCTTCAGCTAATATTGACCAGGCAATGATCATCTTTGCCATTACAAAGCCCGCACCCAACTACAATCTGCTTGACCGCTTTCTTATTTCTATGCAACAGCAGGACATTCCGACGGTCGTGTGCTTTAACAAGCTCGACATAGCAGAAGATGACGATGTAACTTTATTAAAGAATGCTTATGAAGGATGCGGATGTAAGGTCATCTTTGTAAGCGGCAAGATGGAAAAAGGCCTTAACGATATAAAGAAGGTCCTTAAAGGAAAGACAACCGTCATCGCAGGCCCTTCGGGTGTCGGCAAATCGACTATAGTAAATGCGCTATATCCCCAGGCCAATATGGAAACCGGAGAGATATCAAGAAAAATAGAAAGAGGAAAGCACACAACAAGACATGCCGAGCTTTTTGCCTTAAGTGATGACACCTTTATAATGGACACTCCGGGATTTACGTCCCTTTGGCTTTCGGGAATAGAAAAAGAAGAACTGGGAGAGTATTATCCCGAGTTTGCAAAGTATGAAGAAAACTGTAAGTTCATAGGATGTGCCCATATATCGGAGCCCGTATGCGGAGTAAAGGAAGCCGTTGATAACGGGGACATCAACAGGATAAGATACGATAATTACTGTACGCTCTATAAAGAATTGAAAGACAATCAGAAGTATTAAAAAAGCGGCCTATAAAAGGTCGCTTAATTTTTTGTTATAAAAGAAATCGTGAACCATTTCATCATATTCTTCCCACATCGGAAGAGTCTGGCATGATTTTCTTCTCGGGCATTTGTATTTCTTATCGGCAAGACATACTACGGAAGATAAAGGGCCTTCCATAAGCTCTATGACTTCGCCTATGTTATATTTCTCGGGCTTTCTGCACAGCTTGTACCCGCCGCCTTTACCCGATGCCCCTTCGATGAGGCCTCCGGCCACCATGTCTTTAACTATTATCTCGAGATATTTTTTTGATATTTCCTGTCTTTCGGCAATGTCTTTTAATGGGATATAATGGCCTTCGTCATTCTCGGCCAGATCTATCATCACTCTTATGGCGTATCGCCCTCTTGTGGAAACCATAAGGTACCCCTTTCTGATTTGTTTTACCTATTATACCGCAAGGTAAATGGGTTATACAAGCAAAAATTAAAAACCTATTGACACGATAGGTAAATAGGATTAAAATGAAGCCTGCAAGAGTAAAGGCGAAGATCCGGAAAGGAGACCACATTGTCCATATATGTTGATAATGCAGCTACCACAAAGTTAAGTGAAGGTGCTGCAAAGATTATGATAAAACACCTTAGCGAAACGTTCGGTAATCCGTCAAGCCTGTATACGATAGGGCAGGAAGCAAAGGAAGTGCTTGAACAAGCAAGAGAGGATATCGCAAAGATCATAAATGCCGATCAAAGAGAAATAACATTTACATCAGGAGGATCGGAAGCCGATAACCAGGCGATCCGGTCCGCGGCATACTTCGGAAAGAGAAAGGGAAAGACACATATCATTTCCACGGCCTTTGAACATCATGCGGTGTTACATACACTTGACCATCTTAAAGGAGAGGGCTTTGAGATCACGCTGCTTGATGTACACGAAAACGGTATCGTTACGGCCGACGAGGTTGAAAAGGCAATAAGAGAAGATACTGCACTTGTGACCGTGATGTTTGCAAATAACGAGATAGGAACGATACAGCCCATAAGGGAGATAGGTGCCGTCTGCAAAAAGTACGGAGTCATATTCCATACTGATGCGGTTCAGGCCATAGGTCATCTTCCCATAGATGTTGAAGCAGACAATATCGATATGCTCTCGGCTTCGGCTCATAAATTCCATGGCCCGAAAGGTACGGGATTCCTTTACGCAAGAAAGGGCGTACCTCTTATTAATATCATAGACGGCGGAGCCCAGGAACGCGGAAAAAGAGCGGGAACCGAAAACGTACCCGGTATAGCAGCCATGGCCTATGCCCTTAAGGACGCGGTCGATAACATGGAAAAGAACAATGCGATCATCATCAAAAAAAGAGATGCGCTCATAGAAGGATTAAGTGAGATCCCACACTGTGCACTAAACGGCGACCGGGATAAAAGACTTCCCGGAAATGTTAATTTCTGTTTTGAAGGAATCGAAGGAGAATCACTTCTTTTGCTGCTTGATGATAAAGGAATAATGGCATCATCGGGAAGCGCATGCACCTCGGGATCGCTCGATCCGAGCCACGTGCTTTTGGCAATAGGCAGGGTTCATGATGTGGCTCACGGATCGTTAAGACTGAGCTTAAGTGAGGACATAACGGATGATGATGTTAAATACATCATAGAATCCGTTAAGGAAGTTGTTGAGTATTTAAGAAGCTTTTCTCCGATATGGAGAGATCTTGTTTCAGGCAAGAAACAGTTCATTTTATGATAAGGAGGCAGTTATGGCATTATACAGTGATAAGGTAATGGATCATTTCAGGAACCCCAGGAATGTCGGGGTAATTGAAGATGCCGACGGGGTGGGAGAAGTCGGAAACGCAAAGTGCGGAGACATTATGAAGATGTATCTTAAAATAGATGATGAGATCATCAAGGATGTTAAGTTCGAGACATTCGGATGCGGATCAGCTATCGCCTCAAGCTCAATGGCAACGGAGCTCATTAAGGGACAGCCCGTAAGCGAAGCACTTAAGCTTACGAACAAGGCGGTTGCCGAGGCCCTTGACGGACTTCCGGATTACAAGATGCATTGCTCGGTGCTTGCTGAAGAAGCTATCCGCTCGGCGCTTGAAGATTACGAAAAAAAGAAAAGTGAAAAATAATTTTTAAAAACCTATTGACACAGTAGGCAGATAGTAGTAACATAACCGTAAACTTTTACGTTTTAAACTTGGAGCAGAAAAATGTTAAAAAGCATTCTTTACAAACTTAACAAAGACATGTGTTGTCGAATGTTATCTTCCCGGGCATATAATATGGCTGGGGCATTTGATCGCGCATCATTCGGCCCCGATGTTTTTCGATGTTGATACTCAATCTAAGCCATATGCCCGGGATTAAGATCCCGGGCTTTTTTATTACCACAAAACACTAAAACTCAAAAGAAAAAGGAGACAAAACAATGAGCGATTACAAATTTGAAACATTACAGTTACACGTAGGACAGGAAGAAGCGGATCCCGCAACAGATTCAAGAGCGGTGCCCATTTATCAGACAACTTCTTATGTGTTCCACAACAGCAAGCATGCAGCAGACAGATTCGGTCTTGCAGATGCCGGAAACATTTACGGAAGACTTACCAACACCACCCAGGATGTTCTTGAAAAAAGAGTTGCCGCACTCGAAGGCGGAAGTGCTGCTTTGGCACTTGCTTCAGGAGCTGCCGCTATCACATATACGATCGAAGCACTCGCTGCAAACGGAGGACATATCGTAGCACAAAAGACTATCTACGGCGGAACATATAACCTCTTTGCACATACGCTTCCTCAGTACGGTATAAACACAACATTTGTAGACGCACATAACCTTGAGGAAGTTAAGGCAGCCATAAAAGAAGATACCAGAGCCATCTATCTTGAGACACTCGGAAATCCCAACAGTGATATTCCGGATATTGATGCGATCGCTAAAATAGCTCACGATAACGGACTTCCCCTTGTAATAGATAATACATTCGGTACACCTTACCTTATCCGTCCCATCGAGCACGGTGCAGACATAGTTGTTCATTCAGCTACAAAGTTCCTCGGCGGACACGGAACGACCCTCGGCGGTATCATCGTTGAGTCAGGAAAGTTCAACTGGAAGGCAAGCGGAAAGTACCCCAACATCGCAGATCCCAACCCCAGCTACCATGGAGTATCCTTCTACGATGCAGTAGGCCCCGCAGCTTTCGTTACATTCATAAGAGCAATACTTTTAAGAGATACCGGAGCTACGATCGCACCTTTCAGCGCATTCTTACTTCTTCAGGGTGTTGAGACTCTTTCGCTGAGACTTGAAAGACATGCCGAGAACACAAAGAAAGTCGTTGAGTTCTTAAAGAACCATCCCAAGGTAGAAAAGGTTAACCATCCTTCTTTACAGGATCATCCCGATCATGCGCTCTATGAAAGATATTTCCCCAACGGAGGAGCATCTATCTTTACTTTTGATATAAAGGGCGGACAGGATGAAGCGTGGAAGTTCATCGATAATCTTAAGATATTCTCGCTTCTTGCAAACGTTGCAGATGTTAAGAGCCTTGTTATCCATCCTGCTTCAACAACTCACTCACAGCTTAACGATGATGAGCTTAAGGATCAGGGCATCAACAGAAACACGATCCGTCTTTCTATAGGAACAGAGCATATCGATGATATAATCGCCGATCTTGAAAGAGGATTTGCAGCAATCTGATGTTTGCATTAGAGCCCGGATGATAGTAGTATCAGAATAAGGTAAAAATCTTAAAAAGGAGGCATAGTATGTCAAAAATATATAAAGGAACATTGGGACTTATAGGTAACACCCCTCTTGTAGAGGTGACAAACATAGAAAAGGAGCTTGATCTTAAAGCCACAATACTTGTAAAGCTTGAGTATTTAAATCCCGCAGGTTCCGTTAAGGACCGTATCGCAAAGGCTATGATCGAAGATGCCGAAAGCAAGGGTCTTTTGAAGGAAGGTTCCGTTATAATAGAGCCTACGAGCGGAAACACGGGTATAGGTCTTGCTTCGATAGCTGCAGCCAAGGGTTACCGCATCATCCTTACGATGCCCGAGACGATGAGCGTTGAGCGCAGGAACATCCTCAAAGCATACGGTGCAGAGCTTGTCCTTACGGACGGTTCAAAGGGCATGAAGGGCGCTATAGCTAAAGCCGAGGAACTTGCAAAGGAGATCCCCGGAGGATTTATTCCCGGACAGTTTGTTAACCCTGCAAACCCTGCGGTTCATAAGGCAACAACCGGTCCCGAGATATGGAACGATACCGACGGAAAAGTAGATATCTTTATCGCAGGTGTCGGTACGGGAGGAACCGTAACGGGAACAGGAGAGTACCTTAAGGAACAGAATCCTGATATCAAAGTCGTAGCACTTGAACCCGATGATTCGCCCGTTCTTTCCGAAGGAAAAGCAGGTGCTCACAAGATCCAGGGTATCGGTGCGGGATTTGTTCCCGAAGTTTTAAACACAAAAGTATTTGATGAGATATTCAGGGCAAAGAGTGACGATGCGTTTGCAGCAGCAAAGCTCCTTGCAAAGAAAGAAGGAATCTCTGTAGGAATATCATCGGGTGCAGCACTTCACGGTGCAATAGAACTTGCAAAAAGACCCGAAAATGCGGGTAAAGTGATAGTGGCACTTCTTCCCGACAGCGGCGACAGATACTACTCAACAGCATTATTTAACGAATAAAAAGAAATTTTCTATTTACCTATTGACATAGTAGGAATAAGGGTGTAAGATAACGAACCATAAGGTTATAAAACACCTTAAAGATCATCGAAAGGAGACGAGACAAAATGAGAACAGTAAATTCAGTAAACAAAACAAACATGTGTTGCATGTGTATGTGTCGAATGCTGTGCTCCCAGGCAAGTAACGTGGCCGGGCGTTTGGCTCATTTGTCATGCGTCCACGAAAGATGATCTGTCATTTCAGATCTTAACGTAAAAGCCATTGCCTGGGAGGAACATCCCGGGCAATTTCTTTGTAAGATGCAAGTACAAAGAAAAGCCCAAAGACAGATTTGTCTAAAAAGCAAAAAAATGGTAAATTA
>JAILCX010000048.1 GCA_024690205.1 Lachnospiraceae bacterium | reverse complement strand
TTTAAAGATGAGAGGAGCAGACTTATCAGGAATGATGAAAACCTTGGTCTTACGAAGAACCTTAACAAAGCTCTTAAACTGGCAAAAGGAAAGCTCATAGCCCGAATGGATGGAGATGATATTTCCCTTCCGGATAGATTTAAGATTCAGACCAAATTTCTAAATGATCATCCTGATGTGATGCTCATTTCGTGTAATACTTCAACGTTTGGCGAACAGGTGCTTGTTTCAGACATAGAAGGTACGCCGGAAGAACTGGCATGTACTATGCTGTTAAGGCCTGTCCTTGCACATCCCGGTTTTATGTTCAGGAGAGAACTTTATTATGCTCATGGCTTTACATATGATGAGCATTTCAGATCTGCACAGGATTATGATCTTGCATCAAGAGTGATAAAGGAGTTTAAGATCGGGGTAACTCCGGAGGTCCTGCTATTATACAGGAATCACAAAGGACAGGTGTCTCAGAATCCGTCTATGAAGCAGACAGGATTTGCTGATGAGATAAGGAAAAGACTTCTCTCCGAAATCGGTGTCCAGCTAAGTGCAGACGAATACGATTCATACCGGAAATGGGCGATGGAATCGGATACTGGAAGGCCTGATTTTTTTACATGTCGTCAGATACTAAAAAGAATAATAACAGCAAACCAAGAAACAGCTGGCAAACCTCATTTCGATCCGGTCGTCCTTAAAAAGAGACTGAAGAAGCAATACTATAAATGGATTCTCAGAACATCGGGAAAAAAGCAACTCTTTGCATTATTCGGAATTAATATCGGAGCTTATTTTGCAATATTTAAAGTAGCATCCGCAATGACCCGTTCCAAGAAAACCAGACAGGCTATAGCACTTCAAATACAAGAGGCAATAAGACTATGATCAGAAAGTACGTATTGATCGTAGTAAATATTGCCTTTTATCTTCTTTTCGGCCTTAAAGGAGGATTGTTTCTCCTCGGTGTTGCCGTAGTTTCTTACGGCATTTCTTTACTTATCGGAAACCGTGAACTCGGTGAATCTTCAACCCCAAGATCATATGTGGTTCTCCTCATCGGAATAGGAACAGTTCTTGCTCAATACCTGTATCATCAAAGCGGAGCATATTATCCTGTTGGCTTTTCATTTTATTCCCTTATGGCAGCAGGATATCTTATAGATGTTTATCAGGGAAAGATAAAACCCGTCAGGAATTTCGGGACGTTCTTTTTATGTCTTTCTTTCTTCCCTCTTATTATTTCAGGGCCTATAGAAAAGATCCAACATATTCAGGAGCAGATTGAAAAACCGTTAATTCATAGGGACGAAGATAAGGACATGAAGTATTTCCTTATGATCCTTTACGGGTTGCTTGAAAAAACATCGATTGCAAATATAGCAGAGTTACTGGTAAGAGAGGTATTTAACAATTATCAAAGCCATTCGGGTCCGGCGATAGTCATAGCGACGATCGTTTTCGGGATCCAGCTCTATGCAGACTTTGACGGATACAGCAATATAGCGCGTGGAACTGCGGGGTTGCTGGGAATCGATATCATTGAGAACTTTAAACAGCCATATTTTTCGACGAGTGTTAAGGAGTTCTGGAGAAGATGGCACATCTCACTTTCCACATGGCTTAAGGATTATGTTTATATACCGCTTGGCGGCAGCAGGTGTGGCAGAATAAGAAAGAACGTCAATGTGATGATCACATTCCTGGTTAGCGGATTATGGCATGGTGTCGGATTAAACTACATTATCTGGGGAGCACTCCATGGTGTTTATCAAGTGCTGGAAGGGGCCGTAGATAAAAACAGAAATAGGACTGATAAGGAGAACCCTAAGGATAAGTCAGTAAATAATTCAGGAGTCGTATCAGCCGTAAAAATGCTCTGGACCTTTATCTTAGTAGACTTTGCGTGGTTTTTCTTTAGAGCCGCATCGCTTTCGGATGCAGTCGGAATGATAAAGCGTTTTGGATCAAATGATGTCAACATCGGTCTTATAGAAGAATTTATCCCGTCAGGATTTGTCGATGTGCACTTTTTCTATATGCTTCTGGGGATCATAACGATGGCGTTGGTGGATTTCCTCAGATATAAAAAGACAGATCTTTATGCTATATATAAACGACCTCCGATTGTGGTAAGATGGGCGTTCCTTTACGGAATCATATTCTGGATCATAGTCGCATTTTTGACGACATCAAGATTCAAGATGGCAGGCTTTATCTATGGAAATTTCTAAGAGGGAATTAACAACAAAACAAAGAACTGTCAGAATCGCAGTATTTGTTATCATACTGCTTGTTTTGCTATGCCTTTTTGACTACCTGTCATACTACAAGCCGACTGCGGACTATTTTAACAAGATAACCCATTTGTCAGGGGAACAGTTCGGATATCTTGAAACCATAGCACCTATGGAAGCGCTCATGGAAGAGGATGGGAAAACGATCCTGGTGCTTGGAGATTCGGTGGCCAACCAGATGCTTGAAAGCCATATCGGACATGATGGAAAATACCAGATCCGTCCGACAAACAGAGCTGTTACATTTGTTGGGCAATATGTTTATATAAAGACATTCCTGGAACACCATCCCGAAGCAACAGATGTCTACATTATGATGTACTCAGGCACTTTGGCATCGGATATTGATTCAAATCTGGCTTATCAATACGTTGCAATGCCGCTTATCTACAATGGATTTGAAGATGATATTGATGAGTTCGTGATGAATAAGCTCAAACGTTCATACGGATCGCTTTTCTTAAAGAAGGATGTTATCGGATATATCAATGAGTCAGGTCTTAACAGATACCTGTACCTTAAGGGGGCTCAAAAATACAATGAATTATTCGTAAAGCATGAAGACAAGGTTGTTTCCGATGTCACGGTAGATTACCTTAAAAGGATATATGACCTTTGTGAGTCAAAAAAAGTTAAGATCCACCTTGTTTCAACACCTCTTATAGACACGCCCGAAAGGAGGCAGGACTGTGAGGTCATAAAGCAGGTGTTTAAGGAAAACGGGTTTGACAAAATGTTCCCCGGATACCTTGAAAGCTTTGTTTTCTTTGATCCTGAGCTTTTTATGGAAGACGATGTTCACTTTAAAGAGGAATTAAAGAAAAAGGCCATTATGGATGGCTATCTGCATATGATGATAGATGATAATGAGAGCCTTTCGGGACTTAATGATCTTTTGTCGGAATGAGGGCGAGGACGCCCGATTTTGTTTGAAAAAACGGCACTTTTGTGGTAAAATTTTGAATAACTATGGAAAAGAAAAGTTTACTGCAAAAGATAAATTATATATTCGATAAAAAACAGAAAATGATGTTTGTTCTCCTTGGCGTTATGATCTTTATCGGAGGCCTTTTGGAGACCCTTGGCGTGGGGACCATGATTCCTGTGGTTACGGTACTTCTTACGCCTGATAAATTGCAGTCGGCCATTGACCGCCACGAGGACATAAAGAATACACTCTTGTTCTTCGGAATACAGGATGTCAGCCGGCTTACATCATTTTTGCTGATAGCATTAATGATCATCTTCGTGGTAAAGAATGCATATCTTCTTTTCCAGACATACGTTCAGTCTACATTCATCTCTCACGGGCGTAACAGAATGATCGCCAGGGTTATGGCAGAGTTTCTTAACCGCCCCTATGAAGATTATCTCGGAGCAGATATTCCCACAGTCTTTCGACTGACGGATTCTGATATTCCCCAGACATTTAATCTAATAACCAACATGTTGTCTCTTTGCTCTGAGGCTATTGTTTCGTTGTTCATCTTTATATTCCTTCTGTTCCAGAATGTAAGCATGACGCTGTTTGTTGTACTTGTTTTTGGAATAATGACTCTCTTTATCACTAAGGTTTTTAAGCCCAGGCTTAACAAGATCGGCAAAAAGAACCTGAGTCTCCAGTCGAGGATCGCCAAATGGCGTATCCAGGCTATTTACGGATTAAAGGATGTTAAGGTTCTTAACCGCGAAGAGTTCTTTGTGAGGAACTATTATGAAACGGGTGAGATAGGAGCAGATGTGGCAAGGACATATACGGTTATGAACAACACGCCGAGACTCCTTATTGAGACAGTCTTTATGGTAAGCGTTCTTTCATTTGTGCTTATCTTCTTAAGAGCAGGCGGAGATGTTACCAGGATGGTTACCACGATAGCTACATTTGCAGTGGCAGCGATGAGAGTTCTTCCTTCGGTTAACAGGATCAACACCTACATCACAGAGATAGCTTATAAGCAGCCCAGCCTTGATTATGTATATGAGAATCTCAGGGAAGGCATGAAGAATGACGAACAGTTAAAGCTCCGTCGTGCCAACTCGATAAAAGAAAAGCTTACACTCAACGATAAGATCGAGATGAACCATATCTCGTTCCACTACCCTGATTCCGACAAGAACATCTTCACAGATGCACACATGGAAGTGAAAAAAGGTCAGGCGGTAGGTGTGATCGGGCCTTCGGGCGCAGGAAAGTCGACTATCGTTGATATTCTCTTGGGACTTTTGCACGCCCAGCAGGGAGAGATAACCTGCGACGGAATCGATATATTTAAAAACTATGAATCATGGCTTGCTCAGGTTGGATATATTCCTCAGACCATATATCTCATTGACGAATCAATAAGAGAAAACGTTGCGTTCGGAATAGATGATGACAAGATTGATGAAAAGAGACTCTGGCAGGCTATGGAAGAAGCCCAGATCGCGGACTTCGTAAGATCGCTTCCTGAGGGAATTGAAACAAAGATTGGTGACAGGGGTGTCAGACTATCCGGCGGACAAAGACAAAGGATCGGTATCGCGAGAGCTTTATACAACGATCCCGATATCCTTGTATTTGATGAAGCGACATCTGCTCTTGATAACGAAACTGAAGCTGCTGTCATGGAAGCGGTTAACAGCCTCCACGGCAAAAAAACCATGGTCATCATTGCGCACAGGCTTAACACTATTGCGAACTGCGATGTCATATACAAAGTTGAAGATGAAAAATTAGTCGAAACAACATTGGATAAATAGGTCATTATAAACGGATGATTGGAACCGAACTTACAAAAGGGCAGGGACTTGGAAACCAGCTTTTCTGCTACATATCTGCAAGATGCATCGCGCTTGATAACGGATATGAATTTGCCGCTCTCGGAATGGAGAACATGGCAAATAACATTCACAGCGATTGCGGACTTTATTTCATGGACCTTGAATCCGGGTTAAAGGCTGAAAGATCAGACTTTGAATACACATATAACGAAATGGAAGACAGGCTTTATGCGGCCAATTCCAGACATGATCTTTTGCATGGCGTATATGTGACAGGCACTGACGATAAGATGCTTCATCCCCAGGACGATACTCTTCTTTTGGGGAATATGCAGGATGAAAAGTATTTTATCAGACATAAAGATGAGATAAAAAATTGGCTCAGAGTAAAGGAAGAGTATGATTGCAAAGAATACTGCGATGACAACCTTTGCATCATGCATATAAGATGCAGCGATTATCTTGGTAATCCGGAGCTTTTTCTTTCAAAGAAATACTGGAAAAACGGGATGGATTTTATGAAGAAGATCAATCCCAAAATGAAGTTTATGATCATTACGAATGACGTTAAAGAAGCAAATAAGCTTCTTCCGGACATTCCCGCATATAACTTTGATCTTGCAAAGGATTATTCAATACTTAAGAATGCAAAATACCTGCTCCTTTCAAATTCATCATTTACATTCTTTCCGGCCTTTACGTCCGATACTGTAAAGTACATTCTTGCACCGAAATACTGGGCAAGACACAATGTGTCCGATGGATATTGGGCTTCCGAGCAGAATATCTATACCGGATGGCACTACATGGATCGTAAAGGTAAAGTATTTACAGCCGGGGAATGCAGGAGAGAACTTGAGGAATATAAAGCCAAGAGCAAAAAGTGGAAGAGGCTTAATTGTCAGCCCACGGGTTTAAGGCTTTCATTAATGAAAATGAGTGTTGTACTAAAAAGAACCGTGTATTGGTGTGGACGGATCCTTCGGAGTATAAAAAGAAGAGTGTTAAGCGCATAAGTCCGGCAGGAGATCGGTGAACTGATCATATGAATAGCAAAAACAAAGTCATAATTACATATGGACTGTGGCTCATGGATATCCTGACGATAGCAGGATCCTTCATTCTGGCTACATATATAAGATTCGGCAATTTCGTAGACATGGGAGATCGCCAGAGCCACTTTTTGGCCGGATTGATCTGTCTGTTTATTGCGACTATCTATGCATTTATGATTCCCTGGAACAGCGGTATCATGAAAAGAAAACCCATAGGGGAGCTTTGGGAGATTATCAAAGTCAATGCGGTTATAATCCTCACGGTTTTAGTTCCCGTATTCTTCTTCCAGTGGGCGAAGTATTTCTCACGTCTCGTGATGCTTTACTTTGGAATAATAAATGTCATCTTGATGTTTGTTCTTCACATGATATTTAAAAAGGTCATGAAAGCTTACTACAAATCTGACCTTGTAAAGACCAAAGTCATTGTTATCACACAGTCTGAATTAAAGGATGAAGTAAACGAAAGATTAAAGCATTCTCTTGATCCGAGTTTCCAGGTGATAGATACGATAACGGTTGATGATGTAGATGAGCTCTTTTACGAGCAGATGACTCAACAGGCTGTTGATGAGGTATTCGTTTATGCACCTGACTGGCAGGTTTCAAAGGTTAACCGGCTGATGAGATTCTTTTATGAAATGGGCGTAAGGTGCGACTACTGTATTGAGATCCCCGAAATGGATTGGGGCAGATCGTATATCGGAAAGTTTGCCGACTATTCGGTATTTACATACACGCATTTCCAGAGCAGTTACAAGAGGCTTCTCATAAAGAGGCTGATGGATATAGTCGGTGGATTGATCGGATGTATCATCACAATTTTATTTACCCCGTTTGTAGCCATAGCAATAAAACTTAATTCAAAAGGCCCGGTGTTCTTTTCTCAGGAGCGTATTGGAAGAAACGGACGCCGGTTTAAAATGACTAAATTCCGTTCAATGTATATGGATGCAGAGGAAAGGAAAAAGGAACTCGAGGATCAAAATGAAGTTGAGGGCTTGATGTTCAAGATAAAAGATGATCCCAGAATAACAAAAGTTGGTAAATTTCTTCGTAAGACAAGTATTGATGAACTTCCGCAGTTTTTCAGCATTGTTAAGGGTGACATGAGCCTTGTGGGAACGAGACCGCCCACAGTTGATGAATTTGAAAAGTATGACGGTTACTACAGGAGAAGGCTTTCTATGACTCCCGGATTGACCGGTCTTTGGCAAGTCAGCGGCCGTTCTGATGTCGATAATTTTGATGATGTTGTTAAGTATGATCTTGAATATATAGATCACTGGTCGCTAGGACTTGATATAAAGATCCTTTTTAAGACCATAGCTGTAGTATTTGTGGGACGCGGATCAAGATAGATGATGTCGATATCAGTATGAATAACAAGACAAGAGATAAAAAGATAAAAGTTTTGATGGTCGGTCCCGACAGGAGTGTTCACGGAGGAATCTCCGGTGTTGTCAATAACCTGTATGATGCCGGACTTGATAAGAGAGTAGATCTTACATACATCAGAACGATGAAGGAAGGCAGTAAAATCAGTAAACTTTTTATTGCCGGGATAGCATATCTAAAATATTGTACCAGACTTATGAGTTGTGATCTGGTGCATATACATGTAGCATCGGACAGTAGTTTCCTAAGAAAATCCTTATTCATAAATAAGGCGTACAGATCCGGAAAAAAGATCGTGATCCATCAGCACGGAGGTGAATGGGAAAAGTACTATGATTCACTTTCGGCTAATAAACAAAAGAAGGTCCGCGAAGTGTTTTCAAAGGGAAACAGATTCCTTGTTCTTTCGCCATATTACAAAGAACTGTTCGAGCGGATTGCAGATATAAAGGGTATTACGGTATTTCCGGATACTATTAAGATAGATCCTCCTACAGAAAGAGAATATGGTCTGAATAAGGTTCTGTTTTTAGGCAGACTTTGCAAAGCCAAGGGAGTGTCCGAACTAATCGATGCCGGTGCGGAGCTTAAAAGCGTTTACCCTGATCTTGAGATTACTCTTGCCGGAATATGGGAAGATAACAACCTTAAAGAAAAGGCATTACAGCATTCTGATCTTATAAAGCTTGTCGGCTGGGTGGATAAGGAAGCCAAGCAAACCCTGATAAGAGAACATGATATTTTTGTGCTGCCATCGTATTTTGAAGGACAGTCAGTGGCTATTCTTGAAGCAATGGCCGGAGGAATGTGCGTTGTTGCAAGCAATGTAGGCGGAATCCCTATGATGATCAAAGACAATGAAACCGGGATTTTGGTAGAACCCCAAAATGCAAAAGCACTAAAAGAAGGATTAATCAAAGCTCTCTCTGATGCTGAGTTGGAAGAAAAGCTTGCCAAAAACGCGAGATGTCTTGTTGAAGAAACGTTTAATATTTCCGCTACGGTAGATGATCTTGAAAAAATCTATTGGAGTTTGATTGATGGATAAAAGACCGATTATTTCAGTAATAGTGCCGGTATATAACCAGGAGAAATACTTAATAAAATGTTTAGATTCGTTGCTTGGTCAAACGTATTCCGATAAAGAGATTGTTCTTGTAGATGACGGTTCTACTGATATAAGCGGCAGGATCTGCGATGAATACGCAGCAAAAGACGGTTCCGTTATTGTTGTTCACAAGGAAAACGGCGGGCTGGTATCTGCGTGGAAAACCGGATTTGATCATTCAACGGGAGATTACGTTACGTTTGTTGACAGTGATGATTACGTCGAAACCACGATGCTTTCTGAGATGGCAAATTTGCTTATAGGGGTCAAGGGAGAGGTAGTTTTAAGCGATTACGCCATAACTAAGGAGGATGGTTCGGAAACATTTGTTTACCAGACGCTGAATCCCGGAGAATACACTAAAGAAAGAATAAAGAAAGAGATCGTTCCAAATCTTTTGGGCCGTGAAAAAAGGATAATAGCATTCAGCAGATGCATGAAACTGATTGAACGATCTTTGATAGCCAACAATTACCAAAACTGCGATGAAAGGATAAAATTTGCAGAGGATTCGACGATCATCCTACCTGTTTTATTTGATTCAAACAGGATCTTTATGATGGATAAGAAAGTTTATTATCACTACCGGTATATAAACGAGTCTATGGTTCACAAGTACGATAAAAATGCTTATGAAAACATCAGGCTATATTATGAAATCATAAAAAGGATCATAGAAGAGAAGTTCGGGTATGAACCTGAGACCAAACAATATATGCTTGATTGTCTGAATAAAGAAGAAATATTGTTGTTTTTGCATTTGGTAAAAAACGAAGTAAGAGGAAATCCTAAGCAATGCCACGATAATCTGGTCCGACTCGTAAACGATGAATTTGTGGCAGAAAAGGTAAAGAACTACAGGATCAAGTTGACGGACATAGCGAATATTCTGCCATACAGGGTGCTCAAAAACCCTAATTATTTTAACATTACGCTTCTTAAGCTTGCTTTTAAGATATACTACGCTAAGAAAAGAGGCGCATGATCTGACAAACCAATATGCACAGTAATAAAAGAACGATAATTCTATATATGCATGCCGGTTCGGGAAATCACGGATGTGAAGCGATCGCTAATGCTCTGGGGGATATCCTTGGTGGCAAAAATGTACTTATATCCTACCGTGCCGATGAGGATGCAGGATATTCTCTAAAGGATATGTATGACATCCGGCAGGAAAAAAGCTTTGACAGGCACAAGGTCATGCATCTTCTGTATTATGCCTACAGAACGTTGACAGGAGACACTCAAAGCTTTGTACGATACAGATTTGGAGAATTTCTCAGCAAAAAGAATCTTAAAGCACTGAATGCTAAGACCGGTGTAAACGCAAAATATCCGCTGGCCATATCTATCGGAGGAGATAATTATTGCTATGATGTAATGCTCAACGACCTATCTTTGACCAATGCGGCATTTAACGCCCAGGGAACAAAGACCGTTTTGCTGGGATGTTCAATTGAACCGGATTCATTCAACAACAAAGATCTTGTAAAGGATCTTTCATGTTACCATACGATAATTGCAAGAGAAAGCATAACATATGAAGCACTAAAGAAATGCTTTGAAAGTGCTACAGCGGAATCGCTTATTGAGAAATTACCTGAAATTGTGCTTGTTCCGGATCCTGCATTTGCATTAAAGCCCAAAAAGCCGTTGAATGTTAGAGAATTGATCGTGGGTAAGGATTTATCGGCCCTATTGGATGAGGCCGGTGAATTTACCCCAGGAACTGTCGGGATCAATATCAGTCCCATGATACAGGATAACGAAACCCTGTCTGGTATAACGATAAAAAACTATGAAAGATTGATAGAGTATATCATCGAGGAAACGGATCTTAATGTTATTTTGATACCGCATGTTGTTTGGGATAACAATGATGATAGAAAGCCCATAGAAACACTGCTTATAAAGTATATAGAGACGGGCAGGGTTTTTAAGGTCGAAGATTGTGAATGCGGGGAGCTGAAATACATCATAAGCAAATGCCGCTTCTTTATTGGAGCTCGTACACACAGTACCATTGCCGCTTATTCATCATGTGTTCCGACGCTTGTGGTTGGTTATTCGGTCAAAGCACGTGGTATAGCAAAAGACTTGTTTGAAACAGATGATACATCCCGATATGTTATCCCCGTGCAGGGACTTAAGGAAGAAGATGAGCTTCAAAAAGAATTTGTCAGGATGTTTGAACACGA
>JAILCX010000030.1 GCA_024690205.1 Lachnospiraceae bacterium | reverse complement strand
CGTGGAATAGAAGACGTATACAGACATGAGTTTTTATCAACGATCGGTCAAAAGACGTGGTTTTCTTCATATCTGATGATCGCCATCCCGATGTCCTTGCATCTTTTTGCTACTGTCAAAAACAAAACTATCGGGGCTTTAGCAGGAATCTCCTTATTCATTGAAGTGACTGCAGCTTTTTTGTCGTACAGTGACAGCGCTCTTTTGGGAGTTGCGGTCATGCTTGTTGTAATGGGCTTTATGTACGCCGGGGACAAAGAAGGCTTTGAAAGATATCTTGAGATGATCTTCATTGTGTCGCTTTCATTTTTTGCCGTGATACTTTCTGGTCCTTACCTATATGTATTTGATGCTCCTGTTGACGAAGCCGTCATCATGAAGATCGTGAACAGGCCGATCCCTTTTATGATCACATCATTCCTGTGCTCCGGAATATCCCTTATGCTTTCGCTGTATCTTCGAAAAAAAAGAACGGGTTTTGAAAAACAAAAGGGATTGATCCGTACCGTACTTATTTTGCTTGCGGTTGCGGGAACTTTGACTGTGATCTTTGTTTTATCGGGTAAAGATGTAACGCTTTTTGCAAAGGGAACATCCTCCTTCACATCAGATTCATGGGGAAATAACCGCGGATTTATCTGGAGGATCGCGATTGAAACTTTCTCACAGGGATCGATAAAGGACAAACTTTTCGGAGTTGGGCCTGATTTGTTCTACAATGCATCGGACAGATTCTTTCATGATGAGATATACCATGTCTGGGGTGTTTCGAAGCTTTCGAATGCACACAATGAATTCCTTAACATGCTGGTTACGGAAGGAATTTTGGGACTTGTTGCCTATGCCGGATTATTTTTATCTTCCATGATGACCGGTATCAGATGCTTGAAGAAAGATACTTCGCTTATCATTCTTGTCGCGGCAGTGCTTGCGTATATGGTACACAACTTCTTTTGCTACCAGCAGTGTATCTCAACGCCTCTTGTATTTATCGTTTTGGGAATGATAGTAAAAAAAGACAATTGAAATATTTGACCGATGGTTGTATGATATGAAATCGTAAGCGGTCGGATGCATTGTGTGTCCGCGTGGAAAGCATATAAGGAGAAGATTATGAAAAAAGTATTAGCAACTGTTCTTACGTTGGCTATGGTTGCATCAATGCTCACAGCCTGCGGAAACGCAAAAGACGGAGCTTCTGAAAAGAAGTCTGAAGGTGTTATGACTTACGCAGAGTATGATGCTGCTGCACTTGACACCGAAGTTACTATCGAAGCATATGTTCAGGCTCATCAGTCATGGTGGGATAACAAGATCACTGTTTATGCAGCTGATAAGGACGGAGCTTATTTCCTTTACGAGATGGCTTGCTCAGAAGAGGATGCTGCAAAGCTCACACCCGGTACAAAGTTTAAGGCTAAGGGATATAAGTCAGAGTGGTCAGGAGAAGTTGAGATCACTGATGCTACATTCGAGATCGAAGAAGGCAACTACGTTGCATCACCCGTTGATGTTACAAAGTTCCTCGGAACTGATGACCTTCAGAAGTATCAGAATCAGCTCGTTTCTTTCAAGGATATGACTGTTTCAGCAGTATCATACAAGAACAACGAGCCCGGAGATGACATCTATGTTAACTTCACAAAGGATGGAAATGAGTATGCCTTTTGCCTTGAGTACTACTTAAACGGAGATGATGCTGATTTCTACAACATGGTTGGATCTTTGGAAGTTGGTAAGGTTTGCGATGTTGAAGGATTCCTTTACTGGTATGAAGGACCCAACCCTCACATCACAAAAGTTACAGTTAAGTAATCGTCAATAGCGAATAAACTTGTCGGCGGAAGCGTAAAGCTTCCGCCTTTTTTGTGCTTTGATATTTTCCGATGACATAAAATATGATAAAATATATACTGTAATTTTATGCGGTAAGGAAGTAAAAAAATGAACTATGATGTGATAATAATCGGGGCCGGACCCGGAGGAATATACTCGGCATACGAGCTTAAGGAAAAAAGACCGGATCTGAAAGTTGCTGTTTTTGATGCCGGAATGGAGCTTGAAAAAAGAAAGTGTCCCATAGATGGAGACAGGATAAAGACCTGTATAGGCTGTAAGTCGTGCTCCATCATGAGTGGATTCGGAGGAGCCGGAGCTTTTTCGGACGGTAAATACAACATCACCAATGATTTTGGCGGAACTCTCTTTGAACATATCGGAAAGACAAAAGCCATTGAGCTCATGGAATATGTTGATCATATCAACATGAAAAACGGCGGAGAGGGAACAAAGCTATACAGCACTGCGGGAACACAGCTTAAGAAAATCTGCATGCAGAACAAGTTAAAGCTTCTCGATGCTTCGGTAAGGCATCTTGGGACTGATATCAACTACGTTGTTTTGCAAAACCTTTATGCGTTTCTTAAGGATACGGTAGACTTTTTCTTCATGACTGCTGTCACAAAGATAGAAGCCGGAGAAGACGGATTTAAAATATTTACCGCAGATGATGTATACACCTGCAAAAAGTGCGTGGTTTCCGTCGGCAGGAGCGGAAGTAAATGGATGGAATCGGTCTGCGAGGATCTTAACATTCCGGCCAAGAGTAACAGAGTCGATATCGGTGTCAGAGTAGAGCTTCCTTCGGTCATCTTTTCACATCTTACCGATGAGCTTTATGAAAGCAAGATAGTATACCGTACCGAAAAGTTTGAAGACAACGTTAGAACCTTTTGCATGAACCCTCACGGTATCGTGGTAAATGAAAACACCAACGGCATCATCACGGTTAACGGACACAGCTACGAAAGCAAGGACAAGCAGACGGATAATACAAACTTTGCGCTCCTTGTTGCAAAGCATTTTTCAGAACCTTTCAAGGATTCAAACGGCTACGGCGAAAGCATAGCAAGACTTTCCAACATGCTTGGAGGCGGTGTCATAGTTCAAAGGTTCGGTGACCTTGTAAGAGGGAGACGCAGCAACGAAAAAAGGATCGCGGAGGGCATGGTAACGCCCACGCTTAATGCAACACCCGGTGACTTAAGCCTTGTCCTTCCAAAGAGAATTCTTGACGGAATCATGGAGATGATCTATGCGCTTGATAAGATCGCTCCGGGAACTGCTAACGACGATACCCTTTTATACGGAGTGGAAGTTAAATTCTACAACATGGAGGTATCGGTTGATGAAAACCTTGAGACCGAATACAAAGGCCTTTATATAATCGGTGACGGAAGCGGAGTGACACATTCGCTTTCACATGCATCTGCAAGCGGAGTTTATGTAGCACGGCGTATAGCTGAGGATAAATGAGATTATTGTGTAAAGGAAAAGGAAATGCATCTTATTGACGGTACTTTTTTTTCAGGCAATTATTCCCCTGGCGAAAACCTGCTTATAAGAGACAAATTGACAAAGTCATTGCTCGAAGACTATATCTTCGTGTTTTATCATGACATAAAAAAGGGGTTTAAAGCCATAAAACTCATTAACGACCACAATAAAGCAGATAATGAGGAAGCGCTTGGCAAATATGAAGATGCGACGGATGCGTTCAAAGAGGTCGTTAATCTGTTTGTGCATCCCGAGGACCGTAATGGGGTTCTTGATTTCATAGATCCTGATTATTACATTCCGCTTCTCCGCAATAAAAAAAGCGAGACCATCTACTACAGGTGGAAATATGACAACAGATATTACCTTTATAACAGGATCACGGTCAAAAAACTTGATGAAGAAAATGAAGAACCGACAGCCGTTTTGATCCTTTGTACGGATGTTGATGCCCAGATAAGAGAAAAGCTCATGATCGAGGAGAGACATAAGCGTTATGTTTCGGGCATGTATGCACTGAGCCGTGAGTATTCTTCGGTTTACTACGTAAATCTTGATACAAAGGAAGTTGCTCCGTTTGACTTAAGTAACAGAATCCAGGGGATGTTCGGAGACAAGTTCTATCATATGGACTATGACCGGGCTGTCGAAGAATACATAGACCACGCCGTTATAGATGAGGACAAGGAGAGAATGAGGGAAATACTCTCCCGTGACTATGTAAGAAGGTGCCTGGTTAATCAGGATTACTTTACCAGAGTGTATTTGAACAATGATAACTGCTACTGCGAGATGAAGTGCGTTAAGGTGGCCCAGGAAGATGCTTCAAACGTTGTCATCATGGGATTTGCCGAAAAAGACAGCGAAATAAGATCGCAGCAGGAGCACAAGAAGCAAAAGGATTTCCAGCTTTCGTTGCTTGACGGTCTTACCAGGGACTTCTGGACGGTCATCCTGATAAAGCCTAACGGCAAAGCTGAACTTTACAGAGCATCCGACAACGTTCGCGTTACGGATTTCCTTAAGTACGAAGAATCCGTTGATGCCGAATTTGAGCCTGCGGCGAGATTCTATGCAGAAAAGTTCATTATTCCTGAGGATCGTGAAAGAATAATCAGTGAGATGAGTTACTCAAATCTCATAAAGAAGGTCCCCGAAGACGGCATATATCCGATCACATACAGAAGACTTGATGAAAACGGCGAAGCGGTCTATATGAGGATATGTTGCACAAAAGCTGTTTCCGGAAATGGGGAAGTTGATATCGTTATTGCTTTCAGAAATGTCGATACTCAGGTGCGTGATGAGATAAAGCGTCGGCAACTTTATGAAAAGGCGGTTAATGAAAGAGATATGGACGGTCTCACCGGCCTTCAGAACCGTTTCTGCTATGAAAGAAAGACAAAGGATTACGATAAGGGTGATTACAGGAAGATAGGCTGTATCTATATCGATGCGGACGGACTGCATGAGATAAACAATAATGAAGGTCATGAAAGAGGTGACTTCATGATAAAGACGATCGCGGATACGATGTCAAAGCTGTGGGGTATAGAAAATACCTTCAGGATAGGCGGGGACGAGTTCGTGGCATTTGTGTTCGACATGAAAAAAGAAGAGATCGAAGAGGGTATATCCGAACTGAAAGCCGTTCTTAAAGAAAACGGATTCAGTGCTTCGATAGGATATAACATCGAAAAGAAAGAATCGGTAAAGATGCAGTCGTTCATAAAGCATGCAGAAGATATGATGTTTGCCGAAAAGAAAGAGCATTACAAGGGAGAAAACGACAGGCGCCGCAATTAAGCGACGCCTTACTTTTTTCATATTCGGGATTTTCCCGGATTTTACCACATTTCTGCAATATCCAGTATGAGTTTTTCAGTTTTGTCCCATCCAAGGCACGGATCCGTTATCGACTGACCGTATGTTCCGCCGCCGATTTCCTGACGGCCGTCTTCAATGTAACTTTCAACCATGAATCCCTTAAGAATGCTGCGGATTCTTTCGTGATTATGGGCCGATTGGATGACTTCCTTGATGATACGCGGCTGCTCGAAAGGATTCTTATCAGAGTTACAGTGGTTGGTATCAACTATCAAAGAAGGGAATTTTATCCCGTATTTATCGGTATATTCATCATAGAAATCACAAAGCAGAAGGATGTCTTCGTAATGGTAGTTCGGGATCGAACGACCATGCTTGCTCGTGTGACCTCTTAAGATGGCATGTGCATAAGGATTTCCCTTGGAATGCGCTTCCCAGCCGCGGTAGATGAACGTGTGAGGATTCTGTGCCGTCAAAATGGCATTCATCATTACATTGAAATCTCCGCTTGTAGGGTTCTTCATTCCCACGGGAACTTCTATACCGCTAGCCGTGAGACGGTGCTGCTGGTCTTCGACAGATCTTGCGCCGACAGCAACGTAAGCAAGAAGGTCATCAAGATATTTATGATTCTCGGGATAGAGCATTTCATCTGCGCAACTGAAACCTGTTTCTAGTACGGCTCTCATGTGAAGCTCTCTTGTTGCGATTATTCCCTTGAACATATCAGGCTTTCCGTCGGGATCGGGCTGGTGAAGGAGACCTTTGTATCCGAATCCGGTGGTACGCGGCTTGTTGGTATAGATCCTGGGGATGATAAAGATCTTTTCAGATACTTTTTCCTGGATCCTGGCTAGTCTTGAGATATAATCTATAACGCTTTCTTCGTTGTCCGCAGAGCAGGGCCCGATAATGAGAATAAGCTCGCTTGATCTTCCCTCAAAGATATCGGCTATCTTTTTTGCTCTTTTTTCAACTACCGCACTGACCTTTGCGGTTACGGGGTACATTCTCTTTACCTCGGTGGGAATGGCCAGTTTTCTTTCAAATTCCATGTTCATGTTATTGTCCTCTTTTATTAAGGGTCCCCCTGATCGTGGATCCTTAGTTTATCACGTCGTAAGTAACAAAGGCTAAAATACTGTCTACGACCACGCGTGCCCTGTGGATTATCGCAGGATCGTGGCGGCCTTCTATATTGAGATCACAATCCCTGTTTTCTTTAAAGTCCACGGTCTTTTGTGTCTTATAGACGGAAGGCGTGGGCTTTACCGCACATTTTATGATGACCGGCATCCCGTTTGATATACCACCGTTTATTCCTGAATTGTGGTTCGTGACGGTAACTATCTTACCATCTTTTACACGGAATGCATCATTAAATTCGCTTCCGTGCATAAGGCAGTCTTCAAAAGCGTTACCGAATTCGACTCCCTTAATGCCGGGGACCGAGAAAAGTCCGTGGGCGTAGAGGCTCTCAAGGCTGTCAAAGAAAGGCTCTCCTATGCCGGGTCTTAAACCTGTTATCGCACTTTCAAGATGTCCGCCTATGCTGTCCCCCTCTAAAGAGGCTTTTTCAATCGCATCCTGCATCTTCGATCCGGCTTCTTTATCAAGCACCGCAAAGAGTTCATCGTTTAAAAGGTCGATATCTTTATCAAGATCACCAAAATCCCTGTCGTTTACACCGCCAAGAGATTTGATGTGGGTTCCTATCTTTATCCCTTCATCGTAAAGTGCGGGAAGAACAATGGCTGCTCCTGCAACCAATGCCGCGGTTATACGTCCGCTGAAATGTCCGCCTCCGCGGTAATCCTCAAAACCGTTATAACGTACATAAGCTGTGTAGTCAGCATGGGAAGGCCTTGCAATGCTTCTCATAGCCGAATAGTCAGAGCTTTTGGTGTTGGAATTGGGAATGATGATGGTAAGGGGAGTACCGGTCGTCATACCGTTAAATGCGCCGCTTACTATCTTGAACTCATCTTTTTCAATGCGCGATGTGCCGATCTTACCGTAAGGACGTCTTAGGGTAAGCTGATGCTCGATAAGATCGTCATCGATCTTGAGGCCGCTTTTTAATCCGTCAAGCACAACGCCTATCGCATCTCCGTGGCTCTCACCGAAAATGGTAACGCTTAAATTGTTGCCGAAAGTGTTTTTCATGATTTTTCCCTTGTTCCGGTTATCTGCTCACGTTCTTTTTTGATACGGTTATCCATCACACGTCCCACGCCGAATCCTACAAGGACTCCGGTTATTGTTCCGACTGCCGGATTTGAAAGTATTATCCCGAGTGCCAGTCCTGCGATGAGGCCGATCACGAGATAAAGACCGCTCCAGTCGGATGCGGGTTTTATTATAGAATATGTTTCACTTTTTACGCCGTCATGGTTTTCGGTCCTGCGATAAACAAAGTGAGCGTTGGTCAGGGCCTTAAGAGCGGGATCGTTATCAAGAATAACAACCGCTATTATTTCGTAGATATCTTTGTGGAGAAAAAGATAATTGCTCAAAGCCTTAAGCGCCTGGGACATGTAGCCGCGGTCACGGTATTTTTCTTCGGTCTCAAATGTGATGTTAAGCTTTCCGAGTTCGGGTTTTCCATCAAACCTTATTACTCCAATGGGAGTCTTTTCGGTCTTGCTTTCTTTAAGGAAGATCACCCAGTCGGCATACCATACGGATACCTTGGGGTCAGAGAGCTTAACTTCGTCGCTTTTGTCCGTCGCTATGGGCTCTATTATTATATTATCCGATTCTATTATATAACTCATCTTCCTCATCGCATTATGTAAACCAATCAACCAACTTCTTTGTGAGTATACCATAATTATGCTGTATTATCCATATACGTATTGGATCTAAATACTTGTATAAATTGGTACTTTTTTGCTATAATCAACTGTGGGAATTTGTAAAAAACCAAGGGGTTACAAACTTGACAAATATCTATTTCGACGGGTGCGCCGTCGTTGCAATTGCCACTCTGATCCTGGCACTTATAGTCCGTAAGCTTATCAAGGGCCGGAACAATGTCCTGTTCCTTATCATGTGTGTGATCATCTTTATTCTTGCCCTTGCAGACAGACAGTGCCTGAGCTATCAGAGAATACGTAATATCCCCGAAGGCTTAAATACCCAGAGACTATTCTTTCAGAATCTGTATTTTCTGCTCTTTAGCATGGTTTCTCCCGTGCTGTTCCTTTTTGTCTGTTCATATCTTGGGATCTGGCACAAGGTAAAAGACAAAAACACTCTCCTTCTTTGGTGGCTGCTTCCTTTTTTGTTTGTTGTAGTGCTTCTTGCCCAGAATGTTTTTACCAGAAACCTTTTTTATATAGACGGAATACAAAGATACAATGAACTTCCGGCTGCGGGGCTTATCTTCCTTGTGGCTATGTATTTCCACGTTCTTTGCCTTTATATTCTTTACACTAACAGAAGACTCATACCCGGTTCTCGAAGGGCTGCGCTTTACATCGTGATTGTGATCGATATGATCGCCATACACGTGGAGCTTATTTCTGCTCCTTTCAGGATCGCCATATTTGCAATGACGGTTTTGGCGGTTACGGTTGCCATTTCCGTTCAGCGTCCGGAAGAAATGATGGACTACGTTGTGGGATTGCAGAACTACAACGCTTTTTTAAGCACCACAAAAAACTGTTTTGAGACCGGATCGCCCACGGCATTCCTGCTCATCAGATTTGATAATTTCAAATCCTTAAGGAGCAGTCTGGGATTTGAAAACTATCTTCTCCTTTTAAAGAACATATCCGATAAGATCGAAAAGATGGGAAAGATCACGGCGTCGCGTACGGAAAATTATTACCTTAATAACGGTTCGTTTGCGATAGTCGGAGATACGAGCATGTCCCAGCAGATACTTGATGCCGGACGTGTGATCACAGCTTATATGCTTGAACCCATTAAGATAAAGCAGATGGAAGTGATGCTTGATGCAAGGGTATGCCTCGTTGAATGCCCGGAGGATATCTCTAACGAGACATCGATGCTGAACTTCGTTAATTCATTCCATTTAAGACTTCCGGCGGAAAAGAGAGTCATAGTCTTATCAAAGATCGCAAAGACCAAGGATTTCAGGATAAAGTCCGACATGGACACCATAATAAACAGAGGTATTGCCGAGCACAGTTTTGAAATGTATTACCAGCCGATCTATTCGACAAAGAGTGACAATTTCACTTCGGCGGAGGCTCTTATTAGGCTCAAGGATAAAGAATACGGTTTTGTTTCGCCTGCGCTTTTCATACCTGCGGCCGAAGAAAGCGGAGCGATACATGAGATCGGTGATTACGTCATAGAAGAGGTGTGCAGGTTCATAGGAAGCGATGACTTTAAAAGGTCGGGTCTTGAATATGTCGAGCTTAACCTTTCGGTTGCACAGTGCATAGAAAACGATCTGTTTGAAAAGATAGACGGATGCATGAAGAAATACGGCGTAAAACCCGAGCAGTTAAATCTTGAGATAACGGAGACTTCGGTTGACTACGATCCCGAGACGACGGATAAGAATATCGAGAAACTGTCAAAAGCCGGAATATCGTTCTCGCTTGATGACTACGGCACGGGTTACTCGAATATCAAAAGAGTCGTATCTCTTCCTTTAAGTATTGTGAAACTTGATAAAACACTGGTAGATGAGATGGATACACCGCTTATGTGGATCGTCATCTCAAATACCGTCAGAATGTTAAAGCGCATTAACAAGAAGATCCTGGTCGAGGGTATCGAAGATAAAAGAGCTTTGATGAAATTCATGGATATAGGATGTGACTACATTCAGGGCTTTTATTTTTCAAAGCCGCTTCCCAGGGAAGAATTTCTTGATTTTCTGGCACAGAATAACTATTAAGGGTCTGTCATGAATGCATATTTAAGTTTTGATGAATGTGCGCTTGCGATAGTACTTATCTTTCTTATCTCACAGATAGTAAGGAAACAGTATCGCGGCAGCAGAACCAACTCCATAATGTTTATGATGATCACGATGATCTTCGTTTCGATATTCTGCGATCTTTCGGGCGGAGCCATCAATCAGTACGGATATCCTGCCGGATGGATCAGGTTCTTTTCCTATACCGTCAATCTGCTGTATTTTATTTCGCGAAATCTGATAGCGGCGTTATTTGTTCTTTATCTTTATTCAAGTGTTGATATATGGCATGTGTTCACGGTAAACAGGATAAGGAACATTGTGTGGTTTATTCCGGTTGCGATAGTGCTTTTCATTGTACTTTTAAACGGGAGGTTGTTCAACGTATTTGAGATCGCACCTGACGGAAAGTACAGCCGCGGAAATTGGATCATTCTGCTTTATGCCATAACGGCTTTCTATGCAATATGGGGTATAAGCGTCACATTGCGATTCAGAAAACTTCTTAACAAGGATAAGTTCTATGTCATCATCTTTATGTATGTGATGATCTTTTCGGGAGTTTTTGCCCAGTACATAAGACCGGGATTTCTTATAGAAAGCTTTTGCCTTGCCATGGCTCTTTTGTTCTTCATGGTAATGGTACGCCGTGAAGAAAACCAGATTGATCCGATAACCGGAGCGACTAAATATAACGAAGCGATAGACCGTGTAACTAAGAATTTCATAACTCACAAACCTGTTTCGGTAATACTCATAAAAATCATTAATTACAGTAACATCTCTCTTTACCTCGGACAGGCCAAATTTAACGAGTTCCTTCACCTTGTAACTGATGTGATGAATTCTTCTGCCGAAGAAAACGGATATGTTGCAGAAGTGTTCTATTTAGAGAGCGGACTTTTTGCTTTCCTCGGAGAAACACTTGATGAGGAGATAATAAGCAATGAGGCCGGCTTTATGAGGGATTACCTTGCAAATCCGGTAGAGCTTGACGGCTTTACGATAATGCCGGATGCAAGGATATGCATAGTCAAGTGCCCGGAAGACATGGAAGAATTCCAGACACTGTTTTCTTTGGGAACGACTTTCCATCACACACTTCCCGAGACCAGGGATGTTCATTTCTACAGGGATTACTGCGACGATAAAAATTTTAAGATCCGAAGCGAGATGAATGAGATCCTCTTCAGGGCAATAGAAAGCAACGGATTTGAGATGTATTACCAGCCGATCTATTCGACTGTCGAAAAACGCTTTGTTGCCGCGGAAGCACTCATAAGGTTGCATGACAGGTATTATGGGCTTGTTTCGCCTGCTTTGTTTATTCCCATTTCGGAAGCAACGGGTGCCATTCATGAGATCGGTGATTTCGTCTTAAGATCGGTCATAAAGTTTATTTCCGAACTTGATATGGAAGAACTCGGTCTTAAGTATATCGAGATGAACCTCTCTGCAGCACAGTGTATCGAAGTTGACCTTGTTGAGAGGATACAGAACCTTCTTGAAAAGAGTCATGTACGGCCTGAAAGCCTCGGACTTGAACTTACCGAAACGGCGGCAGATATAAACCCCGAGATCGTTGATCATAATATCATGAGACTTCATGATTACGGTATAAGGATCGCACTTGATGATTACGGTACGGGATATTCGAACGTAAAGAGAGTAACAACTCTTCCGATAGATCAGGTCAAGCTTGATAAATCATTTGTTGATATGGTGGATGATCCCCAGATGTGGATCGTCATTCAGGATACCATTTCAATGCTCAAGGAAATGGGTAAGGAGGTTCTGGTGGAAGGCGTGGAAGAAGAAAGAGTTGCCAAAATGTTCACCGAGATACGTACAGACCTTATCCAGGGCTGCGAACTCATCCAGGGATTCTATTTCTGCAAACCGCTTCCTGCAGATGAATTCGTGGAATTTATCAGAACTCATCAGCCGGATATGGCATGATCCGGCATTATTTGCAAAAAACTAAACGGAGAGGGTAAAACATGAAAAAAAGCGATGTAAAAAAAGTAGGTCTTCTTAACATCAGGAACAAGATCTTTCTTTGCTTCATCATTCCGATCATCTGTATGATACTTGTCGGATACGTTTCGTATTCGCTGGCTTCGGACGGAATGAGTGAAAAGTTCCTTGATACTTCCGCGCAGACGCTTAATATGGCGGTTGAATATCTCGACCTTACGACCGCGGGGATCGAGCAGGAGGCTGCAAGGTATCAGTTTGATGCAAATATTGAAAGCTACATACTCGGAATGCCCGGAAAAGATAAGGTTGAAAAGGCAAACTACTACACGGATCAGAGAGTTGTCTTTATGTCGGCCATGACGGCAAACAAGGCAATAGCCAATATCCATATCATTCCCAAGAGCGTTGCCAATGTCCTTACGACCGTCACCGATGAAAAAAAGCCCGGCATATATGATGATTATGTGGGTAAGCTTCTTGAGACCTATCCGGATAAGGCATCGATCCCCAAGTGGGTGATATCACATCCTGAGATAGATGAGTATCTGGGTCTTAACCCGAACGATTATTTCCTTTCTTACCAGATACAGGGCAGCAAACAGATGTCCTTTATCGTTATAGACGTTAAAAGGGATGCCCTTACTGAAATACTGAAGAACCTGAATTTCGGATCGGGAAGCTTTGTGGGCCTCATTACCAATGACGGCAAAGAGATCGCGATGTCGTGTGGCAGTGACTCGGCACTCGATGGCGGAATGTTCGCAACGGAAGCTTTTTACACCGGAGTATCGGGACAGGAATCAGGAAACAAGACCGTGCAGTATAAGGGACAGGACTACCTTTTCCTTTTCCAGAAAAGCACAACAAGCGATATAACGATATGTGCGCTGATACCGGCAGAGACTGTAACAAGACAGGCAGAAGGCATTAAGTCGGTAACGATCATAATGGTCATCGTTGCTGCTTTGTTCTCGATCGTTGTCGGAGCAGTCATATCAGGCGGAATACAAAGGAACATGAAGCGCATTTCCAAAAAGCTTGATGAGGTTGCAAAGGGAAATCTGTCGGTAAGCGTTGATGCCAAAGGAAGAGACGAATTCCAGACACTGGCAAGATCTGCTTCCAACATGGTCGTTAACAACAAAAACCTGGTAATGAAATTATCGGGTACGGCCGAAGAGCTTCAGGGATCGGCTAAGAGTGTTAATGAAGCATCCGAAGCGATCCTCACTTCTTCTACCGAGATAACTCAGGCAATAGGTGAGATAAGCCAGGGTGTAGACAAGCAGGCAGAACATGCACTTGAGTGCGTGAATATAACAAATGACCTGTCATCAAAGATACAGAACATTCTTGATGATGTTGCTCATATAAAAGACCAGATAACGGAAGCGGAGCGAATGATCGTCAAGGGAACCACTATCGTTGATAATCTGGCCGGTGATGCGGTCCTTACATCACAAAAGACCGTCGAAGTCGGAAGCAACATTTCGAAACTCAGCGAAGAGGCTGACAGTATCAATGAATTTGTAAACAGGATCGCCGCGATCGCCCACAAGACAAACATGCTCTCCCTCAATGCATCAATAGAGGCAGCAAGAGCGGGCGAGGCCGGAAGAGGATTCGCCGTAGTTGCGGATGAGATCAGGGAACTTGCCGATAATTCCGCTGCAGCTTCACGCGAGATAGGAAACAAGATCGAAGTTATTAACGAACGCACGCAGGAAAGCGTTGATGCGGCTTCATCGGCTGCAGCAATGGTAGAGACCCAGCAAAAGTCGGTAGATGAGGTTATTTCGGTATTCAATACCATTAACGATAAGATGAAAGATCTTCTGGATGCGCTTGAACAGATCTCCGAATCGGCATCCGCTGCGGATGAGCAGAGAAAAGAGACCGTCGATGCCGTTGACAACATCTCTTCTATTATAGAAGAAACAGCTGCAAGTTCTTCTCTGGTACGCAATATGACCGATAATCTCATGGAAAGCGTTGACAGACTGGGACAGACCGCAGATTCTCTCGATGAGAACATGAAGGGACTTCAAAAAGAGATATCTGCGTTCGTTGTAGAGTAGAATATACAAAATGCACAAAAAAATCACGGAAAACGTTTTTACTCACTTGCAAAATGTATATGTCTACTATATACTTGGATATGTTAAGCAAAAACTTGTCCGTTTCTGCGGGCATAAGGAGGGTGTGTAATGAAGGATTTTCTTCACAATACCTGGAAACACAGGGCTCACGTCGTAATGGCCCTTCCGGTTTTCCTGGTACTTTTCTTTATCATGTATGTTCCCATGACAGGTCTGATCATGGCGTTCAAGAAATTTGACTTTAAGCTCGGTCTTTACGGAAGTCCCTGGAACGGACTTGAGAACTTTAAGATCTTAATGGCTTCCAAAGCAACTTTCATACAGATGACTGAGAACACGCTACTTTATTACGTGATCTTCACAGCGCTCGGAACACTTCTTAATGTCGTTCTTGCGATCGCGATCGACCAGTGTGTCTTCAAAAGATGCGCAAAGACGATGCAGACGCTGATGATCATCCCCGTGTTCATTTCTTATGCAGCAGTTCAGTTCATCGTTTATGCATTCATAAGCACCGATACGGGTATCCTTAACAAGACCTTCGGAATGACGACGAGGTTTTACTCAACAGCCAGTGTCTGGCCTGTACTTCTTACCATAGTAAAGATATGGAAAGATACAGGATACGGTTCCGTTCTTTATATGTCAGTCCTTGCCGGTATTGATTCAGAGCTCTATGAAGCAGCTGATATCGACGGTGCCAACAAGTGGCAGAGCATCTGGCATATCACGTTACCTTCACTTATACCCATGGTTACGGTTATGTTACTTCTTTCCGTTGGTTCGGTCATGAAGTCAGATACCGGTCTTTTCTATCAGGTTACGCGTAACAGCGGTATCCTTTATGACAAGACGCAGGTTATCGATTCATACATACTGAATGCAATATTCAAGAACTCGAACTTCGGATTTACCGCCGCCACATCGCTGTTCCAGTCCGTGGTCGGCTTGTTGCTGATGTTGTTTGCTAACGGCATGGTTCGAAAGATAGAGCCTGAGAACGCTTTATTCTAGGAAGGGAGGAAGATCAGATGGCTAAGAAAAAAGATTTGGATCTTGCTCCTTCAAGAAGGGAAAAGAAGGGTCTCGGTCAGTTTATATTGTTATTATGTTTGTTCTTATATACATTGTTTGCATTTGTGCCCGTGCTTTTGACATTCGTTGCAGCATTCACGGATGAAAAAACAATTGCAAAGAACGGATTTACGCTTTTCCCCGAAAAGTGGTCATTAAACGGTGTTAATGCGGTTCTGCGTTACGGTAACAGACTCTTAACTTCTTACGGAGTAACGATCTTTGTTACGGTTGTTGGAACTTTTGCAGGACTTCTCATCATGAGTATGTTCGCATATTCAATAAGCCGAAAGGATTTCAGACTTGCCAGATTCCTTTCAATTTGGGTTTTGATCCCCATGCTCTTTAACGGCGGACAGTTATCCGGATACATCGTATTTACCAGTATGTATCACCTTAAGGATACTTTATGGCTCCTTATACTTCCTTTGATGGTTTCAACAATGAACGTCATCATCTTAAGAACGTATATCGCAAACAGTATCCCCGGAGAATTAATGGAAGCCGCAAAGATCGACGGAGCAGGAGAATACAGGACTTTCTTCCAGATCACGCTTCCTCTGCTCAAGCCTTCGCTTGCAGCCGTTGGATTCATGATGGCTACCGCTTACTGGAATGACTGGCAGAATGCTTTGCTTTACATCACGACAGACAGCAAAAAGCCTCTGCAGCTCCTTCTTATCAACATACAGAAGAGTATCGAATTCCTGCTTAACAACTCAAACGTACCTGCTTCAGCTAAGGCAGCCATGGGTGGAACGATACCTCAGTACTCATCTACGATGGCAACGGTTATCATCGTTATCGGACCCATCATGGTGGCTTATCCCTTCTTCCAGAAGTACTTTGTCAAGGGCTTGACAGTAGGTTCCGTAAAGGGTTAATATAAAGCCTGTGAGCACTTTGTTCAAAAATTGTTCACAAATTTGACATATAATGTTCAAAGTGCTAATATCAATGATGTTCGGCGCTGGCATGGTGTCAGCGTTAGGATATACAAAAATCCAAAGGGAGGATAAAAATGAAAAAGAAAGTACTTTCAATCGTACTTGTAGCAGCTATGACGATGTCTATGCTCGTTGGTTGCGGTTCTCAGGCAGCTGAGACTCCTGCAGCAGACACAAGCGCAGCTTCATCTGACGCAGCTACAACAGACACAGCAGCAGCTGCTGATGATACTGCTGCAGAACCCGCAGCTTCAGGAGATGTTGTTAACATCAACGTTTACAGATGCTGCTTCAACCTTGGATCAACTGATTCAGCTAAGACTCAGCAGGTTCAGGACGCTATCAATGCTTACCTTGCAGAAAAAGGTGCAAACGTTTCAATCACTTTGACAGATATCGGTTCAGGTGAATACACAGAGAAGGCTAACCTTGCTCTTGCTAACAACGAGATCAACCTTCTTTGGACAGCTTCTTGGGAAGGAACAATCGGAACAAACGACCTCGTTCCCCAGAACGCAGTTTATGATCTTACAGATCTTCTTCCCGGAACAGACCTTTACAACTCAATGGATGCAGGTCAGTGGGAAGCTACAAAGTATGATGGTAAGAATTACTTCATCCCTGTTTACAAGGATAACGTAGAAGGATATGACTTCATGGTTCGTCAGGATCTTATCGACCAGTTCGGTTGGGATCTCTCTTCTGTAAAGAAGCTTGCTGACCTCGAGCCCATGCTTGAAGATGCTAAGAACGAAGGACTTAAGTATCCTTTCCTTACACAGAAGACAGCAATGTTCTACAGATGGTACATCAATGACTTTGATTTCTTCACAGCTGATTCAACAGCTAACTGGGTTGCAGTTGACAGAGCTTCTAACTCAGTTGTAGATACAATCCTTACACCTCAGTACAAAGAGTTCTGTACTTTAATGGCAGACTGGGCTGAGAAAGGATACATCTCAGAAGACGAAGTTACAAAGACAACTAATGACCAGACAACTCAGAGCCAGGATTGGGCTGTTTCATGGTGGACAGATATCCCGGTTAATGACGAAGCTGACGCTCGTTATGGCCAGGACGTAACAATGACACCTGCTACAGACAGATGGGCTCACTCTAACTCAGCTCTTGGTTCATGCTACTGTGTAACATCTAACAGCACAGAGGAGCAGGCTAAGGCAGCAATCGAGTTCATGGGAATCCTTTACACAGATAGCCACCTTGCTGATATCTACACATTCGGTATCGAAGGTGAAGACTTCAACTACGATGCTAACGGTCAGGTTGAGCAGGTTGAAGGCGCAGCTTACAACCACTCAATGTGGGAGTCAGCTTCAGCTACAGTTGTAACTCCTCTTTCTAACGAGCCTTCTAACAAGGCTGACCTCTACAAGGCATTCAACGGTGGTGCTAACACATCATGTGCAGCAGGCTTCCGTTTCGACAAGGCTCCTGTAGAAGCTCAGTACGCAGCTTGCCAGAACGTATTCGAAACTTACGGATTCGCTCTTGAGAACGGTGGATATGCAGTAGCTGATATCGATGCTACTATCGAAGCATACCAGGCAGCTCTTGACGAAGCTGGTTACCAGGATGTACTTGCTGAGTTCCAGAAGCAGTACGACGCTTGGAAGTAATTCGGATCTGATCTGATTACAAAGCTTAGTTAAAGCATTATTAAGCCCCGGTCAAATGACCGGGGCTTTTTTATGCGCTGTAGAAAATAAAAAAGAAATATTAATCGGCGATATGATCCAGACTCATGGGAGTGCCTTTTTTAAGATCAGCATTGAATTGTTTGCCGAGGATGTTTTCATAATACTTTGTATGCAATCCCTGACCGGGGCGTATCGAGCGGACATTATCAGCCGTTATGATATCGCCTTTTTTAACATCTTTTGTGATAAATAGCGAGCGGGAACGACCGTGCTCGATCTTTTGCTTTTCGGTAAGCTCGTATTTATCAGAGCCTACAGCTTCTTCCATGATCCTTATTTCTTTGACCATTTGTGCAAATTCAGATGGCTCCATCGAAAAAGCGCTGTCGGGGCCGCCGTCAGACCTTTTTAAGGTAAGATGCTTTTCTATCATCCTGGCTCCAAGGGCAACAGCTCCAACTGCAACGGTCGATCCCATGGTGTGATCCGAAAGACCCGTAATGCAGTTATAATCTTCGGAAAGCTTTGGAATGAGCTTAAGATTTACCATGCTATAAGGCGTCGGATAAGACGATACGCACTTTAGAAGTATTATCTGATCGTTACCTTCCGCACGGCATGTATCAAGCGCAAGCTTTATATCCTCCGGATAAGCTATACCTGTTGCGAAGATCACGGGTTTATGAAGCTTTGCGATCTTTTTTATCATGGGTATATCATTTATCTCGTATGATGCGATCTTGTATGCGGGAACATTCATTTCCTCAAGGAAATCGACGCTTGTTAAGTCAAAAGGAGAAGAAAAGCACTCCATTCCGAGCTTTTCGGCTTCTTCTTTAAGCTTGGGCTGCCATTCCCAAGGGGTGTATGCTTCCTGATATAGTTTGTATAATGTGGTCCCGTCCCAGATGGTACCCTGGTTTATCTGAAAAAGAGGGCTGTCGCAATCGATCGTTATGGTGTCAGCGGTGTATGTCTGGAGCTTTATCGCATCAGCACCTGCCTCTGAGGCAGCATGAACGATCTCCAAAGCTCTTTGGTAATCTCCGTTATGGTTGGCGGAAAGCTCTGCGACCACCATTGTTTTTGAACCGGGCCCGATAAGTCTTGAACCTATTTTTATCTCGTTTTTCATACTGATATTCTAGCACATAATTTGACATTGTAACTTAATAAAGTTAAAATTATCCATAGTGTAAAACAACTTTGAATACTGATTTTTTAGGATTGGGAGGAATACATAATGAAGAATTGTCCTAATTGCGGAGCCCAGCTTGCTGATGATGCTTTGTTCTGCGGAGAATGCGGAACCAAGCTTGATGCAGTTACCGAAACAGTTCAAAACGATGCAACTGAAGCAAAAGAGACAGTGACAAGTGCGGCATCAACTGTAGAAGAGAGCGTTTCTGCATCAGCTGCATCAGCTGCAAGTGATGTTAATGCAACAGCATCAGCTGCATCTGACGGTGTAAAGAGTGCAGCTTCTTCTGCTGTTCAAAGCTTAAAGAATGCAGCATCTTCGGATAAGAAGATAGCAGGATTCCCCGCAAAGATAGTTATCCCTGCGATTGCCGGTGTGGCAGTTCTTGTGATAGCAATACTTCTTATTGTCATCCTTGGCGGTGGCGGATACAAGAAGCCTCTTAAAAAGATGGTCAGCTTCCTTAACAGCAGAAGCAACGACTATTATGAAGTATATGGTCTCATGTCTCCTTCGTTTGACTTAAAGGCACAGAAAGAGATCCAGAAGCTTGCAGAAAAATACGGTGATAAGGATGAGGTTGAGGATGCCTTTGATATGTCAGATATGATGGAAGACGTCTACGACGAGTTTGAGGATGAATACGGCAAGAACTGGAAGATATCCTATAAGATCACTGATATAGACGAGCTTTCGAACAAGGAACTCAAGTCATATAAAGAGACTTTAAAGAGCAACGCCGAGTCATGTGAGTTCATGGCTGATTATTACGAGGAAGATACCGAATTCTATGGTGAAGAGCTTTCAAAGAAGGAAGCAAAAGAAGTTTCACAGGTCTACAAGGATCTTCAAAAGGCATACAAGAGTGCCGAGGTTACAAAGGGCTATGAGCTTGAACTTGAACTTACCATAAAGGGTAAGGATGATGAAGATACCGAAGACAAAACACTCAAAGTTTATAAGGTTAACGGAGAATGGGTTCTTGGTGACAGCTTCTTCTAAGGCTATTTAGGCTTGCCACTGGTACTTTCATACTATATGTGGTAGTTGTATTTACATAACATAATCGGATAAAATAGGGTATGTGTGAGCACATACCCTATTTTTTAAGGAGATTTTCGATGAAATTTTTTAAGAGATTTTTGGCATCCGTTCTGGCCGTATCTTTGGTAATGGGATCACTGGTGATCTCACATGCCGACCCAACGGTTTCGACCGTATTCTTTGCAGCTGCATCCTGCAGACTTTCAAATGCCAATACGGTAGTTTTTTCGGCAACTCTCTCATCTGTTCCGGCATCCGATGACGGAATGATCTATCTTTATCAGATGATGCCTTATGAATATTCGATAACAAAGTCTGATGTATGTATAGCATCTGCGCCTTTGTCCGTTAATCCCTCATTTGCATTCAGTCTTAGGGATTCGGCCGGAGCAACGAGAATATGCAATAAGTTCGGTCTTTGCACACTGGTTGGCGGAAACCCCGTACTTATCGGAAATGCACAGTATATAACTAATCCGGAAGCAGCAGCGACGGCTACCAGAAATCTTCAGAGCGTCGGATTCGTAGAGCCTACAAACAAGATGGTACTCTATCGTGTCGGCGAGACCAATATAGCCGCTGTATTAAGAGATAATTATTCAACGGCAGTAATAGTAAACAGAGCGGATAAAACACTTATAAATCCCAAATCTAAGGGCGGGGACGCACATCCCATAGCCGGCAAAAAGATGTATTATGCGTTTAATGCCGCTAATGCCGAGGGTGTTGCCAAGCTTTATGAGACAATGACATATTTTGCCCTTAACACCAGGGTGGATGAGTTTATAATAGGAAATGAAGTAAATAACCGTATCTGGAATTACACGGCATCCATGGATTGGAATGATTATGTAAGAGAATATGTTCAGGCATTCAGGGTAAGCTATAATGCCATCAAGTCCGTTAATGCCAATGCAAAGGTCTATGTTTCCCTCGATCAGATGTGGAACATGGATAATGCGGCAGGATCTTACAAATACTATGAATACATGGACGGACTGGATTTCCTTATACAGTTCAATGCAGATATTTGTCAGGAAGGTAATATAGACTGGAATCTATGCCAGCATCCGTATCCCAATCCCATGCTCTATGCCAAGTTCTGGGATATGTCAGGATGTTCAAACGGAAGCGTATATCAGGCTCAGGTTAATGCGGGACAGGTCGTAACATTCCAGAATCTCCCCGTAATGACCGGATTTATGGCTATGGACCTTATGAAGAGTCCTAAGGGAACCGTAAGAGAGATAATCCTTCCGGAGATAGGTATTACACAGGCCCAGGGTGTTGAAGTACAGGCTGCGGCAATGATGGCATGCTATCAGGCAGCCAGAAACAATCCTTATATAAAGAGGATCTATTTCCACAGAATGAATGAAGGCGGAAAGTCCAATTTCAGTACAACGGGCATTTCCGATCAGATGTATAATTGCCTTATAAATGGGAATCCCGGAGAGTTGAACAGTTGGGCGCTTAATTATGTCGGGATAACCGATTGGAGACAGATAGTAGCGTATTAATATACGTCGTTCGGCAAATACAGCTCCTTCGATTATGTTATCAAATGGACTTAATGATGAAGAATCATAATGAAGAAAAAAATATTATGAAACGTATAATTGCGGTATTACTATCAACGGTATTGATCACAACATCTCTTAGCGTATTAAGCTTTAGTGATGAGTTGCCGGAGGGGGGAAATGCGGCGGCGCAGGGAGAACTCACTCCAGAGCAGGCTGCCCAGCTTACTCCCGAGCAGCTTGCGCAGATCCGGGCAGAGCAGATAAAGGCCGAAATGGATGCGGTTGTGGCTTCTCACAAGGAGTATGTTGCAGCACATTCCAATATGACGCCCGAAGAGTATCTGATACTCATGAATTCGAATCCTTATTTTAATATAAAGGCTTATATGTATTACAATGAGGATCTCATGAGCCGCTATACATACAACTACTGGCAGTATTACCAGCAGTATTTAAACCGCGGATACAAGGAAAAGCGTTCGTGCCTATTCCCGCCCGAAGACGACTATAATAAAGGAACGCTGGGCAGATATTCGACCAAATACAATTACAAGATCGCAAGAGGCGACAATCTGACGCTTGCCTGCGATTTCATGAACGGAACGATCGTCCAGCCCGGTGGAGTATTCTCATATAATGCGGCAGTCGGACAAAGGACCTCGGCCAGAGGATTCAAGATCGCTCACGTATACAGCGGCGGCCAGGTCGTTGACGGTATAGGAGGCGGAATATGCCAGATATCATCAACGCTTTACGTTGCCATGATGATAGCGGGAATACCCGCCACGGAGCACCATTTCCATTCGCTTCCGGTGTCATATCTTAAGCCTAATCTTGATGCCACCGTAAGCTGGGACAAACTTGACCTTACATTCATTAATCCTTATAATTTCCCTATAATGATCCTTGCACAGGCCAAGGAAGGGACGGCCACTATCAGCATATGTAAAGCTCCGGCCGGCAATTGAAATTGAACGAAAGTAAATTATCCAAAATAATAGGTAAAACAGCATATATCATGGCTATAGCAGCCATGATATTGTTATGCTTAAAGATAACCGGAAAAGATATCTGGTACGACGAGGTCTTTTCCGTAGAATTTGCATCATCTTCGCTTAAGGACATCATCCGTCTGACTTCTAATGATGTTCATCCTCCGCTGTATTACATTTATCTTAAGATCGTAACAGGTATAGGAAATGCGATCTTTGGAACGGAGAGCTTCATATTCTTTGCCAAATTAGCGTCGATACTTCCGTGGTTCGGTCTCCTTTACATGGCCGCGTTTCCGGTAAAAAGACATTTTGGTGAGTGCACAGGAGGATTGTTTATACTCCTTGCAACGATCATGCCTAAGCTTTGCGACAATTATGTTGAGATAAGGATGTATTCATTTGCGTTAATGTTAATAACGGCTGTTTTTGTATGTGCGCTGAATATAGCTTTATCGGAAAAGAAAGGATCAAGCCTTGTCGGGCTTGTGATATTCGGAACCGCAACTGCTTATACCCAGTATTATGCCCTTGTGGCAACAGTTGGAGTATATCTGGTGCTCGGTATATACCTGCTAATTAAAAAGGATGGTAAGCACATAAGGTCGATACTGCTTTGCGCACTTATATCCGCAGCCGCTTTTGCTCTGTGGGTAAAGCCTTTGTTCTCGCAGATAAAGAATGTTTCGGATGAGTACTGGATACTTCCTCTTACGTTAAGGAGTATTCCGGGCTGCCTTAAGTTCCTTTTCCTGCCATCGGACGGTATCGGAGCAAAAGGATACATAACTGCTGTTATTGTAATCCTGTTTGTAGCCCTGATTTATATGTATTTCATCTTAAAGAAGCCGGATAAGGAAGAAGTCTTTATTTCGTTTGCAGGGCCGGGGGTACTTGTATTTACCGTGCTTACGGGATTTGTACTTTCAATGATGGGAAGGCCCATATTTGTCTACAGATACATGATCCCCGCGATCGGAGCTTTTTATATTTCGGTAGCGTTTGTCTTTTCAAAAGTCATAAATACTAACAAGTGGTTTTCTATAGGCGCACTCTCATTCTTAGTTTGCGGATATTTTACGCTCAGCGCTTTTTCATATGCGGAGGATCTTAAGATTGAAAAGATGAATGAAGCCGAGCGCGTTTTAGATAGCATCCCGGATGATTGCATCGTGATAACGAACTTTGACCAGATGTGTACGCTGATGTCTTATTATCTGCCCGGAAGTGCTGTATACCTTTATGATGATCGTCCCGACAGCATCGTTGAACTGATGTATAATAGGAATGATTTTGAATGTCATGATGAAGACCTTGATAAGATGTTTGCCGAGGGCCAGAGTAACGTATATTTCTTCGGAAGCTTTAACTCCAGAGAGGATATACTTAAAGACTGGGAAGAAAAAGGCATTAAGAACGAGGAAACTTACGACTCGGTCATGATAGAAAGATATTACTTTAACATATACAGGCTGTTTAAATGAGATCCGAAAGATTAAAGGACAGGAAGTTAATACTGATAATCCTGCTGATGGCGATATATGCCGTGATCTATGCCCACCGCATGTTTACCAACATGCCCTGGTATGATGAACTTTATACCTACTATTCGTTTATCAGCAGGGGCCCGGTTTACGGGGCGATCCACTGGCCGTTACCGAATAATCATGTCGGTTACTCGGCGCTTTCAGGCTTTTTATCGTATTTCGGAAATGCAACCATAGCATTAAGGGGTGTATCCTTTATATGCGCGGTAATCAATATCTATCTTGTTTATTACCTTTCGGGAAAACTCCTTGGAGGGGATATATCTTTTATCTGTACCAGCCTTTACGGTGCCGTATTCCTTGTACATAACATGGCTGTACAGGGCAGGGGATATACTCTTTCGACGACCTGTTACCTTTTAAGCCTTATAATGCTTCACCGCATTTGCCTTGGAGTCAACAAAAAGAAAGAATATATCATCTTTACGATCTGCCTTTTTATGGGGATATATGCTGTCCCAAGCTCGACTTTTTGGGTGATACCCGTGTGTATCTGCGGCGGATTATATCTTTTGTTTAATGGGCAGGGAAAGACGCTTTTAAAGCTTATCATCGCATCGGTCGCTGCCGCTTTGATAAGCCTTTGCCTTTATCTTACGATATGGCTTTCCATAGGCTCGAATCTATTAAGCAAAGACTCATCATCGCCTTACTACGGGATATACCAGCTGAACATCATAGCCCGTGATCCTTATGCTGCAGCAAAGCGCGGCCTTGACTACATGCTGGCCTCTCCTTACATACAGAGTATGGACGGCGCTGTGGTTAAAAGAGAGATATTTACTTACCTTGGATTCTTATTTGAACAGTTCTACTCGGGAACAGGCAAGCTGCTTATAGTATTCCTCGGCATCACAGCGATAGTCGGCATAGTACGGTTTGCAATGAACAGGACAAGGTTCATGGAACTTTTTATTGCGGTTTCGGTGGCCCTTTTGCCCGTAATGCTGATAATACAATCAGTTCAGCCGTATCTCAGAGTCTTTTCATACTTCGGATTTGTTGTAGCACTCAGTATATCGATGTACCTGGATCTTATCAGGGAAAGGATCTTTAAAGGCAATCCCGTATTTTTAAAGGTGATAACCGGTTTGGTGACGGTTTTGCTCGTGGGTGTACTGTTTACAGGTAAATACACCGCTCCGATGGCTGATCGTGAACTTGATATAGCAAATGTCCTTGAGGAGATGGAAAATAACGGAACCCCCGTAGATTCGCTTACCAGCATTTACTATACGGATGATTACCAGAAATACGTTATTAAGTATATCTATGACAAGGAGATAGAAGAACTCCCGATGGGAGAGTGTGATTATGTCCTTGTGAGCGATACGATGGAAGATAAGGATATCGGTTTTATCGAATGGCCGATGCTTACGTGCAGTACGTCATTTGATTTTGACCTGCTTAATGAACGATATGAGATCATAACCGAAAAGGGCCCTTACAGGGTGTACCGGAAAAAGGCTGATGAATAAACAGGAAAACATGACAATGAGAGTTCTTTCGGCTCTCGGCATATTGTTTATTGTTTGCGGACATTTAGAGCTTCCCTTTTTTACGATAAAGGGCATCTTTCCGTATTATTCTTTTCATGTTTATATCTTTTTGTTTGTTGCGGGATATTTCTATGATCCTTCAGATGAAGAAGCTCCGCTTAAGTATATCCTTAAAAAGGCTAAGGCGTTTTTGCTTCCGTATTTTGCTTTTAACCTCTTTTACGGGATACTTTCAACGATACTTAATGCAAGAGGCTTTTCGATAGGCCAGAACATTTCGCTGTACAGTTTTTTTGTCGAGCCTTTCATGGGTGGACACCAGTATATGCTGAATGCTCCGGCGTGGTTTCTTATAGCACTTTTCTTTATCGAGATCGTAAATCTTTTTATAAGGATAGTCCTTTCGAAGCTCCATCTTGATAATGAGTACATTATTGCGCTCATATACCTTGTGCTCGGAGTTGTAACGGTCTTTTTGGCAATAGGCGGACATGTCTGGGGACCTTACAAGGATATAGGCCGCATACTTATCATGCTCCCGGGTTTTGCGCTTGGACGCATCTACAAAGAAAAGATGGAAAAACTAAGGCCGTCGGTCGATATATTTGACGGACTGATCATAAACCTTGCGGTGCTGGTTCTTGTGTTCATAATTCAGATGCTGATAGTCCGCTTTTGCGCTGGCTTATCCTTTAGCACGGTTTGGGTGACGGGCTATGCCAACGGCCCCATCATTCCTTTTATCACGATAATAACGGGCATAACGTTCTGGTATCTTATTAGTGACATGATCGTATATGCGCTTTCCCTTAAGGATGCTGGCAAAAAGGTCCTTCACTTTATCGCAGTCATAGGACGAAGCACACGTTCAATAATGCTCCATCATATATTCATTGTCTTTATCCTGAATTCCCTTATCTCAAAAATATATATGTCGGGACGGGGTTTTAGGCATTTTGATATGGATGCCTATCTATCCGATGCCTACTATGTATATGGAAGAGGGATAACCGATGCGCCGAAATGGTTTTATACGGTGCTTTGTATTGCATTTCCGATCCTTTTGTCTTTCATCTTTAAGAACGTTAAAAAGAAGATTTTTCCGGCTTTGGCAGTTGTACTCAGTATGCTCCTTTTGATCGGATGCGCCGGGGAAAATGAAAAAGTAAAGCCTTATGTTGCAAAGGATTTTGTCAGAGCATCCGAAGAGACGGGGAATAGTCCCGACGGGATCGAAGTTTCGACAAACCCCGATGAGAGCCTGAGCGTTCCGACCTATATAACAAAGATCGACGATCTTTACTTTATAGTTGACTGCTATCATAACAGGGTGATCTATTCACTGAATGTTGATGCGCCGCTTTATACATGGAATGTCATGACGGATGAGATAGACAGGGGACATACGGTAGCTTCGGACGGAATGGTATATCTTGTCGATGATACCGAAAACAACAGGATCCTTGTGTTTGAAAAAGGCACGGGAGCTGACGGAACACCATCTTTTGCGATGACGCAGGTATTTAACGATATCGGACAACGACCGCATTACATCATCTATGATGAAAAGACGGATACATTTTATGCCTGGAGCTCGCTTACCGGTGAGATGTTCCTTTTCAGGCATGAAGAAGGAAAAAGCAGAATGTATCTTACTGATGTTTTAAGCATACCCGAGCTTAACGGATTCTATGTGCGCTCATTCACGATAGACAAAGACAGGATTTTCTTTGTTTCCGGCAATTCCAACATCATTGAAGCTGACCTTCAAAGCTTTGAGATCATAAACCGTTATCCGGTCGACCCGAGGATAGCAGGAATGGTACAGCTTACAAAGATAGAAGACTATTATTATATTACCGTATCAACGGATATAGAGGCTGATCAGGATGCTGCTACTATAATCCGTACCAAAGACCTTAACAGTCTTAAGGACGGTGAATGGGAGGATATATACGACACCTTTATCGGAGGCGGAACACCCTATTGCATCACAAGGATAGAAGATACGTATTATCTTTGCGAACACAGGCTTCCGGGGCACAGTATCTGGAGCTTTAAGGTCAGGGATAACGAAATCTGCGATGTAGTTTCGCTGTTTTAAGTTGTGGTATAATAGAGACCATGATAGTACTGAAAGCATTGAGCCTTATCCTGTTGCTTGTCGTGCTGCCTGCGATGGCCGGGATAATGCCTTTAAGGTTTTTTAAAGAGACGGACCGCACATTTGGGAAAGCGGTCATTTTAGGATATATCATCTCACTTGCGATTCTTGAATTCGTAGGTATTCCCGTTGTACTTTTATGCGTATATACGGGATACGTCTTTATAATAGTTCTGTTTTTGGTATTGCTTGTCTTTGTTGCATTTCTCGGAATGTATATTTCGTATAAGGATTACAGCAGGGCTGTCAAAAACGATCGTAAATTCTTTGGCTTAAGATCCATAATCAGCGAAGAGATAACAAGAATAAGACAGTCATCACCTGAGGCAAAGATCTACCTAGTGATCACGGCTCTTTTGATCCTTTTTCAGATGATAATGGCGTTAAGGCTTGCTTCATACGACGTGGATGACGCGTATTACAATGCCTATGCAAGGACTGCCCAGCAATACGGAACGCTCTACCGGGCAGACCCCAGTACCGGAAGGAGCTTTGATCTTGATATGCGTCATGCAATGGCGCTCTTCCCCATTTTTCAGGCTATAGTCAGCACACTTTCGGGCGTGCATCTTCTGGTCGTATGCCACAAGATAATGCCCCTTATACTCATACCCCTTTCTTACATGCTGATATTTGAGATATCAGGTCATTTCTTCAGGGACTCTGATGAAAAGCACTGGCTTTTCATGATACTCATAAATATCTTCAGAATTTTCGGAAACGTGTCCGAATATACTACGGAGACATTTTTCTTTATAAGGACATGGCAGGGCAAATCGCTTGCCGGTAATTTCATAATCCCTGCGCTTTTATGGCTGTTTTTAAGTCTCAAAGAAGACAGGGAAAACAAAAACGGAACGATCTACTGGATATTTATCGCGATACTCATACTTGCAGGCGGTGCATCAAGCTCGTTGTCGGTCATGCTGACAAGCGCGATGACGATGCTTTACGGTGTGCTTTTTGCTATCAAGGAAAAAAGCCTTAAATCGCTCATAAGGTCAGCGCTAGCCTGCTGTCCCGGGGCGCTATACATACTGATATACATACTTAATTAAGGGAAAGGAGAGAGCTTGGCAAATCTTTTTATCACATGCTTAAAGACAGCCAGGGATTTCATGGGAATGAAGCTTTTGCTCGTTCTTACCGTGATCAGCTGGATCTATCTTATAAAAGCCGAAAAGAACAGGGTGCACAGGATTTTATTTGTCTATGCACCTGCCGTAGTCATGCTCGTTTTTATCTGTCCCTTATCTTACAAGATATACGAGCTTACGAGACTTGATCCGGATACCTACTACAGGATACTCTGGACGATCCCGTGCGGTATCATAACGGTTTACGGCATGGTGAAGCTTTTCGGAGATACCCTTAAGGGAAGGATAATAGGAGCGATCATCTGCGCTTTGCTCATTGCTCTGTGCGGAGATTATGTGTATGACAGTCCGCATCTTTACAGATCCGAAAATGCTTATGCGATACCACAGGACCCCATAAATGTTGTGGACAGCTTAAGGGCGCATGACGACCATCAGAGGATAAGCGTCCTCGTGCCGAGCGTTCTTATGCTTTATGTCCGGCAGTATGATGCGAATATCAACATGCCCTACGGAAGGGAAGTGTATGATGTACGTAAGGATTACACTCATCCGGTATACGAAGTGTTTGAACTTCCTGAGATAATTGACCTTGATAAGCTGCTTGATGTAACAAGAGAATTCCAGGTTGAATACATAGTATTTTATGCGGGACAAAAGACCGATGTAACACCCGAAGAGGCCGGGCTTACATATATTGACACGCAGGGAAATTACACGATCTATCAGGACCCCGAGATCGCCAAGCTCATAAAGGAATGGGAAAAGTATTATCCGGGATGATATATGAGTTTTAATTCTTTTGCTTTTATTCTTATTTTTTTACCGGTAACTCTTTTGATATATTGGATGCTTAAGAAAAAGGGCCAAAGCACCTTGTCCGTTTGGTTCCTTGTTTTGGCATCCTTATTTTTTTATGTTTGCGCATTCCCTGAAGGAATCATTGCGTTTGCGCTTTCTCTGGTCGTAAACTATCTGCTTGCGCTTTTGATACTTAAGAATAGAAAAAAGATATACCTTATTGTGGGAGTGATCTTTAACATAATGCTTCTCGGTATATATAAATATGCCTTTATGATCCTCCCGGTGCTTAAAGATAAGCTTAGCGCACCCGGGATAAGCTTTTATACGTTCTGCGCAATAGCGCTTCTTGTTGAGTGTCAAAAGGGATCTTTAGGGGAATTATCATTAAGGGAATATTCCCTTCTTATGACGTTTTTTCCAAAGATCGCCGAAGGGCCGATAACGCTGAGCGATGATATGCTCTCACAAAAGGAAGGCCGCTCGTCTTTGGATGTGGAAACCGTTTACCGGAGCATTCTTCTATTTACCCTGGGCTGCTTTAAAAAGGTCATAATAGCCGATACGCTCGGATCGGCCGTTGACTATGGATTTGCCGATCTTTTTTCAATGCATACAGGTGAAGCGCTCGTTATCATGCTCTCTTACACGCTGCAGCTTTATTTTGATTTTAGCGGATACTGTGATATGGCTATGGCGGTTGCGTCACTTTTCGGATTTGACCTTCCTCTTAACTTTGACAGTCCCTATAAGGCACGTAATATCGTTGATTTCTGGAAAAGATGGCATATCACACTTACGAAGTTCCTTACAAGGTATCTTTATATCCCTCTTGGCGGAAACCGCAAGGGAAGAGCAAGGAAATATCTTAATATTCTCATCGTATTTTTTGTGAGCGGCATATGGCACGGAGCCGGTCTTACTTTTATCATCTGGGGTATGATGCACGGTGTCTTATATGTCATATACGGGTGGATAAAGGACAGGAAAATGGAACGCGCCGGGGATATCGTAAAAAAGAACGGATTCTTTGAAAAACTCAAGTCGGCAGCCTGCGTATTCCTGACGTTTATATATGTTAACGTGGCTTGGGTATTTTTCAGGGCGCCTGATATGAAGGCGGCAAAGGATTTCTTTGCCGATATAGGGGAGCTTTGGTTCCCGAGATTTAATTACGGACTTGCCAAGTGTTTTAACATTGAGGAGTTCTGGTATGTGATAAAGCTGCTTCATCTGGACGGATGGAACAACAGTATCTACATACTTATGTTTGTTATTCTGGCACTGCTTTTACTTTTGGTATTTAAGTCGCCTTCCGCTTTGGAGTTTTCATCAAAGTGCAGGATATCGTTTTTTACGACGGCCCTTATGACCATACTTATCGTATGGTGCATGCTTTCGTTTGAGGGTGTGGCAACATACCTTTACGTGAACTTTTGATCATGGACAAAAATAGGATCAGAAAACATCTTATAATTATGACAGCTGTGTCAGCTTTGGTGCTGGCTTTTTGCGGTGCGCTCGTTTATGTGGTCGATCCTTTTTTTCATTACCATTCGCCATTAAAGGGATTCCCTTATGTTATAGATAACCAGCTTACGCAAAATCCCGGCATGGCCAGGCATATGGATTATGATTCGGCGATCCTCGGATCATCGATGACGGTCAACTTTGAAACGGACTGGTTTATGGAACTCTTTGATCTAAGGACGCTAAAGCTTTCATATTCTTCGGCATACCCCAAGGATATTTCAAACATCCTTTCAAAGATATACGAGAAACGCTCTGACGGAAGCGCAAATGATATCAAGGCGATCTTTTTGGGAGTGGATATAATCACGTACTCGGGAGACATAAACGAAACCAAGTACCCTCTCCCCGGTTATCTTTATGACAGGAATCCTGTAAATGATGTTAATTATCTTTTGAACAAGGATGTTCTTTTAAACTATGTGATACGTCCCGTTATCGCACCTGAGCCGACCAACCTTTCGCACGTTTATGCAAGCTGGTGGACGGATGAATACTATAACGAAGAGTGGGTTTTAAGAGGGCACGATTCTCCAAAGAAAAATACGGTTGCAATGGAAGGACACGCTTTTGATGAAGGGATAAGGCAGAATTTAAGGACCAATATCATCCCTTATATACAGAACCATCCCGAGACCGAGTATTACATCTTTTTCCCTCCGTACAGCATCCTTTTCTGGGACGATGTTTTAAAGGATAACCGCCTTGAGGCAACAATGAATGCATACAGAAGTGTATGCGAAGAACTTGGCGGATTTGAAAATGTCAGAATGTTCTATTTCCCGTCATTAAAAGACACGGTCACGGATCTTAACAATTATGCGGACTACACTCATTACAGGCCCGATGTTAACAGATTTATGACCGAATGCTTTAAAGACGGAACAAATGAGATAAAAGATGAAACCGATATAGAGTATTACCTTGCTCTGATGCAAGAGATCATAGATGAATATGATTTTGAAGCATTGGATGAGAAACTTGAATATTATCATCAATAGGAATTTGAAAGGAGTTTTAATGAAAAAAGCGGGAATAGCAAGTTTTGCGATGCTGCAGATATCATTCCTGATCTACAGCTGTTCATCGGTCGTTGCCAAGTTTGCATCCGGCAATGAAGTCATGAGTTTTAAGTTCATTCTCTTTTACGGACTTGAAGTAGTGATCCTGGGAGTATATGCGATCCTGTGGCAGCAGGTCATAAAAAAGTTTGAACTTTCGGTTGCCTATGCCAACAAAGCCGTGACGCTGCTTTGGGCTTTGGTATGGAGCGTTGTTCTTTTTAAAGAGCACCTTAAGTGGAACCATATAGCGGGCGTTGCCATCGTTATCCTCGGCATCGTCGTTCTTAACAGCAAAAGTTCTAAGGAAAAGGAGGAAGAAGCATGATCAATCCATATCTTATCCTTCTTATCGTTTCGGTTGCGATAGCATCCTTTGCACAGATCCTTCTTAAAAAGGCATCCATGAGGACTTATGACAGCCCGATAAAGGAATATCTTAATCTTTACGTTATATGCGGTTACGGACTTATGTTCCTTTCGCTTTTCATGACCATGATCTCTTACAAGGGATTTAAGAATTTTGCCAACGTACCGCTTATCGAATCGCTCGGATATGCGATGGTAATGGTGCTTGGTTACTTCTTCTTCAAAGAAAAGATAACCGTAAGGAAAGTACTGGGGATAGCCCTCATTCTGGCTGGAATATTTGTCTATAATATGATATAATCTTGACATCTATGTGTAGGGGCCGTCGCATGGATTTTTTGGCGGTTTCCAAAGAAAGGATTTACAGGAAATATTATGAAAAAACACGGAATGGGCAATCGAGTACATCCCGCAAAAAACAGAGGTATGGACTTTATCGATCTTGATGAAAATGACTTCGATGAAGACGAGTACGATGACGATTACGATGATGAATATGATGACGATGTAGACGACGAGTACGACGACGAATACGATGATGACGAAGAGTACGAGGATGAATACGACGACGAGGAGTATGACGAGGAGTATGATGAGTCGGATGAGTATGACGACGAGTACGAAGACGAGGAGTATGACGAACCCGCAGACGAATATGACGACTACGAGGACGGCGAATACGACGATGATTACGAGGATGATGAGGATTCCTACAGCGAGTATGCGTACGACAGATATGATGACGGTTACGACGGATACGGCTATGATGAACCTTCGGGCATAAAGGGATTCTTCGCATCAAAGAGTACTCTGGATCTGGTTATTATGGGTAGCGGAATAGTGGCTGCCCTGCTTTTGGTCGTTGTCGGAGTGATCTTCTTAAGAAAAGCTCCTTCGCAGACACAGTCAGATCTCTTTGCCGATTTCGGATCCCAGATGGAAGGGATCGATATCATAGGACATGACGGACTTATCGCCATGGCTGACACGCATTCATCAAGACTCTTTGCTGCAAGGGAAGCAGAGGCTCAGGCACTTGCAGAGATTTTTGAAGAAGATACCGGAGAAGAAAAAGAAGAAGACAAGCATACGGTCGTCATCATGAATCTTCTCTCTATCCAGAAAGACTTAAAGATAAAGTTTGTAAACAATAATTCAAAACGTCTTGTGACCGGAGTTAACTTTGAGGTTACGGTCACTGATCCTTCAGGCAATAAATCCACTCAAAAGGATACCGATGCCGACGGAATCATCTATTTAAAGGATATTGCTCCCGGTTCATACAAGGTTGCGCTTGTGGGACCTGAAAGTGAAGATTATTCTTTCTCAAAAGATTCAGTATCGATCAAGGTTAAAGATACGATCGAATATAAGAAGGTTGACGTTGTCGATGAGATCAAATCCGAAAAGGAAATAAATGCTGCGGCCGAAGATACCGCCCAGGCCATAGAAACCGAATCAACACTTAAGGATACGGTTGAGTGGGTTGAATCTTCAAAGTCAGCCATTAATGAAACTTCTACATATACCGAGGTTTCAAAGAATGATATCTCGGATCCCGGAAAGACGGCTTCGCTTGGCTTTAAGCTCCTTAGTAAAAAGTTCGAAAACGGTAACGGAGATGGAAACACTAACGAAGGCGGAGACTCCGGAAGCGGTGGCCAGGGAGGCGGCCAGGAAGGAGGCGGCCAGGAAGGCGGCGGCCAGGAAGGTGGTGGCCAGGAAGGTGGCGGCCAGGAAGGCGGCAGTAACTCAAGCCCTTCTCCTGAGCCTGCATCGGATCCTACACCGACACCTACGCCGGAACCTGAAGCTACTCCTACCGAAAGACCGACATCAGAGCCTACCAAAACTCCGGAACCCACAAAAACACCGGAGCCTACTGCAACAGGAAGGCCTACGCCCACCCCTACAGTTACACCGACTGCTAAGGTTACGCCTACCGCAACTCCTACGGTAACGCCTACACCTACGGCATCGGCCAAGGATAAGGCAATGAAGGATACCACAAGCGTTCTTAAGACGACTAAGGGTGAAGTGCTTTATATAAAGAGTGGCGATACGTATGTTGAAGCCAAATATGCCGATTACTACAAGGACGGCGTTAAGTTCTACAAGAAAGTCACTAAGGGTGAGTACAGATACACCGGATGGCAGACCATAGACGGAAATACATATTTCTATGACAAGACAGGAAAGCCTGTAACCGGTGAGCAGGTAATACAGGGAGCAAAATACGTATTTGGAAGCGACGGAATATTGAGCTCAAGCTCAGGCGTTCTCGGAATCGATGTTTCAAAGTGGAACGGAAGCATTAACTGGGACAGTGTTAAAAAGTCCGGAGTTTCATACGTTATCATAAGATGCGGATACAGAGGATCTTCGACGGGAGCTCTGGTTGCCGATCCTCAGTTTAAGGCAAACATAAACGGAGCCAAGGAAGCCGGACTCAAGGTTGGCGTATACTTCTACTCGCAGGCAGTAAATGAGATAGAAGCGGTTGAAGAAGCATCCATGGCAGTCAGCCTTATAAACGGATACAGCCTGGCTTACCCTGTATTCATAGACGTTGAAGGATCGAAGGGACGCGGAGACCAGATAAACGCCGACCAGCGTACGGCTGTCTGCAAGGCGTTCTGTCAGACCGTCCAGAATTCAGGATATAAAGCAGGTGTTTATTCCAACAAGACCTGGCTGACATCATACCTTAACATCTCAAGTCTTTCGGGATACAAGGTATGGCTCGCCCAGTATGCAAGCACACCTACATATAACAAGTCACGCTATGATATCTGGCAGTATTCTTCAAAAGGATCGATCCCCGGTATCAGCGGAAACGTAGATATGAATATCTCATACATGGGATATTAGAATTTATAAGCAATAAGGAGACAACATGAAAACCTACCTTGTTACAGGAGGAGCCGGATTTATCGGGTCCAACTTCATTCACTATATGTTTGATAAATACGGCAATGATATCCGTATCATAAATGTCGATGTTCTCACATATGCCGGAAACCTCGAAAACCTTAAGGATATCGAAAAACGCGATAATTATACGTTTGTTAAAGCCGATATCTGTGATAAGGAAGCGATAAGCCGAATCTTTGCTGAAAATGATATCGACTACGTTGTTCATTTTGCCGCTGAATCGCATGTGGACCGTTCGATAAAGACTCCCGAGGTATTTGTGCAGACAAATGTTTTGGGAACCGCGGTAATGCTCAACTCGGCAAAAGCAGCCTGGGAAAAGGAAGACGGGACGTTTAAGGAAGGCAAGAAGTTCCTTCATGTTTCGACCGATGAAGTATACGGTTCGCTCCCCGAAGGAGACGGATATTTCTACGAGACAACTCCTTATGCGCCTCACAGTCCTTATTCAGCATCGAAAGCATCTTCCGACATGCTGGTAAAGGCTTATATGGATACGTATAAGTTCCCGGCCAATATCACAAACTGTTCAAATAACTACGGACCTTATCAGTTCCCCGAAAAGCTCATCCCTCTTATCATCAATAATGCGCTCCAGGGAAAGAAACTTCCGGTATACGGAGACGGAAAGAACGTCAGAGACTGGCTTTATGTTGCTGACCATGCAAAAGCCATCGATATGGTCATCACAAGAGGCAGACTCTTTGAGACATATAACGTCGGCGGACATAACGAAAAGCAGAATATCGAGATAGTTAATATCATAATAGAAACACTTCAGGAAATGCTTGATGATTCGGATCCGAGAAAAGCTCTTGTTACAAAGGACCTTATCACCTATGTAGAGGACAGAAAGGGCCATGACAGAAGATATGCCATAGCGCCTGACAAGATCCGTTCAGAGATAGGCTGGGAGCCCGAAACCATGTTCAAAGACGGAATAAAGCTCACGATAAAGTGGTACTTTGAACATGAAGACTGGATGAAAAACGTTACAAGCGGAGATTACCAGAAGTACTACAACGAGATGTATACGGTATAAGCCGTACGAAATAAAACGGAAAAGGATACTATTATGAAAGGAATCATTCTTGCGGGTGGCTCGGGAACGAGACTTTATCCGCTGACAAAGGCGATAAGCAAACAGATAATGCCGGTATATGACAAGCCGATGATCTATTATCCGCTTTCAACACTGATGCTTGCCGGCATAAGGGAGATCCTTATCATTTCAACCCCCAGAGATCTTCCCGTTTTCAGGGAGTTATTAAAGGATGGATCCGAGCTGGGCATGAAGTTTGAATATGCTGTTCAGGAAACACCCAGGGGACTTGCCGATGCATTCATAATAGGTGCAAAGTTCATCGGAAGTGACTCTGCCGCACTTGTTCTTGGAGACAATATCTTTTACGGACAGAGCTTTTCTAAGGTGTTAAAGGAAGTTGCCCAAAGAAAGGAAGGGGCAACGATATTCGGATACTACGTAAGAGATCCGCGTGAATACGGAGTTGTCGAGTTTGATGAGAACGGTATGGCTATCTCTATAGAAGAAAAGCCCGAAAAGCCAAAGAGTAACTACGCGGTACCCGGATTGTATTTCTATGACAATGACGTTGTTGATATAGCAGCAAACGTAAAGCCCTCGGCAAGAGGCGAGATCGAGATAACTTCGATAAACAACGAATATTTAAATCGCGGAAAACTCCATGTGGAGACACTCGGAAGAGGTTTTGCATGGCTTGATACCGGAAGCCATGATTCACTTTTGGATGCGGCAAACTTTGTCGCAACCTTCCAAAAGAGACAGGGTCTTTATATTTCATGCATCGAAGAGATAGCGTACAAGAGAGGATTCATTGACAAGGCACAGCTCCTTAAGCTCGCCGAACCTCTTATGAAGACTGATTACGGTAAATATCTTACGGAAGTGGCAGAGGGACTCTGATTATGGGAAAGATAAGCGTTGAAACGTGTGAAATAGAGGGATTAAAGGTTATTACCCCTACGGTGTTCGGTGACAGCAGGGGATATTTCATGGAAACATACAACAGGAATGACTTTGTAGAAGCAGGGATCGACGTTACGTTCGTTCAGGATAACCAGTCATCATCCGCAAAGAACGTATTAAGAGGACTCCATTTCCAGAAGGAATTCCCTCAGGATAAGCTTGTCAGAGTGATAAGCGGTGAAGTATTTGACGTGGCCGTTGATATCAGAGAAGGCTCAAAGACATTCGGTAAGTGGTTCGGTGTGAGATTAAGCGCCGAGAACAAAAAGCAGTTCTTTATCCCGAAGGGATTTGCCCACGGGTTCTATGTAATGAGTGATCATGCTGAATTCACTTATAAATGTTCGGACTTTTATCATCCCAATGATGAGGGCGGAATAAAGTTCGATGATCCTCAAATAGGCATAGACTGGCCGTTTGAAGATAAAACAAAGCTCGTTTTGTCTGAAAAGGACACTAAATGGGGCGGATTGAAGGAATACGTTGAAAATCACTGATCCCGGAAAGATAACTTCAAAACTCATTAAAAAGCCGGTGGCGATAGCATTGTTTTATACAGTGTGTGTAGCGCTGGCTGTTGTTATTGTTTTGCATAATAATCCTCTGGCCACAGATCCCGAGACGGAGCAGCTTAAAAAGATCTGCGCATGCATCCTCTTGGGACTTGCTTGTATCATCTTCGGCTTCTTCTTTGATAAGATATTCATAATCCCCAGAGAACTCTACCAATCAAGGGCTCTTATATGGAAACTTGCAAAGAATGACTTCAAAAAGCGCTATGCCGGCTCGTATCTTGGATTTATATGGGCATTGGTACAGCCGGTAGTAACAGTTGTTATGTATTGGGTGGTGTTCGATCTTGTCTTTGATACAAGGTCAAAGATGCTCGCAAGCGGTATTGAAGTGCCGTATGTCCTTTATCTGACCGCCGGTCTCGTACCGTGGTTTTATTTTTCTGAAGCTCTGATAAACGGTACAAATGCTCTTTTGGAATACAGCTATCTCGTTAAGAAAGTCGTATTTAAGATAAGTATCCTGCCGATAATAAAGCTCATCGCTGCGACTTTCATTCATATATTCTTTATCTGCATACTGCTTATTTTGTCTACTTGTTACGGCTATTACCCTTCGGTATATACCATCCAGATCGTCTATTACAGCATATGCATGTTCGTTTTCGTGCTTGCCCTTTGTTATTCAACATGTGCGATAGTGGTATTTTTCAGGGATCTCGGGCAGATCATCAATATCATTTTGCAGGTTGGAATGTGGGCAACTCCCATTTTGTGGGACATCAACATGATACATGATGAAAGGCTCATCATCTTATTTAAGCTAAATCCCATCGTATATATAGTAAACGGTTTCAGAAGTGCGATATATGAAGAAACCTGGTTCTTTGAGCATTTCTACAGCTCCACATATTTTTGGATCATTACGGTCACGCTGTTCCTTATAGGATCGCTCATATTTAAGCGCCTTAAGGTACATTTTGCGGACGTTTTATAAAGGACAGGGTAACACATGGATAATAATGTTGCCATTTGCGTAAAAGACTTATATAAAACCTATAAGCTTTATGACAAGCCTAAGGACAGGCTTAAAGAAGCTTTAGGACTTGGCGGAAAAAAGAAGCGTTACAAGGAACATGACGCTTTAAAAGGCGTGGATCTTACAATCTATAAGGGTGAAACCGTAGGTATCATAGGAACAAACGGCTCCGGTAAATCCACGATATTAAAAATAATAACAGGTGTTCTCAACCCAACAAGAGGAACCGTAGAGGTAGACGGGCGTATTTCCGCTCTTTTGGAGCTTGGTGCCGGCTTTAACATGGAATATAACGGTATCGAGAATGTCTACTTAAACGGAACCATGATGGGCTTTTCTCAAAAGGAGATAGACGAAAGGCTTCCGTCGATACTTGAGTTTGCGGATATAGGCGAGTATGTGAACCAGCCCGTAAAGACTTACTCTTCGGGAATGTTCGTAAGACTTGCCTTTGCGGTTGCGATAAACATAGACCCCGAGATACTAATTGTGGATGAGGCGCTGTCCGTAGGAGATGTGTTCTTTCAGGCCAAGTGCTATCACAAGTTCGAAGAATTCAGGGAGATGGGAAAGACGATAGTCTTTGTAAGCCATGACCTTAGCTCAATCAGCAAATACTGTGACCGCGTCATCCTGCTAAATCAGGGCGATAAGCTCGGAGAAGGCTCTCCGAAGGAGATGATAGATGCTTACAAGCAGGTTCTGGTCGGACAGGAGATAAAAACTCCGGAAGGCATATCTGATGATGGCAGCTTCAATCCGCAGTTGCTTGAATACGGAACAAAAGCAGCTGTTATTAATGAATATTACCTTGAAGATGAAAGAGGAAACAGGGTAAATGCCATAATAAAGGGCTCCTCATGCACGATGCACATGATAGTTGACATCCTTGAGGATATAGAAGCCCCGATATTTGCCTTTTCAATCAAGAATATCAAGGGAGTTGAGATAACGGGGACCAATACCATGTTTGAAAAGACCTTTTTACACAGCGTTAAAAAGGGCGAAAAAAAACATATAAGTTTTACACAGAATATCGATCTTCAGGGCGGTGAATACCTTATATCACTGGGTGTCACCGGCTATGAGAACGAAGATTTCAAAGTATATCACAGACTATATGACGTCATGAGCATGACCGTTATCTCTGACAAAAATTCAGTAGGATATTATGACATGAATTCAACTATCAAAGTGGAGGATGCATGAGTTATACGCCTATTCGATTAACTGAAGATGAACTGATAAGCCGCCTGCCCGAAAAGATCGGACAGGTTTCGCTAAATTATGATCATTATGCAGGGCGCGACCTTTATTCGGACGGTGAGATAGAGGACATGCTCCTTGATATAGTTAAAAACACGCCAAACGCTGCTTTTTCTACTGTTATAGAAGAAAAGAAGAGCTGGCCTGTTCTTTATCATCTTTCACCGATAAGGGCAAATATCGTTGATTTCCTTCCCATAACCCAAGAAGATAAGGTTCTTGAGATAGGATCAGGGTGCGGAGCGATAACCGAAAACCTCTCAAGCAGGGCTGGAAGCGTAACCTGTGTTGATCTGTCGGCTAAAAGAAGCCATATAAACGCCTATAGGAACCAGGACAGGGATAATATAACCATACATGTCGGAAACTTTGAGGACATAGAGCCTGAGCTTCCGTGTGATTATGATTATGTCTGCCTTATAGGGGTATTTGAATACGGTTCAAGTTATATAAAATCCGAGAGTCCTTATGAGGATTTTCTTAAAAAGATTAGTAAACACGCCAAAAATAACGGACGTATTGTAATTGCAATAGAGAATAAATTCGGATTAAAATACTGGGCCGGCTGCAAAGAAGACCATGTAGGAGAGTATTTTTCATCACTTGAAGGCTATCCGAAGGGCGGGAGTGCAAGGACTTTTACAAAAGAAGGACTTGAAAAGATATTTAAATCATGTGGCCTTAACGAATACTCATTTTATTACCCTTATCCCGATTATAAGCTGCCTTCGGTTATATTTTCGGATAAAAGGTTGCCTTTAAAAGGAGAATTAACCGACAATATACGCAATCTGGACAGAGACAGACTCTATACCTTTGATGAAAGCAAAGTCTATGATTCGATTGTTGAAGACGGCTTGTATCCGCTGTTTTCAAACTCTCATATGGTCATTTTGGGACCTGATATCGACATTAAATATACCAAATATTCTAATGACAGGCAGGAAAAGTTCGCTATAAGGACGGACATTACCTCCAAAGATGTAATAAAGCGCCCGATGAACGAAAAAGCGCTCGATCATATCAAAGATATGGTCAAAAATTACGAAAAACTCGTAAAAAGATATGAAGGATCACGCCTCAAGATCAATAAATGCAGATTTGATGAAGAATCTCAATGTGCAAGATTTGAATTCGTTAAGGGCAGGACACTTGAAGAACTGATGGATGAAGCACTGTTTTCCGGAAATAAAGAGGAATTCAGGCGCTTATTTGACGATTACTATGAGCGTATAAAGTATAATGCAGGCGTAGATATAAGCGATCTTGACCTTATCTTCTCAAATATCTTAACCGATGGAGACGATTGGACCGTCATAGACTATGAGTGGTGCCAGGAAAAGAAGATAGATGAACGCGAAATTGCATTCAGAGCCCTGTATTGCTACGTTTTAGAAGATGAAAGAAGAAATATCAGCGATATAGACGATATATTTGCTTCAATGGGCATAAGTGCCAATGAAGCCGAATACTTCCGTGACAGAGAAAAAGACTTCCAAAAGGATGTTACAGGACACCGCCTTTCGCTTGGCGAGATACGTGCAACCATAGGAACACACGTGCTTGATGCCAAGAAGCTTGCTGCAAAAGAGCTTAAGGAGATCCTTGATCAAAGGATCCAGCTGTATTTTGACCGTGGAAACGGATTTAGCGAGCAGGATTCGCTCTATATTCCGGATGTTTATGATGAAAACGGCAATATAGTCACGGATATTGAGTTTAAAGGCGATATAAAGAACTTAAGGATCGATCCTGCAGATGATTTTTGCGTGGTGAAGATAAGAGAGCTTATTCTTAACGGAGAGGACGTTTCGGGTAACAAAAAACTCATACAGACGAACGGAAAAATGCTGAAAAACGGTGTTTTTGTCTTTGAAACGGCCGATCCCAACCTGATTTTGACGTTAAAAGAGGTTTTAATCAGGGGTGAAAACACTCTGCATATCGATATGGAAATTGAACGCATTTCAAAGGAACTGGCAGGGGATATTTCATCATCAATAAAAAAATTGTTCTGAAATCGATAAAATAACGGAGAAAAATAACAATGTCAGGTTTAAAACGCTGTGTTAAAAAACTTGCGATTGCGAATCAGACAATAAAATACAAGAATGCACTAAAGTCCAAGAATTTGGACTACAACGCATGGATTATACAACTTGAAAATGATCAAAAAGAAGATTTTCTTATCGATAAAGAAGATCAGAAATGTCTGAAAAATGATTTCAAAAATTTCGTAAATGAAAGATTAGAAAACAAAAATGACGAAAATCTTGCAAAATTGACTCAATTATGTCAACACTTGCAGTTCAATTCGGTTGAAAATGGAGAAAATTGTCAAACACAATATCTTGTATGCAGCCCTGAATTGCTACCACAAGTGAGTGATTTCGTCAAAGAATCAAAAAATCAGCTCGATTGTGTGATTTTGAAAATTTTTGAAGGAAATCTTTCAAAATTTGCCTTTTCTGAGATTTCAAAAATATTTCACAACAACAAAAGTTTAATCATGATTTATTTTGATGAAGACGTCCAAAACCAGGACGGATACCGCGAAAAACCGTGGTTTAAACCCGACTGGGCGCCTGATGATATGCTGTCTTACTTCTATTTCGGGGGTATGATCGTATTGAATGCAAAAGAGTTCGAATTACTGCCTTATAAGGAATCGGACGACGTGTATTCATATCTTTACAAGCTGTTATTATTGGAAGGTGCTTTCAAAAAACACGATGGAGATGACGGATTTCCTGCATCTTCGCGCGTTATTCACGTGCCCAAGATATTGTATCACACTCCGGTGCCCTCTTATGAGCTTATCAGAGGGTTGAAGCAGGCTGAGCCGATAAAGGAACGTACATCTGAGACAACCGTTTCCGTCATAATTCCGTCAAAAGATCATCCGGATATACTTTTCAGGTGTATTGACTCCCTTTTGGAAAAGACGAAGCTTGATCCGGAGCATAAAATTGAGCTCATAGTCGTTGATAACGGCTCAAACGAAGTAAATAAAGAAACGATAGCTTCCATATTAAAGAATTATAATGCGCAATACATATATGAAAGCTGCCCGTTTAACTTCTCATATATGTGCAATCTGGGCGCATCGTACGCTCATGGGGACTATCTTCTGTTCTTAAATGATGATATGGAGATAATCGAGGCCGACTGGCTTGAGAAAATGCTTGAAAAAGCGTCTCTTCCTTACGCCGGAGC
>JAILCX010000011.1 GCA_024690205.1 Lachnospiraceae bacterium | reverse complement strand
GTGACTGGAATACGGGCGATAACATATCGGCTAACGCTATTATCAGTCCGTTATACAGTCCCCAAAGCACATAATGAAGATATGCTCCGTGCCATATTCCCACAAGGAAAAACACTACTATGTTTGATATAGCTGCAGGCAGCACTCTTCCGAAATGCTTGTTTATATGTTCGCTGCTCCACTTGCCCGCCTTTTGGTTAAACTTTAAAAGTGCAAAGGGATAGAAAACATAATCCCTCATCCATGCGCCAAGTGAGATATGCCATCTTCTCCAGAAATCCTCAAGAGAGGTTGAAAAATACGGCTGCCTGAAGTTTGGCATCATTTCAATATCAAAGAGCTTTGCAACACCCAATACTATATCTATACCTCCCGAAAAATCGGCATATTGCTCGGCCGAATACATAAGGATCGAAAAAACGATGAGCGACCCCGGCATTGATGCGGTGTCTCCGCCAAGAACTGCTTCAATGCTGTCAGATAGCATGTTGGCAACGGCATATTTTTTCATCAACCCGTAAAGGATCAAAAATACCGCATTCTTTACCTTTTCCGATGTCAGTACATGGTCCTTTTTAAACTGCTCCTTTAACGCATCGAACCTGTTGATGGGACCCTGAATGAGCTGTGGGAAAAATGATACAAACAAAAGGAAGTCCGGAAATCTCTTTTCCGGATCATATTTCCCGCCATAGACATCGATAAGATAACCTGCTGCCTGAAAAGTATAAAAGGATATCCCAAGTGGAAGGAGCAATCCTCCTTTAAAGCCCGCAAGAACCCGAAAATACTTCATATAAGCAAGTATTCCGAAATTTATAAGAAGCACCAGAGCAAGCACGATCCTCTTTTTGCGAAGGTACTTTTCTTTCAGTCTCTTTTTTTCTTCCTTATCGGATCCGGCGTCTTTTCGCTTTTTCTTATATTCATCTGAAAACGATCCTATCTTTAACGCACCGGCCCAGACCGTAAGGGCTGTAACCATGATAAAGATAAGATTCCACTTTCCTGCAACGAGATAAAAAAGTATATTTGCAAAAAGCAGTATTACAGGCTGAAATCTCTTTGGCAGCACGTAATAAAGGATCAAAAAGACCGCTATGAACGATACAAATCCGATTGAAAAAAGATCCATTACTTAGTCTTCCCTTAACCTCATTACCATATTGTAAAGAGAAGCAGCACTGTTGAAATTCTTTGGAATGATCTCCGATGCGGGTATGGAGATATCGTACTCATCATTTAAAGCACTGATGATCTGCAGGATATCAAACGAATCAAGGATACCGTCATCCACAAGTGAAGTCTCATTTTCAAAATCAACATCTTCTTTTACTTCAGATAACAATTCGATCAGTTCTTCCATTCTTAACCCTCTCTTTCTTTAAGTTTATTCTAACCCCATATTTAAATTGCTCGTTTCAATATGATCGCGAACAAGTTTTATCTTTCCGTCTTCCTTAAGCATGATAACACAGGGCATCGATCTGCTTAAGAAAAGATAGATCCCTTCGGTCACGGAGTATGCTCCGATATTTTCAAAGACCAGGATATCGCCTATCGAAGGCGCATCAAGCTCAAGCTGTCTAATAAGGACATCACCCGTAGTGCAAAGGCTTCCGCATACGGTATGGACCCCCGGGACGGGGTTAGTGGACCATTTTTGTTCCAATCCGTCCGTTTCCGTTGCAAAATGGTCCACTAACCCCGTCCCGGGGGTCCATTTTGCATGGCGGACAACAGGAACCTTCATCCCCATCATGTTTCCGAGGTAATTTACGTGATTTATACCTCCGTCCACAATGACAAAGTTTGTATCTTTACTGCTTTTAATATCAGTTATCTTCGTAATGTAATATCCGCAGGATGATACAAAGAATCTTCCCATCTCCACTGTAAGCTCACACCACTTTGAAGTTTCAATGAGATCGTCCATGATCTCATCAAAAGGTGCAAGTGTGTCGGAATGATCTTCATCAGAAAAATAAGGAACCGGAAGTCCCGGACCGTACTCGAGCTTTTTTAATCTGACAGAATAATTCTTTTCTGTCTCATCAAAGAAGTCCTTAAGCATAAGCAGCTCGTCCTTTTGCTTTTGAAGCTTCTTTCTTTGGGTCCCGGCAAAATAGTGGATACCTTCTATGCTGACTGATTGATAGCTATCCTTATTATTTATGATGTCAAAGATATCTTCCCTGCTCATCCCGAACTGGTTTCCGGATGTCAGACGCAAAAGAACGGGCAGCTTTTTCCCTGATATCTTCCCTTCTTCATTTAAAAGTTCAAGATGCCTTTTTGATTCTGCGGTAAAAATTCCCGAGCCATAGGAAACAGCATCTTTTATATCTTCTTTTGTCTTTGAAACTCCCGAATAAACGATAGTCTCGGGACGGACATTTAGCGCCTTACATATATTCAGCTCTCCGGGACTGCACACCTCAAGCTTATCCGTCAGTTCTGCCATAACGTGAATAAGAAAAGGATTTGCCTTTATGCTGTAGCAAAGTTCAAACTGACCATTTGTTTTTTCCTTAATAGCTAAAACACGTGCTTTAAGTGGCTTTTCATCAAAGACATAAGAAGGCGTCCCGTATTCACTTGCGATCTTTTTTATTATAGTCTGATCCATTTTGACCCTGTAACCCCGTCCCCGGCTACTTCCCGGCTACTTTCCGCTGTATATTTCCAGCAGCTTCGCTCTGTCTATCTTCCCATTCTTGTTAACAGGCAGTTCATCCATCTGCCTTGCATTTGACGGTATCATGTAAGGCGGAAGTGTTTCCTTAAGTTCGTTAAGAAGTCCCTTTTTATCAACATCCCCCGAATAGAAAAGCACGATCTTTTTCTTTTCGTTATCGTAAATGCAACATGACCTGCTAACCCCGTCCCTGGAGGTCACTGCAGCTTCTATCTCGCCAAGTTCGATCCTCTGGCCCATGTGTTTTATCTGATGATCTTTTCTTGATGTGTAATACAAAAGACCGTTTTCATCCCACTTCCCAAGATCTCCCGTGCGGTACATCAGCTCGTTATATTCACTGATTAAAGGATTCTTCACGAAGGAAGCTTCCGTTCTTTCTTTGTCGTTATAATATCCGAGCGCCAGGCAGGTTCCCGAAACGCAAATCTCGCCTTCGATCCCGGCTTCTTTTATCTCTTTATCATTTTCATCAAGCAAAAAGACCTTTTCGTTGGGAAAAGGGATCCCCGCAGGTATCGCTTCGGTATCACCGTATTCCTTATCAAGGACATGGTAAGTACAGTTACAAGTGATCTCCGTAGGTCCGTAGAGATTTACATACTTTGCATCCGGGAAAAAGCTCTTCCAATGCTTAAGGTGCTTTATCGGCATCACCTCACCGCTGAACATTACCATTCTGATGCTATCCGGATACCTGTATTCAAGGCCGTTCATTATGGATACAAAGCACATCGCACTTACTGCCCAGACTAGGACCGTAACGTTATTATCACAGATATGATCCATGAGCATGGTGGGATTGCTGAAGTATTCCCTTGGGATTATAACAACCTCGGCACCCGTCATTAGGCCTGAATAGATATCCTTTACCGAAACATCAAAATCAAACGGTGCCTGATTTCCCAAAACATCCGTCTTTTCTATTCCGAATATATCCGTAAAATATGATATGAACTCGATGACCGACCTGTGGCTTACCGTAACTCCCTTGGGAACTCCGGTGCTTCCGCTTGTAAAGTTCACATATAAAGGATCGGTATCGAGTGCATTCCTTCTTCGATCCGATAAAAGGTCTTCATCGGGTACGATACTCTTATCTTCAAGAAGGTCTTCAATAACGATTGTCTCAATCTTATACTCCGCAGCCAGTTCCGATGCTTTTTCAAAGGATGCCCTGTCAGTCAGCATCAGGCTGGGACGGAGTGTTTCAAGTATCTTGACCGCTCTTGATACGGGCTGTCTTACATCGATAAACGAGTAAAAACCACCGGCATAAACGGCTCCCATCATTCCTGATAAGGCATTAACGCTCTTTTCCATGTAAAAAGCAACCGGTTCTTTACTTTTTATTTTCTTGCAAAGAAAAGTTCCAAGCCTTTTGCTTTCCAGACAAAGAGCACCGAATGTTATCTCATTATCAGGGTCTTTAAATGCAGTTTTGTCGGGGTCCTCAAGTGCTCTATTTTCAAGGAGTGTAAGGACGGAGTTAGTGTAGGGCATTTTCATTTAACCAAGACTGGAACATCAGGATATACCAGATCTGAGGTTTCCAGACTCCATCGTTAATAAGGTCTTTCCACATGTTCATTATAACATTTTCATTAAGATAACCCTGCTTTTTGATAAGCGCAGGATCTATAAGGCTCTCGGCCCAGTCTTTAAGGGCCTTATCGTTACGAAGCCACTCCATGATGGGGATGGAAAATCCCTTCTTCGGCCTTTCGGTTATCTCGTTTGGAACGTATTTATTTAATATGTGACGTAAGATCTTTTTACCCTTGCCCGATTCCCGATCATACAGATAATCAACGGGAAGGGTCCAGGCAAAATCAACTACGTCCTTATCCAGCATGGGAACTCTTGTCTCCAATGATACGGCCATCGCGCATCTGTCTACCTTAACAAGGATATCATCGGGGTGATAGAGCATCATGTCCATGAGCATGATTTCACGCTCGGGATCTTTCATCTTTGGAATATCCGTCAATATCTCGTTATTGCTTAAAGCTCTTTCTTTATAAAGAGCGATATTTCTTACATCTTCCTCGTAATCCTTTGACATGTTATAGATCTGTCCGGGGCTCTTTACTCCTAAAAGAGTGCTCCGCAAACGCTCATCATGTCCTTTTGCATAATGTGTTCCCAAAAGGATTCCCGATGTCGCTTTCCTTAAAGGATAAGGAATGTTCTTTATCTTATTCCAGGCAGAAGAAGCCATGGGATATGAGTTATATCCGCAAAAAAGCTCATCTCCCGCATCTCCCGAAAGAGATACCGTCACGTGCTCCCTTGTCATTTTGGATACAAGATATGTAGGGATCTGTGAACTGTCTGCAAAAGGCTCTCCGAACATATACGAAATCTTCGGTATAACGGCCTTTGCATCGTCCTCCGTTATATAAAGCTCGGTATGTTCTGTCCCCAGGTGATTGGCTATCATTGAAGCGATCTTTGCTTCATTATACTTAGGATCCTCCATGCCGATGGTAAAGCTTTTTACCTTACCGGGGCTTACCTGCTGCATGAGCGAAACTATGGTGGGAGAATCGATCCCCGCTGATAAAAAGGCACCCAGAGGTACATCGGATATCATCTGGCCTTTTACCGAATCCTTAAGAAGTCTTTCAAGTTCTTCCGATGCTTCTTCAAAGCTTCCCCTAAACCGAGCATTCTGTCCCTTCAGGGCAACATCCTTTATATCGTAGTAGCGCTCCATCAGGGCTTTATCCATGTCATAGGGACTCTGGATGGTAAGTATGCATCCGGGCTCAAGTTTCTTTATGTTTTTATATATCGAAAAAGGTGCGGGAATATATCCATGGATAAAATAAAGCCCCAATACCTTTTCATCGATCGGATTATCAAAGCCTTCAAGGGTAGCTATGGATGCTATCTCCGAAGAAAAAACAAATGATGATCCGACCATGCCGTAATAAAGCGGCTTTTCACCTATCCTGTCACGGGCAAGGGTTATGGTTTTTTCTTTTTTGTCATATACCGCAAAGGCGAACATTCCCTTACATTTTAAAAGGGCTTCCTTAACTCCGTAGGCACTTACAGCCTCCAGTAATATCTCGGAATCCGAACTTCCGGTAAAGTCGTTTTCGCTTATTCCAAGCTTTGGATCTTCAAGAAGCTTTTTCTTAAGATCCATATGGTCATATATCTCTCCGTTATAGACCATAACGTAACGACCGTTGTGAGAAGTCATGGGCTGATGGCCGGTGGAAGTAACATCGATTATCGAAAGTCGTCTGTGACCCAGTGTCACTTCCCCGTCTTCTGAAAAATATGTTCCCCCGGAATCCGGTCCTCTGTGGATCATCCGGTTAAGCATAACCTCTATATTACGTTGTTTGTCGAATCTCTTTGAATCACAGAATCCGGCGATACCACACATGTTATTTCCTCTGTTCGGGTGTTATCGTATACTTTTTAACGGTTTTTCGTAAATTCTGTCCTGTTAAGCCTATCGAACTTCCGATTTTGATCAACCAGGGTTGATATGTCAAAAATTACATTTGGTAAATCCTGATTAAATTTTTATGACTCGATTTTTATATGTTTTTTATTGAAAAACTTAAATTGTTTCCCCTTTTAGTACAATTCATTATGGTTGAAAAATGAATGAATTGTCAGAATACTGTCATTTTTTATGGGTTTAAAATGCCGTTCATGATAAGAATGACTGTTATTATTTTCAATCCTGCATTTTCTCTTGCATTTTGCCCCTTTTGCATTATTAAATTAACTGAACATTTCTGATTTAGACAAAATGAGGCTACAATTTACTCATTTTTATCTTTGATCAGCTTTGATCTTTCTTAAATCGGTTATAAAAATATCCCTTTACGGCTCCCAATTTTTTTCGTATCGGGTGTTTTTTTCTAAAGTCGGGGTAAACCGAATTCGTACCCTTCCACTTGTGAAAAACAAATGGTCTTATATTCTTTCCTTCAATCTCAGGGATCATGTTTTCATGTCCGAAATATATCGCAAGTTCCAAAGGAGCTATCCTCATGCCTGCTTCCTCAAATAAGTGCCGGCACTTACAGCAGATAAATCCATCCTCGTTATACCAGCGGTTTCCGGATGCATCCTCCTGATCAGTCCAGGGAATAGCAGCTTCCTTTGGATAATCAAGAAGTCTTTTACTCCTTATGGAGACGCTGTTACCGACGCGGCAAAGATTCCCCTTCATATCCCTGTAAAGGACGTTATCTCCTTCAGGGGGCAACGGCCAGGGCGAGCCTATGTAATCATAGTCCAGAAACTCATCCCTCCACATATCGGGATTAACAACAAAGCCGTCATAATGAACAAGGAGAACAAAATCCGTCTTTATATGATCCCCCATGTTGTAGACGGTCTCATAGTTAAAACGGTCTATGCTGTCTATCTTTTCTATATGGGAATATCTTATTCCCTCGGGCATCTTTCGTGGCTGCTCATGCGTTATCAATACAGCATCACCGAATTCCACGCCGCGCATGCTGTATTCCATGGCCTTTAAGGTTTCATTTATATAAATGCTGGTCATGGCGCACAGCGTCACATTCGGAAGATAAAGTTTTCCGTTTCTTTTTTCCATACCGTTTATTTATCCGTTCCCGATCCTTTTTCAAAATGAAGCTTGCGCAGTATCAGATGAAAATAAAAGTTCCGAAGATACTTCTTTCTTTGCATGTAAGATTCCCTGAACTCTTCTTTACTTATACCGCAATCCTTTACATCGTCAAAAGTTCCTTTGAAATATACTACCTTATCAATGAATTTCTTTCTGCACCCGGGCTCGCTGCCAAGGTCGTATTTCTTAAATAAATGTGTGTATTCCCTTATATTTACCTCAGGATTTTCGGCACAGGAATTGGTCATCTGGCCTTCGCTTACTCCTATGCTCACTAGAGGCTTTTTAGTATAGACCATCCGGCCGTTATCCTTTAAGATCCCTATATAAAAGTCCGCATCCACAAGCCAGCGAAGGGGTGGATCGAAAAGGTACCCGTTATTCCTGTATATGACGGCAGAAGGTGCCCCTATATACTGATTGATATAGATCTTTCTGGGATCATCCTTAAGTTCCTTAAACTGCTCATCCGTTATGGCACGATCATAAAATGACGATACATCCGTAGGATCGTCACTTTTTATGCTCACCTGTCTGGAGCCTGAAAAGGCAAGAAGGGCATCCTTATCCTCATCAAGCATCTTTACATATTCGTTAAGGGAATCTTCAAAAGAAAACCAGTCATCCTGGTGCATGATCTTGATATACTCAGAGTCAACGCCGGAGATCGCTTTATTCCAGTTGGGCGCAGGTCCAAGCTGTTCTTTATTATGATAATATCTGACGCATATGTCAGTTTCGTTCTTAAGCTTCAGCATACCCTGAACGCAGTCTTCATCCGTTTCCGACATATCTGTAAGGAACGGTTCAAGCGCACATTTCACACGATCGTCTCTTGTATCGTCGGTTATAATGATCTCAAAGTCCGTAAAAGTCTGCTCTTTAATTGAATGAAGGAGTCTTGAAACTCCTCCCTCATCGTTATATGTCGGAATGCAAATTGCTACTTTAGACATTTAAACCTCAATCGCGATCAGATCTTAAAGCCCCATCTGTGTTTGGGATATACAAGATGCTTGTATTCCTTAATGTGTTCCCTTAAATACTCCGGATAAGATTCATCTATCGGAACGATCTGGAAGTCTGCTTTTCTTCCGAGGATATCGGCATGCTTTTTGATATTGCGACCGACCTTCCAAAGAACTCTTCTTTCGTTATATTCCTGATGCGCGGCAGACTGGATCTTAAACCTGGCACGTGATGCCGCGGAGGTCCTTTTGTCTCCGCCCATGTACGAAAAATGCCATCCGCCGTCGGGAACACGGACCATGATGGACTGTCTTTCTTTATCTCTAAGCTGCTCTGTCGTAAACTTATCAAGCATTGATACGGCGCAGATCTTGGTCCCGAGCCATCTTCTGTCAGGCCCTTCGACTCCGGGAAATTCTCCGGTTATCGAAAGGAGATTACCTGATTTTTCTTCCATGTCCACATACACGTAAAAATTTCTCTGGGCAAGAGCATATATCTTAGTCGGATCAAAGTTTTCAAGAACCTTTTTGACCGCAACGGGATTCGGTATCTCGTCCACATCCGAAAAGATTATGATATCATCAGGCTTTGCATCCTTTAATCCTCTGGCAACGGCACACTTTTGATGCGAATCGCGTGCAAAGGGAGTGCAGTCCATAGGAGTATCATCAACGATATTGTGTATTATCTTGGATTCAAACGCGCTAAAACGCTTTTTGTTCTCCTCGTAATAAAGCTTCTTGGGAGCACCCGAAAAAGTCACGGTCGCTTCGCTTAAGACAAACTTGTCAGCGATATCGTTCATGACATTGAGTCGCATTTCCAAAATATCTAATTCGTTAAAAAACTGAAAACAATCGTAAACCATTTATAATCCTCCGGCTCATGCCCTTTTATCATACCATATAAGGGCATTTATTCATACTTTCCGCCCTCATAGAACCGCGTAAACTTCTGAGCCTGAAGCGTTACGTCAAATCCTGCATCATAAACCTTTTTGGCATACTGTCGTCTTTTTGCAAGGAGCGCATCAGTGTCGTCGGCTGATGGCTGCATGTCGGATGCCTCGGCGGTTGATGACTGCGCATCTCCTGTCTCTCCATCACCTGATGATTGCCTGCCTTCCGGAATATCCATCATCTTTATACACTCATCGGCCCAATCTTCCACTCCATCCGAAAGTGCCTTAGTCTTTACAAGGTCGGTAAGCACCACTTCCTCGCATATGCTGTCTGATATAAGGCAGCTTATCCCTGATGCCTGGGCTTCTACTACTGTTCCGGGAAGTCCTTCATATCTTGAAGGATAAAGGAAAAAGTCCATCGCGTTATAGTATTTATATACATCCTTTTTGGCTCCCGCAAAGATCACCTTATCGGATATTCCAAGTTCTTCAAC
>JAILCX010000089.1 GCA_024690205.1 Lachnospiraceae bacterium | reverse complement strand
ATCCACTTAAAAAAGTTCTGTTTTCTCCTGGCAAATATCAGCCAAAAGATCAGGGGAATTAAAGAAAATAGCAATACCTGTACTAATGCACCAACGAGTTCATTAATAAACATTCCAAACATACCTCGCGTCTTTCCACTTCCATCGTCAATAAAATTGATAGACAATATTCCATCTCGTCTGATTCTAGCATGAACTAATAAATTTTGAAAATATAGCCAGAATATTAAACCAACAGATATGGTGCCGATCTTTGGATATTTTTACTTATGTAGTAGAAATCATAAAATCGGCACCATTCCCACCGGAACTTATTCCTACGTGAATTCACAGGTTTTCATACTTTTTTCACGTAATTAATCTGCTCAGACCCCGGAGGATCTTCTTTACGGCTCCCCATCGAGCTATCTTCCGCCCTTAAAAATGTGAAGATTTCCGTCTTGAAATCGGATGATTTCCATCTTCAGATCACCGAAACACGAACAAAAAAGCAGCCGAAGCTGCTTTCTCAAAATATGAATGATTAAGGAGGTGAGTTTACTTATCTATGACGCCTGTCCCAAGCTTGAATATGCTTCCAAGATGCTCGGCTTTGGCGCTGTGCTTTCCGAAATGTTCTCCTATGAGCCATATGGTGCTCTGGTTTGAATTGATTACCGGAATATTGAGATCCTTTTCAAGTGTCTCAATGATATCAAGCGCCAGCAATCCGGTACAGCTTAAGAACAATACATCAGCTTCGGGATCCGTGTGCTCGAGAGCAAATTCATATATGGTCTTTGGAGTTATCTTCGTGATGAGATTCGGGTTTCTAGGGTCTGCAGTCTTTATACCGTTTATGTTCAGCACAGTAAATCCTTCGCTTTCAAGGTATTCTTTTTCCATCTCGTTCACATCATTGGGATAAGGTGTTACGACCGAAAGTTTTTTGGCATTTACCAGCCGTAATGCCTTTAACACTGCAGTTGTAGTCGTATATCCGGCTTTGGCATTTGCAGCCTTCTTTATCTCTTCGCAAAGGTATCTGTCATAGCCCGGACCACCCGCCTGGCTTCCCGAGGTGCATGAAAGATAAACGACATCCACAGGATCATAATCCCTGTAAAACTGCATGTTCTCGATCACGCGCTCCGAAAAGACTTTTAGTCCTTCCGGCGAAAGAGTATCGATCTTTGTAGGTGATACCGATATTGAGATATCCGGATGCAGCCATTTGAAAAGTTCAGCGGCTATGACCTCTCCGCCGCCGGGAGTTGCAAGCCCTATACTTCCGAGTTCTCCATACGTTTTTAAATTTTCAAAAGCCATTCCTTTTTCCCCTTTTTCAAAACTAATATGTATCTCCGGCAAGCGGCCGGATGTTCAACTCTTCTATCACAGCCTGAGGTGACAGACGAAATACCGTTGCTATAAGAAGCGCTATATCGGTAGTTTCGAGGAGGTGTCTGTCATCCTCACCCTGTTTGATCCTCTTTTCGGTAAATGTTCCGCCGGGATTGATGAGTGATACTCCGATCCCATATTCCCTTGCTTCATCCCTTAACTGATATGCATAGGAGCGAAGTGCCCACTTTGATATACCGTAGATCCCGCCTTTATCCTGACGTACTCCGCTTGTAGAGCCTATGATAACGATCTTTTTAACCGGGCTTTTTTGTATGATCGGCAATACCTTTTGAACCAGTCTATAATGTGCCGTTACATTTGAATCAAGTATACCGGTAAGTTCAGAAACCGAAGGTTTAAGAACCGAGCACTGCGTTTTCGGATCAGGAAAAGATGCAGCGTTTAAAACCAGTCCGTCCAAAGGAAATTCATTTTCAAATATGCCAACCAGCTTATCTATATCTTCTTCCTTTGTTGTATCAAGCGGATATGCCAACGTATCATCCGGAAGCTCCTGCTTTGTCTTAAGGAGGGTTACTTCATCACGTCCGGTGATGAGCAGGTGCTCTCCGGTCTTAGCAAGTTCCAATGCTGCAGCTTTGCCGATCCCGCGGCTTGCTCCGATAATAGCTATGTTCATGTAGATCGATCCTTTCGTCAGATGCTTGCAAGTATAGTATCCTCAACAGGCCAGCGAAGAGGCGGATGAGGTGTCTGATCACCGTATCCGACATCCACATATGTAACGGGACGGATGTAATCGGGCAGGTTAAGTTTATTCTTTAAACGATCCGAAAATTCCTGGTTGGGGAATGTAAGCCATACTCCCTCAAGTCCTGCTGCATGAGCGGCAAGTACGATGTTCTGTCCTGCGGCACCGGCATCGAGAAGCTGGTTGCGCACAGGTGTAAAGTTGTTTGCCCTGTAGCATCTCATATCCTGAAGGATCAAAAGATGTATGGGGCCTCCCGGAACATCACTTCCCTTAAAGAGTCCCGGTGTCGTCTTTTCGCGGATGATCGCATAGCGGATCGACTGAACGTTACAGCCGTGTGCTGCCCAAAGTCCTGCTTCAAGTACCTTGTAAAGGATCTCATCGGGTACATCTTCATCCGTGAACTCGCGGACCGAACGGCGCTCCTTGACTATCGTAAAGAAATTATCTTCCATCTCCTTTGTTACGGGAGTCGGCGTATAAGGCTTAAGGTCAACGCTTTCACCTCTTGATAATTTATCTGCGCTTTCTACAAGGAAGCTTGCATATTTGTATTCGGGTGCGTCCGTGGGAAGACCTCTTTGTACCCAGAGCTTTAAAAGTCTTTTTGTAAGGTCGGCCTGTGTTGCGGATAATGTCAAGTTACGATATGCCGCATGATAGACCTGTATCTCAAGTGTATGGTGGCTGCGTTCGCGGACACGTGCGCGGAACTCCACCTCATCCATGGCAAGAAGCTCTTCATCGCTTAGATTCGAAGCATACTGCCACTTCTCGATCACTTCTTCTTTGGGCATATAGCCCATTCCGTTATTCTCTGCCATTTGCTGCTCCTTTCCGATCATCAGATCATGTATTCAACGTTTTCGTTATAATCTCTTCCTCTTGTTATATCCGCCATTATCTTTCCTGCAAGTTCGATAAGAGTTACATCATCACGCTTCATTTCGTAGTCGCGCTTTATTTTGTATTCTTTTTGGATCGTTCCCGGGCGGGGTGTAAGAAGTATTACACGATCCGAAAGATATACGGCTTCGTTTATATCATGCGTTACAAAGAGAAGTGTCTTCTTTTCCTCTTTGTGGATACGCAAAAGCTCATCCTGTAACGAGCAGCGTGTAAGATGGTCAACCGCACTGAAGGGCTCATCCATCAGCACTACCTTGGGATTCATAACGAGAGTCCTTGCGATACCTGCTCTCTGGCGCATTCCACCTGAAAGCTGTGCAGGAAACTTGTTTTCAAAGCCGTTAAGATTCATAAGATCTATGTAACGGGCTATTTTTTCTTCCTGCTCTTTTCTCGGTATCTTTGCAATATCCATACCGAGCCCGATGTTTCTCTTTATCGTTCTCCAGGGATAAAGTGAAGCATCCTGGAATACGACTCCGATATCCTTGCTCGTTCCTTCAACAAGCTTATCGTCAAGGTATACATCACCTGAGGTTCTGGGCATAAGGCCTGCTACTATCTCAAGCAAAGTACTCTTTCCGCATCCTGAAGGTCCTACGATGCTGACGAATTCGCCTTCATTGATCGTAAGGTTTATATCCGAAAGAGCATTGGTCGGTTCACCTTCACTGTTTATGTATGATTTACTAACGTTCTGAATCCTTATGGTAGGCATATTGTTTTCCTCTTTACTTCTTGTAAGGGTCAGTTATTCCAAGATCAGCTGCTGCCTTCTCGGCAAAGCTGTTATCTATGATCGTGCTGAAATCCGTTATCTCTTCTTCAAGCCATCCGTACTCGTTCAATATCTTTATCGTGTTGGCAACACGGTCTGTAGGTATTACAGGGTAGTCAAGCCAAACATCGATCTCTGATTCGATGGCATCTCTCATTACATCTTCATCAGTGTTCATGTATTCTGCAGCCCATTTTACAAAGTCGTCAAAGAACTCATGCTTTACTCTTTCATGTACTTTGTAATAAGCTGTTACGACTCTCTGGCACTCATCGGGATGATTCTTTATAAAGTCGTTTGATGCGATCAAAGTTCCCGTATAGTAATCGGGGATGTAATCCCATGCTCTTCCGAGAGGATGTCCTGTTCCTTCAACCTGTGAAAGTGAGGCATAAGGGTTATGAATGATCGTTGCATCAACTTCACCTGTGGTAAATCCTGCGTAAGCATCCTGGAATACACCGTTAGCGATAAGGATTACGTCATCTTCGGTAAGTCCTGCTGATTCCAGCATCTTTAATACTGAAAGCTTCATTCCGCCTGCTGCCGTAGCCGTACCGACTTTCTTTCCCTTAAGATCTTCAATGCTCTGAATGTCGTTATTAGCTATGAGCCAGAAGCATCCTGAGTAACGCCACATGTTTCCGACCAAAGTTCCGGGAACACCGTTGTAGATTCCGGGGATGAGTGTACTGGGATCACCGTCTGCGATATCTATCTCGTTACGTGAGATCAATGCAAGTGTGTTATCGTTACTTGTGTTGGGAACATCTTCAAAAAGGATACCTTCTTCTTCAAAAAGTCCTTTTTCGATACCGTAGGTTACAATGGCGCCGGCCATTCCCTTCTGCCAGCTTGAACGGATCGTGATAACATCGTTCCCGCCTTCAGTTGCAGCTGCGCTGTCAGCATTATCTGCTGTGCTGTCAGCATTATCTGCTGCGCTGTCAGTATTGGCTGATGCTTCAGTGTTAGTTGTGTTAGCTGCTGCACTATCCTTGGCACCGCAGGCTGCTGTTGTAAGCGCCAATGCCGCTACCAGTAAAACGGATAATACCTTCTTTCCTAAAAATTCTTTTTTCATAATAGTTATTACTCCTTCCTTTTGGTTCATTTATACTCTCGTCCACTTGTGGCAGACTGAATATTCAAGTGTTGAAATAAGTTTTACAAACAATACCGAGATGACTGTTACAAGTATGATCACGAAGAATACTCTCGGTGTGTTAAGGTTGTTCTGTGCTTCCGTAAGCAGGTATCCGAGTCCTTCTCTTGCTGATTGCATCTCGGCAAAGATGACACCGGTAAGTGCTGTTGCTGCTGAAAGCTTTAAGCCGTTAAAGATCGAGGGAAGCGCCGCAGGTACCATTACCTTGAACACCGTCTGAAACCTGTTTGCTTCAAATACCCTGGCGACCTTTAAGTATTCGATCCTTGTCTGTTTGGCTCCCGTCAGTGTATTGTAGAGGATCGTAAATACACCGAATAAGAAGATGAGGACTATCTTTGATTTAAATCCGATTCCAAACCAGAGGATCAAAAGAGGCAGGATCGCCGTTTTGGGAACCGCCATGATCGCCGAACAAAAGACGTTCATGTATTCCTCTAGTTTCGGGAAGAGAACCCATATAAATCCAAGTCCAATACCGACTGCTGCGGAAAGTCCGAATCCCGCAAGCACCTCTTTGACTGTGGCCCAAAGGTGAGGGAGCAATGTTCCGTCGACCGTCATCTTGTAACCTTTTTCGATTATGTCTGTCGGTGCTGCCAGGAAGACCTTGCTTATCCTTCCGCTTTTGACTTCAACCTGCATGAATATTAAAAGCGCTGCCAAAGTCAGCCATTGAAGCAGATTGATGAGCGTAAACTTTTTTCTTTTCTTTGCTGTTTTAACCTTTCCTGCCATATGTGTATTCACCCCTTTCCACTGCTTCAGATGCAAAATATTCTCTTTTACAGCTCGTTCCTCCGGTTATGACATTTTGTGTTATGCGATGTGAAAGCTTTTTGGTAAAGTTCTCTATCGTTGTCGTGTCTATCACGTCGCAGTAGAACAATGCAAATTCCTTAAACCACTCATTGTCTTTAATGTATTCACGCCAGATCTCGGCATACGGACAATGGTCTTTTCCCCACTCGGGTATCCATCCGCAAAACGGAAGGTCTATATCTTCCATAAAGTCTTCGACCGTATCTGTCCCTGCTCCTTTTGCAAGACGTTTTTCCCTAAGCTTGTCCGAGCGGTCCACAGCCTGTTCGAAAATAGTCTTTTGCACAAGTTCATGAGCTTTTTCGGTACCGTATTCATCAACAAGCGTCTTTACGAAGTGAAAGTAGAGCATCGCAAACTGTCTTGCCGCAAGCCGGATCTGATCGACCATTTTTTCTCTTGTTACCGTTCCTTCAAGTTTTGTTTTCATAATCTCTCCTCACCCGGCTTCTTTTCTTCAACCTTCCTGAACTGTTCAAGAAAAGCTGTATATTCATCTTTGTTCTTAAAGACGGGTTTGTATTGTTTTCTAAGCTCTCTACCAAGCTTTGCATCATCCTTCAAAAGTCTGTATGCGCTAAGTGCAAATATCTTTGCTGTTAAAAGATAGGCTTTGTCTTCATCGGTTATCTCAAAATCTGTCTGGTGAAGTCCGCCCTTTGCTCCGCCGGTGTTAAAGGTATATACGGGAAGCAGATGCTGTACATCTCCCACGTCCGTCGATCCTCCGCTGTGTTCCTTTTCGCTTACGATCCTGGGCTCTTCGTTTGCTGCTTCCCTTACAAGATCAATAAGTTCATCAGGAAAACTCTGAGGAAGTGTCGGGAGATATCCGGGTGAGGTTTCTATCCTGTAGCCTGCGCCTAATGCAAGCGCTCCGCCTTTAAATGAAAGGTCTGTTTTGTTTGCTGCATCGGTAAAGGCTTCTATTGTTTTTCCTCTTACCAGTGTTTCTATGACAGCTTCCTGCGGGATAACGTTTACAAGATCTCCTCCCTTTGTAAGGATCGGGTGAACCCTGACACTGTCTTCATCGCGGAATGTCTTGTTGTAATATGCAAGAGCCTGAAGCCCTAGCGTTGCAGCTTCCAAAGCATTTATTCCCTTTTCGGGAGCTGCCGCGGCGTGTGATGCACGTCCTTCAACCTTTATTACCTTTGCTACAAATCCGTTTCCGGTTCCGCTTCCTACCGAAAGCCCCGTTGTTGATATATGGTGTGCAACTGCTGCATCTACATCATCAAATGCTCCTATCCTTATAAGTTCGCATTTGCCGCCGCCGTATCTGATCTTTCCTTCTTTCATGAGTGAGTTCTTAAACTCGGCTTCGCCGTACTCTTCAGCGGGTGTTGCAAAAAAAATTACTTCTCCTCCGAGTTCTTCTTTAACCCTGTCATCGGCAAGTGCAAGGAATGCTCCGAAAACTCCTGCAAGCTGTGCGTGATGCCCGCAACAGTGTGCTCCGCCCGTTTCCGGGTTTGCGTATTTATATTCGGGAATCCTTAAGGCATCAAGCTCACCGATGAGCGCGAGTGAAAAGTTATCCTTTTTTTCTTCATTTAAATATCCCTTTACTCCGGTTATCGCCAGACCTTCATCCACATGCGATAACTTTTCTTTAAGTGCACCGGCGAATCTTGATGAAGCGTAAAACTCTTTGTATCCCAGTTCCGCATGCGAGAATATGTCTTTTGCAAATGAGATTATCTCTTTGCGATGTTCATCTATTAAATTGATAATGATCTGTTCTGTTTTATCCATTCCTTAACCTCTTATCAGTACTCGAAAAAAAATCCGGGGCTTTATGCTAAGCTCCGGACCTGATGGCTTTTTACGATTTTGTTTTTCGTATCAACTAAAGACGCGCAAACAAACAGCCGAACGCCTTTGCCATATTCCTGTCCGGTAGCTATTCATTCGACAACAACAATTATTTATTTTTTTGTTCATCCTGTTGTTAAACATTTATTTGCTCCTTGTTTTTTCTTAAAATAACTATATGATCAAAGAAACCGTTTGTAAAATCGCAATGTTTTATTATCGGTGATAACTTGAGTTTATCGCAAAAAGACCCTGCGATAATGCAGGGTCAATACGTAAATATATTATTTATTCTTATAACTCTTTGTATTTCAAAAGCTCTTCCACATAGGCTTTACCGTAGGAAGAAAGTGAACTGCCTTTCCGGGTGATATAGCCGATCTCTATAGGGTCTTCTTCTTTAAGTTTGATCGAAACAAGGCCCTTTAATGTGGCATCCTTATCCGAGAGCATTCCGGATCCTATGGAATATCCGCCAAGGTCTGATATTATCTCCATAGTGGTTGCCCTGTCATCGGATTTTATCATCTTGTCAAAAGCCTGATCGGATAATGCTTCTTCCGTAAGGTAAAAGTCCGGATCATCTCCCTGATCAAAAAACACACAGGGAAAATCCTTCATTTCTTCTATGGATATCTCTTTTTTGCCGGCGTACTTATGGTTCTTCCATACATATACATAAGTCTGTCTTTTCATCAATGGAATAAATTCCAGCTTGTAAGTTGAAAAGAGTTTTTTTATCACGGCCTCGTTTGAGCCGGAAAATGAAATGATCCCTACTTCACTTTTCAGGTTCTTGACATCATCAAGAACTTCCTTTGTACGCGTCTCATGTATGGAAAATACGTACTTTTCAGGATCCATGTCTTTGATAACGGATGTGAATGCTCTGATCGCGAAATTAAAGTGCTGGGTCGAAACGGAAAAGTGTTTCTTTTCGGTATCGTCGGATAAATAGCGGTCTTCAAGTATCTCATACTGTCCGACAGCCTTTTTTGCATAGGAAAGGAAATCCCTTCCGGCCTCCGTAAGCGATATGCCTTTATTCGTCCTGTCAAAGATAACTATCCCCAGTTCATCTTCAAGTTCCCTGATACTGGCAGACAATGCAGGCTGGGATACATAAAGCTTTGTTGCGGCCTCACGCATGGATGAAGAAGCGGCGATCTTTATTACGTATTTAAGCTGTGTGATGTTCATTAATAAAAGACACCTTTTTCTTTCATCTCATTTTCAAACTTCATATTGTTAAAATCGGATGCATCCGCTAGGATAAGCTTTTCATATTCCTTTGCAGGCATCGGCCTGGCATAAAGATATCCCTGGATGGTATCGCAACCTACATACTTAAGGAATTCGGCCTGCTCGATGTTTTCAACACCCTCTGAAATGATCTCAAGATCAAGCTCTTTGACCATGCTCACAACATTACGGATGATGATCTCTCCATTTTCCTGATTACGTCCGCGCAAAAATCCCATATCAAGTTTAAGGATATCTATAGGCATATCCTTTAATATATTTAATGAAGAATAACCCGAACCGAAATCGTCGACGGCTACCTTAAAGCCCATCTTTCTTAGCTCGTTTACCTTTCTTGAGACGATATCCTGTCTGCTTGAGTATGCCGATTCGGTTATCTCAAAATGAAGCCCCGATTTGTCTATCGGATACCTTTCATCGAGTTTTCTGATGGTGTCCACAAAATCATCCTCATCAAGAGAAACTCTTGAGATATTGACGGATACCGGAACCTTTTTGTACTTGTCGCTTGAATAATTCTGGGCTGCTATAAAGGCCTGTTCCCACATATATTTATCAAGCGTCTTGATGAATCCGTTCTTTTCAAATATGGGGATGAAAAGTCCCGGAGAGATGATCGAGCCGTCCTTTTTGATCCATCTGCAGAGCATCTCCGCGCCGACTATCTTTCCGGTGCGGTGAGAGTACTGAGGCTGGAAGAAAGGCGCAAACTCCTTTTTTGTGATGGCCTTGTACATCTGCGAAGTGATCATCGCTTCGGCCGCCAGTTTTTCCTGCAGCTCGTCATCATATATCAAAATGGTGCTCACACCGTCTTCTTCGATCTTGTCCCTTGCCAAAGATGCAAAGTTAATTATGGCCTCTATCGTCTCGTCCCTGAACCTGTCTATATAAAGACCTGCCCTGAAACTTAAGGGGAAGGAAACGTTGATATCGGGGAAAGAATAGGTTGTTGCCTCATCCGCTCTTTTAAGCTCTTCTTCCGAGTTTTCAAAACAGATAAGGAATTCTCCTCCTCCAAGCCTTCCTGCGGTGCCGCCTTTTGAAGTAAACTTAACGGCTATTTCGGCAGCCTTTTTAATATAGGCATCTCCCAGTGAAAATCCGTAAAGATCGTTTATCAGATTAAGGTGGTTCAGCGAAACGACACCAATAACATATTCCTTTTGGGGATTTTCATCGTAGAGTCTTTTAACGTTAGCCTTAAAGCCCTCAACGTTGGCGATCTTTGTAAGATCATCCGTGTAATAACGCATAAGGAGCTCATCATTCATGTAGTGGATACAATTTTCCATCCTGTTATATCCGTAAGCGATGGCTCCGACCATTTCACGGCATGTACTGTAGCCGCAGGATCCGCAGTCCACATTCCTTTTTTCGGGAGTGGTTTTATACATCGTATTAAAGATGCTCTCATACGTGCTTTCGGGAACCTCAGACTCCTGACGGAATTTGCTTTGGTATGTCCTTACAAAATCAGCAGGATCAAGATCCTTCATGATCTCACTATCAGCTTTGTATATCTCCTCGGATGATGTCTTGTCACCGAGCTTTCCTATATTCTTTTTACGAAGTTCCCTGATAGTCTTGTTTACATGTTCATAATCCTGCATCGGAATGGATATGCCGGGTCCCATAAGGCAGCTTACCTGACAGGATATTATGTCAAAGTATGTGGCCATGGGTGTTTCGTCAGCGGCCGTCATACTCACAAAATCAAAGAATGTTCCGTCTATGCCTTCTTTTCTTAACGAAGAATATTCCTTTGAAAAATAGATATCGATCATCTCACCGAAAAATCCGGTAACGGATGAAAGCACTCCGACATCTCTTGAGGGAAGGTCGCTTTGGGCAACGTATGCATCCGTGTTTATGCCCTCGAGCTCTTTTATGAAGTTCGAAATGCAGACATTGTAGCTTATAAGATTACCCGTTGATAACATCTCATCCTTTTTCGACGGACAGGGCGAGATGAGCGCGAGCGCCGAATCGTCCTTAAGATATTTCTTAACATATATTGCTGTCGATATGGCAGGTGACTGAACGGGGATCATCATATCGATCATTTCCGGTCTGTATCTTTCGATATAAGAAACCACTGCAGGACAATAGTTTAAGATAAACGCTCTTTTGGGATCGTCCTCATGTTCCTTTATATATTGCGCATTCATGTAAGCAGCTATCTCGGCACCGAATCCGACGTCGTATATTTTGTTTACGCCGCTTTCCTTAAGATAGCCGAGTATTCCGTTTGCCTTGTCTTTATAAAGGATATAGAATGAAGGGTCGATAAGGACCGATACCTTTAAGTCGGATCTTACTGCCTTGAAAAAATCTTCGGTATCGTCGATGAATTCTCTGGCTTGTTTGTTGCAGACTTCAACACAATTTCCGCAGTTTATGCATTTATCGGAAGAAACCGCCATGGTAGGTCTGCCTTTTTTGAGTACACTGACGTTGGCACCCACAACAGGGCACTTTGACACGCACTTATTGCATCCTATACATCTTTTGTTGGTCCTTACTATTCCGTCGTTATAATTTCTCATACGGGCCTTTCCTGGTTTTTTACTCAAACAATGCCATTATCATCGTATGGTTGAGCTGCTTAAAATCCATCTGCTCTCCCATGCCCGAACAGCCGATAAAGTTCCTGTAGTTATCGGTCAGCGCATCATTGAACTCGTCTATCATTCTGTGTTCTATCATGTATTCCGTTCTTGCGGCACAGTTTATCACTATTGAAAAAGCAGGGAAGAATTCACCTTCTTTTACTGCTTCAAGTGCGGTATCTCTCCATACCGTACCAAAATCGTCTCTGGGATCCATTACCACTATCTTGGTGCGGTTGAATATGCCCGCCGCCATACAGAGTGCTCCGTTTTTGATATCGACATCATTAACGGAAACCGTATAAACATCTCCGTCCATGACTCTGCCCAAAGGATGTTCCGAAAAATAGTCCTTCAATGCCTTCGGCCTAATACCGAGTTTTTCAGTAAGGAACGTTACGGCATTTTTGCCGTCTATCTCATATATCTTGCGGTCTTCAAGATCGACATCCGTAACCGTAAATGATACTATCGTGGGCCTATACATGTTCTCACGTACAAGCTTGATCTGTCCCATTTCATTGTGAATGAGCGCATAAACACATGCCTCGTTATAGACGACTCCGTTAAGCGACACATATGTCATTATACTGTCGGGATCAAGACCTGATGAGCTTCCGAAGACAGGTATGTCCGTTCCCTTAAGGCCTTCCCTTAAGGTATCAAGCACGATCTCCTCACAGTTAAGCATGGCTGCCGAAAACTCAAGGCAGATCGTATTTTCATGAACTGCTACCTTCCGGGCATCATTTGCGATATCCTTTGCATATCTCATGGGATATCTTGTTACATCAGGGATAACTCCCGCAACAACATCTATTCCGTCAAATACGGCCATAACGGAAAGTCCTGTAGGGCCGAAGCCGCAGGAAGATAAACAGATACACGAAGAGGAACCTAACACCGTGCTTTCGGGAAAGTTCTCATAAAGTCTGCTTGCATGGTAATAGAAATTGTGAGGTGAAGAAAAGAACAAAATAAGCTCAGGAACCCTTCCTCCGGCTCCTTCATTTATCTTTTCCACCGCACTCTTTAAGGCTTCTTCTTTGTTATTGCTTTGTTCATAAATGATGAGGCATCTTCCTGCCATACTTTGATTTCCTCTATGAATGCACCTGCCCGTTTACTGAATTCTCCCCAGGTCTTTTTGTCCATGATCTCTTTTAATCTTTTTAAGATCGTAAGGACCATGTCCTTGGATCTTTGATCCATCTCCCTGTATCGGTTATACGCCGAAAGCGCATTCTTTACAGGGTCTCCTGCCAGATCAAAAACATTCTTTTCATCATTGGCCGTAAAAAGAGCGAATATTATATCGATAAGAGTATCAAGCTCATTATCGGTAAGAGTGTTTATCCAGTCGTTTATCGCTTCGTTATTCTTCTTTCGGGTTCCGGTCATCTTGGAATATACAAAAGAAGATCCCTTATATTTCCATCTGTAGGTATTATGCTGAAGCGTTCCGACCGAATAACAGTCTATGACTTTATAATCATCCCCGGTCTCAAGCAATATCCCAACCATCGATGATTTCGGGATGAACTTGTGTATCCTGTTTTTTATGGATGAGTAATGACCTTCCTTTAAGATCTCCGGACGAAAACCGGGTCCGTCATGGTCATATATCTCGGTTATCCTTTTCCTTGCAAATGAAGACGCAAACATTGCAGCATACACCGCAAGGTTTCCGCCCTTGGAATGTCCGCCTGTCCTGAAGTCTCCCGAAAAATATGAAGAGACCTTATCCATATAGTGTGCGGATAATTCCTGGGCCCTTATCGGATCAGAGTATGCCAGCTTCAGGTCTTCTTTCCAGCCGATAAGCGTTGCATCGGTTCCTCTGTAAGCGATGTAAACGCTCCTGTCCGGCAATATGAAAGTCACTGCGCTAAACTGAAGGTCTTCGGATTCATCTGTCACCTGAACATAGTAGTTCAGTTTCGTGTCTTCAAACCTTTTTGATCCGGCAAACAGAGTAAAGAGTTTTTTGTTATCACTGTGATACCAGTAACCCTCAAGTATCTTTTGCCATTCGGGGTCGGAATGGATATCCTTTACGCCAACGGGCGTATTTCTTTCCTCCATTCCACCGACATATTCTTTATAATCGAGGTATGAAAGCTGACACAGAACCAGTGAATCAACTTCATTAAACGGCATCTCATAAAGAGTCCTGCTGCCAAATTCCTCAAGATAAGCGATTATATTGTTCATAATAAAAGACTGACTTCTCCGGCTTTTAAAACACTGATGTTCCCGTCATCGTCCATGACCTTTAATCCGAAATCATCTTCGATACCAAGGACTTTTACGACGGGGCCGTCAACAATGGATACCGTTTTGCCGTCAAGCATCGAAAGGCTCCTGTATTCGGAAATGAACCTTTCCCTTGACGGGTCTTTATACATCGTATAAAAACGGTCGGTTATCCTTTGTGCCAGATCCCTTTTAAAGGAAATTAGATCATCATATCTTTCGGGGAGCGAATCAAAAAGCGCACCTGCGATGTCTTTTATCTCATCGGGAAAACCTCCTTTTGGAGGAAGTATGTTTATCCCGATCCCCACTACTACAAATGAGGGTTTATTATCTTTTATGTAAGGGGAACTTTCCGTCAAAATACCGGAAACCTTTTTACCTTCAAGATAAAGATCGTTGACCCACTTTATCTTTATATCAAGATCCGTCATCTCCTTAACACAAAGCGCCGCTGCCACCGCGGTAAGTGGTGTCAGCATCATGATCTTATCGAGCTCCATTTCAGGGAAAAGCAGAAAGCTTAAGTATAGTCCCGTGTTTTGCGGAGAGTAAAAGGATCGTCCTTTTCTTCCTTTGCCTGCAGTCTGCATATCGGCGCAGGCGGCACACTCTTCACAAAGCTCCTTGTCAAGCGCCTTGCCGTAGAGATAAGTATTTGTCGAATCTATGGTTTCAAAAAACTCAATTTTCATCCTTCGGCATTACGATCTTGATATGAACATCATCAAGCTGCTTTTCGTCTACGGTTGAAGGTGCACCCATCATCACGTCCATGGCGTTTTTGTTCATCGGGAAAGGAATGATCTCCCTGATGCTCTCTTCACCTGCGATGAGCATGACCATTCTGTCAACTCCGGGTGCGATACCTGCATGCGGGGGAGCTCCGTAACAGAATGCGTTATACATTGCGGGGAACTTCGATCTTACGTTTTCTTCGTTAAGTCCAACGACCGAAAATGCCTTTACCATTATCTCGGGATCATGATTTCTTACGGCTCCCGATGAAAGCTCAACGCCGTTTACAACAAGGTCGTACTGGTAAGCAAGTATCGAAAGCGGATCATCATTTTCAAGGGCATCCATTCCACCCTGTGGCATTGAGAAAGGATTGTGGCAGAATTCAAGTTCACCCGATTCTTCACCGATCTCGTACATCGGGAAGTCAACTATCCAGCAGAACTCATAGCAATCCTTTTTCATGTGACCTTCACAGGCTGCACCGAACTGCTTTCTCAAAACGCCTGCAGTCTTTAATGCATCAAGATGAGAGCCTGCACTCAATGCTACAAAATCACCCTTTGAAAGGCCCATTGCACTTATGATACCGTCTTTGTTTTCCTGAAGAAATTTTGAGATACCTCCGATGAGATCCCCGTTTTCATCGAGTCTGAACCAGTAGCCCTTCTGGCCCGTAATAACAAAGGTATCGTCTATGAGTTTATCTATTTGTTTTCTGGTGAGTGTAAAATTGTTGACCTTAACTGCCTTTACTTCATTTCCCTTAAAAGGCTCAAATCCGCAGTCGCAAAGAAGTTCAGTCACATCGGTAACTTCAAGGTCTATACGAAGATCAGGCTTGTCGCTTCCGTATCTTTCCATTGCCTCAGTATAAGGAATGCGCTTAAAAGGTGCCTTTGAAGCTTCCTTGTAAACACCGAACTCTGAAAATACCGGAGGAAGTACGTCCTCTATAACAGCAAATACATCTTCCTGAGTTGCAAACGCCATCTCCATATCAAGCTGGTAGAATTCTCCGGGAGATCTGTCCGCTCTGGCATCTTCATCCCTGAAGCAGGGTGCGATCTGGAAATATCTGTCAAATCCCGAGGTCATAAGGAGTTGTTTAAACTGCTGAGGAGCCTGGGGAAGCGCATAGAATTTTCCGGGATGGTTTCTTGAAGGTACAAGATAATCTCTTGCTCCTTCGGGAGAAGAACAGGTAAGTATAGGGGTCGTTATCTCCAGGAATCCATGTTCCGTCATTGACTGTCTTAACTTTGAAACGATCTTTGATCTTAATACGATCCTGTCTTTAACTGCGGGATTTCTAAGATCGAGATATCTGTATTTTAATCTTACGGCTTCATCCGCATCCTTTGATCTTGAAATCTCAAACGGAAGTTCGTTGTAGATACATTTGCCGAGTACCTTTATATCCGTAGGCACGACTTCGATATCTCCGGTTGCAAGTTTGGGATTTTTTGATTCTCTTTCCCTGACCGTTCCTTCGATCTGAAGCGTTGATTCATTGTTTACTCCGCTTAACTTCTCCATCATCTGCTCGTTTTCGATGACGATCTGCGTAACTCCGTAAAAGTCACGAAGCTGCAGGAATCCGAGATTTTTGGAAACCTGTCTTAGGTTGTCATAAAAACCTGCAAGCGTTACATGTTTACCGGCATCGCTTAATCTTAATTCATTACAGTTGTGTGTTCTGGACTGTACCATTTTTTTATCCTTCTTTTCTATATCTTTTTAAGGTCGAGATCGCTCTCTTCCCATTTTTCAAGCTGGGGTCTGCAGTTTTTGAATACTTCAAGGATCTTGGGCGGGAAAACTCCGCACTCTCCGTTGTTGATCATATTGGCTGCAACATCCTTGGGAAATGCCTTTTTGTAAACACGATCGTTTACAAGAGCATCGTAGGTGTCGGCTATCGAGATAAGCTGTGCTTCTATCGGAATATCATCGCCTCTTAAACCGTCCGGATAACCTCCTCCGTCATATTTTTCATGGTGTGAACGTATAGCTTTTCTTATCACGGCATCATATTCGTTTGACCATGTTCCTTTGACCGAATCAAGCATCTCCACACCTCTTAGGGTATGTGACTTCATGAACTCGTATTCTTCGTTGGTAAGTCTGCCGGGCTTTAGCACAACGGAATCAGGTATCGACGCCATTCCGATATTGTGCAAAGAGACTGCGGTCACTATGATATTTATCTTTTCTTCCGTAAGTCCGTATTCGGGATAAAGCTCCTGCATCTTTTTGGCCATGATCTTTACAAGTCCCTTAAGGCGCCTTAAATGGTTGGCATTTTCGGGATTTCTCATCTCGACTATCCTTCCGATGAGCTCGATCATGTTATCATGCATCGACTTGTATAAAGGTGCTTCCTTTGTATCTACGGCGCTTTCGCCTTTTTTCTTGGCTTCCGAAAGCTGCTCTTTTACGGAAAAAAGATCCATGTACTTGAGCATTTTACGCTTTATGAGGCTTGAGTCGAAAGGAATCTTGTTAAAGTCGGTGGCTCCTGCTTTATAAGCAACCTTTTCGTTTTTAAGCGAAGCATCTTCCGAGATTATCATCATCGGGATATTCTCAAAGGAAGGATCTGCGGAAAGCTTGGTTACAACATCGATACCGCTCATGGATGGTGTGGCGGAGTTTATGATGATGCCAGAAATGTCATCCTTTAATTCGATTGCTTTGTTGCACGCTTCAAAACCATCCTCAAGTTTTAAGACGGAATACTTTTCTGCGAACAGTTCTTCGAGTATTTCAAGGATATCTTCGCTGGGATCTGCCAATAATATCATGTTTCTCATACAAAACGTCCTTTCAGTTCTTCGCGTTCTGGAATATTCCTACCCTGTTATCCACTTTTCTGACCGTAACATTCGTACACCTCGTCGAGATGATCTTTCTTGAATCGATCTCAATAAGGATGTTGTTATAAAGCTCTCCGGTAACGGTCAGCATGGCATCCTGTGTATTTGCTATCTGTCGTACTATATCATTACGTCTGGCCTCGAGTTCTTCCCTGTCGAGGTTCAGCGTATAAATTGCATTTTCGATCTTGATATACATATCCATTGCGTTACGTATCTCGGGAGGGAACTTCACCTGGAAATCGGCCTGGCCCTTTCGAAGTACCATTAGCTTGTTATCGCAATCCGCTATCGCTGATTCAGCTTTTCTAAGTTCAGCCCTTACCTTGTCGGACACTCCGAGTTTGACTATGGAACGTACATCCATATCGTTTCCGAGATTCCCCACCTTTATATCACGCGCTGCAAATACCACACCACCCAGTATAAGACCCTTTTTTCCGAATACCGTGATTGAATCTCCGGAATAAAGGTTTGAGTGGAGCGCGTAGTTTACGGTGATGTTCTTTTCGGCGGTTATCGAAACGGATTCAAAGAATTTGCCTTCTACCGAGCCTCCCGCAGAAATTGAGCCTCTGCCTCCTCCGTTTACGCCCTTTCTTAAGATGACATCGCCGCCTGCTTCGATGGTACATACTTCAACGAAACCGTCTACGACTACGTCACCGCCTGCTTTAATGATCACATCGTTACTTACCGTGCCTGAGATCATGACATTTCCGTCAAACTCAACATTGCCCGTTGCCTTGTTGACATCGGTAAGCATAAGTATCTTTGATACCTCAAGCTGATTGCCTGAAAGCTCTACCCTTCCGTCGGAGTCAGAGGTATATGTCTTTTTATCCTCGGAAATGAGGACTCCCTTACAGCGAAGCTGCGGAAGTTCCTTTCCCCTTTTGGGAGGGATCGGCTTTCCTGTCACGGTGCTTCCGGGTTCACCCTTTCCCGATGCATGGTAAAATGCAAGTTTCTGTCCGCGCTTTACATGCTCATACCACTGCGTATTCTGGAAATCAACTGATCCGTCAGGCAATACCTTGGGCAAACGCTTCTTTTCTGTATCAAAGAAGAATTCATAATATCCGTCCTGTCCGTCTATCGGCGGAATGCCGCTTGCAATGGGCATTCTCTCGCCGAGGTTTTTGCCCGCAAGGAAATTATCGACCTGTCTCACATCGATATTCTTGGTGATACCGGCCTGGCGCAGTGTGCGCATTATGTCCTTTTTGGTGATGACTCCGTAAGCTGAAGGATTGATCACGATATATGCACTCATATCATCCGAGGCGATATCTACCGAGATACCGAGCCTGTTTTCGGCACCTTCCCCACTTTCATCAAGAGCGATCCTTCGTCCCTGGGCACGCTGGTCAAGAAGTTCTTTCCTTATTCGGCGCATCTCGTTTGAAGGGTACATCAGTGAGTTATACTCATCGACCTCGAGTCCGTCCTCAAGGCCCAGACGTATCTCCTTCATCTGTCTCCGGTTGTATAAAGGGGATTGGTAATAAGATGTATCTACACCGCTTACAAGGCCCAGACGGAGCTGTTCCATCTGCATCCACGTATAGCAGGGTTTTGCGTATATCTCGACGTCGAGGTTCATCCTCAGACCTTCGACGATCTCGGTCATGGCAACTGCCTGAATATCCTTGTCTATAAAAGAGAATATATCAAGGTCTTCTTCGGCGGCTTCTCTCATGACCCTTAACTGGTCCGCATCATAGCCATCCTCAACATAAGAGACAAGGTCTATGTGCGAGATAAGTCCCTTACGGATCTCACTTATGACATCCGCACGGTATTTAAGGAAATCAGTAAGATCCATCCCGTCTTCAAGACCGCGCCTCATCTGGTGCATCTTTGCTGAGGGGATATCTACCGAATCATATTTTGAAACATCAAGTTCTTCTTCAAGACCGAGCCTTATCTCTTCAAGCTGAAACCAGTCATACTCGGGCTTTGCGTAATTATGGATATCAACACCATGCAAAAGACCCAGCCTTATCTGATACATCTGCTGGGGCATAAGCTCTTTTAGCGCATATACCGAGGTCTTGACTCCGGCTTCGATACCGGCTTCGATCTCATCGATCTGTGCTGTTGTAAAACCCTCTTTGAGGTAAATCTCTTTTTCTTGTTGAGTCATATATCCGGATCCTGACGCGTAAGGATTTTGCACGCAGTCATACAAGATATATTTTACCCGATTCACTCAAAAAAATAAAGGATTTTGATACTAAGCACTTTCATTCATTTTGCTGAGTTTCATGGCCTGATCGGCGGTGATGCAGGCATCGATTATCTCCTGGATATCACCATCCATGACCTTGTCGAGTTTATAGAGCGTGAGATTGATCCTGTGATCAGTTACTCTTCCCTGAGGGAAGTTATATGTTCTTATCTTTTCTGAGCGGTCTCCGGTACCGATCTGGGACTTTCTAAGTTCCGCTTCGGCATCGTGAGCTTCCTGCATTGCCATATCATAAAGCTTTGCCCTTAAAAGCGCAAAAGCCTTGGCTTTATTCTGAATCTGGCTCTTTTCGGTCTGTGAGTAGATAACTATTCCCGTAGGATAGTGTGTAAGTCTGACCGCTGAGTCGGTCGTATTTACGCACTGTCCACCGTTTCCGGATGCTCTCATGACATCGATACGGATATCCTTTTCGTTGATCTCAACATCGACATCTTCAGCCTCGGGCATTACCGCAACAGAGATCGTAGAAGTGTGGATCCTTCCGCCCGATTCGGTCTCGGGGACTCTTTGCACCCTGTGGACTCCGGATTCGTATTTCATCACGGAATACGCTCCCTGTCCCGTTATCATAAAGGTTGCAGATTTCATACCGCCTATACCTATCTCGTCTGATTCCATGAGTTCGACTTTCCAGTGGCGGCTTTCCGCATAATGAACGTACATGCGGTATATCTCCGCCGCAAAAAGGGCAGCCTCGTCTCCGCCTGCACCTGCTCTTATTTCAACGATAACGTTTTTATCATCATTGGGATCTTTGGGCAAAAGAAGGATCTTTAACTTCTGCTCGAGCTCTTCGATGCCTTTTTTTGCATTCTGGAGCTCTTCCTTTAACATCTCCTTCATCTCGGGATCCTGCTCTCCTTCCATGAGTGCAAGGGAATCCTCCTCGTCCTGCTTACATTTTTTGTATTCTTTGTAAGCCTCGACAAGAGGTGTAAGGTCCGACTGCTCCTTCATGAGTTTGCGGAATCTTTCGGGGTCATCCGCTGCAACTCCCGATGAAAGTTCACCCATCAATTCTTCATAACGGATCAAAAGATCCTCTAATCTGTCAAACATGATCTGACTCCAATGACCACACGGTCCAAACCCGCATAGTCCTTAATGATCTTAACTTCAGTAAATCCTTTGTCTTTAAGCATCTGCGATACAGGCTCAGCTTCATCATATCCTATCTCGAAAAATAAAGCCCCGCCTATATTAAGGTGCTCATTTGCTTCATCTATGATCCTTTTATAAAAGATAAGCCCGTCCTTTCCGCCATCAAGGGCGATATAAGGATCGTGGTCCTTAACTTCGATGTCAAGCGTTTTTATAACATCACTTTTTATGTATGGCGGATTTGAGACTATGATATCAAACCTGCCTTCGACATTTTCAAAAATATCGCTTTTTATGAATTCAAATCCGGTGCCTTCTTTGCCGCTTAAAATCTCTTTGGCATTTTCTTTTGCGACCAAAAGCGCATCTTCCGAAATATCAGTCCCGATTCCGAAACAGTCATTTGAATAATTAAGGAGACTTATGAGGATGCATCCCGAACCCGTACAAAGATCGAGTATCCTCATTCCGTCATGAACATGACCCAGTACTTCCTCGACCAGGATCTCCGTATCCTGCCTCGGGACAAGAACTCTGTTATCTACCTTGAAAGTAAGCCCCATAAAGCAGGTATATCCAAGAATATGCTGTAGGGGAATGTGCGAAGCACGCCTGCTCACCATTGCAAAATAACGGTTTTCGCGCCCATCTTCGCAAGTTATGTTGACCTCTTCGTTCCCGTGGGCAAGCAGATATCCTTTATCAATACCGCACACATCGAAAAGCAAAAGCCCCGCATCGTTGGCGGCATCGCTTATGCCGTTTTCTTCAAGTATCGCTCTTCCTTTACGGTATGCTTCGTCAAGAGTCATATATTATCGCGAACCTATTGCTCAAAATCGTTCTCGTCAAATTCAAATTCTTCAACCAGGAACTGCTTCCAGTCAAATACCGCTTCAACCGATCTTATGGCCACTTCGACCATCTGCTCATCGGGCTCTTTGGTAGTAATACCCTGAAGCCATATTCCGGGAGCCGATATTATCGAGATGAAAACATTATCAAATCTTCCGGCAAGTCTTATTATCTCATATGAGATACCTGCTATGACCGGTACGAGTGCGATCCTTATAAGCACTCTGTACACCGGGCTTTCAACTCTTATGAAGAAGAAAAGCACGATACTTACGATCATTACAAGGAAGATAAAGCTCGTTCCGCATCTTTTGTGGTATCTTGAAGAGCGCATTACATTGCTGACCGTAAGGGAATGTCCCCTTTCGATGCAATTAATGCATTTATGCTCGGCACCGTGATATCTGTAGAGTCTTTTTATGTCCTTCATGCACGATATGCCGATTATGTATATGAGGAAGATAACAAGCCTTACAACGCCTTCGATGATGGCAAGGAGCGACTCGTTCCTCACATATGAGTTGAGTTTTTGCGTGATAAAGTAAGGAAGCACCATGAAAAGTCCGATGGCTATCACAAGTGCAACTATCGTTGTGATCCCGGTGAGGATGCTTTCGGATCTTCCGCCCGATACCGCATCAAGGGCTTTGTCAAGGCCCGTGGGTTCTTCGTTTTCATCCATCTCATAGAATTTGCTTGAATGGTTTATCGACTTCATTCCGATAACGAGCGAATCTATGAAATTAAATATTCCTCTTATGAAAGGGATCTTTCTGAGCGGTGAATTTTTTAATACGGGATGGAACACCTCTATATCAACGTCAATCTCGCCGTCGGGTTTCCTTACGGCTATCGCATAATCATCGGTGTTCTTCATCATCACTCCCTCAAGGACGGCCTGTCCGCCTATTCCGGAATAATGAAGTTTTCTCTTTCTGTTTGCCATATGGTTTTCCTTTTAGAATAAGAAAGCCAAGGCATGTGCCCTGGCCTCCGTTTGTTTACTTACTTTCAACACCGTACTTCTTATTGAACTTGTCAATACGTCCGTCGGCTCTGGCAGCCTTCTGCTGGCCTGTGTAGAACGAGTGGCACTTCGAACAAACTTCGACGTGGATCTCTTTCTTTGTTGAGCCTGTAGTAAATGTGTTACCGCAGTTACATGTTACGGTAGCCTCGTAGTATTCAGGATGTATTCCCTCTCTCATAATTCCTCCGTTCCGAAGCGTTCATATGCGAATAACAGTCGACACAATGTCAAAGGGTTAAGTAATTCGCATCCGGCGATACGCTTTGATCTTCATTAATGTAGGCTGTCACCCTAAAAGACAGCTTAGTTATTGTAGCATAGGCTTTTTAACTATGCAAGTTTTTTATAACCACTTTGTTTTCTTAACGACATTTACGAATTCGCGGTTGTCTCTGGTCTTAGAAAACATGTCGATTATATGGTCGACCGCTTCTTCCATCTTAAGTCCGTTAAGTGCTTTTCTTATGATGTTTATAGCCTCGAGTTCATCGGGATCAAGGAGCAGGTCTTCTCTTCTTGTTCCTGATTTTGATATATCTATTGCAGGGAACACTCTCTTTTCCTGAAGCTTACGGTCAAGGATAAGTTCCATGTTACCCGTTCCCTTGAATTCCTCGTAAACGACATCGTCCATCTTTGAACCCGTCTCAACGAGAGCCGTTGCAAGGATCGTCAAAGATCCGCCCTCTCTCATGTTACGGGCTGCACCGAAGAATCTCTTGGGCATATGTAAAGCCGCAGGATCGAGACCGCCCGACAATGTTCTTCCGGAAGGAGCTACCGTGAGGTTATAAGCTCTTGTGAGTCTCGTTATACTGTCGATAAGGATCATAACATCCTGTCTGTGTTCAACGAGTCTTCTTCCTCTTTCGATGACCATCTCGGATACTCTCTTGTGGTGCTCGGGAAGCTCGTCGAATGTTGAATAGATGACTTCAACATTGGGACCCGCTATCGCTTCTTTGATATCCGTGACTTCCTCGGGACGCTCATCTATAAGAAGGATGATAAGATGCGTGTTCGGCATGTTCATCTTAACAGACTTTGCAACATCCTTAAGGAGTGTTGTCTTTCCGGCTTTGGGAGGTGATACTATCATTCCTCTCTGGCCTTTTCCGACAGGTGAGATAAGGTCCATGATCCTCATCGCAACAGATCCGCCGGGACGCTCGAGCTTTATCCTCTCATCGGGGAAGATTGGCGTCATATCTTCAAAGTTACATCTTCTTGCCGTTTCCTCGGGTGTGTAACCGTTTATCGTCCTTACATACAAAAGAGCCGCAAATTTCTCAGACTGGGTCCTTACTCTCGTATTTCCTATAAGGTAGTCGCCCGTCTTTAGTCCGAAGCGTCTTATCTGCGACGGTGCAACGTATACATCATTGTCACCGGGCAGGAAGTTTTCACATCTTATAAATCCGTATCCGTCAGGCATTACTTCAAGGATTCCGTTTGCCTCAACTCCCGAATCAAGCTCCTCGGGGAAATTTGTGGCATCATATACTTCGTTACGGCATGCCTGGATATCCGCATCTTTTACAGTGTTTCCGGCTGCTTCCTTTGTGCCCTCATCCTTTGTGGCAGGCTGGGCAGGTGCACTCTTTTGAGGCTTTAAGATGGACTTCGGTGTAACGTCCTTGCCCTTTGCAAGATCGTTCTCGTCCTCTTTAAGCATCAGCTCGATAATGTCTTCTTTTTTCATCGAAGAAGTGCCTTTTAATCCTCTGGCTTTAGCGATGGCTTTAAGATCAACCAAAGCGAGCGATTCGTATTTTTCTTTCATTCCCATTAAACAATAACCTCCGAAAATGAATGTGTGTCCGTCTTAGTTTTCTATGTTCTAAATTACAATAAATGGGGAGTGTTTCGATCCTTTGAATGAGGAAAGTAATAACCTTCCTTATAGAATTCTCTTTACACTGTATTATACAACATTTACTCCCTATTGCAATTATATTTTTCCGAAACAGGCCGCGTTATACGCTCCGTGCGGCGCCGGTCGCTCAAACATGCTTCAACCGTGGGGATCATAATGGCTCAAAGATAAAGGTAGCTAACCACGGTTGAAGAACTCGCTTTGCGGCATCCGCATGGACCGTATTGCCGCGTATCTTTTTTGAAATATTATTCTTCAAGAGAACTCGTTACATGAACCTCGATCTTCTTCTCGTAGCACGCAAATGTTTCTTTTATAAATTCATCATCGGGCTTCTTAGTGATCAACGATACTATAGGAACGATGATAAGACCCGCAAGCATGGTAAATGCACCTGCATTAATGGGTGACTGAAGTATCTGGGGAAGCGTGCTTCTGAAGATCATGTTATAGATCATAAAGCCTGCGCCGAAGATAAAGCTTGCCATGCATCCGCCCTTAGTGGTCTTTTTCCAGTAAAGTCCGTAGAGGAAAGGAGCAAGGAAAGCACCTGCCATGGCTCCCCATGAAACACCCATGAGCTGTGCTATGAAGGTGACGTTCGATCTGTATTGAACGATTGCAAGTACGACTGATATAGCTATGAATACGACTATAAGAAGTCTGATACAAAGGAGCTGTTTTTTATCATCCATCTTTTTAACTATGCTTCCCTTTATAACGTCGATCGTAAGGGTCGAAGCACTGGTCATTACCAAAGATGAAAGCGTTGACATTGAAGCCGAAAGGACAAGTATAACAACAAGTCCTATAAGCACGGGCGAAAGGCTTGAAAGCATTGCGGGGATTATCGAATCGTATCCGTTTGCTTTTATATCGATGCTGTCTGAGAAAAGTCTTCCGAATCCGCCGAGGAAATAGCATCCTCCGGCAACAACTATCGCAAAGAGTGTAGATATTATGGTTCCCTTGGTTATCGATCTTTCGGACTTTATAGCATAGAACTTCTGAACCATCTGCGGAAGTCCCCATGTACCGAGCGATGTAAGTATAACAACGCCCAAAAGGTTAACCGGATCGGGTCCGAAGAAAGAAGCAAATATTCCGGGAGTCTGACTTACCGATTCATCACTTATCCTTGCAAGTCCGTCAAGGGATGCGATAAAGCCTCCGTTAACGTTAAGCACCGCAAGTACAACTGCCGCGATACCAAAGAGCATTATGATACCCTGGATAAAGTCATTTATTGCGGTTGCCATGTATCCGCCCGCTATTACGTATATTCCCGTGAGGATCGCCATAACGAAGATGCATACCGTGTAATCGATATTAAATGCCATACCGAAAAGTCTCGAAAGTCCGTTATAAAGCGATGCCGTATAAGGGATCATGAAGACAAAAACGATGAGCGAAGCTGCTATCTTAAGATTTCCGGATCTGAATCTTTTCCCGAAAAACTCAGGCATCGTAGCCGAATCAAGGTGCTGTGTCATGACTCTTGTTCTTCTTCCGAGCACTCTCCATGCAAGCATCGAACCCAAAAGTGCGTTTCCGATACCTATCCATGTAGAGGCGATACCGTATTTCCATCCGAACTGTCCGGCATAGCCGACAAAGATAACGGCGCTGAAATAGCTGGTACCATAAGCAAAAGCACTAAGCCAGGGGCCTACGGATCTTCCTCCGAGGACAAAACCGTCCACATCAGTCGCATGCTTGTGACAATAGAATCCGACACCTATCATCACCGCAAAAAACAAAAGCAGCATCAATACCTTAATGATCATCTTCGTTCTCCTTAAGCAATCAAGTTAAAACCTGCACTATGCAAGGTTCTGTGCTTCAACAAGCCTCTCCGCGCAGAACTTCTGGCGAAGCTTGGGCTTTTCGATCTTTCCCGTGGGGTTACGGGGTATATCATCAAATACGACCTTGTGAGGTCTTTTGTATCTGGGAAGGTTAAGAGCATACTCGTTAACCTCTTCTTCGGTAAGTGACATGCCTTCCTTAAGCTCGATGACTGCAAGCGTAGTCTCACCGAGTCTTTTATCGGGAATTCCGATAACGGCAACATCGTGTATCGCATCAAGTCCCGCACGGAGGAAGTCTTCAATCTGAACGGGATAGATGTTCTCTCCTCCCGAGATGATAACGTCCTTTTTACGGTCTACCAGAAATATGAAGCCGTCCTCGTCACACATTGCCATATCACCGGTGTAAAGCCATCCCTGATCATCAAGGACTTCTTTTGTGGCTTTTTCATCGTTGTAATAACAGGTCATGACACCGGGCCCTTTGACTGCCAGTTCTCCGACATCACCCTGCTTTACGGGGTTCCTCATTTCATCTACGATCTTGCATTCCCATCCGAAGCCGGGCTTTCCGATCGCGCCGACCTTATCTATGTTTTCAACACCGAGGTGAACGCATCCGGGACCTATGGATTCCGAAAGACCATAGTTCGTATCATATTGATGATCCGGGAAATACTCCTTCCAGTGTTTGATCAGTGACTTCGGAACGGGCTGGGCTCCTATGTGCATAAGGCGCCACTGCGAAAGTTCATAATCATCTTTTTTAAGTGCTCCCGAATCAAGGGCTTCAAGTATATCCTGAGCCCACGGAACAAGAAGCCAAACTATCGTACATTTTTCATCCGATACGGCCTTTAATATGGTCGAGGGCTTTGTTCCCTTTAAAAGAACTGCCTTTGAACCCGAGATCAAAGAGCCGAACCAGTGCATCTTTGCTCCCGTATGATAAAGCGGAGGAATGCAAAGGAAAACATCGTCTTTATTCTGGGAATGATGATTCTGTTCAACACGCGCAGAATGGATGAGTGATTCATGATTGTGAAGGATAGCTTTGGGGAATCCTGTCGTTCCTGAGCTGAAATAGATTGCGGCATCATCCTTCTGGTCAAGTCTTATATGAGGTGAGACCGAAGGGCAGTTCGCCGTAAGCTCGTTATAGCTTTCGGCATAATCAGGGCATCCTTCCCCTACGTAAAAGAGCATCCTGTTCGGTGCGATCTTATGAACGATGCTCTGGACTCTGTCTATAAAAGAAAAACCGAATACAAGGACATCAGCCTCGGCAAGATCCAGGCAGTACTCTATCTCATCGGCTGCATATCTGAAATTAAGAGGAACAGCAAGTGCTCCGGTTTTTAAGATACCGAAATAAACAGGCAGCCACTCTATGCTGTTCATCAGAAGGATCGCAACTTTGTTGCCCTTTTTGATGCCTCTTTTTAAAAGAAGATGTGCAAACCTGTTAGCTTTTTCATCAAAGACCTGCCAGGTTATCTCTCTTCTGTAAGGGTGCATGGGGATCGCTTCAACAAGATCGGCCTCCATCCAGGAAGTACGCTTAACTTCCTTTTCTTCGGGGTTTATCTCAACGAGCGCAACTTCGTCTGAGTAACTCCTTGCATTTTGTTCAAGTACATCAACAATGGTCATCTTTCCTTTTCCTCCGGTGTTAATGTGTAATATCCTGTATGATATCTTTAACCTTTTCTATCTTTTCTTCCGCGTTTTTGCTCACTGTCTTTGTGACTGATGTGATCATCTCTTTATAGTTGTCGAGATGTTCTTTTATGGACGTGCCGGAAGCAAATGATGAAAAGAATCTGTTCTTGAAATCATGTTCCTCGTTATATCTTTTGATAGTGTTTTTGAATTCTTCGTAGCGGACGATGATGGCATTATCCTTTGCATAGGCCTTTATCTTTCCGGCTATGTTAAACGAATAACCCATATCGACAATGAATATTCCGAAATAAACCCCGATAAAGAATATCACTCCGACATTTTCATAAAGCCAGGCGACCATCTTTAAGATATACGGCTGCATGAAAAAGTAATAAAGCGCCCCGAGGACCGTCCAAATAAATGAAAAGAGCGGACATATGATCCCTTTTATGTTTCCCTTTCTGTCGGAATAATCCCAAAGCTTTAAGTTCATCCTCTTTATGAAGATGATCCCTGCTATATACTCGACAAGCGTCATAAGAACACCCATCAAGACGATGGCGATCAAAACGCCCTGCCATGTTAGAGGCTTTCCGATGTTGACCGAAACATAGGGAAAAAGCGACATTGTAAAAAGCACGATAAGTCCGACCCCGTAGATCGGAAGACACGGGCCCACTAAGAATCCCGGATTGATCCATTTTTTCTGGGGATTATTGGTGGATATAAATCTCCTGAAAAGGAGTTCTATAAGCCACCCCAGGGAACTTCCGAAGCCGAACAGAAATATCAAGATCATCAGGGCGCTTTCGGCAACGCCCAATCCGGCAATGACTGGCATATACTACTCCTGTCCGTCCCAGCAGTATGTACAGAGCTTTTCTTTGGGAAGTCCGACTGCCTCGATAAGGTCATCAAGCCTGTTGAAGCTGAGTGAAGTAAAGTTAAGCTGTTTGCACATACGCTCCATCATGGCTGCATATTCGGGGGAATCGGGATTTGCATAAACATCCAGGTTTACGTTCTTAAGATCTCCCTCCATCTCTTTTATTATGCGCCTTGTGATAAGTTCCATCTCGGAACTTGAACGTGAAAAATTAAGGTATTTACATCCGTACAAAAGCGGAGGACATGCAGGTCTTATATGCACTTCCTTTGCTCCGCTTTCATACAGGAATTCCGTTGTCTCCCTTAACTGTGTTCCGCGGACTATCGAATCGTCAATGAGCAGAAGGCTCTTGTTTTCGATAAGGTCCTGTACGGGTATGAGTTTCATCTTTGCGATGAGATTTCTTTGAGACTGCATGGTAGGCATGAATGAGCGGGGCCATGTAGGTGTGTATTTTATAAAAGGTCTCGTAAACGGAATGCCCGATTCGTTTGAATAGCCTATCGCATGGGCAAGTCCGGAATCGGGAACGCCTGAAACGCTGTCGGGTTTTGCATTATCTCTTTTTGCCATGAGGGAACCGCAGTTGTTCCTCATCTTTTCAACGCTTATTCCCTCATAGGAACTGCTTGGATAACCGTAGTAAACCCAAAGGAAAGTACATATCTTCATATCCTTTCCGGGGGATACGAGCGTTCTTTGCTCCTCGGGAGTAACTATGACTATCTCTCCCGGCCCGAGTTCCCTTAATTCCTTATATCCGAGGTTCAGATAAGCAAACGATTCAAAGGATATACAATAAGCATCGTCCTTTTGACCTATACTAACCGGAGTTCTGCCCATCTTGTCTCTTGCAGCATATATACCTATGGGTGTCAGCAGGACTATAGTCATTGAACCTTCTATCACCTGTTGGGCATACTGCAGACCTTCTATAATGTTTGATCTTTGATTGATGAGTGAAGCGACGAGTTCTGTCGCATTGATCTCTCCTCCGGACATTTCAAGGAAATGTGAATGTCCCGTATTGAATATCTGCTGGACGAGAGCATCAAGATTGTTTATCTTTCCGACCGTTAAGATGGCATATGTTCCGTGATGTGATCTTACAAGCAGCGGCTGGGGTTCATAATCGGATATACATCCTATTCCGACCCTGCCCTTCATATCATTGACGTCCTTGTCGAACTTCGTACGGAAAGGAGAATTTTCTATATTGTGAATGGCTCGTTCAAAACCCGTATCCTGATTGTAAACAGCCATTCCGGCACGCCTCGTACCAAGATGCGAATGGTAGTCCGTACCGAAAAAGAGATCAAACACGCAGTCCTTTTTAGATGCTACGCCGAAAAATCCGCCCATATGTCACTCCTTATCCTTTATGTGATATTGATCAGGCATTAAGCCTGCCCATAAACTCTTTTAATCTTGCATGATCCGAGGCAAAAAGCTCATCAGGTGTTCCTTCCACCTGGATAAGACCGTTTTCCATAAAGATGATCCTGTCGGAGACCTCACGTGCAAACTGCATCTCATGAGTAACTATGATCATCGTCATCTTTTCTTCGGCCAGTCTTCTTATGACCTTTAATACCTCCGATGTAAGCTCCGGATCAAGCGCCGATGTCGGTTCGTCAAAGAAAAGAACCTCAGGCTTTTTTGCAAGAGCCCGCGCAATGGATACTCTTTGCTGCTGTCCTCCCGAAAGCTCGCATGGATATGCGTTTTCCTTATCGGATAATCCAAGCTCCTTTAAAAGACGCCTTGCGTTTTCCTTTGCTTCGTTTTCGGGAACACCCTCTGTATGTATCGGAGCTTCCGTGATATTCCTCATTACGGAATAATGGGGGAAAAGATTGAAATTCTGGAAGACCAGTCCGAAATAATTCCTGATCTTTTTTAATTCTTTTTTGGAGGAATATCTGATGCTTCCATCCACCATGGAGGCAGCCACGGAATCAAGATATTTAAGACAACCCGAATCCATCCTTTCAAGAAGTGTCGCACATCTTAACAGGGTGGATTTGCCCGAACCCGAAGGTCCTATAATGGAAATGACCTCACCTCTTTTTACGGTAAGGTTTATGTCCTTTAAGACTTCAAGGTCATTAAAGGATTTTCTCATGTTTTTGATCTCGAGAAGTATCTCGTTATCCATACCGGGTTACCTGTAATATGAAAGCTTCTTTTCAAAGCCTTCCATTATCATTGCTACTACCGCATTAAATACAAAATAAAAAACTCCGGCGACCATGAGCGGCATGATCGATGACTGCTTTGCCGCGATCTGTTTTGCCATAGTGAACATCTCAACCTCGGCAAGGACGAACGCAAGCGACGTATCCTTAACAAGGGTGATCGTTTCATTGGTGACCGAAGGAAGTATTCTCTTTATTACCTGTGGAAATATTATCCTGAAAAAAGTCTGCAGACGGTTAAATCCCAAAACCTCGGCAGCCTCGTACTGGCCGACGGGCATTGACTCTATTCCGCCTCTGTAGATCTCGGCAAAATATGCCGCATAGTTTATCGAAAAAGCTATGATCACGGCAGGAAACCTGAACCCGTTTATGTTCTTTCCGAAAACATAATAGGGCGCAAAATATACCACTATAAGCTGGAGCATCAGGGGCGTTCCCCGCATGATCGAAATATAGAACTTTACAAGTCCCCGGATTATCGTATTTTTTGACATCCTACCGAATGAGACCAAAAGTCCTAAAGGGAGGGAAAACAATAGCGTCAGCAGAAAGATCTCCACTGACACTATAAGTCCCTCTGATAATTGTTTTAGCATTACGGCTAAATTCATCTTATTTTCCTAAACAAACGGAATCCTTAAGTTCGTACTTTTCGGCTATCTTCATGAATGTGCCGTCATTTACCATTTCCATGAGTACGGCTTCTACTTCATCCTTTAAAGCATCGTTACCCTTTAAGAATCCGATACCGTACTGTTCTGTTGCCAAAGGAGTATCAAGTATCACATATTCGTCTCCGCGCTGTGAGATCTGGTAATCGGCAACGCCCTTGTCGATGGCAACCGCACTTACTGCACCTGCTTCAAGATCCATGAAAGCTGTGTTGTAATCTGCGTACTGAACGAGCTCGCCGAATGTGGCGCTTAAGTCAGCCCTGTCTTCTTCCAAAGCTGCAAGAGCAGAAGAATCCTTCTGTACTCCGACGCTCACACCTGCAAGGTCTGCTTCAGCCTTTATTCCTGATTCAGCCTTTACAACAAATACCTGCGAGTTATCAACATAAGGAACTGACCATGTATAAGCATCTTCTCTTCCCTGGATCGTAAATCCGTTCCAGATACAGTCGATGGCACCTGAGCTTAACTCCATGTCCTTTGAATCCCAGTCGATAGGCTGTTTAACGAGCTCCCAGCCCTTTCTCTTACAAACTTCCTCAGCAAGATCAAGGTCGAATCCGACATACTCACCGTTGTCGTCCTTGTATCCGTAAGGCGGGAATTCTGCATCAAATCCTACGGTAAACTTGGTTCTCTCGGATGATGAAGCATCCGTTGAAGCTGCTGCTTCCTTCTTTGCACAGGCAGTAAACAGTGACATCGTCATAACTGCCACAAGCATGATCGAAACAAACTTTTTCATAATTATCCTCCAAAATGATGAAATAGGGATCCGAACGAATCCTTTAATGTACTAAAGCACAAAACTACGATACCAAAACACACCCTAATCGTCAATGCAAACTTAAGACGGATCACTTGTAATCCTTTTCGTATTCCGAGACGATATCGAGTATCTCTTTTGCGTACCTCGGATACTTATCGACAAGGTCTTTGATCTCATCCTGGGCTTTTGCCGCAATGACCTGCTTGTTGTAATCCATGCGTCTTCGAAGCGACTGCCTCTGGATTATGAGCTTATGCCTTATCTCTATCATTTCCTTTTTGTCAAGGATGGCCTCCGTCTGATGGAGCCATATTCCGGGATCCTTTATCCTGTATTTGCGAAGCTCAAATATCATGTCCTTTTCGCATTTATCAAGTCCCGTAACAGCCTCTTCGTAGCTTTCCCTTTCCTTTTTTTCTTCAAGGAACTGCTCGTAATCCTTGCCTAATTCCTTGGCTGATGAGGCTCCGTATTTAACGTAAAGATAATCAAGAAGGTTTGTATTATTGACATACCTTATCTTTACGGTGTTCTGCATTCTTATGAGTTTTGATATCCCGTTTCCGACAGAACGCAGTTCCTTTTTGGAATCGTTGTGTCTTATGAATATCATCGTGATACCGATGGCACCTGCCAGAGCTGCTGCCAGATATCCTATTGTCGTATCAAGCTTAAATCCGTACTGCATGACAAGCAGTATAATGATACATACCACAACCGCAACGGCACACACTACAGACATGGACCTGCAGTCTTCAAGCGTCCTTTTAAGCTCTCCCTTGCGGTAATAATAAGCCTGCTTTTCATTTTCAAGCTTTTTAAGATCCCTTTTTATGAGTTGCTGGTAGTTCTCGGCCTCCGAGAGCTTTTCGTATCCTTCGGCAAGCTCTTCTTCCATCCTTTCAAGTGCACGGTATTTATCCTCACGCATATGGTTCTTGCGCTTAAGATAACCCTCCTGCTTTCCTTTTAAGGCATCTATCTTTCTTGCATATTCCTTTATTAGCTCTGCCTGAGGTTCCGGAAGGGCTTCGATCTCTTCCATATCGCGAAGGTGGTCCGTAACGATATTGTATTCGACCTGGAGCTTGTCAACCTCTCTCGATGCCTCGGCGATCTGCTCAAGACATCCTTTTACATAGTCCTGCCTTGATCTTTTGTCGGATATCTTAAGGTCATCCCTGTCATATACGACTTCATTCCATGCATCGACCTGTTCCCAGTCATCGAGGTCGTAAAGCGGATCTTCTATTCTTTTTTTCCAGTCCCAGAATTTTTTAAAAAGATTCATCAGTCAATAACGGAGTTTAAATAGTTTTCCTTGAGCTTAAGTATTATCCTGTCTATCTCTTCGTAATATGAAGATACATTTCCTTCATCTTTGTAAATGTTAAGAGCGCTCAACATCGTATTTTCCCTTGAGGCCTCAAAATTACCGACAGCTTTTTTCATCGTTGCTTCAAGTCTTAATGAAACATCGTGAAGCTCGGGATTCTTTGCGATGAACGAAAGATATTTCTCATCCGAAAGATGAAGCCTCATCGAAGCAAGATACTGGATCGCGGTATCCACAAGGCCGGTCATCTCATATGAGCGCCTAAAATACTTTGATGCAACATCAAACATGAACATGCTCGCATAGGCATATCCCATATTGTGATATATGATCGGACGAAGCTTTGCATCAACGTCCGGAAGCTCTGAAAGAAGGCCTTCGTACTCTTCTATCGCGGCTTCGTACATGCTATTCCTTAAAAGATAATCTCCCTGATGCTTTCTTCTTTCAAGATCTGATATACCGCTGTTACTTTTTATGATCTCGTCTATGATCTTTCGCTCTTCGGGATCGCAGTAGTTTACATAATCCAGAAATGTGTTTATAAACTCGCCCAGAGAACAGCCTCTTAGCCTTAGATCGGTCAGCTTTTTTGCCAGCTCTTCAAGCTCGCACTCGTTCCTTAACCAGTCCGTCAAAGGCGCATCCATAAAGTCCTTCGTGATTATGAACGGATTAAGCGCAAAGAGATAACAAAGCTCCTCCACACTGTAGACGCTCACGCATACGCTGTTTACATAATATGGAGTTTCGGCGTACCTCCCGGTACAGATCATCAATCTTCCCATACTAGATCACTATGTTGAGATTCCAGGCCATTCCGCTGGGTTTTATTATCTGGCCGAAGCCTTTGTCCGTAACTTCTATCTGGAGAGAGTTTATCGTACTCATCTCCACGTGAAATCCAAGTCTTGTCGTTCCCCTGGCCCGCTCGGGCAGTCCGTCAAGCACCATCGTCTTTTCGGTAACACTGCCTCCAGTCAGCGACGTTATCACGAAAGAAAACTCGTTCCCTTCTTCAAGTATCATATCAAAATCTGCCGAAGCCTCATACCATGCCGTTCCCGCATCAAGGATCGCATAGTATGAATCTTCTCCCCGCCTTATGGCTTTTACTCCGACATTTGACTTTATCTTGTCTTCTCCGAGATATACATATTCCTTTGAAAGATCTCCGGGACGGAGTTTATCAAGGAGTGCAAAGCAGGCTCCCTTACTGTAGAGGTTATTTCCCTGGAAGACTCTGCGGTTTTTGCAAAGGACCTTAAGGCTTTCCTTTGTCCATCCTTCCCTGAATCCTTCACCCAAAAGATATACCGTTCCGACATCCTGATCTTCTGTTTCTTTTTCGCAAATCTTTAAAAACCGTCCGTCTAGGCGCTCGGCATTAAGTGCATTAGTCTTTTCATCCTCAACAGGTGTATACGGTTCAATATCGTCATATGAATTTTTGTGAATTATAACGACCTTTGGTCTCGTATTTTCGGAAACCTCAAGGCGCATCGCAGTGAGCTTTTCGTTAAAATCAAAGGCCAGCACCTGGTACTGCCAAAGCTCCTTTGGCTGATGGAGGATATAATCATAAAAGCTCTCAACATGAGACTGGTAGGTTATGACTTCGCATTTAAGGTTTAAGCCGGCAACGACTCTTCCAAGAACTTCAACGATCCTTTCGTTAAGGACAGGTGTCGTGAACATGAAGGCTTCTATGTCCTTTGTGGTTACATGCATTGTCAAAAGCCCTAAGCTCCTTTTAACAAAAAGCGTTAATAAAGCAACGGGATCATAAGGCTCATCTTCCACCATAACCTCTTCGCCCCTTATCGCCTTTGACAAAAGATCATCTACAAGTATACAGCCGTTTGAAGAATATTTTATGGCTTCCTTGCCGTAATACCACTGTCCGATACCCTGACGCTTTGCCAGCACCGTAGGGATGTTATACTGCTCTGTTCCCGCAACCAAAGAAACGCTGATTGGTTCTTCCGATCCCGTGCGCAGATAACTTATCTGAGAAAAAACATTTCCCAGATCATAGCCTATATATACCTTTCCGGCAGTTTTTTGAAGACTTCCTTCTCTAATGGATATCATATCATTCACTCATCCTGAATATGGCACTTAAGTAATTCTCATACTGGAAATACTCGGCAAGGAGTTTATCCATGGTGTCATAGTCAGCAAGCGTCCTTGCTATTGCTATATCGTTTATCAGGCTGTACCTGCTGCCGGATTCCTGATGATCCATATCCGAGCATGATACCGTACCTGATTCTGTCAGCTGTTCGCCGCCGTCCCTGTCGCGTTCGATTATGTAATACTGCATCCTCTCACCGAAGAATAAAACGAACTGCTTTACGAATATCCCGTGGTACATCTCTCTCATTTCTTCCCTTGAGTACTCGTTCCTGGTGCTTTCATTTTTTTCTATCATGAAATGGATGGTGGCTCCGCTGCATTCGGGAGCCTTGTATTCTATGATGGTCTTGTCAAGGAATCTGTGCATGAATGTGACTGTCGATGCATATTCCTTAAAATAGGCAAAATACATTCCCTTAGAAAGTATCTCCCGAAGATAGGGAATGATCGTCCTAAGAAGTGTATCCGAAATCTCAGTTGCCGATTCCGAATAGAACTTCGTATATGTGAGCTTTAATATGAACGGGATCTCTTCCCTTGCATCGATGAACTGCTCAAGGACGTTTATGTATTTATCATCTATAACCTTGTCATATACAAAGTAATCGTATCCCAGCTGTGAAAGAACGGCCAGCGTCAGCCTGTCACAGGCAACCGATGAATTGTAGCTTTGAAGTATCGATGAAAGCCCTGAAACATACGCGTTTGAATAAAGCATCTGTTCCATGATCCTTTGCTCGATAAGGAAAGTGTCGACTCCCGCTTCGTGGGCGCTCTTCCATATCTCCTTCATCTCCTTACAGGTTCCGTAAAAGTTCTTTACAAGGTAAGTAAGGAGCGTCTCATCGCTCTTTCCCATCATGAACGACCTGTATATCAGAGTCGTCATGGCATTATCGTCTTTGTATGAAATATCGTGTTCTTCAAGAAGATGCTTGCAAAGTCTGGCTATGACCTTTGCATCGATATATTCTCCGCCACCCCTGCATATCCACTCATATGCTTTTTCAAACATACCGCGGACCGCCATAAGGTGTATCGTCTCAGATATCTCCTTTTCGGGGATCTCTTCATATATAAGATCCCGAAGAAGCGTATCAAGTTCATCCATCATGTCGGAATCATAATAGAAACGCAAAAGATGACTCTTTATCTCTTTTCTAACGCTCTTTCTGACTCTGTCACTGTCTGCAAGACGCCTCATGTTTTCAACGTTTGAAAAACTGATCGTTGCAATATCCTGGCCATGCTCGCATGCCCAAAGGTCAAAAAGAACATCATCTTTGATATAGGGAGAAACAATACCCTGAAGTTTGTCAGGCATCATGAGTCTTTGTATCTCGTACTCGTCCTCACAGATAAACGAGTTACCTTTGACATCCTCAAGGATCACCTGGTTGTTGCTCCCATATATCGGTATATGTATCTCTTTTTCGTTATTTAATACGGTGTATGTTGTGTCCGCATCGACATTTTCATAGTGTACGGACACCCTTTTTATCTTGTCTCTGTTAAAGAGCACCCTGTGTACAAATATAGCCTTTGAAAGACCTTTGGCGGTCTCTTCGTCTATCATGTTTTCGTTTAAGGCATTTTTATAAAGGTATGCAAGGAATCTGTTATTGTTTCCCTTTGAAAGCTCCTTTTGAATGAAACTGTCTATGGCGGGCTTATAGTTTTCGTAAAGCTCGGTCAGGACATTCCTGTTCCTGTGCATGTATGAATAAAGGAATGCATTATGGATACTGTCAAGGCTGCTGTCGAACGCAAAATACATAAGTGCCATCTTGGGAATCTTTATATTGGCATCCATGTCGACACTCATCATGTAGTATTCATAAAGCTTTGTTATCTTAAGTTCGTTTTCTATGCCTTTTTCATACCACTTAAAGGCTTCCCGTGAGGTCTCACCGAGATTGATAAGGACCATGCAAAGAGCCTTTAATACTTCATTATCCGGATAGACCTTATAGCATTCCTTCAAAATTGGTATAAGGGATTTTTTGATCACTTTAGATCTTCCGAAGACATAGATGAACTGCTCGATTATATCCCTGGTAAAGATCTCCTTTTTGGCCATGTATCTTAGAACTCTTAATTCAAAATCTCCGAGATTTCCAAGGATCGTGGGATTGTTTTGAAGTATTCCGAAAGCCTCAACATATAAAACGGGACTTATCGCTCCAAGATCATGAAGCCGGCTTAGGAATTCCCACTTCTTTTGTCCTGACCTTGCAAAGTCCTCATCAAGGTACATAAGAAGCCAGGCTATACGCCAGTTTGCCGGGTTTTTCTGGTACATATGACGTACAAGCGAAACGACCTGTCCGGTCTGTTCATCGGTCCTGTTAACAAGCGTTGTCAGATAATAGTAATAGCAGTATAAGGTATCGTCATCTCCCGTCGTTACCGTACTTTCAACCTGCTCAAGTATCCACTTGGCCTCGTTGTATCGCTCTTTGGTGACAAGGAGCTGGACGTTCATAAGCTCGTAGTAGATGTTGTCCCTGTCGTTTTCACGCAAAGATTCAACTATCGCACCGGTTTCCTGCATCCAGGTGGATGCTGAGATCTTTCGGCATCTGAAAGCCTCATAATACAGCATAAGATCGAGCGTCCTGTGCTTTACCATGCGGCTTAAGTCTGCGATCTTCCTGTTTACGGAATGGTTGTTAACACAGACCTCGACCTCGATCCTGTTATAGGCATTTTTAAGTATGATCCGTCCGAAATTCTTTCCTTCATGAAGCTGAAGGGGATCTATCCTGTATGAGACTCTGGCACTGTTTCCCAAAAAGTCGCCGTCTTCGACCTTTTCCTTGAAAAGATGGATAAAGGTGGAATCCGTGCTTATAAAAAGCGTACTGTAACCCCATCCGTTTCTGTGGATCATAAGGTTTTTTTCCATCGATCCAAGGAGCGAATCTATCCTTACCTCGGTTTCGTCCACAATGAACTCGACCTTTTGTTTTTTCTTGATCTTTAATAGGAATTCTTCAAGAGCCTGATGATGATCCGGCGCGTTTTTAAGAGCATTGTATGCACCAAGATGCATACGGTCCGAACCCGTAAGCACCGATCTGAAATCGTCTGAACAGAAAAGGGATACCGCCTCATTCCAGTTGCTTCTTGCAAGGTTGGTAAAGTGGAAAAGATTCTTGATATCACCCATGGATGTATCTATGTTTTCCCCACCTATCCTTATATCGTACGGAACAAGGTATTCACCCTGGTTGGAGATGATCCGGAACTCGCCTTTATAGGTGTCTCCTTCACTCATCATAGTACCGTCGAATATGTACGGGATCTCACTTTCCGTACCCGAAAAATTCTCCACCGGACATCTCATTTTAAGTCCGGTGGAGGATACTTTTCCTTCGGTAAATGCGTCCGCAGGGCCATAGATAACAAAGCTGCCTTCGTAAAGGTCGCCTTCGTTAACCGTAAGTTCGATGACAGGTGTTGAAAAATTCAACGAATGCCTGCCGGTATTAAAATTCCCGTTTAGTATATTGTCTACTGCAGACTGCATTTATTGCCGTTCCTTTTTAAGGAGCTTTATTTTGTAAGTAACATCATGATGTCATTTGAACGTGCAACGAATTTCTCCATTGCCTCGGCTTCAAGCGGAGCATGTTGGATGAGAGCCAGGTCGTAAAGCTGCTCGCATATCATCCTAACATTGTCACCGTCCGTGTGCTCGGTTATATACTCAACAAGCGGGTGGTTTGCATTAAGTATGAGTGTTATGCCTTCACGTCCGAAATCGTTCATCCCCATTCCGGGCATTGAATACATCTTCATCATATCCTGCATGCGGCGTGATTCTTCGCTCAAGGTTACCATCGAAGCGATCTTTTTGTTCTTTAACTTTTCAACCTTAACTTCAATGTTATCCTTCTTTAAGGCTTTTTTCATCACTTCTTTTATCTTTTCGGCTTCGGCCTTAAGCTCTTCTTCTTCCTTCTTTGAAGTCTTTGACCTGAAGGTATCCGTAAGATCCGCATCTATCCTCTGGAACTTGATGCCTTCATTTTTTGCTTCAAGCTGTGAAATGAAGGGCTGGTCTATATTGTGTGTGAGCACAACGGCATCCATCTTTGCCTTTTTGAACATCTGGATGTAAGAGGCCTGCTGCTGTTCATCCGTGACATAATAGATGACTTTTTCTTTCTTATCTTCTTCGCCTTCCTTATTACCCGTAAGCTCATTGCCGTTTTCATCAACGACATCTGCCTTTGCTTCTTCCGTGTTTTCTTCACCTTCCTCATCTTCGGTGTCCGTCAGATTAACCTCCAGACACTCAGGCAGGGTAAGATACTTTCCGTCAAGGTTCTTAAAGAGGATATAGTCCGTCATCTTCTTGCAGAACTTGTCATCCTTTAAGCAGCCGTACTTGATGAAGGGACTGATATCATCCCAGTACTTGTCGTATTCTTCCTTTTCCGTCTTGCACATTCCGGAAAGCTTGTCTGCAACCTTCTTTGTAATGTACTCGCTGATCTTGTTGACAAATCCGTCGTTCTGAAGTGCCGAACGTGATACGTTAAGCGGAAGGTCGGGACAGTCTATGACACCCTTTAAGAGCATAAGGAACTCGGGGATGACTTCCTTTATGTTGTCGGCGATAAATACCTGGTTGTTATAAAGCTTGATGACGCCCTCGATCGATTCGTATTCGATATTGATCTTGGGGAAATAAAGGATTCCCTTAAGGTTAAAAGGATAATCCATGTTAAGGTGTATCCAGAAAAGTGGCTCCTTGTAATCCTGGAATACCTTTCTGTAGAAGGCAAGATAATCTTCCTTCGTGCAGTCATTGGGATGTTTCATCCAAAGAGGATTCGTATCGTTAAGAAGTTCGGGACGCTTAATGATCTTTACCTTTACTTCGTCCCCTTCCTTTTCGGGCTTTATCTCTTCAACGACCGTATCATCGGGAAGTACTTCGTCCTTTTTGACTGTCTGTGTATCCTTGGTATCTTCCTTTGAGATGTATATCTCGGTAGGCATGAAAGAACAGTACTTCTTTATGACTTCCTTGGCTTTGTATTCGTTACAGAACTCAAGTACATCCTCGTTAAGGAACAATGTTATCGTGGTTCCGACTGTGTCCCTCGTCCCCTCGGACATCGTAAATTCCGTGCCTCCGTCACATTCCCAGTGAACGGGCTTTGCACCTTCCTTAAATGAAAGGGTGTCGATATGAACCTCACCGGCTACCATGAATGCGGAATAAAACCCAAGACCGAAATGACCTATTATCTGGTCATCGGATGTCTTGTCCTTGTATTTTTCAATGAAATCGGCTGCTCCCGAAAAAGCGATCTGGTTGATGTACTCGTCAACCTCATCCTCGGTCATTCCGATACCGTTATCGATGAATTTGATGGTTTTCTTTTCGGGATTCACCAAAATATCCATTCTGGCTTTGTAACCTTCATGGAGAGTGTACTCACCCATCATGTCAAGCTTCTTTAATTTGGTAATGGCATCACAACCGTTTGAAATAAGTTCTCTGTAAAAGATATCATGGTCGGAATAGAGCCATTTTTTGATAATGGGAAAGATATTCTCACTGTTGATAGAAAGACTGCCTTGTCTGTTAGACATAAAAAATCACCTCTTTAATCAAATTCTGTATGATAAATCTCAAAAAAACTTTGAGTATTTATTTCACTGTCTCTGAAAAGATCCACGTTTTCCCAGAGTCCGTCATTAAAGTATGTGGTGAGTGTATCAGCAAATTCATCGTATTCTTTTCCGAATACCTCACGTCTTAACACTTCCGACAACTTTAACTTGTTATTGTCGGTCTCTTCCCTGTTAAAGGTCGAGATACACTTTATTATGTGGTAGCCCCATCTGGTCTCGATGACTTCCGATATTTCATCGTTTCCGAGATCGAAAGCCGCCTGTTCAAACTCAGGCTCCGTATCTCCCTTGCAAAAAGAATAATCCGAAAGATCTCCGTCCGAATACTGGAGCACGAGGTCTTTAAAATCGTGTTCACCGTCAAGGGCAAGTTCCCTTATCATCGCAGCCTTTCTGTAGGCTATTTCCTTTGCGGATTCGGAATAATCTATCTTTTCGCCGTGCTCTCCGGTCGTATATGTCCTTATGAATATATGCTGGACCGTTATGGTCCTTGCCTCATCATCCGAGATCTCCGGATTGATGTCGGCTATAAGGCTCTCATAAAGCTTTTCAGCAAGCGCATACTCGGTATACATGCGGGATACAAGCTCCGGAGTCGCCATAAGGACATCTGTTTCGTGGCTACTCAGCGATGAATAGTAATCATTTACGCACTTTTCAACCTGAGCCATCTCCTCTTCGGTAAGTGTGATCCCGTTAAGCGTTGCGAGTATGTTCATCGCCTTTACCTGCGAAAGTTCAAAGATAACGTTATCCTTTATGCTGTCTGTCATCGTAACATTATTTACAGAAGTATCCCATATCCCGGGACCGTAGACGTCTTCATACTTGTCCTTGGTATTTGCAAGATAGATCAACGCCTCCGGAAGATCGCAGTTTATCTGGATGGAATTTGCAACATCCTTTATTATGAAAAGTTCGTTCTCGGAAAAACCCGTAGTTAAAAAAACCTTATCTTTGGTATCTTCGCCATTGGAGCAGGCACATGTTCCAAGCACACATATGGCAAGTAAAAGAGCTGTTGCGGCTTTTTTAACCTTCGTAATCTTTAAGCAGTGTGCCATATTTGTCATATATCCTGTCGCCGTCGGTAAGAAGATACATCTCATCCGACATCAGAAGTTTAACAAGGTCTTTTGATTCTTTGATCTTTTCGCGCGTCATGATACCACCGCCAAACATGACGGTCGAATGGACATCCGAACCTGCGCACGTGTGAAATCCGTGCGAAAGCGCATATTCGATCGCTTTATCATTATATTCAATACCTGTGTGGGCTTTTGAAAGATGTGACGAATGAGTGGCATTGATGGTCTCAACACCGTCAACATCATCCGGAAAGAGTCTGATCTCGGGTATGTAGTATTCTTCCCTGTAGGGATGAGCCTGCATCACTATTCCGCCGCCTTCATGAACAAGAGGAAGCTGTTCAGGTATAGTGGCTGTCCTAAACTCGGGTCTTGATATCAGATATTCGGGAGTGATCCCGTAGATCAAAAACTCGGTTCCCTCAAATCCGGTCTCAAGTCCGAACATTACGGTGAGTCCGTTTTTGTCTCCCCAGTCTTTGGCATCCTCATAACCTTTGATATAACCCCTTACCCATTCTTCCCACGGAAGGGATCTGTCTATGCATGTATTACCTCCCCATGCATGGTCGGTCACGACTATTCCGTCATATCCTGCTTCTTTGGCGGCTTTAGCCATCTCGGCACCTGTATTGTGTCCGCAGGCACTTGCCTGACTGGTGTGAAGATGAAGCTCATATTTATATTTGTATTGCGTTATTTCAACCATTTAAGTATAACTCTTTTCCGAAGGAAAAATATTAAACAAGTATAAAAAAACCGTTAAACCTTCGGGTATCCTCCCTGTTTTATACCGAACTTCTCCCTCATTTTTATGAGAGCATCGATCTCTTCCCTGTTAAGATTTGAGCCTCCGCCCAGAAGTCTTACGGTAAGAAGGATATTGGCGTAATACTCAAGACTCTCCATTCTGTAATAAGCACCATACGGGTCAGCACCCCATGTAGTAGCACCGTGATTCTTCAGTATCACTCCGTTATGTGTTTTAAAATATGGAGCCATCATTTGAGGGATATCCTCGGAACCAAGCTCCGCATAAGGAAGCACCGGAACATCTCCGAGTGAGATCACGGCCTCTGCCAGAATGGGCTCATTAAACTCCACTCCCGCTATTCCCAAAGCCGTTGAAACAGGGGGATGTGCATGGCATACCGACATGATATCCGGATTTTCCCTGTATGCTCTTAAATGCATCTTAAGTTCGGATGACGGCTTGAGGTTACCCCTTAAGAGATTGCCGTCAAGATCCGTGACTATGAGCATCTTCTTTTTCATAAATCCTTTTGAAACACCGCTTGGCGTTGCAAGGATCTCGTTTTTTGAGATACGAACGGATATGTTACCGTCATTTGCGGCGACAAAACCCTTTTCGTACATTCTCCTGCCTATATCCAGTATTGATGCCGCAGCATCCTTTTCTTTTATGTATTTTGACATGATAAAAGGCCCTCTTTCACGGCTATTATCTTACCATAAAAAGGCCTCATCTTCCATAGTGTTTGCAATAAATCGATATGTATGCTATACTCCCCGTTTGAGCGGATGTTAACTCCTTCCCATCCGTAACAAAAAACTAAAGGAGGCATATAAATATGCTCAATTCGAAGGTTTTATATCTGGCACGTGCGGCCGTCATTGCCGCGATCTATGTAGTCCTTACCTGTATAGCTGCACAGTTTAATCTTGCAAGCGGAATGATACAGGTACGTTTTTCCGAAGTACTTACAGTTTTACCGTATTTTACGCCGGCTGCGATACCCGGGCTTGTTATCGGATGCTTTTTGAGCAACATCCTTACCGGATGCGCTCTTCCCGATATCATTTTCGGAACGCTTGCTACTTTCCTTGGCGCAATGGGATCGTGGTATCTCAGGAAAAACAGATTTTTTGTCACCGTACCGCCCGTCCTTGCAAATGCTATCATCATCCCTTTCGTACTTAAGTATGCGTATGGACTGGACGGAGCATTTGATCTTTGGGGGATACATATCTCAACGCTCCCTGCTTTTGCACTTACCGTGGGCGCGGGAGAAGTGATTGCCTGCATGATCTTCGGCTCTGTACTCATAAGGGCACTTGAGCCTGTAAAAAGGCATATCTTCGGTGATCAGGACAATTCATCCATCAAATAAGAGAATATCAGATATGCAGTCTTTAAAGGGTCATGTCTTATCTTTCCGTTTTCGATATTAAATACATGGCCTTCGATTATCTCTATACCCGGGTCATCAATAAGCTCTTTATCAATGGTGACCGGGGTTTTGTTTTCAGTTGTAAAGTATTTATCTATGATGTCCTTGTTTATATCGGCATTGTTTGCAACGACGATATCTATCTTTCTTTGTCCGAGGTAGCGGTTTAAGACCTTAACGTGATCCCCTACGGAATACCCGTCTGTTTCACCCGGCTGTGTCACAAGGTTTGAAACGTACATAAGCGGAGCTTTTACACTGTCAAGGGCCTTTGTTATCCTGTCCGATAAAAGGTGCGGCAGGATGCTTGTATAAAGGCTTCCCGAACTGAAGACTATAAGGTCTGCTTCTTTTATATGATCGATGATCTCTTCGTTAACACGAATCTCGTGATCATAGCATATCCTGTCAATGTTCTTTATGTTTAAGGATACCTCTTCTTCACCGTAATAATCTTTATCTTTGCTTTTACCCACAAGGTCGACCTTTTCCTCCGTTAAAGGCAGAACCGTTCCCTTAACGTTAAGGATCTTAGCCATGTATTTTGTGGCTTCGGTAAGATTGCCCTTTGTGTCGATAAGGGCAGCGAGCATGATGTTCCTTACGGGATGATTGTGCAGCGATCCGTCCTTACTGAACCTGTACTGTAAAAGATCCGTAAAGTCCTCATCGACGTTGGCCATCGAAAGAAGGACCTTTCCCACGTCTCCGACCGCGGGAATATCAAGCTCTTCTTTTAATATTCCGGTGCTTGAACCGTTATCAGAAACGGCGATGACCGTTGTAACGTCTATAGGAAAAAGCTTAAGTCCCGAAAGCAGGCACGATAATCCCGTACCGCCTCCGAAAACAACTATTTTTTTGATGTCCATGGAATTATTGTTCATTTTTCTTTTTTATTATCTCACTCAGCGATGTCTCATAAGGAGCCCTCGCTATTCCGTATTCAGTGATTATTGCCGTTACATATTCAGCATCCGTTACGTCAAATGCAGGATTAAATACCTTTACTCCTTCGGGTGCCATACGCTCCTTATACCACATTTCGGTGACTTCCGTGTCGGGTCTTTGCTCGATCTTAATATCGTCACCGCATTTGGTGTTAAGGTCTATGGTCGATGTCGGGGCACAAACGTAAAAGGGGATTCCGAATCGCCTTGCCAAAGTAGCCACTCCGCCCGTTCCTATCTTGTTTGCAACGTCTCCGTTTGCGGCCACACGGTCACACCCGACAAATACGGCATTTACAAGTCCCTTTTTCATAACCGAGTAAGCCATGTTATCACAGATCAGCGTCACGTCAACCCCGGCGCTTTGAAGTTCAAAGGATGTAAGTCTGGCACCCTGTAAAAGCGGCCTTGTCTCATCCGCAAAGACCTTAAGGTCATATCCCTTTTCAAGTCCCAGATATATGGGTGCCGTTGCAGTACCGTATTTGCTCGTCGCAAGCTGTCCTGCATTACAGTGTGTCAAAATACCGTCTCCCTTTTTTATGAGGGAAAGCCCGTATTCACCTATCTTTTTACAGGTATCTATATCTTCCTGCTGGATGCGTACCGATTCATCACGAAGTGCCTTTAAAGTCTTTTCAACGCTCTTTGTTTCGGCCAAAGAAGCAGTACACACCTTATCCATCATGTTTAATGCCCATGAAAGGTTAACGGCAGTCGGACGTGATGAATTAAGATAATCCTTTTGCTTTATAAACTCGCTCCGGAATGCATCAATGTCCTCCCCTGTCCTGTCAAAAGCCTGTAAAGACAGGATATAAAGGCCGTAGGCTGCGGCAACACCTATTGCAGGTGCTCCCCTTACCTTGAGAAGATATATCGCATCCCATATCTCCTCGGCGGTTTTTAGCTTTATAAGCTCGATCCTTCCCGGAAGAAGCGTCTGGTCAATGATGACCAGGCTGTTATCCTTTTCATCAAGTTCTACTGTGTTGTGTTCCAAAATATTCTTTGACATTTTTCCTATCCTTTGATCCGGTCATTCCGGATAAATCTTATTTATCATCTGCGCCATGCGGACAACATAAGTATGAAGAGCTTTGACTTTGTCGTATCCGCTTTTGGCGATAGCTTCACGCTCCGTATCATGCTCGAGGAAATACGCGATAAGCTCCCTGCAGTCCTTTTCGTTTTCGTAACAAAGAAGATCCTCTCCGATCTCAAAATACTCCGGGATCTCAGATTGATAATTCGTAAGGAGTAATCCGCCGCATCCCATGATATCCCATATCCTTTGCGGAAGGCCCGTCTTTATGCAGCGCATCGTGGGATTAAGGTTTATCTTTGACTGCTTAAACACACGCGGCATCTCATCGTGGGTCGATACTCCGCCGTGTATCGAAACGGATCCCGAAATATCCCGGGCATCAGACCTTGTAAAAACGCAAAGCAGCGAATCATCAGCATCTTTTAGGTACCTTGTTTTATCACCGATAAGGGCTGAATTGCTCTGCAATGAAGCGATCGATCTTAAAAGGCTGATCCTGTCCCTTGCAGTAAGTTCAAACCCAAGCACCTGCATGATCGAAACATATTCATCCACATCTATAACGGCAGGGCCTATATCGAACCTTTTCCAAACATCTCCAAGACCTTCTTTTAAAAATCCTGTTATCTCAGGCTTTGCCTTTAAGACCTCCTCCACAAGCGAAAGATCCGTAAACCTGCCTGCTCCCGCAAGGACTCCGTCTATATAGCCGCTGTTAAGATCCGAAAGCTTTGCTCTCCTTAAAGGAGATTTTTCGGTATATAAAGAACCTATGAACGAAACATTGTATTTATATAGTATCCTGCCATCCTGATCCTTTGGAACATCTATCGCATCCCAGCGATCTGTGTTTGACGCAAGCGGAAGGTAGAATATCCCCTCAGGGTTTTCGTTTACGACCGATTCGTACTGTGCATAATCGAAAAGGAATATACGGTTACATTTATTCCTTATCGCCTCTGAATAGATCTCAAGGACCGGGCAGTCCACGCTCAACGCGGCATACAGTACATTCAGTTTTTCGCATATCTCGGAGATATAGGGAAAGAAGTTGATCGTAAAGACAAAATCCGGTCTGTTTTCGAGGATCAGTTCGGCAAGGGTCGAGATCCTGACTTCGGGATCTATGTTCTTTTGCTCTATCTCCATCTCGTCTTTTATGACTTCGATATTAAGTTGATCAAATGCTGCAAGAATATCGGGTTCAACGATACTCCCGTACCTGTGAAACAATACTTTCATGACCTTTTATATTTTATCATATTGGGGCATCTATTTCTTATATTTTTGCGCAAAAAAGTCCCCCGCAAAAAGCGGAGGACTTTGATGATCTTTAAAGCGATATTTTACTTCTTTGCAAGCTCTGCCTTAATAGACTCTGTAAGCTGGGGAACGATCTTATTGAGATCTCCTACAACACCGAAATCTGCAACATCGAAGATGGGAGCATCCTCATCCTTGTTGATAGCGATGATGATGTCTGACTCTTCCATACCTGCAACGTGCTGGATGGCACCTGAGATACCGATAGCGAAGTAAACGTTAGGTCTAACTGTCTTACCTGTCTGACCAACCTGGAGCTCTTTGGGCTTCCAGCCTGAATCAACAACGGCTCTTGAGCAGCTTACCTGTCCGCCTATAGCTGCAGCGAGGTCTTCAAGGATCTTGAAGTTCTCGGGAGAACCAACTCCACGTCCGCCTGATACAAGGATCTTGGCATCCATGATATCTTTGATATCCGATACAGCCTTAACGACTTCCTTGATCTCAACGTACTTGTTGTTGGGTGTGAATCCGGGATTGAACTCAATGATCTCAGCCTTAGCACCCTTAATGGGATCGATCTTCTGCATAACACCGGGACGAACCGTAGCCATCTGAGGACGATTGTTGGGACATGCGATAGTAGCGATCGTGTTTCCACCGAAAGCGGGACGTGTCATAAGGAGCTGATTGTGCTTCTGTTCACTTTCCTTTCCGGGGATGGGCTGAAGCGGGAAATCACCGATCTCGAGTACTGTACAGTCTGCTGTAAGACCTGTAGCAACTCTTGCTGATACCGTAGGGCCAAGGTCACGACCTATAGCCGTAGCACCAACGAGCATGATCTCGGGCTTGTATTCATTGATAACAGAAGCAAGTGCATGTGCATAAGGCTCTGTTCTGTAATCTTTAAGTTCGGGATCGTCAACAAGGATGACTCTGTCTGCGCCGTACTCTGCAAGCTTGTCGCACTGATCCTTAACGCCTGAACCAATGAGGACTGCGGTAACCTGTGCATTTAAAGGAGCAGCAAGATCCTTGGCTTTTCCCAATAATTCGTATGCAATTCCGCTCACAACGTTATCAACCTGCTGAGCGAAGACGAATACGCCTTTATATTCTTCTAAATTCTGCATTATTCTATCCTCCTATGATTATATAACGTGCTTCTCAGAAAGTTTTCCAACGATGTACTTAACTGCATCTTCGGGTGACTCGGGAACAACCTTTTCGCCGGCACCCTTTCTTACCTTGTCGGAAGCCTTGGCGATCTTTGTGGGTGAGCCTGCAAGACCGAGGTTTGAATCATCAACATCCTTAAGGTCTGCTCTTCCCCATGTTGTGATATCTGCCTTAACGGCATCAAAGATTCCGCCGGGAGTCATATATCTGGGCTCGTTAAGCTCTGAAAGAGCTGTGATAAGGCAGGGCATCTTAGCCTCTACCATGTGATATCTGTCATCATACTGACGCTTAACAGTAACCTTGTCTCCATCTACCTTGATCTCCTGTGCATAAGAGATAACGGGGATGTTGAGGTGCTCGGCGATCTGGGGACCAACCTGAGCTGTATCTCCGTCGATAGCCTGACGACCCGTGATGATAAGATCATAATCAAGATTACGTATAGCACCTGCGATGGTCGTAGATGTTGCCCATGTGTCGGCACCACCCAAAACTCTGTCTGTAACAAGGATTCCCTTGTCTGCTCCCATGGCGATCGCTTCACGAAGAACGTCAGCAGCCTTGGGAAGTCCCATTGTAAGTACGGTAACCTCTGCACCATACTGGTCCTTAAGCCTTAACGCAGCTTCAAGACCTGCCTTGTCATCGGGATTCATGATGGCAAGCATTGCACCTCTGTCCAGTGTACCATCGGGATTGAACTTAACTCCACCCTTTGTATCAGGTACCTGCTTTATACAAACGATAACTTTCATTGTGTCAATTCCTCCTACTTCAACAGTTGAGCAGAGATAACCATTCTCTGAACTTCACTGGTTCCTTCATAGATCTCTGTGATCTTAGCGTCACGCATCATTCTCTCTACGTCGTACTCCTTGATGTAACCGTAACCACCGTGGAGCTGAACTGCCTTTGTAGTAACTTCCATAGCTACTTCAGCGGCATAGAGCTTAGCCTGAGCTGCTTCGAACGAATAAGAAACCTTGGGATTAGCCTTATATTCATCCTTCTTTCTTGCTGCCTTATAAACAAGGAGCTTGGCTGCCTCAACCTTGGTAGCCATGTCAGCAAGCTGGAACTGAGTATTCTGGAAAGCTCCGATAGACTTACCGAACTGCTTACGCTCTTTAACGTAGTTGATAGTTGTTTCAAGAGCGCCCTCTGCAAGTCCGAGAGCCTGTGAAGCGATACCGATACGTCCGCCGTCAAGGGTATGCATGGCAATGTTGAAGCCCTTACCCTGCTGTCCCAAAAGATTCTCTTTGGGGATACGGCAATCCGTGAAGATAAGCTCGTAAGTTGAAGAACCGCAGATACCCATCTTGTTTTCCTTGGTTCCGAATGTGAATCCGGGTGTTCCCTTTTCAACGATGAATGCTGAGATCTCCTTCATCATCTTACCGCGCTTTTCGATCTTTCCGGTAACTGCAAAAATGACATATATGTCAGCTTCCTTACCGTTAGTGATGAAGCACTTAGATCCGTTAAGTACCCACTCGTCACCGTCTAATACGGCCTTGGTCTGCTGACCCTGAGCGTCTGTTCCTGCACCGGGCTCTGTAAGTCCGAATGCTCCGAGCTTTTCGCCCTTTGCAAGGGGAACTACGTACTTCTGCTTCTGCTCTTCCGTACCGAATGTAAGGATGGGATCAACACAAAGTGATGTATGAGCTGAAACTATAACACCTGTAGTACCGCAAACTTTTGACAGTTCCTCAACACACATAGCATATGTAAGTGTGTCACAACCCTGTCCGCCGTACTCCTTGGGTACGGGAATACCCATGAAGCCGTACTTTGCCATCTTGTCTACTGTCTCTCTGGGGAATCTGTGCTCCTCATCGATCTCCTGTGCAAGCGGCTTTACTTCAGTCTCGGCGAAATCCTTAAAAAGCTGTCTCGCCATCTCATGTTCTTTGGGTAAAGTAAAATCCATGATTATCGTTCCTCCATATATTTAAATAATTATGATCACTTGTCAGTAGGCACCTTGCCACCGTCAGCGTAGTTGTAGAAACCGATACCGGTCTTAACGCCGAGCTTCTTTGCACGTACCATCTTACGAAGGAGAGGGCATGCTCTGTACTTAGAGTCGCCTGTTTCCTTGTAAAGAACATCCATGATGGCAAGTACGATATCAAGTCCTACGTAATCACCCAACTCCAAAGGTCCCATGGGATGATTGGCACCGAGCTTCATTGCTGAGTCGATACCCTCGATATCAGAGATACCCTCTGAGTAAACGAAGATACCTTCGTTGATAAGGGGAATAAGAATCCTGTTAACAACGAACCCGGGAGCCTCGTTAACCTTAACGGGTGTCTTTCCGAGATCTTCTGAGATCTCGATAACCTTTTTAACAACGTCATCGGGCGTGTTTGCACCTGCGATAACCTCGATGAGTTTCATTACGGGTGCGGGATTGAAGAAGTGCATTCCAACAACGGGCTTGGGAAGTCCTGCACCGATCTCTGTGATTGAAAGAGATGATGTGTTTGATGCATAGATACAATCGGGATTCTTTACGATGTTCTCCATGAGATTCTTAAAGCATTCCTTCTTTATATCCATAACTTCCAATGCTGCTTCTACGATGAGGTCAGCATCCGTACAGATGTCATTAAGACCTGTCTTGAACTTAGCCATGATGGCATCAGCTTCTTCCTGAGTCTTCTTGCCCTTTGAAACGAGCTTATCCATAGACTTCTGAACCTTAGCCTTACCACCGTCAGCAAACTCCTGCTTGATATCGCAAAGGTATACGGTATCAACCTTATCACACTGTGCAAATGCCTGTGCGATTCCGGAACCCATTGTTCCTGCGCCTATTACTCCAACTTTCATATCTTTTCTCCTTATAAATGATTTATTTGTTCTGGAAAGGAACTACCTTTAATTTCTTTTCCTTATCTTTTTCAAGGAAGTTGCCCATTCCGGCCTTCTGGTCTTCTGTCTCAAAGCAGTCACCGAAGAGTTTTTCTTCTATAACTATAGCTTTGTCCATATCAACCTGAAGTCCGTCGTTGATAGCCTTCTTGCAGTTACGTACAGCGATGGGAGCCTGCTGTGCGATCCCTGAAGCCATCTTCTTTGCCGCTGCAATAAGAGCATCCTTTGCGCTTACGGTAACTTCGCCGGCTTCGTTAACTTCAGCCTTAACAACCTGGTTAACAAGTCCGATCCTGTAAGCTTCATCAGCCTTGATATTGCGGGCTGTATAGATCATCTGCTTAGCCATTCCGGGGCTGACAAGTCTTGCAAGACGCTGTGTTCCGCCAAATCCGGGTGTGATTCCAAGACCCACCTCAGGCTGACCGAATACTGCGTTCTCTGAACAGATCCTGATGTCACAGCTCATTGAGATCTCGCATCCTCCGCCGAGTGCAAATCCGTTAACGGCTGCGATAACGGGGATGGGGAATGTCTCGAGCTTACGGAATACATCATTACCCTTCTTTCCGAAAGCTTCACCTTCTGCCTTTGTAAGAGCGCTCATCTCTCCTATGTCGGCACCTGCAACGAAACTCTTTTCGCCTGCGCCTGTTAAGATGAGGCATCTTACGTTCTGAAGGTCTACAGCATCAAGTGTAGCATTAAGTTCATCAAGGACCTGTGAATTAAGAGCATTTAATGCCTTTTCTCTGTTGATGGTGATGATACCAACGGCACCTTCAACTTCATATAAAACAAATTCCATTTTTGTCTCCTTATTTATATATTTGCATTAGTCCATTTCAACGATGGTAGCACAACCCATTCCACCACCGATACAAAGAGTTGCAAGACCTTTCTTGGCACCCTTTGCCTGCATCTCGTGAAGCAGTGTTACGAGGATTCTTGCTCCTGAAGCTCCTACGGGATGTCCTAATGCGATAGCTCCTCCGTTGGGATTAAGCTGCTTGTCAACATCGATTCCGAGATCCTTTCCTACTGCAACCGACTGAGCTGCGAAAGCCTCGTTTGCCTCGATGATATCGAAATCTTCGATCTTGTAGTTGGCCTTAGCCATAGCCTTCTTTGTTGCTGCAACAGGTCCGATACCCATGATGGAAGGATCAACACCTGCCAAAGCTCCGGCTACGAACTTAGCCATAGGCTTAACACCGAGTTCCTTGGCCTTTTCTTCGGACATTATAACGAGTGCGGCAGCACCGTCATTGATTCCTGAAGCATTACCTGCAGTTACCACTCCGTCGGGATTAAGGGGCTTAAGCTTCTGTAATCCTTCGATGGTAGATCCTGCTCTGGGGCCTTCATCAGTGTCAAATACAACTGTCTCTTTCTTTTTCTTTATTTCTACGGGAACGATCTCGGCTTTGAAAGCACCGTTTTCGATAGCGGCACAAGCCTTCTGCTGACTCTTTAATGCGAACTCATCGAGCTCTTCTCTTGTAAGATTCCACTGCTTAGCTACATTATCTGCAGTTGTGATCATGTGATAATCATTGAATGCATCCCAAAGTGCATCGTTGACCATTGTATCTACCAACGCACCCTTTGACTGGCTGGGCCATGTCATTCTGTATCCGTAACGTCCGTTGGGAAGTGCGAAAGGAGCCATTGACATGTTCTCCATACCACCAGCAACTACAACATCAGCATCTCCTGCCATGATCATCTGTGCTGCCTGGTTAACACAGTTAAGACCTGAACCGCAGACAACGTTTGATGTAACGGCGGGTGTCTCGATGGGAAGTCCTGCCTTTAATGAAGCCTGACGTGCAACATTCTGTCCGAGACCTGCCTGTATAACGCATCCCATGTAAACATGTTCAACATCTTCGGGTTTGATTCCCGCTCTCTTTACTGCTTCTTTGATAACGATGGCTCCGAGCTCCGCTGCGGGAGTTGTCGAAAGCGAACCGCCCATTGTGCCTATAGCTGTACGGCATGCGCTTGCAATCACTACATTTCTACTCATTTTTAGTTCCCTCCATATCTCTTTGTGATCATTGTCCTGCAGCCAAAAGCCTTGAAAATCAACGTTTCTCGACTGCAAAAGAATGTTTGTTAAAATTTTGTCATGCGCATTGTTTATTATATCATAGTAGAAACGCTATTACAATTATAATAACGTATGCTTTTATTATCTTTTATACTCGTAATCTATGAGAGTCATGGCATCATTTACGGGATGCTCTTCCCCGACCCTTTTAAACCCGCATTTTTCATAAAGATGACAGTTCCCGGGTTCCTGCAAAATGGTATCGAGTTTCCATGTATCTACCTCGGGATACAATTCGAATGATTTCATGATAGTTGCATAGCCTATCCCGCGGTCCTGATACTTAGGCAGGATAAAGATGGGGCTTATGAAAGATACCTTCTTTTCATCGGGATCGTTATGTCCGAGATTGATAACCCCGACCCTGGCTCCGTTATACACGATGAAAAAGTATTTCCGGTTCGGTCTTTGCGCTCTTTTCTGTATCCTTTCGAGTGTTTCTATGGCAGGCGAGCCCTCATCATGATACTTTTCGTACAAAGGCATGAAGCTTTCCACCTGCATTTTATGAACCAGAGGAAGCTCATCCGTCTGAACCTCCTCAAGCTTTATCATGTTCTTCATTTCATTTATCCCCTTGTCCTTAAGGTTAAAGCGATCCTTTATCATTGCGGTTGCTTTTTCGGCACTGATATTCGTATTGTCGATCCTTAGATTCATCTGGTTTTTTCCTATCTTACTGCGTCGGTTTTCCGGTCCGCTATGAACCTCTAACCCCGTCCCCTAGGGTCCATTTGGGTTTTGGGGGCCTTGTAGATAAGGCGGCTCTGGATCAGGTAGTTTATGAAAAACAAAGTTATGTCAACCGGTATTTTAACGCACAGTTCATTAGCTGCAATAAATGGATGCCCTTTGCTCACAAGCGGATGAATGGTGCTTACAAGGAACGAGCTTGCGCACATGATGCATGCGGAATTTACCGCATACTTGGGAAGTGTGCTTAAAACCGTCTCCTTTGACTTAAATACAAGCAGATAATTAACGGTATAGTTAAACGATGCTGAAATAAGCCTTGCCGTAACCGTTGCGACGGTAAGGTAGACGGGCCCCAGTCCTTTGTCCCTTAAAAGGAAGCAGACAAAAGAAAAAACGCCCATATCTATAAGCGCGGAAGTTCCCGAAGACATCGCAAATTTTAAAAACCGGGGAAGCTTAATTCTCATAAAGATCTCCTCCCACATATACGTATCCTGCATGAAGCTCGGAAGATCTTGCTTTTAAAACATCCATATCCACATCACTAAGATCGGTATAATCAAAAACCATTGAAACAGGTGACATATAATAACTAATATATGCATGTGATATCCAGCTGACATCTGATGAATCCCTGACATAAAGGATCCTCGATCCGTCATAATGAGCATTGTCATCCATCATGGGATCGGCGTTGTTCGAAAGCAGAATGGTTTTATTCCAAAGCATCAGTATATCGTTATCAACAAGAGCGTTACGTTCGGCCAGTACATTATCGATATCATTCCTGTATGTCCAAAAACCTCTGGCGACGGATGTAAGATCAGCGCAAAGGATGACAAAGGCAGCAACAAAAGCCGCTTTTTTCCAATTCACACCTTTGGCAAAAAGGACATAAAGGATCAGCATGATCATTCCGAAAGTAAAAGGCGAACTGTACCTTTCGATCGAAGATACCATCGCAAAAGGATCAAGATACTGCATCTCGGTCGAAAAGACCGTAAGGTGACAGATAAGATCTATAAGATAAAAAACCGCACCTCCGGCAAATGCAAAACACGAAAGGAATATACACTCTTTTTTATCGATCAGTTTGAAAACTCCAAAGAGAATAAATGCCAAAGTTACGATAAGCCAAAATGCAAGCGGCGAGATATCCACGATCGCATTTTGATATCTGTGCATCGGGTATGATAAAAACGCTTTGACGTAAGCAGATATGAGCTCACGACCCTTATCCGGCATTTCGGTACCCGAAGATACCATGGTAAGTGCTCCGACCGTTGATCTTGCTACTCTTTTGTTCAAAAGACAGAATACAAGCCACGAAGCAAATGCCATGCAAGGGAGTGCAAAGTAACCAAAAATTGTCTTTATATTCTTTTTAAATCTTTCCGATGCTTCACCTTTATCCTGCGACTTATCGGAGTTCATCAAAGCAAGAACGGCCATAAATACCATTGCATATAAAAGCCATATGAACGAAGTATTCTTGCTTAGCATCATAACGCTTAATGCCACCGAAGAAGAGACGACATTAAACCTTTCTTCTTTTAACGGTATCGCCGTGTCGTTCTTTATACTCTCATACCGTTTTAAAACGGTCACCAGGAATACTCCAAAAGCAACAGCCATGCAGATATCCGCGCAGCATCCGTCAAGATAGAACGCTTCCACGCATGAAGGCATGATAAAAAGCAATGCTCCGGAAATGATCGAAGATACGATCCCTTTTATCCCTTTGTTGTCAAAATATCCGAGGATCGGTGCAAGGAATGAATATATAAAGAAATAATATCCCGTAAACATCAATCCTTCATCAAAACTTCCGGGCTTGAGATTTAAAAACATCCATTTAACAAGCTGGGTTCCGGGAGGATAATCGCCGAATTCGGGCGCTACATTTTGGTATTTGGCAGCAAGCCCTCCGGTATAAAATATCGCCTTTACATCCGTTCCCCAGAAATTATAATCATCCCACCACGTTATAAGCTTGCTGCTTACTCCGATGAAGATAAGGACCATGAGGAATATAAATACCCATATTGAATGATCCTTATACTTTTGTGCGATCATAAAAGGCACGGATGTATCTTTTATCGAAGGATCATCCGTATCTGCAGAGGCTTTCTTTTTTATGGTATCTGCTATCGTATAAAGAATCCCCGATGCGATAATGACAAGCCCCACATAATCCGCTACATATAAAGCGCCAACAAGCGCAAGCACATAAAGGATAAGCACGTAAGCTCCCAATGTGACCGGAAGTGCTTCCACAAGCTTTTTTTCATATTTTATTGAAACAGCCGTCAATGCTACGGCAAATGAGATCAAAAGTAACATTTTTCTCCGCCCGGCCCTAACACATAAAAAGGGCTGCATCTTGTGCAACCCTTATCATATCATATTTTGTTGTAAGGTTCAGCCTAAACCGAACTGTTATTCCTCAGGCTCGATAAGGCCGTAGGTATTGCCTTTTCTCTTGTAAACGACATTTACCTGATCGGTCTCTGCATTGCAGAATACAAAGAAATCGTGTCCGAGAAGTTCCATCTGGATGCAGGCATCCTCGGGATACATGGGCTTTATATCAAATTTCTTTGATCTGATGATCTTTACTTCTTCTTCATCTTCGAACTCTTTTTCAATGAATTCGGGTCTGAATGCGGAATTGCGTTCCTGCTTGTCTACTATCTTTGATTTATACTTCTTTAACTGTCTTTCGATGATCTCCTCTACAAGATCGATGGATACGTACATATCGGAACTGGTCTGTTCCGATCTTATTATCCTTCCCTTGACCGGGATTGTAACCTCGATCTTCTGTGAATCCTTTTCGACACTTAATGTTACATTTACCTGCGTGTCTTCGTTAAAATACTTGGCGAGCTTACCAATCTTATCCTCCACTGCGCTCTTTAATCCGGGTGTTACATCAATGTTCTTTCCTACGATTACGAATTTCATGTGCATCATCCCTTTCCTGGTATATTTTACAATAATTATATAAAATTTCGGTTAGTTTAGCAACAATTCTTTGGATTCGGGTTAAATTTTTAGATTTTTAAGTGGATATGTGGATAAATCTGTGTATAACAAAACCCGGGCAAGCCGGGTCCTGTTATACGTTAGATATTTAGAATATACGTCTTATTGCAAGTATCGTACGGTAATCGGCATTGGATACCTTGATACCGGTCTTCTTGGTAGAAGCGTGTACGATCTGTCCGTTACCTATGTACAGAGCAACGTGACCTGAGTAGCAGATAAGGTCTCCGGGCTGAGCATTTGATAATCCGTCAACCGCATAACCTACGGATCTGTCTGCCGATGATGAGTGAGGCAGATTAACACCGAAGTTCTTGTATACGCTCATTACGAATCCCGAGCAGTCGGTTCCGTTGGTAAGTGAAGAACCGCCATATACATAAGGATTACCGACAAACTGAAGACCGTAGTTGGCAACCGCACGTCCAAGTTCGGATCCGCCTGAAGCATAAACCGTCTGGCCTGAAGAATTCTTCTTCGAAGATGATGAAGAGCTGTTCTTTCTGGCCTTGTTAGCAGCTTCGATAGCAGCCTGACGTTCTCTTTCTTCCTTGGCAAGTCTTGCTTCTTCTTCTTCCTTGGATTCGGCACTTACGAATTCCGTTGAAAGCTTGACATAGTCAAGACTTACGTATCCGTGACCTTCTTCTATATCGACCTTGACCCATCCGTCGAGTTCTTCAAGAACGGAAAGAACTTCTCCGTCGGGAACCATTCCCAATATTTCCGTTCCGTCCTCAGAACTGGGCTCAGCCCTGACATAAAGGGTCGTAGTATTTACGGTAGCAACTCTTTTTCCGACTTTTCTTGCAAGTTCTACAGCATCTTCTCCGGTAACGCAAAACTCTGCTTTAACATATCCGGTACATGAACCTGAAGATATCTTATACCAGCCGTTTTCCGTTTCTTCGAGCAGTTCTCCTGCAGAATCATCGTAGAGTTTTCCGACTATCTCTTCATCCTCCGAAGGTCCCTTACGTACATTTACGTAGTGATCGACCTGGGCGATGACCAGATTCTTAAAATGCTCTATCTCGTTTTTGGCGTCTATCTCACGTTCTTTTTCGGGAACTGATTTCTCACTCTTTGCAACAGCTGTTTCTTCGATCGTCTTTTCTTCGACCGGAGCTTCTATGGCTTCCTTTTTAACCTCTATTGTTCCGTCCTCTGACGTAGTAACAACTTCCTCAGAGCTTGCTGCAAGGGAAGTTGTCTGGTTAACGGGAGCCGATGTTGCAGTGGCTGTAGCCGTCTGGCTTGAAAGCGATGCTGTCGATGAGCTATCCTGTGATGTTGATGAAGTACTTTTTTCTTCAGCTTTAGGAGAATTCTTTTGCTCTCTTGAATCCTTTATATCCTTGACCGAAGTTCCGTCGCCAAGTACAAGATCGATGCCGGCTGAAGGCAGCTGCACAGAAGACTGCGCATACGCATCGACCGACAACGAAGAAATCGCTATTAAAGTTGTAAGGGCTATAGATGATACTCTTAAAAGTCCTATTTTATTCATATTTTTCAAGGTTTAAGTGATATATTTTCCTTAAATCGTACTGTCTTAAATTATTACAAAATTGTTACGAACGATGTTAATATATCATATATTACGTAAACTGTCAAATATGCTCCGCTACATTTTTCAGGCAAGATCAGCTATGCTTTTTGCCTGTTAAAATAATCTTCAACAGATGTTACAGCATTGGCTCCGTCCGATACAGCTGTAACGACCTGTCTTAATCTCTTTGTCCTTAAGTCTCCTGCCACAAACAAACCGGGGGTTTTTGTTTGACAATCCTCGTCGCTTATGATAAAGCCTTTTTCATCAAAATCAACAAGATCTTTAATTATCTCGCTGTTAGGCTTCAATCCTACCGCGATGAACACACCGTCAACTTTGATCTCGGACTCGGTATTATCTTTAACATTTAAGACTTTTATATTTTCAACCTGATCATTTCCTTCTATGGATTTGATTACACTGTCATACACCATCGTCACATTGGGTATTGACAAAAGCTGGTTCTGAAGTATCTTTGCGGCACGAAGTTCGTCTCTTCTGTGGATGAGGTAGACCTTATTGCATCCCCTTGAAAGAAAGATCGCATCTTCTACAGCCACATCTCCGCCCCCTACTACCGCTACATCCTTGCTTCTGAAGAATGCGCCGTCACAGGTAGCACAGTATGACACTCCCATTCCCGAAAGATCATCCTCTCCGGGCACTCCGAGCTTTGAATGGTCTGCTCCCATCGCAAATATGACAGCTTTGGATTCAATGGTCTCTTTGTCCGTCTCAACGGAAAAACCGTTGTCGGTCTTGTTAACCTTTGTGGCAGTAGCCGTTATGAACTGGCATCCCAGCGCATCTGCGTGCACTTTAAACTTGATCCCCAGATCCATACCGCTTATTCCCTTGAATCCAAGATAGTTGTCGACTTCATAAGTATTAAGGATCTGTCCTCCGCACATGGGAGAACTGTCCAAAGTAACTGCTTTAAGTCCAGCTCTTTTTGCATAAACCGCAGCTGAAAGGCCAGCAGGGCCGGCACCTATAATAATAAGATCATACATCATATCCACCCTCCATCCATTGTGATTATCTGTCCAGTCATATAGTCGGGAGATTCAAATACATTTACTATCATTTTTGCCGCTTCAAGTGGAGTTCCTATCCTGTCCATCGGGATCTCGTCTTTAAGCGCTTTCATATCTTCTTTTGAAAAACACTTATTCATGGAAGTATCTATTACACCGAAAGAAACAGCGTTTACCTGTATATTGCTCGGACCGAGTTCCTTCGCAAGTGCTTTCGTAAAAGCGTTTACTCCGCCTTTTGCCGAAGAGTACGCAACTTCCATAGATGCCCCCACGCTTCCCCATACCGAAGATATGTTTATTATCTTTCCTTCCTTACGGGATATCATATCGTCCAACACGGCTTTCGTCATATAAAATACGGAATTAAGGTTAACGTCTATCACTCTGTTCCATTCTTCATATGAAAGATCATTTAAGAGTTTAACGGAAGATATTGCCGCATTATTTATAAGTGCATAAGCTCCTTTGAATTCGGATCCATGCGCCTTTACCGCATCGGCATCTGAGACATCGCATGTTACTACGGTCGCAGATACCCCGTATTTTTCTTCGATCTCATTTTTTAACTCGTTCAGTTCATATTCGGATCTTGAACTTACAAGGACCAGATCAAAGCCTTTTTGTGCCAGCAGAAGGGCCGTATCTCTTCCTATTCCCCTTGAAGCTCCCGTAATTACTATCTTTTTCATCTATCTTTCCAACTGAGGATATTTTTTTATGTCTTCAACGCTGTCGATCCAGCCGACATGATAAGCCGTAAGAGGCGATATCTCCGATACTATCTTTTTGTTTTTGACCTCCGGCTTTAACATTATCTCTTTGGGGTATTTCTTCTTAATATATTTTACCACGTCAGCGGTGTATTCCGCATCCTCATAAAGGTCATGCGCACCGAAGACATGCAATATCTCGTGAGCATAGGTTGATGCATCGGAATCCGAGAACATTATGACCGTCTCTTCGGGGATATCTTCTCCGTCATAGGTTATGGCATAACTTCTCCCCTCATCCTTAAAATACAATATGGCAAAAAGAGAATCCGCACCGTTCTCCTGCAAAATGGCTTTATAATCGATCCTTGAAGATACAAGTTCTCCTATCGTTTCATCTGCCTTGTCAGTAAAATCAGGGTCATCCGCTTCATACCTCACGCCTATCCTGTATCTTAAATCCCTGTTTTTTGACCAGTCATATTCAAACGAAACACCGGCATCATATTTTTCGGAAGCCAAAAGGAGATAATCGGTTGCGCCCTTTAAAACCGGCAGTGTCTCGTGCATTGAAGGAACATCCCACCTGGTCGTCGGCGTATTGACAAAAAGACTTAAGATGACAACCTTTCCCTTAAGTTCCCCGGCATATCCCAGGTCATATGAACTTCTCGGTTCACCTAAATCTCCCGGTGCGGCATAACTGCTGACCGGGAGATAAATTGATAGGATCAATGAAATTGAAAGGATCAAAGAAATTAAAGAGCCGCTTCTTATATAATTCTTCATTAAGATTTACAGCATGTGAGCACGGAGCTCCTCGCCTGAAAGCTTGCTTAAGAATGCGGGCGGTACATCAAGTACGGTCTTGCATCCCGTCATGCCTTCAGCTCTCATCCTCATGGCAGCTCTTGCATAAGCTATGAGCACTGAAGATGTGAACTCCGGATTTGAATCGAGTTTTAATGAATATTCTATAACGTGATTGTTCTCAAGGTTCCAGCCTGTTTTTCCGGACCTTATGACACTTCCGCCGTGAGGGATCCCCTTGTGGTTTTTATCAAGTTCTTCCTGTGATATAAAAGTTACGGTCGTATCATAATCCGCAAAGTAGTTAGGCATTTCCTTTATCTCTTTTTCGATGCGTGCCTTGTCAGCGCCCTCGGCTGCAACAACATAGCACTCTCTGGTGTGCTTCTGGCGTGTTGTAAGTTCAGGCTGTTCTCCGCGTCTTACGCTCTCAACGGCACTTTCGACGGGACATGTATACTGTCTTGCATCCAAAACTCCGTCAATACGTCTTATCGCATCCGAGTGTCCCTGGCTTACTCCCCTGCCCCAGAAAGTATAATCCGCACCATCCGAAAGAATGGAGTTTGCATATACTCTGTTAAGAGAGAACATTCCGGGATCCCAGCCCACACTGATAAGAGCTATGTGGTTTCCTTCCTTTGCACTTTTATCAACGTTTGCAAAGTGCTCGGGAATCTTTGCGTGAGTATCGAAGCTGTCTATTACATTAAAGTACTTTGCGTACTCAGGTGTCTGCTTGGGAAGATCCGTTGCCGAACCGCCGCACAAAATAAGTACGTCTATCTCATCCTTATGATCAAGGATATCGTTTACGGAAACTACCTTAACTCCGTCCGTAAGAACCTTTACGCTTGAAGGATCACGTCTTGTAAAGACATAGGCAAGTTCCATGTCATCATTTTGTTTTATCGCACACTCAACCCCGCGTCCGAGGTTTCCGTATCCGAGTATGGCTATTTTGGTCATTTTCCCCTCCTTATGCATACGTCTTTTGGGCGATGCATACGTTATATTATTCGGTATACCTTATCACGGGCAAACCGTCAGCTCATATTTTCGCACGATAGAGCAAAAATGTGAATACCTAATTCATTGTATCGCCACATCAGGAACATCCGTCGATCTCGTCTGCGTTCCTGACAGTTCCTTTTGCCCAGGGACTTCCGACATCACAGCGTCCGTGATGATGAACCTCGGAAATGGAACCTTCCACTTCAGTGGCGGAAGTTTTAACCGAAAGTCTGCTAACCCCCGCTTCAACTTTCTTATCAAGCATGTTAACTATCATATCGATCTCGTCCATAGTGTTCTCCTTATCAATGCGATCAGTCCTTGCAGGCAAATGCCGGATCAGTCTATGATGATCCTGCCCTGTCCGTAAGGATCTGTATACTCTGAGCCGACTTCACCGCCCAGTGTGTCTACTATGTAATCTATGAGCACCTGATTATCGAGCTTAACGCTTTCCTGCAGAACCGGCGAGCCGTCAAACATCGTATAACCGTCTCCGTTCGAAAGCAGCATGTAATCATGTCCCGCAAGTGTATATTTCTTAGAAGGATCTATGGGTTCGTTGTTGACCAGAACGTTCTTTACACGACGTTTTCCTTTGATCCCCACAAACGCCGAGTTTTCATCTGCAATGCAGGGGCTTTCTATTGAACTGTCAATCTCATAGCTGAGTCCCGAAACCTGGATGAATCCTCCGTGCTCACCGGGAACGTCCTTACTTCCCCATTCAAGTGCATCGAGTATCTGCTGTCCGGATACTTCTATGACTGTCAGCATATTGCCGAAAGGATGAACATTTATGATATCTCCGTATGTGATATCCCCCTTTTTTATGTTCGTCCTTATTCCGCCGCCGTTTACGAAGGCTATATCAGCACCCGACTGGTCTTTGTAAGCATCGGCAACAAGGTCTCCCAGATTAGTTTCCGAAAGACGGATTATCCTTAACGCCCTTCCGTTATCATCAATTTCATTGGGGTCTTCCATGATAAGGTCAACCGATGTTGTGGCAACAACCCTGCCCAATTCTTCATCAAGCTCCGCGCTGACTTCATCAACCCTTTTTCTTATATCGTTTTGGATATCAAAAAGCTCAGGAGCCGATACTTCATTATTCCAGTTCCACACTCCGGCATCATCAATCTTTCCTTCAGCATTGATGTGCGTGTAACCTATACCGTTCAGTGCGGTTCCGCAGGCGATCCTTGTTACCTCGTTTCCTTCTTTATCAAGCATGGTGACCTTGTCGGCATCATGGCTGTGTCCGTCAAGAAAAATATCTATTCCGGAAGTATTTGATATGACATCCGCATAAGTCCAGGGCTCACATTCAGCCTCATTTCCCAGATGTCCCATCAGACAGACGATATCGGCTCCGTCATTTCTTGCGGAATCGATCGCGTCCTGTATCGCAGCATAAAGGGCTTCTCCCGACTTATCCTGCATAAATCCGTACACGTAATTTCCGTTATCATCCATAAAGTATTCAGGCGTAGATGTCACCAATGTCTCGGGAGTAGTAGCCCCGACAAAAGCGATCTTAATACCTGATACTTCCTTTATAATGTATGGATCAAATATAAGTTCCCCGTTAAGGTTAAAGTTACAGCTTATATAAGGGAATGATGACTGCTTGGTAAGTTCAAGGAATCTTTCCATTCCGTAATCAAATTCATGGTTTCCGGGGATCGCCACATCATATTGAAGGTCGTTCATAAGTTCTATGATCAATCCGCCTTTGGAAACGGTTCCAACGGGACGACCCTGAATCGAATCACCGTCATCAACAAGGATCGTCTCGTATCCCTGAGATTCAAGATTGTCCCTTACCTGCTTTAATCCCGCATAGCCAAAGCCCATGTCGATCCCACAGTGAACATCTCCCGTTGCAAGAATGTATATTTCGCCGTTCTTTTCGGAAGGCTTTGCTTCATCGGATGGTTCTGCTTCATCGGTAATTTCAGTTTCTTCGCTTATTGGAGTATCAGTTTGCGCGGTTTCACTGACGGAAGAGCGATCATTGTTTTGTTCCGTAGCCGGTGCATCAGCCTTATTTGAAGCACAGCCTGCGCATAGCATAATAAGCAATGCCGCAAGTGCGATTGAGATAAATTTTTTCTTTTTCAATTGTCACTCCTCGTTTTCCTAGTTTTTCTTTATAAGATACATCCTGCTCGATCCGTCCTGGAAATAAGCGGTGTTTTCGTTATAACCGACACCGGCAAATCCCTGCTTTAAGAATATTCCGGCCTTTGCGAATGCATCGCCGTATCCCGTGATGTTTTCTTTTTCTCCGTCAAGCTTCTTTATCTTATCAAGAGTATTATATGCCCATGAATCCTGCTTGATATGCACGGGTAGGATCATATTTACGAGATCTCCGAAATCCTTAAGACTGTAACTTGCATCCGTATTGACGATCGTATATCTTTCCGAAGGTTCAAGGCCCTTTATATAGACCTTTCTTGTCGGCATGTTAGGCACGGCTTCCTTTTGGATAAGAACGGTCACGGCGTCTTCCCTGTCCTTTGAGACGATGGTCCACTCGCAGATATTGCCGTTATCAAAACTCCGTCCTCTAAAGAAGGTGCCCCACTGGACAGTATCCCTAATGCTCTTATAGAGTTTTATCTCATCACGGATCTTTTTAAGTTCCTCAGATGGAAGGTCACAAAGGTTAAGCTCATATCCCAAAAGTCCGACTGAAGCCACATTAAATCTCGTATCAAGAAAACTTCTTCTTAATGTCTGATGGTTGGGTGAAGCACTTACATGCGAGCCCATGACACTTTGAGGATATCCGTAGCTTAAGCCGTTCTGTATCTTTGTCCGGCACATCGCATCCGTATTATCCGATGCCCATATCTGCGGGAAGTAGCAAAGCATTCCAAGGTCAAATCTGTTTCCTCCCGATGAGCACCCTTCAAAAAGGATTTCAGGGAACTTCTCCGTAAGATTTTTCATTACGGAATATAATCCCGTCACATATCTGTGATAGACCTCGCCTGAGGGGATATCTCCCTGTGAGAACACATCAGAGAAATTCCGGTTCATATCCCACTTTACATATGAAACATCGCAGCTTCCGAATACTTCGCTCATCGTATCGGTTATATAGTTCCTGACCTGTTCCTTACCAAGGTCAAGGATCATCTGATTACGTCCTTTGGAATGTGCGGTTGCAGGATTCCTTAAAACCCAGTCGGGATGCCTTTTATAAAGGTTTGAATCCTCATTTACCATCTCCGGTTCAACCCACAGACCGAATTCAAGACCGAGAGCCTTTATTTTTTTGGAAAGTCCCGAAAGCCCGTTTGGAAGCTTTGATGTGTTTACCGACCAGTCACCAAGCGATGATGTGTCATCATTTCTTTTTCCGAACCAGCCGTCATCCATCACGAAAAGCTCAATGCCGACATCTTTTGCCTTCTTTGCAAGATTAAGAAGCTTGTGTTCGCTTATGTCAAAATAGCATGCTTCCCAGCTGTTAAGAAGAACGGGACGGTTTTTATGCTTAAAGTTCCCGCGTACTATATGCTCCCTTACAAAGGTGTGCATATTACGGCTCATCCCGTTAAAGCCCTCATCCGAAAAGGTCATTACGGCCTCAGGGGCTTCAAAAGTGTCGTGAGCTTTTAAGCGGAATCTGAATCCCTCGGGATTTATGCCCTGAACAAACCTCGTTTTGTTAAAAGGGCTTATTTCCATGCATTCATAATGATTGCCGCTGTAGATAAGGTTAAATCCGTAGCAGCTGCCGGTATCTTCATCCGCTCCCGGCTTTGATATCATAACGAAAGGATTGGCCCTGTTTGAGCTCACTCCGGTATTTGACGAGTTGACTATCTTACCTGACTTAAGGAGGTTATCGTTTCGTCCGAACTCTCTTGTCCAAGCTCCGTTAAAACTGGTAAATACATACCCGGAATCACCGAAATCAAGCTGATTACTCATGATCCTGTCAATTATGACATCATTGTCAGAATCGTTTTTAATAAGTGTCATTTTTGTTATGACATCTGTTTCATAAAACACCGAGTAGTAAAGTTCAATACGAACATCACTGTTTTTGTCTTTTAATTCGATCTTAAGGACCTGGGTAGGCATTTCGGCAAACGATCCGTCGTCATATGATGACGGAAGAGTCTCATACTCAGGCTTTTCGGTTATGACACCTGCCCTTTCGAACACGAAATCCGATGTAAACGAGCCGTCCTTATACTCCAGTCCGATCGCAGGTTCCCTGAAATCTCCCTTGCCTCTTGACGAAAACTCAAGGCGGATATTTTCAAGGGATAAGTTATTGTCATCATCATATGCGATCGTGTTTCCCGGAGCCATAGCCCATTGCTCACAAAGAGCACCGAAATCCTCTTCGTTTCGCAATGTCAGCTTTCCGCCATAATAAAGATGCTCAAGATGGCCCGTCTCCATCACCCTGAAAGCATAGGTTGTATTGATCGTCTGTAAAGCGTAGTAATTACCGATAACCTGTATCATCGATCCTAGATCTCCCCGGTTCCCCTTAGTTCCTTTATCTTTGAAAGTATCATCTTTTCGTTATATGCAAAGAATAATACCGCTCCTATAAAGCAGGTGATAAAAGCAACAACAGCCGTAGCTCTGTAGCTTCCCGCAGTCTGCGAAACGGTTATTGAAGTAAAGATCACAAGAGCAAGTGCCTGTCCCATCTTAAACGCGAATGTACGTGCGGCAAAGAACATCCCGCTCCTGTCCTCGCCGGTTTCAAGCCTTGTAAGCTCCGCAACATCGGCGACACATGCCTGGGGCAGGATCCCGAGTATCGCCATCGGGATCGCCGCGATAACCGCCACGATAAATCCCCAATACAATCCTTTTCCGCAAAGCGATGTGATAAGGAAAACAACGCTGTATGAAAAGAATCCCGTGATGATAAGCGTCTTTTTGCCGATCTTTTTGGCAAGTATGTTAACAATGGGATACAGACATACGCTTATGGCGGTCATGGTTGCCGTAAGCAGGAAAGTCCAAGTATCCTCGATCTCCATTAGCTTTGTCTCATAAAAGGCAAGACCCGTCTGGAACAGCGTAAGTGCAAAGAAATAGATAACATCGCTGTAAACGAATCTTCTGAACTGTCCGTTTGAAAATGTCTTTATCAAAGAAGAAAACGGCTTTGTCTCACTGGGCTTAACATCGATGTAATCACGCTCGTTTATGAAAAATGCCGAGATCAGCATCGCAATACATGCTATGGCTGCCATTACGGCTACCGCAAGCCTTATTGAATTCTTTTGACCTACGGCTCCTTCAAGCGAACCTGCGACATTCGGCAAAAGGAACGAGATACTCTGTCCGACTATGAATGTGAATGAAATATAAGTTGAAACATTGATCCTGTGCTGCTGCGTATCACCAAGCTCTGCAATAAGCGCATTATAAGGCGTACAGAACATCGTCATAAAAAGATAAAAGACGATGAGAAGTACAAACAAAAGCGTGTCGTTAAGGGCCTTTATTCCCGTCTGGGGGAGCACAAAAAGGCCTATCGTGCAAAGAGCAAACGGGATCGCCATAACACGCATGAACGGTATCCTGCGCCCGTTTTTATAATCGCTTCTGTCAGACCAGCCTGCGATGAGCGGATCAGTTACCGCATCAAAAATACGTCCTACAGCAAGGACAAGTCCGAATAAAGTCAGTTTAAATAAAATGGGTTCCTGTGTGATTCCTGATGCAAAAAGACCGGTATTGGGATTTTGCTGATCGGGACTGCCCGTGTAATAATAGACCATCCAGTTGGATACCACGCCCGAAAGGAGGCTCCAACCAAACTGACCGACAGCAAATATCCAAAGAAGCTTATTTGTTATCGGCTTGAGATTCTTCGTTTCCATGCCATACCCTCCAAATCTATAGTTTTTCCCCCATTTGTACATTATACCAAAACACCGTCTGTAACGTAAATACGCCCGGCAGACTAAATCCGCCGGGCGCATGATAAGAACATTTTAAAGATCGTGTATCTCGGAGTGAAGCTCCTGAAGGGATTTAACCTGCTCCTCTTCATGAGTCTTTATATAGTGTATACCCTCTGCCGTGGCTTTGGCTGCTGCAACGGTAGTCATGTAAGGAACCTTTGCCTTAATTGCCGCCTTACGAAGGTAACTGTCATCATGAGCAGCACTCTTTCCTATCGGTGAGTTGACGACCATAGTGATCTCTCCGTTTGCGATCATATCAGAAATGTTCGGACGTCCCTCATAGATCTTTTTAACCTTCTTTGCAGGAACTCCTGCCGATGTGAGCACATCGTAGTTTCCGCTTGTTGCAACTATCTCAAAGCCGTCTTCGCTAAGGCTCTTTGCGATGGGTACGATCTCTGCTTTATCCTTGTTGTTTACAGAGAAAAGAACCGTTCCTTCGAGCGGAAGTTTAAGACCTATGGCTTCCTGAGCCTTGTAGAAGGCTTCACCATATGAATGTGAAAGGCCGAGCACTTCACCGGTCGATCTCATCTCAGGTCCGAGAATCGGGTCAACTTCAGGGAACATATTGAAGGGGAATGCTGCTTCTTTGACACCATAGTTCGGTATGTACTGTTCCTTAAGATTGCCAAGAGGGCTCGGTTTTCCGGTGATCTCTGAGGTTATTATCTCGGTAGCCAAAGGAACCATCCTTATGTTGCACACCTTTGATACCAAAGGAACCGTACGGGAAGCTCTGGGATTTGCCTCCAGAACAAATACCTTGCCGTTTTCGATGGCATACTGCATGTTCATAAGGCCGCGAACGTGCATCTGTTCAGCGATCTTTTTGGTATATTCCTTTATGGTCTTTAAGTTATCCTCCGTAATGTGTACGGAAGGAATTATACATGCCGAATCTCCGGAATGAACACCCGCAAGCTCTATATGCTCCATAACAGCGGGAACAAATGCATGTGTTCCGTCCGCTATCGCATCTGCTTCACACTCAAGAGCATGATTTAAGAATCTGTCTATAAGGATCGGACGATCGGGTGTTACACCGACTGCCGCATTCATGTATTCCGTCATTGACTCATCGTCATATACAACTTCCATTCCGCGTCCACCTAGGACATATGAAGGACGTACCATAACTGGATAGCCGATCTTCTTTGCTATCTGAAGCGCTTCATCGACGTTAACTGCCATTCCCGATTCGGGCATGGGTATGCCGAGCTTGTCCATCATTTCTCTGAACTGGTCTCTGTCTTCGGCAAGGTCGATAACGGCAGGTGATGTTCCGAGTATCTTGACTCCGTTTGCTTCAAGCTGTGCAGCAAGGTTAAGCGGTGTCTGTCCGCCGAACTGAGCGATAACTCCGAGAGGCTTTTCCTTGTTGTATATCGAAAGAACATCTTCAAGCGTAAGAGGCTCAAAATAGAGCTTATCTGATGTGTCGTAGTCAGTTGATACCGTCTCGGGGTTACAGTTTACTATTATCGTTTCAAAGCCGAGCTTTTTAAGTGCCTTTGAACAATGTACGCAGCAGTAATCGAATTCGATACCCTGTCCTATCCTGTTGGGGCCTCCGCCCAGGATCATGATCTTCTGTTTGTCATTTGAAACGGGGTTCTTATCGGGCGCATTGTATGTTGAGAAATAATACGCGCTGTTTTCGGTTCCCGAAACGTGAACACCTTCCCAGCTTTCGGCAACACCCAATGACAGTCTCTTTTGCCTTATCTCATCTTCCTTAACATCAAGTATCTGGCTTAAGTATTTATCAGAAAAACCGTCTTTTTTGGCCTTTGTCAGAGCTTCATCTGAAGGAAGCGAACCCCTGCTCTTTGCAAGTTCGTTTTCTTCTTCAACAAGTTCCTTCATCTGCTCAAGGAAATAACTCTTAACTTTGGTAAGTTCATGTATCTCGTTTACGCTGATACCTGAACGCAGTGCCTCATATATAAGGAAATATCTTTCGGACGAAGGATAAGAAAGCCTTCTTAACATCTCTTCTTTTGAAAGAGAATCAAAGTTCTTGGCATGTCCGAGACCTGCTCTTCCGATCTCCAGAGATCTTATGGCTTTCTGGAAAGCTTCCTTGAAGTTCTTTCCTATACTCATTACCTCTCCGACAGCTCTCATCTGTGTGCCGAGCTTATCTTCAACGCCCTTGAACTTTTCAAATGCCCAACGCGCGAACTTGATAACAACATAGTCTCCGCCGGGAACGTATTTATCCAGTGTTCCGTACTTTCCGCAGGGAATGTCCTTTAATGTAAGGCCTGTTGCAAGCATCGCTGATACAAGCGCGATCGGGAATCCCGTAGCCTTTGAAGCCAGCGCGGACGAGCGGGAGGTTCTGGGATTTATCTCGATAACGATTATTCTGTCGGATACGGGATCGTGAGCAAACTGAACGTTCGTACCGCCTATTACCTGAACCCTGTCAACGATCTTGTATGCTTGTTCCTGAAGGCGCTTTTGAACTTCTTCGGATATTGTGAGCATGGGAGCCGAACAGAAGGAATCTCCGGTATGTACTCCCATGGGATCGATATTTTCTATAAAGCAGACCGTGATCATATTTCCTTCACAGTCTCTTACAACTTCAAGTTCAAGCTCTTCCCATCCGATGATCGACTCTTCAACAAGAACCTGTCCGACAAGTGAAGCCTGAAGACCTCTTGCGCAAACAGTGCTCAGTTCTTCTTTGTTATATACAAGGCCGCCGCCTGCTCCGCCCATCGTATATGCGGGCCTCAATACGACAGGGTAATTAAGTCTGTCAGCAATATCAAGTGCCTCTTCTACCGAATAAGCAACCTCGGAACGGGCCATCTCGATGCCGAGTTCATTCATTGTGTTCTTGAACTCTATTCTGTCTTCACCGCGTTCTATGGCATCTACCTGAACACCGATAACCTGAACGTTATATTTATCAAGCACTCCTGCTTTGTTTAATTCCGCGCATAAATTAAGACCGGACTGTCCACCCAGGTTCGGAAGCAACGCATCGGGGCGTTCCTTGGCGATTATCTTTTCAAGTCTTTCAACATTTAAAGGCTCGATGTAGGTGACGTCTGCGGTCTCGGGATCTGTCATTATTGTGGCGGGATTGGAATTGACAAGAACAATTTCATACCCCAGTTTCTTAAGTGCTTTGCACGCCTGCGTTCCCGAATAATCGAACTCACAAGCCTGTCCGATAACAATGGGACCGGACCCTATGATCAATACTTTGTGGATATCAGTTCTCTTTGGCATCTTCCTTTTCCTCCGCCTTACATTATAAATAGAAATACCGTTAATAGATTTGCAGAATCTCAGATCTTCAATACTCTATCATTAAGTACAATATATGTCAATCACTTTTATGCAAAACACTATATATTGTATTTACTCGGTGAAATTTGCATATATATCGACATGATCGTATATACATCTCCATGCACTGTGTGCATCCGCTGTCACGCAGATATAGGGATGACCGGTCTTTGTGACCTCGTAACTTGCCGCACAGCTTCCAGATTCATTTACGAATCCGGTCTTTGCACAAAGGACTTCCCCGTTAGTATCTTTGTCCTCGATCCTTCTTAGAAACCAGTTGGAGATCTCTATCCCGTCGGGATGAGTCGGGGTTTGTGAAGTCGTATAGATATGGGCATTCATAACATCATATACAAAGTCGTTTTCTATGGCGGCTTTTAAAATGACAGCCATGTCGGCACATGTCGAATAGTGATCTTCGTCATAGGTTCCGACACAGTTCGTAAAATGCGTCGTGTCGGATATTCCAAGTTCATCTATCTTTTCGTTCATCATTTTGACAAAAGACTCTTCATCGCCTGCTACGTATTTGGCAAGCGCAATGGCTGCATCGGCACCCGACGGGAGTATCGTTCCGTAAAAAAGATCCCTCACTGTCACTTCTTCTCCGACATCAAAGTTCACGGCAGAGAGTTTTTTGGTAAAAGCATAATCCGTTTCTTCAACCGTTATGGTCACTTTTTTATCAAGATCTTCTTTATCAAGATGCTCGGCAGCCACCAATGCAGTTAGTATCTTGGTCATCGAAGCGGGATTTATCCTCGTAAAACCTTCCTTTTGACAAACAACCGTGCCATCTTTTGCATCGACCAAAATGGCATAAGTGCTCATCATGTTCTCGCTTGATATATAATATGTCGAATCGGTTTTATTTATCTGATATCCTTTAAAAATCTCGATTCCGTGAACCACAGGCCGTTTGGAATCCCCGGCCTCATTAAAGCCAAGAAAACTATCCTCTTTATCATCCTGTATCTCGTCCTGTATGTTTTTATCTTCTTTTTCGGGTGTGGGCACGGATATGACTGTCGTTATTTCCTCATCAGATTTTTTTGCAAAGGACTTTTTTATCCTGCTTACAAAAAAAACGATCGCAGCAACTGCAACAAGGCAAAGAACACAATATATGACAAACAGTTGTCGACGGCGTCTTAATTGCTTAATCCGCCGTCTGCGTTCTATTTCCCTATCACGTCTTATACGATCGTATGAATCCATATCAAAAATTCTTATCCCTGGGGAGCAACTTCCGCGCTCATTCTCTTTTCATAATCACTTCCCGGCATGGGCTTTGCAAAATAGTATCCCTGGATCATATCGCAGCCCTGCGAAGCAAGGAAATCCACCTGTTCCTTTTCTTCAACGCCCTCCGCAACAGTCCTCATATTGAGTTTCTTTGCGATATTTATCGCTTCGGAAACAACTACCCTTCCTCTGTCGCCGGTATTATCCCCGCGGAAGAATTCGGCATCGAGTTTTAATACGTCAAGCGGCATGTCCTTTAAAGAATTAAGCGAAGAATATCCCGAACCGAAATCATCCATTGATACGGCGAATCCGTTTTGCTGCAGCTTTGATATCGTTGAGATCATTGCTTTCTTGTCATCAAAGAAAGCACTCTCAGTCAATTCTATTTCAATATACTCATGCGGAGTACCGGCATTATCCACTATAGAGGTTATCTGCCCTGCAAGATCGTCTTCAACGAAATGTGCTCTTGAAACGTTAACGGATACCGGGACGCATTTATATCCTGCATCCAGCCACCTTTTCTGGTCTTTGGCAACATGCTCCAGCATATAGTGATCTATCGAAGTAATAAAACCGTTCTTTTCAAATATCGGGATGAACTTACCCGGCGAAACAAAGCCAAGGTCTGGTGATTCCCATCTGATAAGGGCCTCTGCTCCTTTAAGCTTTTGAGTCGAGGGATCATATTTAGGCTGGTAATAAACAATGAACTCTTCGTTGGCAAGGGCAGCTGACTGCCGCTCTTCAACGGCGCTCAGCCACTTTTGATCATCGGCGAATCTATCATCAAATAAAACAATCCCAGAATCGTCCGAGTCAGCCATTGAAGCCCTAGCGGTGCAGGCATTGTTGTAATCCCTTTCAAGGTCAATATCATCAAAAGGATCTATAAGATAAATTCCTGCCTGAAAACTGAACTTTTTATCTTCTCCTATAAGTTCAAGGTGCTCTATAATACCGTATACCCTGTTCTTTAACTCTTCCACGTCATGGTATCTTAAAAGAAGGGCAAAATTGGAAGACGAGCAATGTGCACACATCTCCTTTCTTCCTATAAGGCCGTTGATTATCCCATGAACTTTCTTAAGCATTTTCTGGCCTTCGGGAAGCGAATGGCAGACACAGTAGTTTCTGTATTTTACAAATTCTAGATTTACAACGGCAAATCTGTTTCGCGGGCTGTTGGATCTTCTTAATCTATGCTGTCCTTTTATCAAAAACCACATCCAGTTATGCGCACCGGTTTCTCCATCATTAAAGAAGAGAGTTGTTATCCTTCTTTGCTTGACAGCTGTACTCAACGTGCTTATCAGCATGGCTACAAGGATCAATCCTATCAAAGCCATGACCACTACAACAAGTTCAAGTATAAGGAGAAAATCACGGGTGTTTATCTGTACCATCGCCCTTACGATCAGCTCCTCCATACCCTTGTTTACATCCAGTGATATCCAGATCGGAAATTCAAGCTTATCTACCTTTAATGAGTCGCGAACAAGACCAAATAAGTCGGGTGTCCATCCGCCAAACATTGAAAATCCGGTATTTTCATACCTGGCTTCATACTCCTCGATCTTGTTTTTGTTAACAAAATCTTCTTCGTTCGTGCTTCTAAGCCATGCATGAAGTTTTCTCACATCAACAGATACAAGGCCTCTTTGGTCTATGAACAAAACACCTCTTTCGGTCGTATCCGTGTAAACAAAAATGCTTTCCGAATGATCCGAAAGAGACATTTCCTTTTTTTCTGCGGAATAAGTGGCCTCGCCCTTTTGATGAAGCACGTTACCTGCTTCATTTACTATTACGTAATCGCGATCCTGCGAATCCAAAAGAGAGTATAATCCGCTAAGGTCACTTATCACTTTTCCTTCGTACAGCTTGCCCATGTCTTTTATGCTCTCATACTCAGCTGAGAGTTTTTCATCTATCACATAAAGTGTCAGTGTCTGTATTATCGCCGCAAGCACAAGTACGGAAAGAATGGAAAAAAGAACAACAGCGACTATTGAACTCCATATGTTCTTTTTCTTTATCTTTTTATATGTTTTTTCTCTTTTGTTTTTATCAGCCATGATCCACCACACCTGTTCGAGATTTATCGGTTACAATCTACATTTTACCAAAAAAATGTGAAGCTGTAATTAAAAGCCCCTGTTTTTCAACAGGGGCTCCAGCATCTATTGATCGATTTTTATACCGTATACTGCGAAAGATCGGAATTGATCTCATCAGAGTATTTATTGAGGTTTTCGGAAATATTGGTAATGTTTGCTGTCTCTGTCTTAAGCTTTGTGCTCTCGGAAACGATGAGATTACTAAGATCAAGAACCTGTGCGATGCTTGCAGCCTGCTCCTCGGTGGTAGCGGCATTGTTGGATGCAACATCGTTGATCTTTTCGATACCGTCTGCGATCTCTCCTATACCGTCGGTTGCCTTGGCAACATCACCGTAGATCGTATCAAACGACTCGTTTGCACTGTTAACCGCACTCATGCAGGCTTCCATATCGCCGACACAGATCTCTGCCTTTTCGTTGATATCGGAAATATTCTTTGTAATGCCTTCAACAAGTTTTCTTATGGTCTCGGTAGCTTCCGAAGACTGACTTGCCAAAGTTCCGACCTCCGTTGCGACAACAGCAAATCCCTTACCCATTTCTCCGGCTCTTGCTGCTTCTATCGAAGCATTCAGAGAAAGGAGATTTGTCTGATTGGAGATAGCATTTATTGTATCGGTGATACCGGTTATCTCTTCAACAGTCTTTGCTGTATCTCTGATGAGAGTAGTAAGTTCTTTTATTGTCTCGTTAAGGGTACTTACATTATTCGTCATACCCTTCATCTCTTCTCTGCCCTTGGTGGAAGCATCGAGAGTTTCAGAACATAACTGCATTACATTATCAGCGTTTTCGGCAAGCTGGCTTGATGTATTTGCAAGTTCCGTAGCAGCATGAGCGATCTCTTCGATAGAAATGTTCATATCACTCAAAGTAGAATTGAGCTGTTCTATAGATTCACCCTGGTTGGTGTTTGCATCCGAAAGAATGTGCGAAATATCAAAGCACTCACCGGCACGGCTGTTCATGGCACCTGAGATACTTGCAAGGCTGTTCAACGTGCCTCTCATCTTTTCAATATATTCATTCAGGCTTTCAGCAAGTGTCGTGATCTCATTATTTCCTTCAGGTACGATCTTGACTGTAAAGTCACCCTTACTGATATCGGTGATACGCTCGGTGATGGTGGTAACAGGATTTATAGCCTTGTTGATTATAAATGCCATCAATACTGAAAGAAGGATGAGTAAAAGGATCGCGCTGGCAAACGTAACATACATGACTTTAAGTATGCTGTTGCTAAGGAGTGAAGAAGGAGCCGCACTTACAACTGTCCATGATGTATCTTCGATATCCGTTGCGGTAAACATCTGTGATCCCTGCGAAGTCTTTGCAGTAACAACTTTTTCTCCGCCTGCATTGATATCCTTCTTAAGAGAATCAAATACCTTTGATAATCCTGCAAGTATTGGATCCTGTGCAGATGAGAGGTTCTGACCCACAGCAGTAGAAACGTTACTTAAAAGTACATCTTTTGTTTCTTTGTTTATGATATAAAACTTTGAATCTGGAGAAATAGATTTGAATGAGGAAACCTTTTCCGCAACTTTGTCAAAATTAATATCACTTGAAAGCACTACGTTGTCCTTAACCATAACTGAACATGCAAGACATGTCTTTCCGGTAGAGGCATCTATATAAGGATCCGATGAAAAAATATCCCCATTTTTGGAAACTGCCCCCGTATACCAGGGTCTGTCAGTAAATACAAATGTGTCATCAGGGATCCAGCCTGAGCCGTCAAGGAACTTGCCGGTATCGCCATATGCAAGATAAATATCCTGCGAGTCAGGATCCAGCTCCGTAAGTTTAAGAAGCATTGCAAGAGCATCATCATATGACAGATCAGGAGTATTTCTCATGATATCTGCGGTCTGTCCGACTCTTGCTTCGATATTATTCCACCAACTGTGGATCTGGCTTGCATAAGTTGCAGATTCTCTGGCCAGAATATTGTTCGTAAGAGACTGGATGTTGTCAGATGCAAGTTTGATGCTTATCTGAGTGATGATCACTATGATGATTGCAACAAAGATAATGATCTTTCTTAGCAATTCGTTTTTAAGGGATTTTCTTTTCTGTGTTTTCATCGACTTTAGAACCTCCGTTTCAGAAGAATTTCAATGAATATTATATCACTTTTCTCGGATATTTCCCCATATTATAAATGATACTATCATTCATCCATGTCTTCATAGATATTAGTGATCTCTATATCTTTTATATCTTCCATTGTTATTATGGGAATATCCTCTGCACCGATCTTTTTAAATGTCAGTTCATCATCTGCATTTATGCTATCCGCAAGCGTATCATAAAAATCATTAAAGCGTATATCCATCGATCCGTTTTCAATACTGTATTCCATTGAAAAATCAGTAGGCATTCCTCCGCTTCCCAAAGTACTTAACGAACATTCTAGTATCCCCGGCGATGACTCTGTATAAGAGCCCCCGTATAGATACACTTCCGAAAGGGGTTGCTTTCTGTATATCTTTATGTTGTTATCTTCCATAAACTCAACAAAGACAGGATATTGTGAATCCGCCTGCTGCCAGATGCCCTTAAGATCTTTATCCGTCTTTTCATCAGCGGATCCTTCATTCATATAGCAAAAGGCACGTTCAACGCGGTCATTTTTCATAAAAAGCGCGGGACTTTCTTCAATAAACGGCAGATCTTCCATCTCAAGGCCTTCATCGATTACCCTTACCGTTATCATCTCGGGTTCATTCCAGTATTTGCCGAGATTTGACATGATCGAGAAGGTTAAAACTCCAAATCTGCACTCATCAGAGTCGGTTGCAAAAAGATCATCGGCCTCTTCGGGAATAAGCTCCATAGCCCAGAAAGAATACGATCCGATATGATCGGAATCAAAACTATCCATGGAAGCTCCGCCAAAGGCATAAAGATTTCCGCCGAAATTCACGATATCCAGAGGATAGGTTACGGTACCTTCTTCGTTTTCCCCATACTCGTAGCAGTATGTGCCGCAGATTTTCTGATAAAGCGGGATATCCTGATCTTCATGAGATTCTTTTTTCTTTTCGTCATTTTCAGAAGTTTTGTTTTTCTTCTTTTTCTTTCCGTTCTTTTCCTTTTTGCTGCTCTTTTCCTTTTTCCCGTTTTCTTTATCATCCTCCTTATCGGATTCTTCCTCTGTCCGAGTTTCCTTTGAAGATACACTTTTTCCCGAATCCGCACATCCGACAAACAGAGTTAACGTTATGAGTGCAAGCAAAAGAATGGTAACGCGTTTTTTCATACTGATATCTTTAGCCCCTTTGGTTAAAAACCGATCTTCTTTATCTCATCAACGAGATTTCTTCCGTATACTTCGCACCCGAGACAGTTCGGATGAAGATTATCAAGGAAATACTCGGGAAAATGCGGTACCATTTTCATTCCGTCAACGATCCTGACATTTTTATACCTGCCGGCAATATCCTTTACTTTTTCGCAAAATGAAATAAGTGTCGGCAATCCGTCAACGGAATCTCCTCTCCAAAGAGGAGTTATACAAAGGATCGGTATATCATCGCCGTAAATTCCGGTTAAGATTTCGTAGTATTCTTCTATTTTGCTCATGTCACTGTCGCCGTACTGATTGGTACCGAGCGCAACTATGATCTTTTCAGGATCATATCCTTCCATCTTCATGAGCGAATTCTTATCATAAATATATCCGCCGATCCCCTGATTTAAGATGTCATAGTTTAATATCCTGTTGGCAACGCTGACATATGTATTCGACGACCTGAGCGGACCGTAACCCTGGGTTATCGAATCTCCAAGCCACAGGACTTTTGGGCCTTTAACTGCTGGCACTGCCTCTGCATCGATAGTAAATTTCTTTATAAGGACCGTGGCATCCGCAGGAAGATAGATGACCACATTCTTTTTTCCCTCCGGAAGCTCCCATTCGATCGTTCCGGTATCCATGATGTCTTTAATGTACTTTATGCCATAAACAAGTCCGTCAACCAGTATCTCGAAAGAATCCGGAGAACCTTTCCAGATGATCTTGTATTCAAATGACACTTTATTAGCCGATGTTACAAATTCAAGGGTCTTTGCAGTCGATGCCGTGCAGCGCTCATACCACATTTCAAAAGCTCCCTTAAAATATTCGATCTGTTTTTTTGTATACTGAAAAGACTGAAGATATCCGTCAGGTGTCTCTTCAAACTCATATGCGCCAAAATAGATCTTTTTTAACTCTTCGTTTGTCAAAACCATTATTTAAACCTCCCGGTTACATTTTCATATGTTAGTATATTATAGACGGATTTAAATGGAAACAGGTTCCCTATAAGGAGAAAAAATGTATCTGATATCCGCTTATTTTGATGAAGCATCAAATAGGATAATACAAAATCATATGGACTGCATTGCCGCAAAGACAGGAAACACTTTTATGCAGGATAATCATGTCCCGCCGCATATGACGATATCATCAATAGAAGCTAGGTCTGAAGAAATACTGATGCCTGCTTTTTCCTCTCTTGCAGACAGTTTAAAAGAAGGAAAGATAAAGGTCGTTTCAACGGGACAGCTGCTGCCATACGTTTTTTATCTGACACCGGTCCTTAATCCATACCTTTCCATTATGAGCGAAAATGTGTTTAACGCATTTAAGGACATACCCGAAACATCAGTAAGCAGGTACTACATGCCTGGATCGTGGCTTCCTCACATTACGATCGCCAAGAAACTGACCGGTGAACAGATGAACCTTACTTTTAAAGAAATGCAAAATAGATTTTCCGTTTTTGATGCGATGATAGTTCGACTTGGACTCTCGCGCGTCAATCCTCACGAGGATATCATGAAGTTTGATATGTCATCCAGTCATGAACAGCTTTGACCACCAGATCAAGATGATTGTCATAGCAGTGAGTATCGCCCTCGATAGGCACGTATCTGCAGTTAACGTATCTTTCGGCTGAGACTCTGGTGGATTCAAAAAGTTCAGGTGAATCATCGGTTCCGACTACAATAAGTACGGGACCTTTATATTTATCAATGGCATCTTCAACGTGTATAGTCTGGGAAACCCTGACGTAATTTCCGCTTATCTTTCTGTTCTCCCACAAAGTAAATTCCTCGGGTATGCTCTCCGGATCAAACTTATTTCCGAAAAAGAGGCCTTCCCTTGCCTGTTCGGGGCGCATCGCAGAAGGCGACAGGGCTATCAAGCCCTTAATGTATTCATGTTTAAGGGCTGCAAGAAGCATAACCGTCACCCCACCCTGGGAATGACCGCACAGATAAATATCCGTGACAAAATCAAGTCCTCTGACATAGTCGATGACCTTCATTCCGTTCGTCATCCACTTAAAATACGTGTGATCGTAAAATGTTCCCTCGCTCTTGCCGTGTCCGTACATATCGACACGGAGCGTTGCAAAACCGTTTTCAAGGAGCATCCCGGACATCTCAACAAGATGCCTTTCGTCTTTGTTACCACTTATACCGTGAATGATAATTACGATCGGACACTTTTCGGGATTGCCTGAAGGCATATCAAGCACTGCATCAAGTTTTATTCCATCATCAACAATATACATATTCCCCATTTTTCACCTCACATAGGTCTGATAAAACACGAAAAAGAAATCCTTTTGATAAAAAAACTTGGAAACATTCATGAATCCAAGCTTTTGATCACACATTTTTGAAAATGAACCCCTAACCCCGTCCCTGAGGTCCATCCGGAGATTCATGCTGGTGGCCGGACTTGAACCGGCACGGTGTTGCCACCGAGGGATTTTAAGTCCCTTGCGTCTGCCTATTCCGCCACACCAGCGGGAAATTATATATTAAGCGACCCGGATGGGGTTCGAACCCACGACCTCCGCCGTGACAGGGCGGCGCTCTAACCAGCTGAGCCACCAGGCCATCATCGTCTATCAAACGACTTTCTTAATATATACTTTTTTCCCTAATTTTTCAAGCATATTTTTATTCTCTGTTCTTTAAAACCTCAGCCGGTGTCATCCTGTTTAGCTTTCCCGTAAGCAACAGGCTGATGAATCCGTAGCAGGCTGTCATGGAAATAAATATGAGAGGATAATAATACCATTCAAATCTAAGGTAGACACCGCAGGCAACATTTGAAACAAATGCAGGAAACATCCTGTCTGTCAGCAGTTTTGCAAGCGGTATGCTTACCAGTGCTCCTATAATTATCACGATCAGATTTCCGTCCAGATAGAGTTTTTTGATCTCTTTTTTATTAAATCCGAAGATCTTCATAAGCGATATTCCGAAAGATGATCTGTCGATCATTACAGAGGTCATAAGATATACGACTAGGCAAAATACCACGGTGCTCATTGTCATAAGCAGCGTAAACAACGGAGCCATCAGATCAACAAAAACTCCCGACGCCTTGTCTGTATCCCCTTTTGTATTAACGGAATAGAGCCTTCCTTCTTCTATATCAAGTTTTCTGTCTGACATGACGACGTTGTAATAGTCCTCGTCTTCTCCAAACAGTTCCCTGCAACTTTCTATATCCATAAAAACCGTAAGTCCGACTGCATAAGGAACGATATCCTCAACCGTGAAAGCATAATCCATATCATCGGCATTATCGGTAAGGACCAACTTATCCCCCGGTTTGAGGTTATACTTCGTAGCAACGGCATCAGATGCCATTATCCTGTTCTTACCTTTTACGGGTTTTACATCGATATACGGATTGTCATCATCGATACCCATCACGGTCACATCGAGAGTATAACCGAAACTTTCCTTTTGAAGCGTTTTAACAAAGCACGCCTCCCCTCCTTCTACAACCTTTTCAGAAGGATATTTATATGTGTACATGTACTCATATCGTGTGTCTCTGCTTGAATACTTTCCCACACTGTCACACAGAACATAACAGTTAAGTCCCATCATAAAGATCATAAGGGATATCACCATTCCTATGACTACCGTCAGGGCGATCCTTCTTTCCCGAAGCATCTGTCTTATTTTAAACTTGCGTAAGAAAGACATTTCCGGAAGTCTAAGATCTTTCGTACGGGATACCTTCTGTTCGTTTCTTATAAGAGAAAGAGCTGTTCTTGAAAGGCTTTTGTTTATGACCAGATAATTAACTATCATGCTGACAACCGGAGGCATCACAACTGCATACACAATAAGGTATGCCGGGATCACCTTGTCAAAAACCGGGATCGAATAATAGTTATATGAATCCGACGTCTGAAAACTGCTGCCCAATCCGCTAAATCCGAATACGGCTCCGCAAGCCCCACCGAGAAACGATATCAGTGTCGGCATAAATATATAGTGTTTCATGAGATCCTTTTTCTTAACTCCAAGCGCATAAAGAGCTCCTATCGTACTGCTCTCCTCCTGAATCTGATGTATAACAAATACGGAAAGTACGTATGTAAAGAGGATTATGACAATTACTCCTTCAAACATTCCGATTGTCTTGTTGATCTCAATATCCCCCGAAGCACCACCAATCCTTAAGTTATCATTCCTAAGGATAAATGCAGTCAGGTTATCGGGTGATTCTTTAAATATCTCATCAAGAAGTTCTTCCGAGCGATCCTTTAACTCTTTTACTCCGTCGTATAATTCTCCGGCTCCGTCTTTAAGCTCGTTCGTTCCGTCATACAGTTCAGATGCACCTTCTTTCAATTCCGTTGCGCCTTCATATGCCTCCTTCATCCCTTCGTTCAGATCCGAAGTCCCTTTTACAAGCGGGGAAGTTGCATCCGAAGCTCCGGGTATCACTGAAAGTGAATTTACGAGCTTACGTGCACCGTTATCAAGCTTTTTGCCACCATCTTTAAGCTCACCAAGACCGTTTTCAAGTTCAATCGTGCCGTCATACAGTTCTCCGGCGCCATCATTAAGTTCTACCGTTCCGTCATAAAGTTCCGATGCCCCGTCATAAAGATCATCGATCCCATCCGTTATCTCATCCTTTTTGCCGTATGTATCATCAAGCATCTCAATATAAAACGGATCATCAACTGACTTATAGTCAAAATCAAAATCCTTTATCATCTGCTTCAGATCGTCCGAACTCATTTTTCCGTTTAGCAAAAATGCATAGGTATAATCTTCCGTCCCGCCTTTATCTGACTCCTTTAATCGCTCATATCCTTCCGGTGTCATGAAACCGGTTCCGAATATAGTGCTGTCTACAGCCGCATCCGAAAGTTTCTTAAGCGGTGCGTCATAGTCTACGGAACTGCCGATACCTGTTACCGTTATTTCTTTACCGCTTATAAGGATCCTGTCGCCCGTTTTGATATCATTTTCTTCACAGTATCTTTTTTCCAAAACAATGTCGGTCTCATCAGAGGGGCTCGTTCCGTTATCAAGGGCAACGGTATCTATGAGTTCCCTGTCTTTAAATACTCTAATGACAGTGCCGTCATCAAGCGTAACATCAAATGAAAAATGAGGTTCTATCGTCACTCCTTTATTTTTTATCTCATCGATGCACTCATCCGATAAGGGATAAAACACAGTGAACTGGCCGTCTTCAAGATGTGAATCAGCCTGGTTTTTCTCAGTACCCTTTATTACTACTTCTGCCGCATCCACCAATGAGATAACGATATACATACACATGGCTATGATAAGGAAAAGCGAGCCAAGTCTGAAATAGTCAGCCCTTATCTGTCTCGGAATCCTTTTTCTCAATATCCTGTTCATCACAGATCCTCCAATTCACATGCCGGTACACGTTTTTCGTTCATATATTCATTTTTTACTATGCCGTCTTTAAGGAAGATGACTTTGTGTACCATGTTTTTGATCGAATTATTGTGAGTAACGATGAGCATGGTCGTTTTGTATTTTTCATTTATCTTTTCAAGCAGGATAAGGATATCCCTTGAAGTATTTGAATCAAGAGCACCTGTAGGTTCATCACACAAAAGGAGCTTTGGATTCTTTATAAGTGCCCGCGCAATGGCGCAACGCTGCTGCTGTCCACCCGAAAGCTGCGCCGGAAATTTGTTCTGGTGCTCGGTAAGTCCCAAAACATCAAGCAGTTCATCCATATCAAGAGGATCATCGGCCAGATACTCGCATACCTGAATATTTTCCCTTACCGTCAGGTTAGGGACCAGATTATAAAACTGAAAGACAAATCCAAGATTATCTCTTCTATAATCCGAAAGGGCATCCCCTTTCATGCCGAATACTTCAGTCCCGTCAACTTTGATCGAGCCGGAGTCCATTATATCGAGGCCGCCTATGCAGTTTAGCAAAGTGGATTTTCCCGAACCCGAAGTTCCCTGTATGACACACATCTGTCCCTTTTCAACTCCGGTATTAACGCCCTTTAAAACCTGCACGTAGCTTCCGCCGGAACCATAGCTTTTCTTTACATCCTTGATCTCAAGATACATGATTTTTTCTCCTTTTTATCTTACATAACATTGTTATGTTGTTGTTATTTTTTATCCGCTTTCGGAATCATGTCTGATAATCCAAAAAGCGGATCAATGATAGCTTTTTATTTAATTTACTTTTTTACAAGGGCAAGATTCAGCCATCCCATAACAAGGTAATTTAGGATACTGCTTAATCTTTTTTTTGCTGTATTTACATCCTTTTCATGTTTTATCTCATGGATAAATGCATCTATTGAAATATGCGACATCCAGTGGGACATGTATTTATCATAGGTATATCCTTTGATATTCTGCATCATCATCACTACCGAATTATCGACCAGCTCAACAAATTCATCCACGACATTCTCATATTTCGTATTTTCGGAAGCCGTAAGAAGCAACATGAAGCTGTCGTAGTTCTCATATATATAACTGACTATCATATCGCTTATCCAGCTGTGATCCAAATCCATTTCGTCAAGCGAACTGATCATGGCAGCTTCTTTACGGTCTTCTTCAAAATGTCTGCCGAGTATCTGCTTAAGCCCGTTAAGCGGAGGATCAACGATGGCGGAATAAAGGTCTGCTTTGTTTTCAAATAAAAAGTAAAGCGCGCCGGTTGTTAAACCAGCATCGGAACATATACTCCTTAGGGAAGCCTTATTGTATCCCTTTTCAAGAAACTCTTTTTTTGCTGAAGCTATAAGCGCTTCTCTTGTTCCCTGATCGTTTTCTTTTCTCATAAAGAACTCCGCAAACAAATAGATAACGTTGTTACGTAACAACGTTATCTTACATTCTTTTTATCTCTTTGTCAACACCTCAGCGATTTCCTCGTGCCATTGGGTTCATCGGGGACGGTTCTCTTTGACTCCCTTCGGGTTCATCGGGGACGGTTCTCTTTGACTCCTCTTTGATCCAGTAAGAGCAATATAATTGTTTTGCCCGATCACAGTTTGGCCAACATCCCAACGAGGCCCAGATAAAACGGCTTCACGTTGACTCTCTTCGTAAGCCCGCCCTGTACCGACATATGATCCCCACGGGTTACAGGCATGACATACCAGATTCCCGGCTTTAGGGTGACATCCTCATTGTAATCGGTGCTCGGAGCGTCAAAAGGAGCACCAGCCGAGATAACGTTCACAAGGCCGTCATTTGGCTGCCATGAACTGTCTATCACCGTTCCGCCTTTCGTTATGCCTTCATATTCGCTCATGTAGATAGCCCCCTTCATAAAGATGTTCTCAGTGATGGAAGGGTCAGGATAAACACCACCATTTTCATCCACTGTTACCGAGGAAAACGGGTAAGCAAAATAGTATACATCATCAAACGTTGATATTTTCCTGTTCATCTCCAGCGCATTGTCGATATGCATATCATAAGAAGCATAGTCCCAAGATGCTCTTCCGTCCTGTTCGGCTCTTGTACGTTTAGATACTGCACCGCTATACTTTTCATATTCTTCGGGTATATCTATTGATTTAAGGTCAAAGCTTTCGTCTTCATAAAGATCATATGCCGTTGTTCCGTTTGTTGGTGCGGCAAGAGTCACTACTGCAAGGATATTGTCCCCGTTGCCTCCTTTGAAAAACGGTGAAAGATCATCTTCATCCGTAGCAGCTCTTTCTTCCTCGGAACCGTTCTTTAAAATCTCCGTAAATAGTCTTACAGTTACCCCGCCAAATGAATGACTGATAAGAGTTACTTTTGAGTTATCAAATTCTTTAAGCAGGGCTCTGTTGCTAAAATCCTCTCCAAAACGTTCATGTCCTGCCTCACGACTGTGAAAAGCTCCATAATCAACCCTTGTTCCCGTAAGCTGGGCATAAAGCTCACAAGCCCGATCCCACGCGCTTCCCGTAGGATCAACCGATGCCGCATAACTGTCATAACCGTGATTATTTAGATATCTTATTACACTTCCACCGGACAATCCCCAGTAAGGAAAGAATTCGTTTATGGGATCATAGCTTCCCCATCCTGCAAGCCCATGAACAAACACATACTTAACTTCCGTCTTTTGCGACCCTTTTAAACTTAATGCTCCCGATAAAAGCCCGACGGCAAGCAAAAGCATTACCATCCATATAAAAGTAGCCTCTCCTCCCAGTCTTTTGACCTGAAAGAATGGATACGGTCCGTCAACCTTTTCTCTGGCATTTAAATAAACCATGATAATGCCATAGATAAGCGTTATAATAACCGGCAAACAGATCCATATGGCAGACGCTCTGTCTTCGGCAAAAAGATAAGATATCACCGAAATAACCGGAATGATCAGGTGATGGTAAAGTCCGCTTCCCGTAAGCATCAATTCCTTTAACTTGCCTGACATCGGAACCAGAATGAATGCCGTGACAAAAAACGTCATGGTCAGCATACTGGAGGATAACAACCTTAAAACCTCTACATAGTATCCGGGGCCAAGGATCACAAAAGCAACAGATGACACCAGTGTCACAATGTTTGACAACTGGGTATAAAAGATAAGACCCTGTTTAAAGCTCCTGTTCTTGTGCACCTTGGCAAAAGCCACAAGCTCCAATATCACGATAAAGAGATTAAGTATCCTGCTCATATCAGTACCTTTTCTTCAATAAACTGCACTCTGTCAAAAATTCGCGGCTTAAATGTTCCTGTAATGCCTACGGATACATTTTCGTCTTTATTGATATAGATGATATTGCCGCTGTCGCCGATCGCAGCATAAACATCTCTGTCATCATAAGGCTTATACCACAGATATCCGTAATTCATAAAGCCCATTCTCTCTCCCAGCTTAAGATGGGGCTTTAGCATATCGTGCAGATATTTTTCAGAGATTATTCTTTTTTTGCCGTGTATTCCACCGTTAAGGATCAGTTCTCCGACCACAGCCATATCTTTGGCTGACATACAGATTCCCCATCCTGCAGTTACGGTTCCCTGCGGGTCCGAATACCACTCCGGTCTTCTCGGATTCTTGTTCATAAAGAAATCAAACTGGTCTTCTTTGGAGCTGTCTCCATGCAAAATCCTTTTAGGAAGGCCCAGCGGATCAAACAAATATTTGTTGGCAAAGTCAAAACATTTTTCTCCGGTTGCTCTCTCTATTATCCCAACCAGAATCTGAATCCCCAGCGTTGCGTACCTGAACTCTCCGGTTATACCATTGCGTCCTCCCAGATAATCCAGTGTAGTAAGTGTCCAGTCGTTTGATGTGCACACCTTTTTCCATGGCTCTGACTTACCCTTATACGGAGCGGTCATTGTAAGCAGATGTCTGACTGTAACATCATAGATGGTTTTTTCCCCACGCTTTACCGTGTAATCCGGATAGAAATCCATAACCTTTTGGTCTACGCTCTTAATACATCCCTTATCAAGTGCGATTCCTGCTAGAAGTGACACAATACCCTTGGTCACGGAATTGACATTCATAGAATCCTCTGTCTTAAAGCCGTGCCAACAGTCATCATATACCACTTCACCATCCTTGATCACGTAGATCTGGCAGATATTGCTCTCATTTCCCTTACTTTGTGAAATATACCTGTGCAATTGTTCCTTATTCATCTAAATAAAAAGCCTCCTCTTAGGTAAGATTCGGACGTCCTAAGAAAAGGCTAATCGAATTAAAAATTCTTTTCAAGTAAAATCTTAAATTATTCTTTATGAGTTATTTCCCTTTATCAGGTCAACCAATTCTATGACAGCTCTGCTTAAATACTTGTCTTTGTGGATTATCACCTGCGAATAAACCGGGAAATCATCACCCCTCCACCCAAGTTTTTTAAGTCGGCCTTCGTTAAGCTCTGTTTTGGCAGTCACGTCCGGAATAAATGCAACCCCGTATCCGTTTCCTGCAAATTGTTTGAGTATCTCCTTACTGCTCGTTTCCAGGGCGATCTGAGGTGAAATATTATGCTTTTTCAGGTCTTTCATGAGCATGTTCCTGAAATTACAATTATGTCCTGTAAGGAGCAGCGGGATCTGCGCCAGATCCTTTTCAGTCAGCGTCTTTTTAGGCAGAGCAAATTCCGGCGATGCATAAAAACCCAAAGTTTCTCTCTTTTTGTATAGAATACTAAGTGAATCTCCTTCGATAAGAGGATTCAACGTATATACAATATCCAATTCTCCTTTCTGCAAAAGATCCTGAATGTCTTCGTGATTAATAAACTGAAGCCTCAGTTCAATCCTTGGATAAACCCTGTTAAACTTCATCAATATCTCCGGAAAGCGATTGATACAAAGAGATTCGGAAACTCCGATCTTCAGTACACCTGCAGGATCTACTTCATCGGAAACCTCCAGATGAATATCCCTCTCCAACTGCAGCATTCTTTCCGCATAGGTTATCAGTCTTTCACCGGCAGATGTCAGGGAAACAGTCTTGCCCAGACGGTCAAAAAGCTGACAGTTAAGTTCTTCCTCCAGCTGCTTTATCTGTGTAGTCACGGTAGACTGGGCGTACCCCAGGATGTCCGCCGCAGAAGAAAAACTGCCTGATTCGATTATCTTAATAAAAGTATTTAGCTGTGTGATCGTCATTTGTAGTCCTTCCTAATTTAAACTTCAAGAATATATTATTCATATTTTCCGAATCTTTCCATCGTTTATTTCAAATTTACTGATATTAGTTTTGTTGTTAGTATAGAATCGTAACAAAAAAAAATCAAGTATCTTTCAAAAGGAGAAAAAAATGAACGAACTATGCAAGATCATTAAAGAAACTGTTAAACCAAATTTTCTGAATATCAGAACATCTATCAGAGCCTATGACCGGGATGCTCTATGCTGTGGTGCACCATGCTGGCGATGGGCATATCACGCTCTGCACTCGGCCGACAAATGGTTTTTTAACCCGTTTGTGTACGATGAGCCTGATTTTCATGAAGAAGGAATGGATAATCCGGATAATCCTACCAATGTTGTCCTAACAGATGAGCAGCTGCTTGAATATCTTGATCGTATAGAAGAAAAGACAATGTCATATCTTGATTCACTGACAGATGAAATGCTTTACGAGAAACCCGAAAAGTGCATTTACACACGTATGGAGCTGGTTCTTCGTCAATATCGTCACTTATCGTTCCATACCGGCATGCTTAACGGCCAGACCGCTTTATCTACTGGCAAATTTCCTATGTGGGTATCAGAAGCTGAAAGTTTTATAGATGACGGAATATATTTTGGAAGATATAGAAAAGAGCCGACAAAATAATGTCGACTCTGAAGTGGACCCTCGGGGACTCGAACCCAGGACCGACCGGTTATGAGCCGGTAGCTCTAACCAACTGAGCTAAGGGTCCAGAATAAAGGTTGTAAAAAGAAATTCTTAGTGACTCCGACGGGAATTAAGACACCGAAGGTGTCGCTGTGAACGATCGGCACATCCATCGTGAACCGAACGTTCAATGCCGTTGGAGGAACTTTAGTGACTCCGACGGGAATTGAACCCGTGTTACCGCCGTGAAAGGGCGATGTCTTAACCTCTTGACCACGGAGCCTAAATAAATAAAAAAACAAGCTCCCCGAGTAGGGCTCGAACCTACAACCCTTCGGTTAACAGCCGAATGCTCTACCATTGAGCTATCGAGGAATACGAGTAATGCGATTTAAGCTCACAGGAGTTCGTGGGGTGCTCGCACACCTAAGAACGACTGTGGATTAAATCATACTACGAGAAAAAACTCACGAGGTGATCTTTGATCACCGAGGGAGGAATTTTCTCGTGCATTACGAGTTTCAAGGTACCCTTTAAGTACCCTCAAAACCGAACACATATGATCAGACATTTGCTTGGATAAGCTTTCGGTCTATTAGTATTCATCAGCTGAACATGTTACCATGCTTACACCTTGAACCTATCTACC
>JAILCX010000082.1 GCA_024690205.1 Lachnospiraceae bacterium | reverse complement strand
AACCGTATGCGTTCTTTTCATCCAAAAACGCTTTCAGCACTACCTCATCGTATTTTGTGTTCATATCGTCAATAAAGTTAGACAGCAACGCAAGATTTGATTCTGCTAAGAGTTCACACTTCATATCATCCGACCTCATATTTCTATTTGTCATACTCATTTATATTTAAAGTTATAATCTTTACAATCCTGATTTTAATATTGTATCAAACACCTGTAAATGATAATAGTTTTCCCATTTTTCCTAATTTTTTGTAAACAGGTTAAAAATCCTCCCATTTTCGTGGACTGAGAATTAGGAGGTATGGTCTTTTTTCTTGAACGTATTTCAGGCAAAGTAACACTAAGGGGCCATGAACATTTTATAGGTGAATCAAATTGAACTTACAGCGATATTGGAACAACAGCGAAAAGATGGTACACTTTCTTCGGAGGGTTCTGAATACCTTGATGCTTTGAAGAAACAGGAATCAGGTTTTATAAAAAACTATGTGGACAGTGTTCACAAGGGAACAATCAGAACTAAACAAAAGAAAAAGAACGGAAAAACAACTGAATATTATTGGACTGAAGTGCTGACCCGGGACGGAACGTATAAAGAGTTCTCAGCCAGGACTGAAGATGGTTTGTATCGAAAACTCTATTGCTACTATGAGGGCATCCCTCAGGAGAGCAAAATGAGTCTGGCATCAATCTTTAAAAGCTATTACATTGACCGGTGCAATGATGCAAGCATCAGTTCACAGACAGCTCATTACGATCTAAGTACCTGGAATAGGTTCTATAAAGACAAGAGTCTTGCATCGATGGACATCAGAAGCATTAAATCAAGCCATATACTACGCTATTTCAAGCGTGAGGTATGCAAGAACGGTGAAGTTACCCAAAAGGCCTTTATGAAGGCTCATACGCTCTTAAACATGATCTTTGATTATGCGATGTTGGGAGATATCGTAAGCGCCAATCCATCAAGAACTCGATTCCCGGGATTGAAATTTGCCGAGCCAAAGGATAATTCGCAGGAAGTCTATACCAAAGAAGAGAGAGATAAGCTTCTTCGTTATCTGAGAAATCTTCCTCAACAGACAGTATATTCATTAGCTGTCCAGCTTGCAGCCTGCCTTTGCTTAAGGCTTGGTGAATTAAGGGCACTAACATGGGACGACTATGATGAAGATAACGGGAAACTCCTTATATGGCATCAGATCGTAAAAGTTGAAAAAGACGGCTACAAGAGATCAGATATAGATGTTCCCTACACAAAGAGTCATTCCAAGAAAGGAAGACGCTGGGTGCCGGTAAGTACCGAAGCAGCAAAAGTTTTAAAGCAGTTAAGAGATTTAAACGGTGACAGGCACTATATTATTCAGTCCAAAGGAAGCATGTCCATTACGGAACAGAATTTTAATGAAAAGCTAAAGCAGTTTTGCAGAGAAGCCGGAGTTCCGTATTACAGCTCCCACAAATTTCGTTTTTACGGGATAACAGCTCTTTATGATGCCGGTGCTGAAGAAGAGACGATCCGCCAGATCGCCGGACACACCACAGTCGATATGACGCGGCATTACAGGCGTTCCGAGGACAGGGAACTACCGAAATCCTTGCTGGAAGCGGTTTTCAACTAGGTCCCGATTTTTCCCGGGTTGGTCCCGATAGGAAAACAAAATCCCGAAACGTTGAATTTTCAATCGTTTCGGGACCTTCTAATACCGCAGGGGGTGGGATTCGAACCCACGTGCCGTTGCCGACAAACGGTTTTCAAGACCGCCTCGTTATGACCTCTTCGATACCCCTGCATATCTATTTATTTGCTCGGTTCAAACCGCGCAAATGAAATTGTATCAAAAGCCTTTTTTAAAGTCAATACTTTTATCTAAAATACGAAAGAATACTGTTCAATCGTCATCTCCCGGCTCATTAAAGTTCTTAAGAGCATTCGTCATTTCGTCGGCTTCAAACCTCGAGAGTATATGTGAAATAAATGCCGTGATGATAAATACGCCCGCAACACTTAATGCAACGAACATAGCACCCTTAAGCGAAAGATCAAACCAGTTAAACAATGAACCAAGTGTCATGATGATCACACAAAGTACGAAATAAAATGCAATATAAAGGATCACACGCAAAGGCACACTTATGGGCTTTTTCGGATTAAGCGAAAAGAAAGCCGTTGTAGCCAATGATGTCAAAAAACCGGCACAGAATATCTGCGGTATGATCGATGTCCATATGGTGTCGTATTTAAATATATTAAGATAGACGATCAGCATTATAGCTGAATTTATGATAAGAAAAAATTTAATGAAATCCGATATGAATGCTTTCATGATATGACGATTCCTCCGTCTTACTTTCCTATACCAAGCTTCTTTTTAAGCTCCGGAACGTATCCTCTTGAGATGATGATATCTTCTCCGTTTTTAAGGCTTGCGATAAAGCGTCCGTTAAACTCGGGGCTTAAGTGATCGATAGCCTTTATATTTACTATTGCGTTTTTTGATATACGCAAAAACGCTGTGCCATGAAGAAGCTCCTCAATCTCGAAGAGCTTCTTTTTTGTTTCAAAACAGTTATCTTTGGTGTAAGCAAACACACGATTGTCGGTGGCATCAAAGTAAAGGATCGCTCCTGTAGGTATCATCCTTATGCTTTCATCGGCATAAACAGCCATTGTCTCGTTGCCTGCACCGTCCTTAAGACGCCGGATAGTCTTTAAGACTTCATCGCTTAGCTCAGCCATCTTTATGATGATCTCGTCTTCTTCACCCGGCAGTGGTGTCTCAATAGTTATCTTCATTATCTGTCTTTCTTTTTAGAAAATGTGATTATTAAGGTTGAAAGGATCATAAATACTAATCCAACAGATAAAAGTATACCTATTTTTCCGCCGCCTAACAATTCTTTTCCAAATAAAGTAAGGCTGTTTCCCATAGCCGCGTCAACGGACTGCCTTATGATCTCGGGGGTCCCTTCAAAGAAAGCATCTTCCGAAGCATCAAGCATCACTTCCCTTAACACGCTCGTTCCGTATATAAACGGGAAGCACTTAAGTACCTTCACAACGCCTTCGCTCAAGTCGCCGACCGATAAGTATATTCCTCCGAGGAAACCTGAAAGAGTACCTATTATGATTCCGATCGCTCCCCATGCGCTGTCACTTTTAACTATGGAAGCAAAGAAAAACATGATTGATGCATAAACAAAAGCGTTTATCGAAATAATCAATAATACTTTTAAAATCGTTAAAAAAGATAAAACTTCGAATCCTCTTATCACTCCTATGATCTGGGTTACAAGTAATGCTAAGCATCCCATTATAACGCTTACAAACCATGCCCCAAACACGAATGATGCCGTGATATGGCTTCTTTTTATAGGCATTACAAGTATTGAATTTAGCTTATTGTCACCCCTGTCCTTGATCATGTTTGTGTAAAAGGAATGGGTTACACTTGCAGCATTTATTGTAATGATGCCGGCAACGGTCCATAAATAGACCATTTCTTTTACCTTTAATGTATCCGCTTCAAGATCTCTTCCCGGAATATTACTAACCGCATTCAATATAGAAGCGTTTGCCATGTTTCCCAGAAAGAAAACCATGAGCATGATCACTATCAGCATTGATAAAATTGAAAAGAAAACCGCTGAGTGATCTTTAAAATATAACTTTATGTTTCTTTTATTTAATGCCCAAAACTGTTTCATGCTGTCTCCTCATCTTTCTTTGTAACATTTAAAAATACGTCGTCCATATTTCCCTGGATCACTTCAAAGCCTTCGATCAGATCTTTAACAGGCTCCAGTTCTTTTATTGCTTCGATGGATGAATTTAAATAAACTCTTGCTCCGTACTTGGTTGTCTTGTAAGCTTCTTCTTTAAAAAATGACTTAATGGTTCTTTCTTTTTCTTTTGAAAAATAAAGCTTAAGTCTGTCTTTAGCGTATTTTTCCTTTAACTCAAAAGGTGTACCCTCCGCTAAGATCTCTCCTCTATCAATTATTACGATCTTATCTGCGGTAGATGCTTCTTCCATGTAGTGTGTGGTTAAGAACACCGTCATGTCCTCTGCTTTTCTAAGAAGCTTGATCGTCTCCCACACATCTATCCTTGTGGCGGGATCTAATCCCGTGGTCGGTTCATCCAAAAACAAAATCTTAGGAGAATGCATAAGGGCTAACGCTATTTCGCATCTTCTTTTCTGGCCTCCCGATAAAAGCTGGTATTTCTTGTTCAAGATGCTTTCTAGTTTGAGAAGATCCGAAAGATCTTTAAGCCTTTTATTTATCTTTTCATTTGAAAGGCCGGCTATGTTTGCCCTAAGCACCAGGTTTTCTTTAACGGTAAGAAGATTATCAAGTACGTTAGACTGATACACAACGCCTATCGACTTTCTTATTTCCATATCCTGCTTTCCAAGTCTGTATCCGCAAACGTTAACTTCTCCCCCGTCAGGTGTCAAAATCGTAGAAAGCATGTTTATGGTAGTGGACTTACCGGCACCGTTTACTCCTAGGAATCCGATCATGGATCCTGCTTCGACTTCAAAGGAAATATTGTTTACCGCCGTAAAGTTTCCGTATTTTTTTGTAAGGTTTCTGATCTCTATGGAATTCATCTTATCCGTTTCCTTTCTTTTGTTATCTGATGATCAGATGATATGCCAAAAGAAATAATGAGGAAACGGATTTAGATGTAAGATGTATTAATTCGATGGTAAGTTGCAAAAAGCTGCCTCAAACAGCATTATTTCAGTTCAGATAAAATTTGTCCAGGCATGCTCTTCCTTTTCGGGAAGGCCGTACTTTTTTTTGCCAAGCGCAATGCTCTTCATAAGGAAACTCATATTGCGTGCAAGAGTACGCATGGTCTGGAGGCCTTCTTTATCTTCTTTTGCTTCGCCTTTTGAATTACCGTGCACACTGTTCCAATACTGGCTTGAAGCAACCGGCATTCCGCTGATCGTAAAATACTTGTTAAGCTCATCATATGTTGCCGAACATCCGCCGCGTCGTGCAACAACTACACTTGCTCCGACCTTCATCGTCTTATCAAAATGAGTGCTGTAAAAAAGCCTGTCCAGCAAAGCTATGAGCGTAGCATTAGCCGATGCATAATAAACGGGAGACGCTACAACGAGCCCGTCTGCATCTTCAAGTTTGGGTGCGATCTCATTTACGGCATCATCAAAAACACACTTTCCGTTTTTAAAGCATGTACCGCAGGCTATGCATCCCCTTATGTCTTTATTTCCGATCTGGATAAGCTCAGTCTCGATGCCTTCGTCATCAAAGACCCTGACCATCTCATCCAAAGCAATCGATGTGTTTCCCCCAACCGTAGGACTTCCGTTAAGTATAAGTACTTTCATGTGTTTCCCTCCTTGAAGATCATGTATATGTATATCTATCATACCCGGTCACATATCATGCGTACGGTATCTTCGATGGTCTTGCTGTTTTCACTGACCGTGATATCCGCATATTTTTCATAAAGCACGGCACGGGATCTGAACATCTCATCAATGCTTTCTCCCGGCCTTAAGATAACACCACGTTCCTTGGTGTCTTTAAGCCGCTTTTTTAGTTCGGTAGGTTCAATTCTTAAATATACGACTGTTGAGATCTGCTTGAGATGTTCCATTGCACTTCTGCTGTAAACGGCGCTTCCGCCTGTTGCTATTACGGTGTTTTCACATTCAAGGTCAAGCAGTGCCTTTTCTTCTGTCTTAAGAAAACCCTCTTCACCTTTTTCTTCGATTATCTTATTAAGTTTTAATCCTTCCTTTTGCTGGATGATAATGTCCGTATCTACAAAGTCCATTCCCAGCACTTTTGCAAGAATGACACCGACAGTGCTTTTTCCCGAAGTGGGCATTCCTATAAGGACTATGTTTTTATCCGGTATCGAAAGTGTTTCATTTATCGTATTTTCCGTTTTGTCTGCCATACAAACATTATAGCATTGCATAATAGGTAAAAAAATCCCTCCTTCCCGAGATGGGAAAGAGGGATTCTGTTAATCTGTATAATCTTATTATAATGCGTCAACAGCAGTTTGTAACGCTTGCACACCACCATTATTAGTATAATCAGTATTATCAAGCTTATACGTGTGACCATTATTGTTCTGTCCTATCTCTACAGTATGGCCTCCAAGGGATACCGTGACATCGGATTGCGGATCTGAAGAATCTATCCAGTTAATATCCTTTAAGCTGCTAATTGTATAACCGTTAATATCAAAAGGCGAAGTAATACTCACAGGTGAATTTGCAAGTACACCTGATGAATCAAATGCTATAGAAGGGTGTCCATTAACTGTCCTATAACTTCCAATCTGAGTCCCGTTTAACCATACGCGACTACTATTATCCACATATGCCTTTGGTACTCCCGAAGAACCACCGCTCTGATTATCTTCAGCAGGTGCTGCATTGGCTGCTCTGTTTCTTTCTTCCTCTTCGCGTCTTAAGCGCTCTGCTTCCTCTTCTTCGAGCCTTACGCGCTCAACGTAATCAGCCCATGCCTTTGCTTTGAGCATGGATTCTCTTTCGTTGGGCGGACGGTCTTCCATCTTTCCGAAATTAAGGTAGTGTGCTATCAAGGACGTCTCATCACCGCCGAAATTTTTAACAACATCGGGATTGTTTGTGCGGTAGAACTGGGTATCAAAAAGTGTTCCCTCTGAAAGGATGAGCCATCCCGTTTCTGCATCCGTTCCGACTACGGCGTGTCTTGCTTCTTCCCACATTCTTGCTTTTATGCTGTTAGAAGGAAGAGTCATGCCATCTTCGTTATCTTCATCGTTCTCATCACCGTTTTCGCCATCATTTTCATCCTCATCCTCGGGACCCGGTGTGGGTGAAGGAGAAGGTGAAGGTGAGGGAGAAGGCTCTATGATCATCTTATCTTCTTTTACGGTTTCGGGCTCTTTATCTTCGCCCTCTTTAATAAGTCCGCCGTTTTCAAGCAAAGCGATAAGTCTTGCCATTCCGTCTTCGGGAAGCTTATCGTATGCAAGAAGGAGTTTATCCGTACCGTTTACTCCTTCCATATCAAGGTCGTTATCATCAAGAAGGTCGCTCGTTACGAATTCGGAAAAATCAAAGTTGCCGCGGATGAGGGCACTTTCACCGGCACCAAAATCACGGGAAACTCCGTTATAAGAACCGTCCTTTGTCTTAAGGCGGACATTGACAACGCCATCGGTAACCTCGAGCAATGTATATACCATTCCGTCTTCTGCGGTATAAACAGTTACACGGAAGGTCGTTCCTCGAACCGCCATCGTAGAGTTTGGCGTATCCACTTCATATGTATCGTTGGGACCCAATTTGCTCTGTAAGACATTGAGCTCTGATCCGGCATCAAGATATATCTTTATGAGAGAATCTTCTTTTGCACCTGATGCCTG
>JAILCX010000026.1 GCA_024690205.1 Lachnospiraceae bacterium | reverse complement strand
ATGATCTCGTTCCTTGCGGTAGTCGTTCTTTGCCGCGTGTATCTTGGCGTTTATCTGGAAAAGAAGCATTCACAGGAAGTAAAGGAGAAAAAGGATGGGAATAGTTAGTGCGATATGTACTGTCCTGGGACTTATCCTTTTGATCCTGGGAGTCATAATATTCTGTTTTGAACTTATAGGGTTTGTTAAATACAAATACATACTTAACAGGATGCATGCAGCCGGAATGGGCGACACTCTTGGTATATTTATCTGCCTTTTCGGGCTGGTTCTTATCTGCGGAGTTCATATGGTCTCTGCTAAGATACTGCTTGTCATTTTGTTTCTTTGGTTTGCTTCGCCTACGGCTTCGCACCTTATAAGCCATCTTGAGGCGATGACGGATGAGGAGATAAACAAATACGTCGATGTTCAACTGGATGCTCCCTTATCCGATAAGATGAAAAAAGATTTTGAGGAGGATGAAGATGAATAACAGTCTCTTTATGTATATCCTCCTTGCAATACTTATTGTGTGTGCCATTTCTGTGACATTTTCAAAGAACCTTTTAAATTCGGTCCTTATCTTTATGGCATACAGTCTTGTGATGAGTATAGTCTGGGTGATAATCGAATCGCCCGACCTTGCGATAACCGAAGCGGCGGTCGGAGCGGGAGTTACCAGTATACTCTTTTTTGTTACGCTAAAGAAGATACATGGCGTTCTTAATAACCCCGAAGAAGAAGGGGAAGATATAAGCGATGATGAAGATACGGTAAAGGAGGATGGCGAAAATGACGCAGGATGAGATCAATGAAATGCTCAAAGCCAAAGAACCCAATACCGTTGTAAATGACGAAAAGCCCGTAAAAAAATCAGGCTTCAAAAGCTGGTATGAAGGAGAAAACGATATCCTTTACAGCAACCTGAAGATGAAGAGGGCTTACGAGGACCATATCAAAAAAGAACCTACGCTAAAGGAGCATGAGATAGAAGTAGCGAAGGTCAGATATGATGTCTTTGATGTCAGGAAAAACACGGAGCTTAAGGCCTTTAACTGGGTATATAAGGTATCTGCGGTTCTGTTCTGCGTGGCGCTTGCGCTTGCACTTGTGTTTACGGTTTCATACCTTCCGCCTGTCGGAGATCCGGGGACTCCTGCCAATTCAAGCATAGTAGAGCAAAGATACATAGAAAACGGTCTTACCGAAACCGGTGCTGTGAACATAGTTTCGGGTATCATCCTGACATACAGGGCGTTTGACACTTTCGGTGAGACGAACGTACTTTTTATCGCGACGTGCTGCGTAATGTGCATGCTTCTTATCGATGAAAAGATACTTAAAGCGCATAAGGATACCGATTCTAAATATGAAACAAAGCGTGACGATATCCTTATGATGACGGCAAAAGTTCTTTGCCCGATCATCTTTATTTTCGGAATATACGTTATCCTTAACGGACAGTTATCACCGGGAGGAGGATTCTCGGGCGGTGCCATCATGGGAGCCGGGATGATCCTTTTTGTCAGTGCTTTCGGATTTACAAAGACGCAGAGATTTTTTGATGAGACAGTTTATAAGATCGCAAAGATCACCGCTTTATGCATGTACGGGCTTATAGGCTCTTACTTTTACTTAACGGGAGCAAACGGGATAAATAATCACATTCCGCTTGGTATCCCCGGACATATTTTATCGGGCGGCATAATACTGCCTATTGATATCGCGGTAGGGATAGAAGTTGCATGCACGATGTATGCGTTTTATGCGCTATTTAGAAGAGGAGGACTCTAGGATATGGGACCTAATCTTGCGGCCAATTATACAGAGGCTATAGCGCTAATCCTTTTCTGTATAGGCTTCGGAAATCTGCTCCTGCAGCCTAACCTCATAAAAAAGATCATCGGACTTAACATCATGGACTCGGGGATGTATTTTTTCCTTGCGGAAAAAGGATATATAAACGGCCATGCAGCTCCCATCATCACTGACGGGATAACCGATGCTTCAAGATATATAAATCCGATACCTTCGGGACTTGTTCTTACAGGTATCGTTGTTTCGGTATCTGTTACGGCACTTATGCTGTCACTTACCATAAGGCTTTATAAAAGGTATCACACCTTAAACCTTGACGAGATCTCAATGAAGTTAAAGAAGGAGGGGCTTTGATGGGCTTTGTTCGGAATTTCCCGGCAATCTCCATATTGATATGCATGTTCGCAGCCATAATAAGCTCCGGACTTCCGCGTAAAGCCGCAAGGCTTCTTAACACGCTTGTGATCCTTGCGGTATTTGGCCTTTCGCTTACTACATTTATCGGATGCCTGCAACTTGGTGAGCCTGTCGTTTACGTGATGGGTATATTCCCCGCTCCCTGGGGAAATGAGATAAGGTTCGGCGTTCTTGAATCGGGAATGGCGCTATTTTTCAGCATCATAATGCTCCTTTCGATCTGGGGCGGACGCCACAAGATGAAGGACGAGGTGGCACGTGACAAGGAATTTCTTTATTACGTTTTCATAAACCTGCTTTTCAGTTCACTTCTTGCCCTTGTTTATACTAACGACCTTTTCACGGCGTATGTTTTTGTCGAGATAAACACGATCTCTGCCTGCGGTCTTATCGTTATAAGAGAAAACGGAAGAACGATAGAAGCCGGAGTAAGATACATGATAATGTCGCTTTTAGGCTCCGGATTATTGCTCCTTGGAATAATGATGACCTACGATATCACGGGACATCTTTTGATGAGCAATATAAAAGAAGCAGTCGGAGGGATAGTAAGTTCCGGGGAGTCACTCGTACCCTTGGTTGTTACGATAGCATTACTAACGACGGGACTTTGCATAAAGAGCGCGCTTTTCCCGTTCCACAGCTGGCTGCCGGATGCTTACGGCTATTCAACGGTTTCATCGGCTGCCATATTATCAAGCTTGGTTTCAAAAGGATACATTTTCCTTCTTATAAAGATCTTCTACAGAGTGATAGGCTTTGATACCGTAAAGTCATCAAGGCTTTTGAACGTCCTTTTCGTATTTGGGCTCATTGCGATGATAAGCGGATCGGTAAGTGCGATAAGGGAAAACGACATAAGAAGGATGATAGCCTTTTCATCTATCGCACAGATAGGCTATATATACATGGGCTTCGGTATGGGAACGCGTGCCGGAATGGTAGCTTCGATCTTCCATATTTTATCTCATGCCGCAACAAAGTCGATGCTCTTTATCTCAGCGATCGGATTGACGGATGTTTCACACGGCTCAAGACACTTTATAGACCTCACAGGTTCCGCGCACAGGAACAAGATCGCCGGTATCGGATTTTTGACAGGTTCTTTGTCGATGGTCGGTATACCGCTCTTTTCGGGATTCATAAGTAAACTGCAGTTCATGGACGCGGCGGTTTCGCTTACTTATGCCAAGATGCTCCCTGCCCTTATAGTTTTGGGAATAAGTACTATCCTTAATGCCATCTACTTTATGAAGACGGTATTGAGGATCTATATGCCCATCGAAAAACTGGGTGCAAACCGCGCTCAGGCGGATGTTGTCACAAATACCGTTGCAACTCCCCAAAGAATGGGAATAAACGGTGTTGTCATAGAAAAGGAAAGGATAACTTTAAGGGAAGAAAAGCTTTACGGATTCGTTATACATCTTTTTGTTATTTTGAACATAGCTTTGGGCGTTTGCTCAAATACGATACTTGACTGGATAAGGGCAGGTATCGATATGTTTTCATGATTGACGGAGGCTTGTGATCGGGATGGATATGATCACGCTTAGCGTCCTTTTTCCTTTGGTATCGGGAGTGATACTTCTGCTATTTAAGGAAAAGGAAGCCGGAAGAAAAAGAATATGTATCTATACTGCGGTAATGCTCGTTATCGAGTTTTGCCTTGTTTTGTCATGCATATTATTGGGGGCAGGTCCATCAGTGCCTCTTAGGATAAATGAAAGCTTAATTCTGTCATTTTCGCCCGACAAGACAGGCATCATATTTGCTCTTGTGACCGAGATCGTTTGGATGCTTTCTGGCTTTTACTCATTTGAATATATGGAATATGAGGATAACAACAAAAGGTATTTTGCTTTTTATCTCATGGTCCCCGGAGCCCTTATGGGACTTTGCTTTGCGGGGAACCTCTTTACGTTCTATGCGTTCTATGAATTTATGACGATATTGTCATTTTATTTGGTACTTCACGCGCTTACAAGAGAAGCGATAATGGCATCACTTAAATATCTCATCTACTCGTTTGCAGGAGCTTACATGGTCCTTTTCGGACTTTATTTTGTCTACAAATATTCCGTAAGCACCACCGCCGAGTTTACAAAAGGCGGGATGATAAGTTCATCTATGCCGGAGGGATTAAAGATCACGGCAATGCTTCTTATGATACTTGGATTTTCCGTTAAGGCCGGAATGTTTCCGATGCACGGATGGCTTCCTACGGCTCACCCTGTTGCACCTGCACCTGCCTCTGCGGTCTTATCGGGTATCATAGTTAAAGCCGGAGTGCTTGGAATATTGAGAGTCATATTTTATGTGTTCGGAGAAAGTGCTTTTTCGGGAAGCATCGTTCAAAATATATGCCTTGTGCTTTGCCTTATCACGGTATTTTTGGGATCGATGCTTGCATATAAGGAAAAGGTTCTTAAGAAAAGACTTGCCTATTCCACGGTAAGCCAGGTTTCTTATATTCTGTTTGCATTATTTACGGTTGATACTACAGCTTTTAACGGCGCGATGGTGCACGTTGCGGCTCATGCATTTATAAAGAGTGTTCTTTTCCTTTGTGCAGGGGCGATAATTCACATCACGGGCTGTACGAGGGTTGAGGAGCTTCGAGGCATAGGAAAGAAGATGCCCGTCCTTATGTGGTGCTATACTATCGCATCGCTTGGACTTATCGGAATACCTCCTTTCGGAGGCTTTGCTTCCAAGTGGTATATATGCATGGGATCTCTTGATTCGGGGATCAGGGTATTTTCATATCTGGGCCCTGTTATCCTTTTGATATCGGCGCTTTTAACGGCAGGATATCTTTTGCCTATTTCGATAAATGCCTTTTTGCCGGGTGACGGCTTTGAAACCGATGCATTGACGGCAGGGGCGATGGGAAGTGCAGGAAGCAGATATCGTGCATATTCCGTAGCGCACGAGCCCGGATGGCTTATGCTTATCCCTGTTTTATTGCTTACGGCACTTTCCGTATTTATTGGATTGTTTCCCCAGATTCTTTTTTGACGGGTGATAATTATGGGTAATGTTTCAAACATCTGGTACGTGATCATGATATTGCTTCCCGTGTTGGGAGGCCTTTACGTGCTGCTTTTCCCCTTTAAGAAAAGGGAACATATGTGTATATGTGTTGAGGCGATAACGATACTCACATCGGCTCTTAGCCTTTTTCTTATTGCCGCAAGACCTGAAAGGATCGATATCGTAACGTTTGTATCCAAGTTCTCGATCTCGGTCGGATTTGACGGGATGGGGTGTATATTTGCCGCACTTGTCTCGTTCCTATGGCCTTTTGCAACGCTTTATGCTTTTGATTATATGAAGCATGAAGCAGGTGAAAATACCGCCAAGGAATCGACTTTCTTCGGATTCTATGTCGTAACGTTCGGAGTGACACTCGGTATAGCCGGAGCTTCAAATCTTCTTACGATGTACATATTCTATGAGATGCTGACTCTGGTCACGGTGCCGCTTATACTCTTTACGCTTTCAAGGGAAGCTACGCTTGCAACAAGAACCTATCTTTACTACTCACTGGGAGGCGCTGCATTCGGATTCGTAACGCTCGTGTTTATCAGCAATTTCGGTAATACACTTGATTTTGTGCTCGGAGGGATCCTGCACTTTAACGAAAGCTCCGGAACCGTTGAAGCAGCCGTAGCAACGATATCTGGCGACGTTGCCTCGCTTCCGGCCGGACTTATGAGGCTTGTATATCTTTTCGGATTCTTTGGATTCGGTGTTAAGGCGGCGATCTTTCCTCTTTCGTCATGGCTGCCCAAAGCAGGTGTTGCACCGACTCCGGTAACGGCTCTTTTGCATGCGGTTGCAGTCGTAAAGGCCGGTGCTTTTGCGATATTAAGGATCACTTACTACAGCTTCGGTACAGAGATCTTAAAGGATTCTTTTGCACAGTATGTTCCAATGGCCTTTGCCATATTTACGATAGTTTACGGATGTTCCCAGGCGGTAAGGGAAAGACACATAAAAAGAAGGCTTGCTTACTCGACGGTATCAAACCTTTCCTACATCCTTTTCGGGTGCCTTATAATGTCGCCGCTTGGAATGGCCGGTGCGCTTTGCCACATGCTCTTTCACGGTGTCATGAAGATCTGCTCATTCTTTTGTGCGGGTGCTGTCATTGCGGGCACCGGCAGGGAATATGTATATGAAGTAGACGGATTGGGACGCAGGATGCCAAAGACTTTTGCGGCATTTACGGTAAGTTCGTTTTCACTAATGGGTGTTCCGCTTCTTTGCGGATTCATAAGTAAATGGCAGCTTGCACAGGCAGCTGTAGATTCGGAGAACTTAATGGCGTATATAGGCATAGGAGCGCTTTTGGTATCGGCGCTTCTGACTGCGATCTATATGCTCCAGATCGTGATAAGGGCATTCTTCCCCGAAAAGGGATTTAATTATTCGGCAATAGAACGCTATCATGATCCGGGCTGGAAGATGATCCTTCCTTTCGGAGTCTTTGTGGTATGCATGATAGGCTTTGGAATATTCGGAGATAAAGTCGTTACGATATTAAGTGCTGTTGCAAACGGGAGATTATGATGATGAGCGGCGGTATTAATTTTGGAATTGATCAAATATGCGGGAACGGACTTAACTTTACAATTGACGGGTTCAGGTTCGTTTATATCATCATCGCCATTTTTATGTGGGTATCATGTGCGCTTATCTCGCCTGAGTACTTTAAAACCTACAAGAATAAGGGTAGATATTACTTCTTTTTTGTGATAACGCTTCCAGCACTTTTGGGAGTGTTCCTTTCCGGAGATCTTTTTACGACATTTGTTTTCTTTGAACTCATGTCGTTTACGTCATACGTTTGGGTTGCCCAGGATGAAAAGGAAAAGTCTTTACGTGCTGCATCAACATACCTTGCGGTTGCCGTTATAGGCGGTCTTTTCATGTTGATGGGACTGTTCCTTTTATCAAGCGGAACGGGTGATATCAGGATCGCCGCATTCCTTATCCTTATAGGATTCGGAGCAAAAGCAGGCGTCTATCCTTTGCATATCTGGCTTCCCAAGGCTCATCCCGTTGCACCTGCTCCTGCATCTGCATTGCTTTCGGGAATCCTCACAAAGTCAGGCATTTTCGGAGTTATCATATTAAGCGTCTATATCATGGAAGGCGATCTTCTTTGGGGAAAGACGATGCTTATCCTTGGACTTGTAACCATGCTCCTTGGAGCCGTGCTGGCGCTTTTTAGCATAGATCTTAAGCGGACGCTTGCATGTTCATCGATGTCGCAGATAGGCTTTATCATGACCGGCATCGGAATGGGAAATATCCTTGGGGAAGAGGGTGAACTTGCACTTCGCGGAATGTTCCTTCACATGGTGAACCACTCGCTTATAAAGCTTGTTTTATTCCTCTCGGCCGGAGTTATTTTCTTTAACCTCCACAAGCTTGATCTTAATGAGATAAGGGGTTTTGGAAGAAACAAGACCTTCTTAAAGATCATGTTTGCGATAGGAGCCCTCTCCATAGCAGGCATTCCGGGATTTAGCGGATATATCTCAAAAACATTGCTTCACGAGGGAATACTTGAAGGTGCGCATATCCTTGGAGACGGCATGACATCTGCTGCAGAGTGGATATTCTTATTTTCCGGCGGATGCACTCTTGCCTACATGATCAAACTTTTTGTTTCGATATTTGTTGAAAAGAACGAAGATGAAAAGATACAAAAAGAATTTGATGAGATAAAAAAACATAATCCTCATACTAAAAGAGGATATATCGGAAAGTTATCGATACTGTCGATCCTTCCGGGCGGCCTTGTATTGTTTGTTCTTGGAATAACGCCGTACTTTACGATGGACAGGATCGCTTCTTTGGGAAGCACATTCCTTTGCTTTACACAAAAGGAAGACTTCCATGTAAATTATTTTTCACTTGAAAACCTAAAGGGAAGTGCGGTCTCCATAGCAATAGGACTTCTTTTGTACTTCATTATAGTCAGAAAAGTGTTTATGAAAGATGGAAGATATATAGACAGATGGCCTGCAAAGCTTGACCTTGAAGACCTTATCTACAGGCCCTTGCTACTTATGATCCTTCCTGCGATCGGAACATTCCTGTCAAGGATATGCGATAACCTCATAGATGCGATCGTTGTACTTTTGAGAAAAACCATATTTTCAGATAAGCCGATACCAAGAGAATACACCGAAGGAAACGGTCTTACACACCTTTTCGGGGATTCGCTTGATGATATACACAGAGCACTTGCTGGATCGGACAGGGATCCTGTTCGGAGTTACGAGCACAGGCTCGCCATGTGGTATCTTAAATTTTCGGAAAGCCGCAATATCATTTCAAGATCGCTTTCTTTCGGACTGGCGCTTGCTTCGGTGGGACTGCTTTTCACCATAGGATACGTAATCTATCATCTGCTCTAAGTCTTTGACGATGTAGCGATTTAATGATATCATGAGTTGTCGGAATACGGCAGAATAAAGAAAAAGAGGGAAAATAATGTCTACCGGTTGGATTGTAACAATAATAGTATTGGTCGTTTTGATCGCTTTGGTGGTTGTTTTATACTTCCTTGGAAAGAAAGCTCAGAAGAAGCAGGAAGAACAGCAGTCGCAGATCGATGCGATGAAGCAGAGCGTTTCGATGCTTATCATTGATAAAAAGAAGATGAAGTTAAAGGATGCGGGACTTCCGCAGGCTGTAATAGACCAGACACCCAAGCTTATGAGGAACAGCAAACTGCCTATCGTTAAGGCAAAGGTCGGTCCTCAGGTTTTAAGCCTTGTGTGCGATGCAAAGATTTTCGATGATGTTCCGGTCAAAAAGGAAGTTAAGGCCGTTGTATCGGGAATCTATATAACGGAAGTTAAGGGATTGCACGGCAAGCAGGAAGCAAAGCCCGTAAAGAAAAAGAGTGCCTATGCGCGCCTGGTCGATAAGATCCAGGAAAAGGGCGGGGCAAAGCCGCTTAAGTAGAACTGTTAGGTGTTATCACGAGGATCGTGCGATTGGTTGAAACGCTCTTTTCATTGTGAAGCATCTCATAATTTATCTCGATCCTTATCTCCTCGGGAGAATCATTAAGAGTGATCTGATGTGTATTAAATGTAAACTCCATGCGTCCGTATGGAGTTTTATAATTTGTACGGCACATCTTTCCCGCATCAAAAGTAAGCTTTGAAAAGGTATCGCCGTCCCTTATGACTTCAAGGAAGCGGTGATTGAACTTGTAGCGCTCACTTTTGGCAAGACGTTCATTCTCGCTTATGATGTAGTGGAAATTGTTTTTGTTAAAATATTGAGCAGGAAATTCCTGCTCATTTACATCTGTGGTCCCGTCAGGGCCCGTCTGGTGTCCTGTTATCTTTACCCACACGTCTTTAATCATTTCCGTATTCCTTTTCCATCCGGATATGCGCTATGATCGCTTTTTCCTGATTATCGATATGCTCGCGTGCGGCTTTTGCGGCTGCTTCTTTATCTTTTTTCTTTATGGCATCGTAGATCATGCTGTGTTCCTTAACGAGCATGCCGTGCTTGGTCTCGTCCTTAAGATAAACAAAGCGGTATCTGTACATCTGCTCGGCGAGGTTGTTGACAAGCTGCTTAAGCCTTGAGTTTCCGGTAGACTCCATGATGATATCGTGGAATGCGACGTCAGCCCTTGCTATGCTTGCGGTATCCTCTGTTTTTGTGGCACGTTCGAATGCTTCTGCAGCTTCCTTTAGTTCTTTCAACTGTTCGGAACTGATCCTTGAACATGCAAGTTCGGCAATGAGTTCATCAAGTGCACGGCGCACTTCGAGCACATCTTTAAGGCTTTTTTCGGATATCTTGGCTACTTCCGCTCCTTTCCTTGGAACCATCACGACAAGGCCCTCAAGTTCAAGCTTTCTTATGGCTTCTCTTATAGGCGTACGGCTTACACCCAGCTTGTTTGCAAGGTGCACTTCCATAAGCCGCTCACCCGGCTTTAACTGTCCGGTAAGAATGGCTCTTCGCAAAGTATTAAATACTACATCTCGAAGCGGAAGAAAATCTTCCATGATAAGGTTAAAATCGTCTGTCATAGTTTCCTTTATGTATCAGCGTTGTTCATATAGGTGGTTACGTAAGTGTTGGCCGCAAGTCCGTTCTCTATAAGGTACTTTTCGGCTTTGCCTGCCATGAGATGGTCCATGAACACACCGAAAACCGTAGGGCCCGAGCCGCTCATCAGGCTGTTCCAGGCACCCATATCCTTCATGGACTCTTTGATGTTATCAATAACAGGATGTTTTGGAATTGTAACATCCTCGAGGACATTTCCAAGCGAGTGTGATATTTGCAATAAATCCTGATTTAGTATGCCGTCAACTATGGAATCGACATCAGGATGGACCACATCTTTCAGCTTATCGTATTCCTGATAGACCGAAGCGGTTGAAACCGAAATATCAGGTTTGGCTATCAATAAATAACACTGGGGAGGATTCGGGAGACGCCTTAATTTCTCGCCTATTCCTTCGGCAAGGACTGTTCCGCCCATGATGCAGAAGGGAACATCCGCACCGACATTAACTCCCAATTTACACATGTCATCAAATGACATTTTGAGGTTTAAAAGATCATTTAACCCGCGGATCGTTGCAGCGGCATCCGAAGAACCTCCGGCAAGACCGGCTGCGACCGGTATATTTTTCTTGAGGGAAATAATAACAGGCGTATTCACGTTGTTACTTTTCATGACAAGTGAAGCTGCCTTATAGATGAGGTTTTCTTCCGGTCTTCCAAGGTCGGCTTTTATCGTTGAATCTTCGGTGACCCTTATGGTTATGGGCGATATTGCTCCGGGATTCTTGGCAAATGTCAGGACATCGAAAATATTGATGGTCTGCATGACCGTCCTTAATTCGTGGTATCCGTCATCCCTTTTTCCTGTGATATCAAGTGCAAGATTTATCTTTGCGTAAGCCTTCCTTTTGACCATATGTTATACCTCGTAAAGAGAACCGAATGTCCTTTAGGATTCGGTATTTTGTATACAAAATGCAATCAATTTAATTATAGATAATACGTGGTTTTGAGTCAATATATGATAAAATACCTATTATGACATTTTCCATATACAGTTTTTTATTCGCAGCTATCGTTTTGCTGTTTTTTCATATAATGATACCGGGGTGGAGGATATATCTGCTTGCAGCAGCAAGTATGGTATATGCTTATACTTTATCTCCCACGGCGGCTTTCACGATCCTTGCGGTCACGATTCTTTCTTATGTCGTTTCAATAGCCGTGGAATTCCTTTTAAAAAAAGAAAAGAATAAATGTGCCGTGGTATTGACGGGAGTTGCGATAGCTTTATGCATACTTTCGCTTTTGGTATTAAAAAATGCCGTATTCTTAAACGGAAGAGTGCCTGATAAGTTTATTTCGTATCTTATCATTCCGATCGGCTTTTCATATTACATCTTCCAGACGATAGGGTATTTGTGTGATGTTTACGAAAAGAAGATCCCGGCTGAGAAAAATCCGGTGTCATTGCTTTTATTCCTTGCGTGGTTTCCGAAGCTTACAAGCGGACCCATAGAAAGAAAGGGAAACTTTTCGCAGCAGATACAAAACATCAAAAACGTCCGTCTCTTTGAAAAGGAAAGATGGCTTAATTCCGTTTCTTATATCGTGTTCGGATGCTTTTACAAGATGATGATCGCTGATCGGATAGCTCCTTATGCAGACGCGCTCTTTGATAAACCGAACGCTTACGGAAGTTTATGGCTGATCTTTGGTTCTTTGGGTTATACGGTACAGATCTATTGTGACTTTGCGGGATATACGATGATGGCGATCGGAGTATCGCTCCTTTTCGGAATAGAGCTTTCGCCTAACTTTCACTCGCCTTATTGCTCACAGAACATAACAGAATTCTGGAGACGCTGGCATATGAGCCTCAGCTTTTTTTTGCGGGATTATCTTTACATTCCTCTTGGTGGAAACAGAAAAGGAAAGTTAAGAAAGATCATTAACACGCTTATAGTTTTTATCGTTTGCGGAATGTGGCACGGAGCAGGATTGAGTTTTGTTTTTTGGGGACTTCTGCATGGAATTTATTCAACGTTTGATGCCCTTATAAAAAAGAAGGGAACATTTTTAAGGAGCGGATCACCAGGAAGGGTGATCACATTTATCTGTGTTTCGACGGCATGGATATTCTTTAAAGCAAGTTCACTGCGCTCCGGATTAACATACATTACTTCGATATTTACCAACATCCCAATGATAAAAAACAATGCAAGTGACATGGCGGCGATGGGGATAAACGCAACTGAGATATGGATACTTGTCTTTGCTGTTATCGTCATGATCGTAATCGACATCTATATGTACAGGAAAAATGATGACATAGCGCATCTGTCGATGAAGTGGTCTTTTGAAAAGAGACTCATCATATTTGTTCTTATGGCAGTGGCCATATTGATATTCGGAAAATACGGTCCCGATACTTCGGGTGAGTTGATCTACATGCAGTTTTGATATTTATGAAAAAAAAGATATTAAGGGCCGCGCTTTGTGTTTTTATACTTGCGGCAGCTTTTACAATCTTATATTTTGCGGACAGGCTGATGTGTCCAAAGACCGAGCATGGTATACGGCAGACGGATTATTTTTATGCGCAGCCAAAAGATACGATAGATGTGATATTCATGGGCTCAAGTCATATCCATTATGATGCCAATACTGCGCTTTTATGGCAGAATTACGGAATGGCAGCATATGATCTTAGCGGTGCCGAGCAGCCTCTTTGGATAACCTACTATTATCTTAAGGAATTATGCAAATACCAAAGACCCAAGCTTATCGTTCTTGACCTTTACTGCCCGGCAAGATTCAAAGATGACTACCAGTATAACTATATAAGGGATAACCTTTACGGTATGCGTTTTTCGCTGACCAAGTTATGCATGCTCATGAGCGCATGCGAACCCGAAAAGCTTTTTGATTTTTTTCCGGGATTCGGAGATTATCACAACCGCATTGATGAACTGGATGATGAGGACTGGTCATATTTTAAGATCAGCAGGAACAAAAAGGCTGCCTATAAAGGCTTTTCGCCTCACTTTGATATTGAACCGCAATCGGAGCCCGTACTTGATATAACGGAAAGTGGCGGCCTTACCGAAAAGTCCGAAGAGTATTTAAGAAAGATAATAGAATTTGCGGATAAGAAAGACATAAAGCTTTATCTTGTCCTTGCACCTTACCCGGCGGTAACGGACGATGATGAAAGAACGATAAACAGCATAAGGGCGATAGCGGATGAGTACGGCATTCACTTTGACGATATGAACCGCGAATATGACAAGGTGGGTATTGATTTTGACAACGACTTTAATGATGTGTCGCATCTTAATTACTCAGGCAGCGTAAAGTTCACTAAATACCTTGCTGATATCATAAAGGAAAACTACGAGATACCTGACAGAAGAGGGGAGAAAAGATACGAATCATGGGATCGGCATGTTGAGTCGATAAATGAGCTACTTTTGCGCGAAAACAAATCATTTGTGATAGAATAAATCTGTATGAAAAAAAGAGTATTGCCTTTGCTTTGGGCACTGATATTTGTGCTTGCAGCGTATGGCTCGGACATTGCTGCGATCCATGCATTTGCAGACAAGATATCTGACCTTGAAAGCGAAAAGGAAGAGATAGAAAAAAAGAAAAAAGAAGCTGCCGACGAAAAGAAAAAAGAAGAGCAGGCTTTAAACAGCGCAAACGAAAAAGCATCCGAGCTTTCGGGAGACATGGAAAGCGTTGAAAGCGAGATCGAGGAAGTCGACGAAGAACTCGTTGCAACGATCGCCGCTGTTGAGATTGTAAAAGATGAGATAAGCGCAAAAGAAGCCGAGATCGAAGTGACTACCCGGGAGTACGAAGAAGCAAAGGCTACCGAAGAAGCTCAGTACGAAGCAATGAAGCTTAGGATAAAGTACCTTTATGAAAAGGGCGACTTTACTTACATGCAGATGCTCATGGAAGCAAAGAGTTTTTCGGACCTTATTAATAAGGTAGAGTACGTTGAAAAACTATACGAATATGACAGAAGGCTGCTCCTTGAATATCAGGAAGCCAAGGAAACGACGCTTGAATTAAAGCTGCAGCTTGAAGAAGAAAAGGATGAGCTTGATGCCGATATGGCAGAGCTTGAGGAAGAGGAAAATTACCTTAACGAACTGCTTGATGCCAAGAAGGCGGAGTACGATTCATACCAGGCCCAGTATGACAATGCCGTAAAAGAAGCGGAAAAATTCAAGGCCAGTGTTCAAAAGAAAAATGAAGAGATAAGAAAGCTCGAGGCTGAAGCTTCGGCAAAGCAGTCTGAGATAGATGCCGAAAAGAAAGCAGAGGAAGAGCGAAAGGCCGCAGAAGAACGTGAAAGACTGGCATCATCCGGATCATCTTCAATGTCATCTTCGGGGGCAAGTTCATCGGCACCTGAGTCATCATCAAAGTCATATTCAGCGGCTACGAACTTTAACTCGGGATCAAAAGGTCAGGATATAGCAAACTATGCATTGCAGTTTGTCGGGAATCCCTATGTGCCCGGCGGGACATCGCTTGTTTCGGGATGTGACTGCTCGGGATTTGTAATGAGAGTCTACAAAGACTTTGGATACACGCTTCCAAGGACAAGTACATCCATGAGGTCTGTCGGATCGGAAGTATCATATGAGAATGCAAGAGCCGGAGATATCGTTTGCTACGCCGGACACGTGGCAATATATCTTGGAGGCGGCCAGATCGTACATGCTAGTACGCAGAAGACAGGTATCAAGACCGGAAGCATCTTCTATAAGGAATTTATTACTATCCGACGCGTGGTTTGATCAGCAACTAAATGCTCCGAAGCTTACGTTTGTGATGAATTAAGAGGAGAAACATAGTGAACAACGATTTTAGAGAAGTAACCGATGAGGAAGTTAAGGGCGTTACGGCAGGAACGATTGAAACACCCAAAGAAGACCCTTTGCCGGAAACAAAACCGGATGATGAGATCAAGGAAGTTGAAGGAGATGAGCACGAAGATGATTCCGACGAAGGATCGTATGAGAACGTCTGCTTTATGTGCCGCCGCCCCGAAAGCACCGCTGGTGAGATGTTCCGCCTTATAAACGGAATATGCATCTGCTCGGACTGCATGCACAAAACTATGGATACCGTTATGCAGTTTGATTATCAGGGCATGCTAACAGATCCCGATCTTCTTAGCGGAAAAGACTCCGGATCATCGGGCGGTTTTCCCAATATCAGATTCTTAAATATTGCGGATCTCCAGGGAACGGGCGGAATACCGAACAAGCAGAAAGTAAAAAAGAAAAAGGGCGATGTGCCTCCTATAGATATAAAGTCAATACCTGCTCCTCACAAGATAAAAGAGCAGCTTGACGAGTTCGTGTGCGGACAGGAGCATGCAAAAAAGGTTATTTCCGTTGCCGTTTACAATCATTATAAAAGGGTGGCATCGGGCCATACCGATGATATCGATATCGAAAAGTCGAACATGATGATGATAGGACCTACCGGCTGTGGCAAGACCTATCTTGTAAAGACTCTTGCAAGACTTCTTGATGTGCCGCTTGCGATAGCCGATGCAACATCGCTTACCGAAGCAGGATATATCGGAGACGATATAGAGAGTGTTCTTTCGAAACTTCTTGTTGCCGCAGGCAATGATGTCGATAAGGCAGAGCGCGGAATAGTTTTTATCGATGAGATAGATAAGCTTGCCAAAAAGAAAGATGCCAATAACCGTGATATCAACGGAGAAAGCGTTCAGCAGGGACTTTTGAAACTTCTTGAGGGAGCTGAGGTCGAGGTTCCCGTCGGTGCCATGAACAAAAATGCCATGGTTCCGATGACAACGGTCAATACAAAGAACATCCTCTTTATCTGCGGAGGAGCTTTCCCCGATCTTGACGAGATCATAAGACAGCGTCTTAAAAAGCAGACGGGCATAGGCTTCAGTGCCGAGCTTAAGGATAAATACGACTCGGATGAAAATATCCTTTCAAGGGTAACGAACGAAGACTTAAGGAAATTCGGATTTATCCCGGAATTCTTAGGACGACTCCCTGTGGTTTATACGCTTGAAGCACTTGACGAAGATATGCTCGTTCGTATCTTAAAAGAGCCGAAGAATGCCATCTTAAAGCAGTATCAAAAGCTCCTTGAACTTGACGAGGTTAAGCTTGTGTTCGATGATTCGGCTCTTCGTGCCATCGCCAAGAAAGCTCTTAAAAAGGAGACCGGAGCAAGGGCGCTGCGAGCAATCATTGAAGAATTCATGCTGGATATCATGTACGAGATACCCAAGGATGACAATATAGGTACGGTGACCATAACGGGTGATTATATAAACGGAACCGGAGGCCCCGTAATAGAACAGAGAATTGATAATAAGATAGCAATAATTAGGTAGTACATCAGATATACCGATGATAGAATTATTTTACTGAGCGTTTTCCCTCAGGGGATAGCGCTCAGAATATCATAAGGAGAATCTTCGTATGCTGTATATTGGTATCGATCTTGGAACATCTGCCGTTAAACTCCTTCTCATGGACGAAAAAGGCCAGATAAAGAACATTGTATCTAAGGAATATCCCTTGTATTTCCCTAATCCGGGCTGGTCTGAGCAAAAGCCCGAAGACTGGTATGAACAGGTAATGGCCGGTCTTAAAGACCTTATAAAGGATGCGGACAAGTCACAGGTTGCAGGCATTTCTTTTGGCGGACAGATGCACGGACTTGTAATCCTTGACGAGAACGATAATGTTATCCGTCCCGCGCTGTTGTGGAATGACGGCCGTACTTTTGAAGAGACGGATTATCTTAATAACACCATCGGCAAGGATAAGCTTTCCGAATATACGGCAAACATTGCATTTACAGGTTTCACAGCGCCCAAGATCCTTTGGGTAAAGAACAAGGAACCCGAGAATTTCAAAAAGATCAAAAAGATCATGCTCCCCAAGGACTATATCGCTTACAAGCTTACGGGAGTTAACTGTACGGACGTATCGGATGCATCCGGTATGCTCCTTTTGGATGTAAAGAACAGATGCTGGTCAAAGGAAATGTGCGACATCTGCGGTATTACCGAAGACATGCTTCCCAAGCTTTATGAAAGTTATGAGTGTGTAGGAACCATTAAAGAAGATATCGCAAAGGAACTCGGAATTCCCGCATTCTGCAAAGTTGCTGCAGGTGCCGGAGACAATGCGGCAGCAGCTGTCGGAACCGGAACGGTAGGAGACGGAATGTGTAACATTTCCCTTGGAACCTCCGGAACCATATTCATTTCATCAAAGAAATTCGGCGTTGATAAGTTTAACGCACTTCATTCTTTCGATCATGCGGACGGAAGCTTCCACCTTATGGGATGCATGTTAAGCGCTGCTTCATGTAACAAGTGGTGGATGGACGATATCATCGGAACGCAGGATTATGCTGCAGAGCAGAAAGACATTACCGATGATAAACTCGGCAACAATCACGTATTCTTCCTGCCTTATCTTATGGGAGAAAGATCTCCTCATAATAATCCGAACGCCAGAGGAACCTTCATCGGACTTACGATGGATAACTCCCGCGCCGATATGACACAGGCAGTACTTGAAGGTGTTGCTTTTGCACTTCGTGATTCTCTTGAGGTCGCAAGATCTTTAGGTATCAATATCGAAAGAACGAAGATCTGCGGAGGCGGTGCAAAGTCTCCTTTATGGAAAAAGATCATCGCAAATGTCATGAACCTTAAGGTTGATGTCATTGAATCGGAGGAAGGACCTGCTCTGGGTGGAGCAATGCTTGCAGCAGTTGCAAACGGAGAATATGCAACCGTTGAGGATGCCGCAAAGAGCATCGTAAAGATCGTCGATACAGTTGAGCCTTCGAAAGAACTTGTAGACAGATACGAAAAGAAATACCAGCAGTTTAAGCAGATATATCCTGCATGCAAGCCGATATTCGAGATCATAAAATAGATGACCGAATAACAGTCATTTATAATAAAACGAAATGTATTTTTAAGGAGGTTACTATGAACAATTTACCCAAGGTAAAGATCGGTGTAGTGGGTGTCAGCCGTGACTGCTTCCCTGCCGAGCTTACGATCAGAAGAAGAAAAGCAGTATGCGATGCATACGCAAAGAACTATGATGCAGCGGACATTTATGAGTGCCCCGTTACCATCATCGAGAGCGAGATCGACATGAAGAACGCCCTCAAGGATATCAAGGATATGGGCTGTAACGCTCTTTGCGTATATCTTGGAAACTTCGGTCCCGAGATATCAGAGACAATGCTTGCACAGCAGTTTGACGGTCCCGTTATGTTCTGCGCTGCAGCAGAAGAAGATTATGAATCAGTTACGACTTCAGGACGCGGAGATGCTTACTGCGGAGTTTTGAACGCATCTTATAACCTTGCGCTTCGCAATGTCAGAGCATACTTCCCCGAGTATCCCGTAGGAGATGCTGATGATTGTGCCAAGATGATCAACGAATTCGTTCCCATCGCAAGAGCTGTCGTTGCATTAAAGAATTTAAAGATCATCACATTCGGTCCCAGACCGTTCAACTTCCTTGCTTGTAACGCTCCCATCAAGCAGCTTTACAACCTCGGAGTTGAGATCCAGGAAAATTCAGAGCTCGATCTTTTCGAATCATTCAACAAGCATGCTGACGATCCCCGTATCCCTGATGTTGTCAAGGATATGGAGGCAGAACTCGGAGCAGGAAACAAAAAGCCTGAAGTTCTTCCCAAACTTGCTCAGTATGAGATCACACTCCTTGACTGGATCGAGGCTAATAAGGGATCAAAGGAATATGTTGCATTAGCCGGTAAGTGCTGGCCTGCATTCCAGACACAGTTCGGATTCGTTCCCTGCTACGTTAACAGCCGTCTTACGGGACGCGGAATTCCCGTTTCATGTGAAGTTGATATCTACGGATGCCTTTCTGAGTTTATCGGACAGGCTGTATCTGATGATATCGTTACACTTCTTGATATCAACAACTCAGTACCCAAGATCATGTACGAAGAGTCAATCAAGGGCAAGTTTGATTACACTCTTACAGATACATTCATGGGTTTCCACTGCGGAAATACATGCTCTAAGAAGCTTTCAGCATGCTCTATGAAGAACCAGGCTATCATGGCCCGTGCTCTTCCTGTAGAAGTTACTAACGGAACACTTGAAGGAGATATCGCTCCCGGACCTATCACGTTCTATCGTCTTCAGTCTACGTCTGATAACATCTTAAGAGCTTACCTTGCAGAAGGTGAAGTTCTTCCCGTTGCAACCAGATCGTTCGGTGGTATCGGCGTATTCGCAATCCCTGAGATGGGAAGATTCTACCGTCATGTTCTCATCGAGAAGAACTATCCTCACCACGGTGCCGTTGCATTCGGACATGTAGGAAAGTCACTCTTTGAAGTATTTAAGTACATTGGAGTTCCGGTAGAAGAGATAGGCTACAATCAGCCCAAGTCACTTCCTTACAAGACCGAAAACCCTTACGCATAAGAGTGGTTTTTAACAAGCATTAAACTAAGGGCGGATGCTTTTGCATCCGCCCTTTTCATGCTATAATAACTTATCATGCGGAAAGGAGGGAAATGATCTATGCCACAGCTGAGCATGGAAGTGTTGTGCTTGATGATCACATCGTTTTTGATCATCATGTTTTACAATAACCGAAAGCTCGACAGACAGGCCAGAACACAGATCGTATATTCGCGTCTTTTGGCCATATCATTTATCTGTATCCTTCTTGAAGCAGGCGTTGTTTCCGTCATGTTTTACAGGGACCTTGTGTCCGAAAAGTTTGTTATCGCGGTTCTTGCACTGTTTTTCTTTTTCCTGCTCTGCGATCTTTTCGTCATATTTACTTACACAAGATATCTTATAAATATGGATCTTCCGGAGATGAAAAAGATCGGAAACTGGACCAATTTTTTTTGCGGGGGACTCCTTCTTTTGACGGCAATCATACCGGGTTATTCCCTCGTTTACGAAAATGACAGATACACCTTTTCAAAAAGTATCAATATAGTCTTTATACTTCTTGTAGTCTATGAATTATCCTTAGCCATACTCTTTTTTATATACAGAAAATACATTAATTCCAAGAGAAAAAGGATCATACTCCTTGCATTCTTTTCGCAGGTCTGCTGCATAATGTTCCAGGTGCGACACTCTCATATGTTCTTCCCTGCACTCGGAATCGTCCTTGTACTTCTTTCTTTTTACATGTCGATCGAAAATGAGGACGTTAAACTGATCGATCAGTTAAATGCCGAAAAAGACAGGGCCGACAAGGCAAATGCCGCAAAGTCAGACTTTATCGCAAATGTATCTCATGAGATAAGGACCCCCATTAACGCAGTACTCGGAATGGATGAGATGATCCTTCGAGAGACTAAAGAAGAATCAACAAGGCAATATGCCTATGATATTAAATCCGCGGCGCAGACCCTTCACGGGATAATCAACGAGATCCTTGACCTTTCCAAGATGGAATCCGGAAAGATGGAGATCATCCCGATAAACTACAACATGAGGAGCCTTTTAAACGATACGATCAACATGATCCAGTTTAAGGCGGATGATAAGCATCTTAATTTCACGGTGGAAGCTGATCCCCTCATTCCTGCAGGATATGTCGGAGATGAGATAAGAATAAAGCAGATACTTACGAACATCCTTTCAAACTCCGTTAAATACACGGAACAGGGTGATGTGATCTTAAGGATCGACGGGAAAAGAGATACGAACGAATCGTACGAGATCCTTCATTTTGAGGTCGAAGATACCGGTATCGGAATGAAAAAGGAAGATATCGATAACATAAGCCAGGAGTACCGCAGGTTTGAAGCTGAAAAGAACAGGAACGTCGAGGGAACCGGACTTGGAATGACGATCACCATGCAGTTACTAGACATGATGAATTCCAAGCTTCAGATCGAAAGTGAATACGGGAAAGGAACCAAGGTTTCCTTTGACCTTCGCCAGCCCATATGGGATGACAATATGCTCGGCGATTTCAAGAAAGAAAAAGAAACGGGCATCGTCGAAGAGTACGAATATGAAAAACAGTTCGAAGCACCGCTTTCAAAAGTGCTCGTTGTTGATGATAATGCGATAAACCGCAAGGTATTCAGAGGCCTTTTAAAGGAGACAAAGCTCATCATAGATGAGGCTGAATCCGGTGCGGTCTGCATCAACCTGGTCAAAAAGAATAAATATGACATAGTGTTCATGGATCATATGATGCCTGATATGGACGGTATCGAGACCTTCCACAACATGCAAAAGCTGGAAGGCAATATGTCAAAGGATGCTCCCGTTATAATGCTCACGGCAAATGCCGTAGGCGGGGCAAAAGAGCTTTATTTAAGAGAAGGTTTTGATGACTTTATCGCAAAACCCATCGTTCCCGAGGAACTTGAAAAGATGATCAAGAAATACCTTGATCTTTGATGACGGATAAAAGATATGACAGAAGCGCTACGACTTCAGATCTCGAGCACATTGCTGATCTTATTTTTGATTATCAATTACTGCTCGGCAAAGAGAAGAAAAACACAAACGCATAAGCTGTTCTTAAGATTGCTGGTGCTGGCATTTATCAACACCATGCTTGACTTTGCCTATGTTTATAACTATGTCACGATCGGAAGGTCAATAGATCTTCTTAACAGGGCATACCTTATCACGCTTGCCATGCTGCTTATCTACATTGAGGGTTATATCTCTGTCAGTGTAAGGCAGGCAGGCGGAAGGATATTGATCCCTGAGACGGTCTGGTTTGTCATTGCCACGCTGGTTATTTTGTTTGTTGCAATATCAAAGATCGAATATATCGATATAGGTGGCTGGGATTACACCAAAGGTATAGGTATCACGGTGCTCCATGTATACCTTGGTCTGATGATAGCGGTCAGCATTTTCCTTGTGGCTTCGAACCTTAAGAGGCTTGATAAAAAAAGAGCGACGGCGATATTGCTTGCCGTATTATCACAGGGACTTGCTTACATAGTTCAGCTTTTTGATGTAAGGAACATCATAACTTCTTTGGGAAATGCCATGATGATCGTAAGCCTTTATGTCATTTCCGAAAATCCCGATCAGCTTCTTATCGAAAAGCTTGAGTTTGAAAGAGACAGGGCTAATGTTGCAAATGCAACAAAGTCTTCGTTCATCGCGCATATCTCGCATGAGATAAGGACTCCGATAAACGCTATCCTAGGAATGAACGAGATGATCATAAGGGAGTCGAAGGAAGAAAAGTCAAAGCAGTATGCACAGGATATCTCACAGGCTGCACAGACTCTTTACGGAATAATAAATGACGTTCTTGACATATCGAGAATGGAATCCGGAAAGCTTGAGATCATTCCCATAGAGTACAAGCTTGACCAGATGATCTATGATACCGTATCCGTGAACAAATCAAGGATCGAAGCCAAACAGCTTGACTTCAGTGTCGAGATCAATCCTACATTGCCTGACACGTATTACGGCGATGACGTGCACATAAGACAGGTTCTTACAAACCTGTTGTCAAATGCGATAAAGTACACCCACGAGGGATTTGTTAAGCTTAGCGTTGACGGAGAGTACAAGGGTGATCTTATCGATCTTTTCTTTGAGGTAAAGGACACCGGTATCGGTATAAAGGAAGAAGACCTTGAGAAGCTGTTCGTAGCTTTTGAAAGAATAGAAGAAAGCAGGAACAGGAATATCGAAGGAACCGGTCTTGGAATGAACATAACAAATAATCTGCTCCGCCTTATGGGAAGCCGCCTTAATGTAAGCAGTGTTTACGGCGAGGGAAGTATCTTTTCCTTCACCATCACGCAAAGGATCGTAAGCCAGGAGCCCATAGGTGATTACAGTTCCTTCGCAAAGGCACAGGAAGCACCCGAAGAGATCGCATTTACCGCTCCTTCCGTTAAGGTTCTGGTCGTGGATGATAATCCGCTTAACAGGCGTGTGTTCAGATCCCTTCTTTCAAAGACCGAGATAAGTGTTGATGAAGCAGACAGCGGAAAGCGTTGTCTTGAGATGATAAAGAATGAAATCTATGATCTTATCTTCCTTGATCATCTGATGCCCGGAATGGACGGAATACAGACTATAGAGCAAATAAAGAAGGATAAGACTCATTACAATACAAAGACTCCTATCATCATGCTTACAGCAAACGCACTGGGCAATACCGCGGAGATTTATAAACAGGCCGGATTCCAGGCATATCTTTCAAAGCCGATATTTACCAAGGAGCTTGAAAAAGTCATAAAGACGTATGTTCCTTCGTTTAAACTCGTATTCCCCGCGCGCAGCAGCGATAATAAAAAGCTTTCTTCTGAACACTGGCAGGAAGAGCTTCCTTCTGTTCGTGGCATAGACTGGGATGAAGCGATCAAGCATCTTCCTTCTGCTGATATCCTTTTTACCAGCGTTAACGAATTCTATAATGCGATAGATTCGGAGGCTGCTTTGCTTGATGAATACTTTGCCAACATTCACGAAGGAGATAATCTTGAGAATTTCAAGATAAAGATACATGCATTAAAGTCTTCGGCAGCTCTTATCGGTGCCGATATGTTAAGTGAAGGCGCCAAGGAGCTTGAAGGCGCGGCAAGAGACAGGGACTTCAGGATAATCAACGAAAAGTATCCTTACATGATAAAGTATTACCGTACGTTCAAAGAAAGGCTTTCGTTCTTTGAAGGTGAAGAGGAAGAAAAGAAAAGCACCATAGACTTTCCTCAGGTCTTGGCACTTACCGAGATGGTAAGGCTTGAAATGAATGACATGAACCGTCAGAACGCCCTTGATGCAATCGCTGAGATAGAAACATATGAGTTCCCGACCGAGATACAAAAGGATCTGGAGGATCTAAAAAAGTCTGTCAGGGATTATGATACGGAGATAACGAACCGTATGGTAGACAGACTCCTTACCGAGATAAGGATACTGAGAAACAACAGATAGATCTATTCACACTTCGAGGAAATAAAATCCCGGACTTCGTTTTTGGGGATGTTGAGGGCAACGGAAAGCTCTCCGTACAGAAAATCCTCAGCCTGTTTAAAATATCGTGAATCCAAAGCGGTTACCTTAAAACCTTTAAGGAGCCGCTTTTCTTTGCGAAGATGGATCGTCTTTATAAGGGAGACCAATGCTTTGGGATCACATGAATGAATAAGATCCTTGTAAGTTTTTTCGAGAGTCTTTTCATCAGCGATAGCTATGGTGTCGATGGACGGGATCTCAGAAATGAGTTCTTCGGCCTGCTTTTTGTTAAGTGCAAGGCGAAGAGACTTGTCTTCCATATCGGTAGGCTTGTATACGGTACTTCCGTTTGAAAAGACAGGCTTTAACAGGTAGTATTTACGGGTTCTGTCAATACCGTCGAGATTGAGCGTCGTTATATCCTCAACCTGACATATACCGTTGACACCACAGACCACAAACTGACCTTTTTTGTACATGAAGACCGTCCTTTCTTTGAAATTAAATAAATAACCTCCAAATGCCGATATAAATAGATTATAGCACTCTTTTTTTAAAAATGTCAGTGAAAACAGGAAATATTGTTGACTAAAATATGTGCATATGGTATTCTGTCTGACAGTTTCTTTTTGTTAAAGATCATACAAAAACGGATGAGCGCGTGCCCGATGGGTGCGCTTTTTTGCTGATTTTTTTAAGAAAGGAACATCATGAAGAAAAAGATAATACCATTACTGATCGTCCTTGCTCTTCTTGCAGGGCTTCTATCATCCGGAGTTACTTCAAATGCCGGAACCCAGACAGCATTTTATATAAAACACCATCATATAGGGAGCAGCACGATAATGGGAGACTGCTATACCGTTCCGCACTATCATGTCCACTCGGAACCGGGGCAGGGTGACTGCTATACCCCAAGATATCATGAACACGAGGGCTCAAGGACTGAAGGCGGTGGATGCTATACGATCATAGTCCCGCATTTTCACACCGGAGATCCAAGCGGTCCCGGCGGATGCTATGTTCCCAAATACCATGTGCACACAGGCGGATGCTATGAGACCCGCTCCTGCTTTGTGTCAAGGCAGGTATTTGTGGATTACAGATCTACCGGCTATTGCGGATATCACGGACAGGTCGAGATGTGTAACGGAAGGCTTGTCAGCACGCACCATGACTGCGGAAGAGGCCCCGACGAAGAAGGATATGATTATTGTCCGGGCTGCGGATCGTCGGGGGTACAGGGTTCTTATAACCATGATTATTCGGTCCTTATCTGCCCGAAGACCACATCATATGTTGAGGGCTACGTACTTGGATGCGATCATGAAGAAGGAGACGTTGATCACTATGATCCCGGCTGCGGCCTTGAAGGGGTTATCGAAGGCTACGACCTTACCTGCACGAAAACATCATCGACCATAGATTATTATGAGCCGGGATGCGGGATGGAAGAAGGCGGAAATGCTGCGGCGGTAACGGTTACAAAGACTTTAAGTAACGGGAATAGAACGGCGACATTAAAAGCACAAATAGAGGATTTAAGCGGAGGAAGGATCGATTTTTCGGGAGCTTCATTTAAGTGGACGGATGATTCGGGGCAGGAGATTGAAGGCGACGATTCAATTACGGTATCGGAAAACGGAAACTACTTTATCGAAGTTGTTATGAGTCATCCCGAGATAGATCCGGATTCGCTTAAAGGAAGCTTGACGGTAGATGAGATAGGAAGGTCCGGTTCGGGAGGACAATCCGGCAGCGAAGGCGAAGAAAACGGAAATGAAGGAGAGAACGGAACGGATCAAGGCAGTGGAAATACGGATGATGACGGCTATATAAACGTGACACCGATCCCGCTTCCGAGTGCAACACCTACGGCAACTCCCAAAGCGATCACGGGATCAAATGAAGGCGGTCGAAATGACCATACCGGAGAACACAACTCTTCGTGGAATGATGATACAGGCGATGAAGAAGGTGACGGAACATACGGGTTATCAAGGTTTACTCCGGGAGGACCCTGGGAAGGAACAGATCTTTTCGGGGCTGGGGATGATGATATAAAAATCGAAGTGGAGGCCAAAAAGGCGGATGCTCCAAATGAAGAAGAGGTAAACGCGGGTGTGGTTGAAGATAATAAAAAAAGCGATGCCAAAGGTTTCCTTGGGGCAACGTCAAAGTTCCTGTCTACTCCCGCAGGAAAGGTCATATCAATAGGTCTTTCAACTGCCCTTTTGGGAGGTCTTGTATTTATTCTTCTTTTCTTCTTAAGGAACCTTATCATAATCTTTAACAAAGACGGACAGATGAAGATGCATTTAGCAGGCATCACCTTTGCACGGCTAAGTGAAGACGGGTACGTTGTTGAGATACCCAAGGATGTTGCCCAAAGAGCTTATACAAACAGGTATGTTCTTTATATGGGGCTTTTCCTTTTGGGACGGGATAAGGATATTGATGTCATGGTCGTAAAAGGAGACAGGCAGACGATGATAAATCCCGATAAATTGACGAACGTCGTGATCTGACCTTGAAGTGCCCGAAAAGCGTGTAAATATTGCATTTATCCCGTCAAAGTGCTAAACTCGTAGTGTTGTTTATTTAACGTTAGGGCATTGGATGGGACAATTATTCCGGTGCCAGAGGAGGAGATTATGAAAAAGTATTTAGCACTTTTCATGGCAACAGTCATGAGCGCATGCCTTTTAGCCGGCTGCGGAGCTAAGGAAGAGGCAGCTGCACCTGCTGCACCCGAAGCTGCAACTGTCGACGAGACGGCATCAGAAGATCAGACAGCAGATACTGCCGAAGCTGCAACAGGATCTGAGGCACTTGCAGATGGAGTACTCACGGTTGGTACAAACGCTGAGTTCCCGCCTTTTGAGTTTGTCGGAGATGACGGTAACCCGGACGGATTCGATATGGCTCTTATCAAGGCTGTAGGTGAAAAGATGGGAGTTGAAGTACAGATCGAGAACATGGAGTTTTCATCACTCGTATCTTCCATCGGAAACAAGATCGATGTTGCTATCGCGGGTATGACAGTAACAGACGAGCGTAAGGAAGTAGTTGATTTTTCCGATTCATACTATGACGCTGTTCAGTACGTTATAGTTCCCGCTGATTCAGCTATCGCTAAAGCAGAGGATCTTAACGGAAAGACGATCGGTGTTCAGCTTGGTACAACAGGTGATTTCATCGCTCAGGATATCGAGGGATCTACTGTAAGCTCTTACAACAAGGCAGTTGATGCAGTTAACGATCTTTTGAACGGAAGAGTCGATCTTGTTATCGTTGATAAGAACCCTGCACAGGTATTTGCAGGAATGTATCCCGATGACGTTGTTGCTCTTGACGGCGCACAGTTCGGTTTCGAAGTTGAGAACTACGCGATCGCAATGCCCAAGGGTGATGCAGAACTTGCTGATGCCATAAACAAAGCTGTAAAGGAACTCAAGGAAGACGGCACATTCGACAAGCTTGTAGCCGAGTATATTGAGGGGAACTAAATGCAGGACTGGCTCATACATGTGAGTGAAATGTTCCAGCGGGCCTTCATTAAGGAGGACCGCTGGAAATTATATCTGGGTGGTTTGGGTGTTACCTTAAAGGTAGCACTCTTTGCTGCCGTTCTGGGCGTCATACTCGGTACGATCGCCGCACTTATGAAACTTTCCGTAAGAAAAGACGGAAAGAGAAGTGTGATGTCCGTAATAGCAACAATCTATATCGATATCATAAGAGGAACGCCTTCTGTGGTTCAGCTCCTTATCATGTGGTTCATCATCATGAAAAACTGCAAAAACGGAGTCCTTGTTGCAGTGCTTTCCTTCGGTATCAATTCGGGCGCATATGTTGCCGAGATCATAAGGGCAGGAATCCTTGCCGTAGACAGGGGACAGACCGAAGCCGGAAGATCTTTGGGACTTTCGAATGCGCAGACGATGATGTATATAGTAATACCCCAGGCGATAAAGAATGTTCTGCCTCCGATAGGAAACGAATTCATCGTTCTTTTAAAGGAAACCGCCATTGTGGGTTATGTTTCGCTTTCTGACCTTACGCGTGTGGCTAACCAGGTTTCATCAAGAACCTATGAGGCTTTCATGCCGCTGATCGGAGCCGCCGTCATCTATTTTGTTATCATAAAGATCCTTTCGGTGCTTCTTGGAATTCTGGAAAGGAGGCTACGCAGAAGTGATAGACGTTAAAAACTTATGTAAGACCTTCGAAGACGGTGACAACCAGGTATTGAAAGGTGTCAATTATCATATTTCAAAGGGCGAAAAGATAGTTATCGTAGGACCTTCGGGATCGGGCAAATCGACATTTTTAAGATGTCTTAACCTGCTTGAGAAACCGACAAGCGGTGAGATATATCTGGACGGTGAACTCATTACCGCGCCCAATGTTAACTTAAACCTCGTTCGTCAGAGGATGGGAATGGTGTTCCAGCACTTTAACCTTTTTAACAATCTGACGATACTTGATAACATCACTCTGGCACCCGTAAAGCTTAAGCTCATGAGCAAGGACGAAGCCAGGGAAAAGGCGTATTCTCTTCTTGAGAGGGTTGACCTTAAAGATAAGGCAGATGCTTATCCTGTTTCCTTATCGGGCGGACAAAAGCAAAGGATCGCGATAGTCCGGGCACTTGCCATGAATCCGGAGGTCATGCTCTTTGATGAGCCGACATCTGCGCTCGATCCCGAAATGGTCGGTGAAGTTCTTGAAGTTATGAAGGAGCTTGCCCAGGGCGGAATGACGATGGTAGTCGTTACGCATGAGATGGGATTTGCAAGGGAAGTCGGAACGAAGGTGCTCTTCATGGACGAGGGAAACATCATGGAGGAGAACACTCCGCGGGAATTCTTCGGCAATCCGCGATCACCGCGTCTTAAAGACTTTTTATCAAAGGTATTATGATAACGATCTCATTATGCATGATTGTAAAAAATGAATCGCAGGTGCTTTCAAGATGCCTCGATTCCGTATCGGATCTGGTGGACGAGATAGTTATAGTCGATACGGGTTCTACTGATGAGACAAAAAAGATCGCATCACTTTATACCGACAAAGTATATGATTTTGAATGGGTCGGAGACTTCAGTGCGGCCAGAAATCATGCATTTTCCCTTTGCAGCTGTGACTACATATATTCTGCGGATGCAGATGAGATCCTTGATGAAACAAACAGGGAAAGATTTAAAGCGTTAAAAGAGACACTCGATCCCGAGGTTGAAATAGTACAAATGTATTACGCAAACCAGCTCGAAAACGGGAGTGTCTATAACTTTGACAAAGAGCTTCGCCCGAAACTCTTTAAAAGGGTAAGGAACTTTACCTGGATAGAGCGTGTACATGAAACGGTAAGGACCGAGCCGCTTGTCTTTGATTCCGAGATAGAGATAACACATAAGCCTTTGCATAATCATGCCACGAGGGATTACGGAATCTTTGAAGATATGATAAGCAAAGGGGAAAAGCTATCACCGAGGCTTTTTGATTTTTACGCCAGAGAGCTTTTTGTATCGGGTGAAAAAGACGATTTTGCAAAGGCCGAGGATTACTTTACAGCGGTTGCGGATGATGATGAAACCGATCTTGACAGATTAAAGACCGCACTTTGCATAGTAGTTAAAGCAGCATACTGGAGAAAAGATTTTCTTAAGATGTACAGGTATGCGATAAAGGATGTGGCAATGGAATCCTGCAGTGAGATCTGCTTCCTCATGGGATCTTATTACGAAGATCAAAGGGATTATAAGGAAGCCGCGATCTGGTATTACAATGCAGCCTTTGAATGCACGAGCGTCCTTAATATCAAGTATCAGAAAGAATATCCTCTTCAGGGACTTATCGATGTATATAACAACATGGGATTAAAAGAGCAGGCCCTCGAATACGAAAAACTGCTTAATGAAGCATGAGTTTTGAAGACAATATAAGAAAAGTGGTTCCTTATGTGGCAGGTGAGCAGCCCGAAGGAAACGTGATAAAACTTAATACCAACGAATTTCCCTATCCTCCGTCTCCGATGGTCGCAACAAGGATTTACGACCTTGCTCAGGATGAGATAGATTCATCTGCCAACAGGTTAAGGAAATATCCCAACATGGATGCCGATAACCTTGTTCGTGCGATCTCGGATGTTTACGGGATAGATTATGACAAGATATTTGTCGGCGTGGGATCGGATGATGTGCTTGCTCTTTGTTTTCTTACGTACTTTTATTCCGACAAGCCGGTTCTTTTTCCTGATATAACATATTCATTTTACGATGTATGGGGAGACCTTTTCAGGATCCCTTATGAGCGGCTAAAGCTCGATGATGACTTCAGGATAAAAAAGGAAGACTACATCGGTCGTAAAAACGGAGGGATAATAATCCCTAACCCCAATGCTCCGACAGGTGAGCTTGAAAGCACGGAGTTCTTTGAAGATATCATAAAGAACAATCCCGACAGCATAGTGATCGTCGATGAAGCATATATAGATTTCGGCGGGGAAAGCGTGCTGCCACTTATCGATAAGTATGAGAATCTCGTTGTCGTTCAGACTTTTTCAAAATCAAGGGCACTTGCCGGATTAAGGATTGGAATGGCGTTCGCAGATCCCAAGACGATAAAGTATTTAAAGGATGTAAAGTTCTCGTTCAATTCCTATACGATGAACTATCCTTCAATAGAGATAGGAGCCGTTGCGGTAAGGGATACCGAGTATTTTGAAAAGACCGTTGCAATGCTTATCAAAACAAGGGAATGGACGAAAAAAGAGCTTAAAAGATTAGGCTTTCATTTTGGAGATTCCAAAGCGAACTTTGTATTTGCATCACATGAAAAAGTTAAAGCAAAAGATATCTATCTTGCTTTAAAAGATAAAAACATCTATGTCAGACATTGGGATAAGCCCAGGATCGATAACCACCTTAGGATCTCTATCGGTACGGACGACGAGATGAAAAAACTTATCGAAGCACTGGAGGAGATTTTGAAATGAGTGGATTGATAGACAGCATAGTTCAGGCGTTTTCAACCAATACGCTGACACAGTATATAGCATGCTTTATCGTATCGATGATACCCCTTATCGAGTTAAGAGGCGCGATACCAGTGGCTTATATCTTTAAAGGTATAAATCCCGAGTTTAACCTTCTTATGGGATACATAGTCATCGCGATAGGAAACATGATACCTGTTCCCATCGTCTTCTTTTTTGCAAGGAAGGTTCTTGAATGGGGTGCAGATAAAAAGGTGATCGGCAAGTTCTTTACCTTCTGTCTTGAAAAAGGACACAAGGGAGGAGAAAAGCTTCAGTCAAAAGCAGGCCGCGGGCTGTTTGTGGCCCTCATGCTCTTTGTCGGGATACCGCTTCCCGGGACGGGTGCATGGACAGGAACGCTTGCTGCTTCAATACTTGATATGAAGTTTAAGGACAGTATACTTGCCGTGATATGCGGCGTGGCGCTTGCAGGCTGCATAGTCGGACTTCTTTGCACACTCGGATTCGGTGCATTGGTCGGAGTTGCGCCTTAATTTCCGGGTAAAGGTCAGGAAATGGAAAGTTACAGTGATTTTGCATATTTATATGATACGTTCATGGAGGATGTGCCCTATGATGACTGGGCAGACCTCCTTTCCTGTCTTATAAAGGCTTACGGTGGAAACGTAAAAACGGTTCTGGATCTCGGATGCGGAACCGGAAACATGACCATGAGGCTTGCAAAGGCAGGCTTTGACGTCATGGGAGTCGACAACTCCGAGGATATGCTCTCGGTCGCTTCCGAAAAGAGCCATGAAGAGGGACTTGATATTCTGTATGTCAATCAGGATATGAGGGAGCTTGAGCTTTTGGAAAAGCAGGATTGCATTGTTTCGATCTGTGACTGCATCAACTACCTTGTGCTTGACGAAGACCTTATTTCTACTTTTGAGCATGTAAAAGACTGCCTATCAAACGACGGGCTTTTTATATTCGATATAAAGACGGTACACATGTATGAAAACGTCATGGGAAATACGACGATAGCCGAAAACCGTGACGATTGCAGTTTTATATGGGAAAACTACTACAGCGTGGAAGACCATATAAACGAGTATGATGTAACATTTTTTAAAAAGGTTTCGGACGAAGAAGACGGGCTCTTTAAAAGGTTTGAAGAAACGCATATCCAAAGGGCACTGACGATCGAAGAGCTTAAGGATCTTATCCTAAAGTGCGGACTGAGGTTCGTAACGGTAATAGATGAAAAGACTCGCAAGGAACCGACGGCGGATTCGGAGCGCGTGTTTATTGTATGCAGGAAGTGATTCTGCGGACGCCTGTTCCGGAGGCACGCAGAAAGGACTATCGCACAGATCAATTATGGAAGATTATATAGTAAGAGGAACGGCAGCAGGTGCACAGATAAGAGCATTTGCGGCTACTACCAAAGGAATAACAGAATACGCAAGAAAGTGTCATGACACATCGCCTACGGTTACGGCTGCTCTTGGCAGATTGATGACAGGGACTTTGATGATGGGTTCGATGCTAAAAAGTGACACTGACGTCATAACAGTTCAGATAAGAGGCGTTGGCCCCTTAAAAGGAATGACTGCCACATCAAACAGCAAGGGAGAAGTCAACGGATACGCAATGGAACCGCAGGTAATGCTGCCTCCGAATGCACTTGGAAAGTTTGATGTCGGCGGAGCAGTAGGAGAAGGATACCTAAGGGTAATAAAAGACCTTGGATTAAAGGATCCATATGTCGGAACCGTACAGCTCCAGACGGGAGAGATAGCAGAAGACCTTACCTACTATTTCGCAACCTCTGAGCAGACTCCTTCAAGCGTCGGATTGGGAGTTCTTATGAACAAGGACAATACCGTCAAACAGTCAGGAGGCTTTATTATTCAGCTCATGCCCGATGTTTCGGATGAAGTCCTTGATAAGCTTGAAGAAAAGGTTCAGAACATAAAAAGTGTTACGGCGATCCTTGATGAAGGAAATTCGCCCGAGCAGATGCTTGAAATGCTGCTTGGTGATCTTGATCTTGAGATAACTGACAAGCTCCCCTGTTGCTTTAAGTGTAACTGCGATAAGCAAAGAGTTGAAAAAGCCATCGTGTCTTTGGGTAAAGCCGAGATAGATGACATGATAAAAGAAGGCAGGCAGATAGAGATAAAATGCCAGATCTGCAATAAGGCTTATTATTTTTCGGTGGATGAGTTAAAGCAGCTTTCTAAGAACGCATAGGAAAAGGAAAACGGATCCGGATGAAGGATCCTGAAATGGAGGATATAAAAATGGATGTTTCAAAAAAGTACGGCAGACAGTATTTCATGCCGCCGGTTGAATGCTATGACTGGGTTAAAAAAGATACGGTGACCAAGGCTCCCGTATGGTGCTCTGTGGACCTAAGAGACGGTAACCAGGCCCTAATAGAACCCATGAGTCTTGAGCAGAAGCTGGTCTTTTTTAAGATGCTTGTTGATATAGGGTTTAAGGAGATCGAGGTAGGATTTCCCGCAGCTTCGGATACGGAGTATCAGTTCATGAGAGCCCTTATCGAAAGAAACATGATCCCCGATGATGTTACGGTACAGGTTCTTACGCAGGCAAGAGAACACATCATCAAAAAGACATTTGAATCCGTAAAAGGAGCGCCTCATGCGATCATCCACCTTTACAATTCAACGTCCGTTGCGCAGCGTGAACAGGTATTTAAAAAGTCAAAGGAAGAGATATTAAATATAGCCGTTGAAGGCGCCAAGATGTTAAATGATCTTGCCCGTCAGACGGAAGGAAACTTCTCTTTTGAATATTCACCCGAGAGTTTCCCGGGAACGGAAGTTGACTATGCACTTGAAGTATGTAACGCAGTCCTTGATGTCTGGAAGCCAACCGCCGAAAACAAGGCTATAATCAATATCCCCACGACGGTTCAGATCGCTATGCCTCATGTATTTGCATGTCAGGTCGAATACTTTAACAAAAACCTCAAATACAGAGACGGAGTAACCATATCGATCCACCCCCACAATGATAGAGGAACCGGAGTTTCCGATGCGGAGTTCGGTGTCCTTGCGGGAGCCGACAGAGTTGAAGGAACGATCTTCGGAAACGGAGAGAGAACAGGAAACGTTGATATCGTGACACTGGCCATGAACATGGTAACCCACGGATATGAAAGCGGTCTTGATTTTTCAAATATCATGGATATAAGAAAGACCTACGAGGAACTTACGGGAATGAAGGTGCACGAAAGAACGCCTTATTCAGGAGACCTTGTATTTACGGCTTTTTCGGGATCACACCAGGATGCCATCTCAAAAGGAATGGCTTGGTGGGAGGAAGGGAAGTCCGATGGAAGATGGACGGTTCCTTATCTGCCGCTTGATCCAAGAGATATCGGAAGAGAATACGAATCCGATGTTATCCGGATCAACTCACAGTCAGGAAAGGGCGGCGTAGCATTTATCCTGAAGCAAAACTATGGCCTCGTATTGCCTGAGAAGATGAGAGAAGAAGTCGGCTACCTAATAAAGGGCGTTTCCGACGAGCGTCATGCTGAGCTTGCTCCCATTGATATCTTTGAGGTATTCGAGAAGAATTACATCAAGATAAGGACACACTTTGATGTTACCGGATCAAGCTTTACTCCCGAGGGTGAGGAAAACATGTTCACGAGACTTATGATAAACCACAACGGAACCGAAAAGAGGATCTCAGGCGAAGGTAACGGACGTTTAGACTCAGTATCAAATGCATTTAAGGAATACTTTAACCTTAACTATACACTTAAGGTTTATGAAGAGCATGCCGTATCGGTAGGTTCTTCTTCAAAGGCTGCTTCATATGTGGGAATAGAACATGGCGGCAGGATGTACTGGGGTGTCGGAATAAACCAGGATATCATCAAGTCATCTGTTTCCGCGCTCGTTTCGGCCGTTAACAAGATTCTTGTATAGTTTTTAAAGGACACCTTGTCATAGACAAGGTGTCCTCTTTTTTATGGTATGAGAAAATTTTTAGGTAAATTATCAAGGATCATATTCAGCCGTGCGCTCATCATCGTACTCATCGTGCTTTTGCAGATCGCGACAGTCGCATGGGGAAATATCGTGCTTGCCAGCAAGTTCGAATTCCTGCAGTTTGGCTTTTATTTTGCCGGAGGCATAGTGCTTATATCGATCATCAACAGGGATGAACCTGCGGAATTTAAGCTGACATGGGCTTTTTTGATCGTCGTTCTTCCGATCGCGGGTATTCTGCTTTATCTTTTTAACAAAAGCAACTGGGGAATGGTAAGACTTAAGCACAAGGTTGATGAAGAACTTCTTGTTTCACGGCATCTTATAAGGAACTCGGAAGATACGGATGAAGCGTTAAAAACGATGAATCCTGACTTTCAGAGGTTTTCACATTATATGAACGATAAGTGCGGTTATCCGACTTATCACAACACGAAGGTCACATACTATTCCATCGGTGAAGATGAAATAGAAGCAATAAAGGAAGAGCTCCTTAAAGCAAAGAAATTCATTTTTATAGAATTTTTCGTGATAGCTGAAGGCCGTGTATGGGGAGATATACTTGAGATCCTGAAAAAGAAGGTTGACGAGGGCGTTGAAGTAAGGGTCATGTATGACGGCCTCTGCTCGCTTTTTAAGCTGCCTTACAGGTATCCCAAAAAACTGCAGGGCATGGGGATAAACGCCAAGATGTTTGCCCCGGTCATCCCGTTCTTTTCAACCGTGCAGAACAACCGCGATCACAGAAAGATACTCGTGATCGACGGAAAGATAGCTTTTACGGGCGGTGTTAACCTTGCCGATGAATATGCAAATGTCATTACGAAATTCGGACATTGGAAAGATATAGGAGTAAAGATCGAAGGCCGTGCCGTTATGACGATGACGAGGCTTTTCATACAGAACTGGAACCTTTACGGAGAGCAGGAATTCGACTACGAAAAATATCTGAATGATGAGGACATTATTGAGAAGTTTGAATCCGACGGATTCGTTATCCCTTACGGAGACAATCCGACCTCAAAGTATGAGACCGGTAAGGACGTATACGAAGATATCATCAATCAGGCGACCGATTACATACATATAATGACGCCGTATTTCATCGTGGACCGTGAGTTTTTAAGTGCGATCAAATATGCCTCGTATAAAGGCCTTGATGTAAAGATCATCATTCCGCATATACCCGATAAAAAGATCCCGTTCTTTGTGGCAAGAACCTTTTACAAGGACCTTCTTGAGGCCGGTGTTGAGATTTATGAATATGCGCCCGGATTTGTCCATGCAAAGGGCATGATAGCTGACGGAAAGACGGCCGCAATAGGTTCCGTTAATCTGGATTACAGAAGCTTCTACCACCATTTTGAAAACGGTGTTTACCTTTACCAGAATTCGGCGATCGCCAATATGGAATCGGATTTTGAGTTCACGCTGACAAAGTGTATAAGGGTGACACCCGAGTATTATAAAAAGGATATTCCCCGATATCAGAAGATGATAGGTAGAACTATTCGTCTGTTTGCACCACTTTTGTAAATGATCAAGAAGAATAAAATCAAAAAAGAGCGGAGTAAAAACTCCGCTCTTGCTTTTTCCGAAAGGTTCAATAAATTAACCCATCGTCACAACTACGTTGTACTCTTTCTGTCCTTCTACGTAAGGGATGATGCATCCTTCTACGTTCTGTCCGTTTACTGTCATGGACTTAACACCCTTTTCAACATCGTTGGGGTTCTTGACCTCGATATTGTATGTAGCTCCGCGGAACTTACGTGTAACGCTGAAGTCGCCGAAGCCGTGAGGCGTACAGGGATCAACCTGAAGTCCCTTGTGTGTGGGATATACGCCAAGGATGTACTGAGAGATGTTACAGAAAGTCCAAGCTGCCGTACCGGTAAGCCATGAGTTCTTTCCTTCTCCGGGGATGTAAGCGTCTGCGCCTGCAACCATCTGGCAGTATACGTAGGGCTCTGTCTTGTGGATCTCGGAGATCTCTTCGGTATATGCGGGACATGTCTTTTTGTAGATCTCGAATGCCCTGTCACCGCGTCCGATAACTGTCTCTGCTATTGAAACCCAAGGGTTGTTGTGGCAGAAGATACCGGCGTTCTCTTTGTATCCGGGCGGGTAAGATGTGATCTCACCAAGCTCGAGATGATAAACGGTATACGCGGGCTGAAGGATCATTACACCGTATTCGCAATCAAGGTGTTCCTTAACGGAATCAAGTGCCTTCTTGGCAAGTCCTTCCTTAACACCGATACCTGCAAGTGAGCAGAAGCCGTTTGACTCGATGAAGATCTTTCCTTCTTCGCATTCCTTTGAACCAATCTTGTGGCTGTATGCATCATATGCACGAACGAACCAGTCGCCGTCCCAACCGTCTTTTAATACGGTATCGTACATGATCTGAACTTCCTTGCGGGCACGCTCAGCTTCGGCAGTGTCTCCGAGGAGTTCTGCAAGCTGTGCATATTCTTCACCGTACTTAACGAACATTCCTGCGATGAATACAGATTCTGCAACAGGTCCTTCAGAAGGTCCGAAGCACTGGAATGACTCACCGGGATGCTCTGAGAAGCAGTTAAGGTTAAGACAGTCGTTCCAGTCGGCACGTCCGATAAGAGGAAGACCGTGAGGTCCTTTGTTATTAACAGTAAAGTCAAATGAGCGCTTGAGGTGCTCCATAAGTGTGGTAGCAACGCTCATGTCGTTATCATAAGGAACCATTTCCTTGAGGATCGAAGTATCACCTGTCTCACGAACGTAAGCGGATGTACCTGCGATGAGCCAGAGGGGATCATCGTTGAATCCCGAACCGATGTCGGAATTTCCTCTCTTTGTAAGAGGCTGGTACTGGTGATATGCCGAACCGTTCTGGAACTGTGTAGAAGCGATATCGATGATACGCTCTCTGGCACGCTCGGGAATAAGGTGAACGAATCCGAGAAGGTCCTGGTTGGAATCTCTGAATCCCATTCCGCGTCCGATACCTGACTCATAGTAAGAAGCGCTTCGGCTCATGTTAAAGGTAACCATACACTGGTACTGGTTCCAGATGTTGACCATACGGTTGACCTTGTCGTTAGCAGATTTAACGGTGTAGATTGAAAGAAGGTTATCCCAGTATTCCTTAAGCTTTGCAAATGCCTTTTCAACATCGGCATCTGTCTGATACTTGGAAAGCATAGCCTTTGCGGGAGCCTTGTTAACGATTCCCTTTGATTCCCACTTCTGATCTTCGGGATTCTCGCAGTAACCCAGAACAAATACGAAGGACTTTGACTCGCCGGGAGCAAGGGTGATGTTGATCTGGTGAACTGCAACAGGTGACCATCCGTGTGCAACGGAACCCGTGCATGCGCCCTTTTCAAATACGACCTCGGGATCGTGGTTATCATGGTAAGCACCGAGGAAAGCATCCCTTGATGTATCGAATCCGTCGATCTTTGAATTAACGGAATATATAGCGTAGTGATTACGTCTTTCTCTGTACTCTGTCTTGTGGTAAATGGTTGAATCGATGATCTCAACTTCACCTGTCGAGAAGTTACGCTGGAAGTTCTTCATATCATCATCAGCGTTCCAAAGACACCACTCAACATAAGAGAATAAAGTAAGCTTCTTTTCGGATGAAGAGTCGTTTGTAAGCTTGATCTGGTTGATCTCACATGTGTCATCCGTAGGAACAAAGGCAAGAACTGAAGCTTTGACTCCGTTCTTTGATGAGTTCCATTTGCTGTATCCTATACCGTGACGGCACTCATAGGAATCAAGGGGAGTCTTGGTGGGCTGCCAGCCGGGATTCCAGACGGTATCGCCGTCCTTTATGTAAAAGTATTTGCCGTTAACGTCTGCGGGAACACCGTTGTAACGGTAACGGGTAAGTCTTAAGAGCTTTGCATCCTTGTAGAAGGAATAACCGCCCATGGTGTTGGAAATCAGACTGAAAAAGTCGTTTGAGCCGAGGTAATTGATCCAGGGCAGGGGTGTTTTGGGTGTTGTGATGACGTACTCTTTGTTCGCATCATCAAAAAAACCAAACTTCATTCTTTTCTCTCCTTAAAAAATCATAGTTTTTGCGCCGCGGTTTTTGACGACCGCATAAAAAATTATACCGAAATAAAATAGTCAATGCAACAGTAAAAGTCCGCTAAAATACAGTAATATTTCAGTATTTTCGTTGAAAAACGATTTCCGAATTGCTATAATTTTTTTATGCGTAAACGTATCGGTTTTATCTGCGGACAGATACAAAGAGAAGAGTATTATCCGAAACTTATCGAAGAGTTGGGAATCCTCGCAAATGGATCCGACATGGATCTTTTTGTGTTTATTAATTTCGGTGTATTTGACCACGATATCCTTCTTTACGCAGAGGGCGAAAAGTCGGTATACAGAATTCCTGACCTTGATCTTTTTTCCGGGATAATTGTCGAAGAGAGTGTCTTACATATCGACGGAATGGCTGATGAACTGTATGAATATCTCAAAAAGAACGCCCGCTGTCCCGTTATCTATCTCAAATCCAAAAGAGAAGCTTTTCCCGGTATTCTTTTCTCCGACAAACAGTCGATGAAAGATATCACCAATCATTTCATCAAAGAGCACGGATTTACCAGAATATGCCACATGGCAGGACGTTGGGAACTCCAGGATGCCCACGAGCGTTGTGAGGGTTATATGGAGGCCATGCTTGAAGCAGGGATTCCTGTTACGGATTCTATGATATTTTACGGTGATTACTGGAAAAACAAGGGCAAGGAAGCAGTGGACCATTTCCTTGACGGAAAAAACGATCTGCCCGAAGCCATCGTATGCGCCAATGATTTTATGGCGGTTGCCCTTATGAAAGAGCTCCTATCCAGGGGGATAAAGGTTCCTGAGGATGTATGTGTTTCGGGGTATGACAATGCCGTTGAAGGACAGGATTTTTCGATACCGGTCACGACGTTTGATACTGATGGGAAAGAAATGGCGCACAAAGCCTTTTCACTTATAAGAGACCTTTCAAGAGGCAAGGAAGTTCCCGGGATCTCGTATGTCAATAACCGTATGATCTTAAGAAACAGCTGCGGTTGCGGGACACAGAGTCATGATGTTGACCTTTTAAGAAAGATATCATTGCTTGAAGAAAAACATTTCGGATCAAGCTATATCTATTTCATGATAAACAGCTTTGAAGTAGCGTTCGATGAAGTGGATATATTCAGCCGCGCGGATTTTTACTTTAAATACACCGGTGCCGAAGAAGGTTATATCTGTCTTACCGAGGATGCGCTTGATGCATCTGCACGTCCCGTTGAGAAAATGAACGACTACACCGATACCATGATCCTTAAGAGGATCTATTATTCGGATGAGCGCAGATACAAAGGACCAAACAGCAAGTTTGAAAGAGGAAACATACTTCCCGAAAAGAACCTTAGGGAAAACGAAGCGTCGACTTATTATGTCATTCCCGTCCACTCACAGAACCGTGTTTACGGCTATCTTTGCCTTATGTACGGAAAGGACGGATTCCCGAATAATTTCCTTCAGTCATACGCAGGATCGCTCGGATCGGTAATAGATAACTACAACACAAGAAGGATGTTCATGTCCACGGAGGAGATGCGTAAGGTTTATCTTAAAGATGAGCTTACGGGTATCTACAACAGGCGCGGGCTTGAACAGAACCTTAATATTCTCTCAGACAGGGCAAAGCGCAGAGGCTCATACCTCAGCATAGTAAGCCTTGATATGGACGGATTAAAGAAGATAAACGACCTGTACGGGCATGCTGAAGGTGATGCTTCGCTTTCGGAGTTTGCAAGTGTGCTGTTAAGTGTACTTGAAAACGAAGAGATATGTGCGCGGTACGGAGGAGATGAGTTTGCAGCAATCCTTTTATCATCCGATAAGGACAGGCACCTCAGATTTGAAGACGATCTTGAAAAGGCGTTAAAGCATGCAAATGAGGTACTCCAAAAGCCATACACACTTCATGCATCATGCGGAGTCGTTTCCATTCAGGATCTTTCGACGGAATCGATAAGAGCCTGCATGGTAGCTGCCGACAAGATCATGTACGAGAATAAAAAGAAATACAAGGAATCATTGGGAGAGAAAGCAAGATAAGCCATGAACGAAAGGTTTGAACTTATTGCACCTTGCCATTTCGGGCTTGAGGCTGTTCTTAAAAGAGAAATAAATGACCTGGGATACGATGTATCGGGAGTCGAAGACGGAAGAGTGTCTTTTATCGGTGATGCCGAGGCGGTCGTTCGAAGCAATATATTCCTAAGGACCGCGGAAAGGATACTCATAAACACCGGAACATTTGAGGCAAAGACTTTCGAAGAACTGTTTCAGGGGATAAAGGCGATCGAATGGGAAAGATTTATACCGGCCGATGGCCGTTTTTACGTTACTAAGGCGGCTTCCGTAAAGAGCATGCTATTTTCCCCTTCAGACATACAGTCCATAGCAAAAAAAGCTATGGTTGAAAGGCTTAAAAGCGTCTATAATATTTCGTGGTTTGAAGAATCGGGAGATGACTATCCCGTAAGGATCTTTATACATAAGGACGAAGTCACGGTAGGTCTTGATACGACCGGGGAATCCCTTCATAAAAGAGGATACAGAAAGTTAAAGGCAAAAGCACCGATCGCCGAAAACCTGGCTGCGGCGCTTATAATGCTGACACCCTGGAAAGGCGACAGGATACTTATCGATCCTTTTTGCGGTTCGGGAACATTTCCGATAGAAGCTGCAATGATGGCGGCTAATATTGCGCCGGGAATGCATAGGAACTTTACGGCAATGAAATGGACTAACGTTATCGACAGTTCCGAATGGAAGTATGCCGTTGAAGAAGCTCGTGATCTTATTACCCTTGATGTGGATACCGATATCCAGGGTTATGATATTGACGATGAGATGGTAAAGATATCAAGGGAGAATGCGCGCCTTGCAGGAGTAGATCATCTCATCCATTTCCAGCGAAAGGATGTTGCCGATCTTTCACACGCAAAGAAATACGGCTTCATTATCACAAACCCGCCTTACGGTGAAAGGCTCGAGGAAAAAGAGAACCTAAAGCCGCTTTACGAGACGATAGGCCAAAGGTATAAGGCGCTTGATTCATGGTCTTTGTACCTTATTACGGCATATGAGGATGCCGAAAAGGCTCTCGGCTTAAAGGCTGCAAAAAACAGAAAAATATATAACGGGATGATGAAGACATATTTTTATCAGTTCCCGGGACCCAAACCTCCTAAAAGAAACGAACGACAGATCTGATGGACCTTCTTATAAAACATACAGCAAGATACAGTTTCATTTTTCTGACAGTGGCTATGATAGCCATTGTCTATTTCGGTTCCACGAGAGTTATCGAGATTTCGGGTATAGGTCAGGAAGATGTAAGGATAGAAGATAAAGTTCCCGATCAGGAAACATCCGCCAAGAGTGAAAACACGCTCATGTTTGATGCTTCATCAGAGTATACGGATTACCTTGGTATACCTCTTCCGGAATCCACACAGCCTGATGATATCACGATAGAAAACCACTACATGGATCATCAGCTTGTTGTTAGGATAAAATGCGATGAACCGGGATTTTACCGGAACAATCCGCTTTCGGGAAACAGGGACAGCATAACCGACGGAACATTTGAGGAAGCGGAAGAAGAGACTGCTCTTAAGTTTGAGGTCGACAATGTATATGAATACAAGACCGTGCTTGAGAACAATAATCTCTATATTAGTTTTTATAAGCCCAGAGAGCTTTATGACAAGATCGTTGTGATCGATCCCGCACATGGAGGGAGTGACATTGGTGTCATAAACAGTGCCGTAGCCGTACAGGATAGAAAGACTCAGGCTCTTTATGAAAAGGATGTCAATTTAAAGATCGCGCAAAGACTTAAGGAACTGCTCGACGAATCGGGGGTCAAGGCATATTACACCAGAATGGATGATGTCAATCCATCGGAAGATTCCAGAGTATCTTTGTGCAATACGGTAAGAGCCGATGCTTATATAAGGATAGAGGTAGACCGCAGGGATGACTCGTCGGTATATGGAGTTACCTGTAAATATAATGATGAATACTTTATTCCCGGATTCGGAAATGTGGAGCTTGCCGACATAATGGAAAAGTCCGTTGCGACTGAGGTTAAGGGAAGAGCACTTGGACTTGTGGCTGCATCGGGAGATGATGGTACGTTGTTAAATGCAACTGTTCCTGCATGCACCGTCATGGTCGGATGCATCTCAAACGGACAGGAAGCGATCCTTTTGTCCCGCGATGATTACGTTGAAAAGATCGCGACCGGATTATATAAGGGAATAACGGGAATATACGAAGAAAGATAAAGCGAGGATGTTATGGATATAGTATTTGCGACCGGAAACATGGATAAGATGCATGAGATAAAGAGGATACTCAAGGACCTTAAGATAAACGGCGAAGAGGTGAGTATCTATTCCATGAAGGAAAAGGGAGTGGATGTCGACATAGTCGAAGACGGTACGACTTTTGTGGAGAATGCGCTTATCAAGGCAAAGGCTGTTGCCGAATATCTGCCCGGAAGCATAGTGCTTGCTGATGATTCGGGGCTTGAGGTTGATTATCTTAACGGTGAGCCCGGTATTTATTCGGCTAGATACATGGGCAGGGATGCAACGTATCATGAAAAGAACCTGAACATAATCAAAAGGATAAAGGATGCCAGGGGTGAGGAAAGATCGGCAAGATTCGTGTGCGCGATAGCAGCAGCACTTCCTGACGGAAGCACCCTTTCGACGATAAAGACGATGGAGGGAAGGATAGCTACCGAAGAAAGAGGCAAAAACGGATTCGGATTTGATCCCATCTTCCTCATTCCTCCCTACGAACAGACTTCGGCCGAGATCACCGAAGATGAAAAGAATGCCATTTCACACAGGGGCAAGGCTCTGCGTTCCATGAGGGAACTTCTGGATAATAGATACGGCCGCTAATGAAGATACTGATCGTCAGCGATACTCACAGATACAATAATAATTTCATCGATGTTCTGAAGGAAGAGAGCCCGATCGATATGCTCATCCACTGCGGTGACGTCGAGGACTGCGAGGAATTCTATTATGATTCCGTCGACTGTGATGTGCACATAGTTGCGGGAAACAATGATATCTTTTCGGATCTTCCCACGGAAGAAGAATTTGAGATTTGCGGACATAAGGTATTTCTGACGCACGGACACCACTATTACGTATCGGTCGGAACAAAGATATTAAGGCAGGAAGCACTTCTTCGCGGTGCCGATATCGTAATGTACGGTCATGTCCACAGGCCTCTTATTGAGGTCGTTTCGGGGATCACGATAATAAATCCCGGCTCGCTTACCTATCCCCGACAGGATACAAGGAGGCCTTCATATATAATTATGACGGCGGAGCCTGACGGGAATGTTGATTTTGAGATAAAGTATCTTTAGAAGTCTCTGAAGGCCGGTTGACAGGCCGCGAGATCATTTCTTATAATCATACTTGCATTTACGGGGTGTGGCTCAGCTTGGCTAGAGCACCTGCTTTGGGAGCAGGGGGTCGCAGGTTCGAATCCTGTCACCCCGACTATAAAAAGAACTATCTTTTGTTGATTTTTCAACGATTGATAGTTTTTTTGTTACAGAAAAATTGAGTATTTTTGAGTATCCAAGAAAGGAGGAAGTGTTCCAATCGGTTATCATCATTGATTTTGGACACTTTCGTTTCTTAAGGCAGATTAATTTATAGTTCAGATATACTTCACTTAATGTTAGATATTTTCGAACTTTTTTCAGATAGATTTATATTATATAGAACGTTAAAAAAGCAGAATCAAATTAAAAAGGAGGTACTTTGCTATGGAATACGCTATTATTGTTTTTCTCGTTGTTGCACTAATTGTGATTCTTATTGTGTCGGACTCTAAGAAATTAACGTGTTCGTCATCCATAGGTTATGTGATACGGACTATCTTTAATTGGATAAAGTCTATTTTACCGAAAAATGAAGTTTGTTATCCGACCGGAATTGGTTATGACTCTAATGGTTGTTTTTGCCCTGGTGCGGTTGAAAAGGAATTTGAAGACTTGGGAACGATACTTGATGGGCTGTATTTATCAAATCACACATACAACGTTGATTTGTTTGGATATGATTTTAAGTTTGCTCGGGTAAAAAATGATATGAACGGAATTGAACTATATGATTATATTGACAAGAAGGTATTATCGTCAGTTCAGCATTATCTGCATCGTATTGGTAATAATCGTGTATCTGATTGTATTTCGTCTATAGCTTTAGATGGTACGGATTTAATGATATATTTGGCTCGAACGCGTAAGGGTGAAGAATTTAACTACAATTGGCGCAACAGCCAAAGAAATTCTTATAACGAAAGGGATACTGAACAAAAAAGGCCTAGAGGTCCTATTGAAATCACATGGGAAGAGTCTTAAGATATGGTTGTAAAGATTTGCAGAATGATAAGGATACAAACTATGAAGTACAATGAGGTAAAGAAACTATTAGGATTGATGGCTATAGCAACAACGACAAGCCTTACCGCTTGCGGTACTGAACCTACTCAACCCATTGAAACTACCATAACGGCAGAACCTACACAGACGGCTGAAGAGCCTACACCAACGCCGACACCAACAGTCGAAACTAAGGCAACTGTAACGTATGAACAGTCCGCTACAGCATCGGATGAATTGACCATTATCAACGACAATGCCGTGGCATACAAGGTCAAGGATTACGAGCCACCTATCTATTATGACTACATGGTGGACCTTGACTATGAATATCGTTATGATGAAGAGTCAGACAGTGTATACATAGGAGATACGATAGTATCAGACAATATTGAACATAAAGAGGATGATGCCCTTTGGAT
>JAILCX010000078.1 GCA_024690205.1 Lachnospiraceae bacterium | reverse complement strand
TTTAACTTAAATTTGCATCTATCTTGGAGATCAGATCCTTTAATATGAACGGCTTTGATACATGTGCATTCATTCCGGCATCCAGCGCTTTCTGAACATCCGATTCAAACGCATTTGCCGTCATTGCTATGACAGGCAGTTTACTCAGATAAGGATCTTCAAGACTTCTTATCCTTTTCGTTGTTTCAAGTCCGTCCATAACCGGCATCATCACATCCATTAAGACGATATCTATCTTATCCTGCTTTGAGTTCTTTATCTGTTCGATGGCATCTACCCCGCTGCTTGACAGCTTTACTTCAAAGCCCAGTTTTCCAAGGATCCTGTCTGCAAGTTTCAGATTTAAAGGTGTATCGTCTACAACCAGTATCGTCTTTCCTTCAAAGCTCTTTCTAAGCGGATCGTTTTCCTTGGTATCCGCCCCTTCTTCTGTTGCATCGGATGGTGAAAGCGTAAGCTCGATCACAAATTCGCTCCCTTTTCCGGGCTCTGAGATGACCCTGATATCCCCCTGCATCATATTTACGATACTGCGGACTATGACCATGCCAAGGCCTGTTCCCTGCGTTTCACGAACAACCTCCGTGTTTTCCCTGGAATAGGCTTCCCATATATGTTCAAGGAAGTCCTTTGACATACCTATCCCCGTGTCTTTTACCCTGATCTCGTAATCGTATTTTTCTCCCTTGCCCAGCAGTCTTCCTTCCAGGAAAACACTGCCTCCTTCGGGTGTGAATTTATAAGCATTTGAAAGAAGATTCAATATGACCTGATTTAACCTTAACGGATCACATTCAACAAGATCATCTCCAAAATCATCGACATTGACCTTAAAGTCTATCTTCTTTTCATCCATCTTTACCCGGATCATATCGGCACATTCACACAGAAGCTTTTTAATCCTTACCGGAGAATTAACCATCTCCATTTTGCCGCTTTCGATCCTGCTCATATCAAGGATATCATTTATAAGGTTCATTAAATGATCTCCTGAAGATATTATCTTATCAAGGTAATCCTCAAGATGTTCTTTATCATCTATCTCCTCTTTTGCAAGACGTGAAAAACCGGTAATGGCATTCATCGGTGTTCGTATATCATGAGACATATTTGCAAAAAAGTCTGTCTTTGCCTTATTTGCCCTGTTTGCCTCTTCGATCGCCTCAAGCAGCATCTTTTGTCTGTCTTCGAGTTCTTCTTTTTGAGATGCTATCAGCCTGTCATCGTCCATCTTTCTGGCTCGGAGATCATCAACAACGGATACCATTATAAGAAGCCTGTCAACCTTGTCATGTCCCCTTTCGGCAGCATGAAGGTCTATACGTATCCAGCGGTCTTTCTTTTCATCCTTATATACAAACTCTCTTCTGTCACAGTCCTTAAAAAGCTCCGTCCTGACAAAGCCGGTATCACCGAATGACCTCGTCTGCCCTCTTGGATCATCATCCAGTTTTGAGGCGATCATTTTGACAAGATCCCCGGCATCAGAAGACGGCTCTAAAGGAAACAGTTTGTCACTCTTAACCGTTTTAACTGTGTTACCGACAAAGTCCGCAAGATAAATACAGTCATATTCTTCCGCAAGCGAAGCGATTATCTGATTATCAAGCTTGATCTTTCCAAGCTCGGTTTCGGATATCAGAGTTGCCGATCCGAATGCTTTAACGGGTTTTCCTTTATCATCGAATTCCGTCGTATATTTGACACGGAACGGAATGCGGCCGACCGTAAGAGGAATATCCGCTTCCAGTTCAGGGGCTCCTTCATCTATCTTGTGCATCATCTCCCGGTACATCTGTGCATAATCGGGAGGGAATATACCCATCTCTATCGCGGGTTCGGGATAGTTCCTTACAAGTGCCGGAAGTCCGAGATCTCTCATGCACCGGTAACACGGGCGCATTTCTTTGGTTGCAACATCATACTCCCAGTTATAGATGTTTATCTGTTCGCTCGCCTGTTTGTATCTGTATTCGATGTCTTCGAATCTGTCCTGGGCTCTTTTTTCATTTGAGATATTCCGGACACCCTCATAGACAATCGCTCCCCCTTCATTATTATCCATAAGGACAAATCTGCTTCTTAAGCATATCTTGTCAAAACCGCAACAATCCGAAAACATCATCCGCCAGGTTTCAACCGTCTGTTCTTCTCCGGTTTTGATACACCTTTTTATGGCATTAACAAACAGCTGATAGTTATTATCATCAAAACACTTTTCCGGAAATCCTTTGATATAATCTGCCGTTGAAACATTCATCCATAATTCAGGAAGAAACCTGTCATTAATAGAACAGGTTTCTATCTTTCCATCATGGTAGGATATAATGGCGGCAGGTTCTGAAAACTTACTGTTCAAGACATCATCAAATCTCATATTGCTGTCCTTTCATGCTGTTTAGTTTCCTGAAAATCCCCACTAATAAATTATATCATATCCGTATATCAGAACCTGAAGCTTTCTTTCGGTCCGAGATATGATTCTTTAATCTGGCGATCCTTATCCCAAAGGACTATCCTTTCCAATATAAGGTTCGGATCCGCCTGATAGTAGCGTATGGAATTGATACCTTTTTTTGCACTTACTTTGCTTTTTATGATCTTTGCATTTCTTCTGTTATCGACAGCCCACTGATGACTGTTAAATATGGGGCGCGACTTGTCCAAAACAGTATCTGTTACTGTTGCTTCACTTCCGTTAACAGAGTATGCAAAACACTGTGAATTTGAATCATTAACGGGAAGCGACGGTGCAAATACAAATTCCGCTTCATATTCCGATTCTTTGTCAGTCACAAAAGTATATTCCGCATAGGGGAAATCTTCCAACTGTTCCCGGATATCCTTTTCCTTATCAACACCTGCTGTATTCGGAAACATCTTTATCGCGCTTTTATGTCTTCCGTAGGGCTTAAGCACCACAAACTCCGAATCCTTACCTTTTTGTATGTCCGTAAAGTGAGATGCTTCTACTGCGCCATACCCGTCACAGACCAGAAAAGCACCTTCGGGTATTTTTTTGTTATCAGTGATAAAGCACACCTTTTCGTAGTATTCCCTTGTGCATGCAAATACCAAAAAGGTTACAAAGCACTCGTCTTTGTCGCTAACAACTATGATTCCTTTTTCTACTTTGTCGGCGGAAAGTTTCTTCCTGTCTATCGTAACTGTTACCTTATCGGAATCCGATGTTCTTCCGGAATCCGAAGACAATTGAAGCCACGGAACATCCTTTGTTATCACATAAGAGATCTCATCGACGCTTCCGCATGAAATATCCAAAGTGATCTCATATATATCAGGCCTTAAAAAATCATATATGCTCTCATCACGTTTTGTGTACTCACGCCCATCGTAGAACCACTGCTCATCCGTTTTTGATACCAGCATTCTTTTTTTGTATGCAGGATAGATATAAAGCCTGGTTGGAAGCTGGTTATTTGAATCATTCCAAAAACGGAATCCAAAGTGTTCTGAAAGCGCCTGCCCGTAAAACTTACCGTCCGCAAGAGCATGGAAATCCTCTATCAGTTTTGCATCGGCCTTTATTCCCTCATCAGTCTCGTCATTAAACCCGTTTGCAATATTGCTGTTCCTTACCGCATAGAATTTGTTCCACATCGATGTCATCCATGTTCTGTGAAGATTCGCGGTCCCGTAAGCAGGGTAATATATAAGTTCATAAAAGGCCGTTCTTATTGAAGCCGGTGTTCTTTCAAGCAGTTCATC
>JAILCX010000076.1 GCA_024690205.1 Lachnospiraceae bacterium | reverse complement strand
AAGAATCGCTATCCCGACCCCGCATTTTGTGGTACTATATAATGGAATCGAGAAGCGTCCGGCTATTGAAGTTCAGAAGCTTTCCGACAGTTTTGCAAAGCATGTGGCTGATCCCGAGATCGAGCTTAACTGTACGATCATTAACATCAATCCGACATACAATGAGGAACTGTTTAATAAGTGCCCTGTATTAAAAGAGTATACTGAGTTTGTCGAACAAGTACGGAGCAATGTAGCATCCGGCATGAGCGGTGAAGAAGCATTGAAAGCAGCTATTGACTTATGTATCAAGAACAACATCTTAAGAGACTTTCTTAAGCGCAGGCGAAATGAGGTGACGAAAGAGATCATGATCGATATGACTTGGGAAGTACAAGAAAAACTCATACGTGAGGAAGGCGGCTATATTAAGCTGATCGACCAGGTATGCCGCAAGATCCAAAGGGGTAAGACTGCCGCTGAGATTGCTGAAGACCTTGACGAGGACCCTGCTGAGATTAACAAGATTTACTCTGTTGCTCTTAAGCACGCACCGGATTTTGATGTTCAGAAAATTTACGATGAGATATAGGGATAGTATACATTGACCCTTTCTTTCATGCAAAACCCGGGGCTCTTTCACTACATAAGTGGAAGAGCCCCTGATGCATTCATTGTTTAATCGTCATCCCCGTAGTCGATTGCGGTGGTCATATCGTACTCCTGGGTGAGGACAAGATCCGGCGTCTTGGATTTGTAGTTATCGAAGGTGATTGAGGCATCAAGCGGATCGGCAAGGGCGAACCTATACTGCGTCACCGTAGCCTTGTCGCCAAACTCAATCTCCGTAAAGTTTATATAGTTCTTATAAGAATCGGATTCATAATCATATTCATTGCTTATGGACGAGCCCTCAATCGTAAGCCCATGTACCCTTGTTTCACCAAGCGGTGCAAAAGAATGATTGTCTTCATCAACTTTCCCATCGAACAGGATATATGTTGAAACACTGTTTACCTCAGCTGTGAGGATCGTTTCACTGTTCTCGGTGCTCCTGTGATCCCCGTAGGGCATGGTCACCCAGTAGAGAACATCATCAAGACTTACAGAGTATTCCGCAGCTGTATAAGGCTTGCTTACATAGTACATGTCATAAACAGAACCGTCATCATTTGTATATCCGTAGATATAATGGGAATCAAGATACCAGGTTCCATAGGCCCTTGATAGTATATCATTCTTATTATTAGAACCAGAATCGACTATTTCGTATACAATCTCCCCCTCCTGATAACAGCCAGATAAATAGTACATATCATCCTCAAGCGAGTCATAATAGGTCTTCGCGTCATCAGCCGAATTAAACACAGTCTTTGTATGCTGATCTATCTCGTGGCCGTTAACATCGAAGCTGTAAAGAATATATGTATCACAGGAAAGGCTCTCAAGCTTTCTTGTATCATAATAGGCTTCGATCACGTAATCGTCTGAAGCAGGTTTAAAGTACTTCGAGTCCTCCGGATCCTCACGATGCATCTTTCCGGTTGTATCCTTGTCTTCATAGGACATAGGGGCTTTATGCCATTCTGCAAATTTGCTTAACTTTATGGTTTTATACTCCTTGTCCTCGCCGCTTCCCGTCATCAGGGTATATGTAAGGTTATGGAAATAGGTCTCATAATAAAGGATACGTGAATACTGGAGATTCACAAACACATCTGTGGGCGGGTTCAAAAGCATGGCATATCCGCCAAAAAGTGCATCAACGCTGTCAGGAAAAATGTACTCCTTACCGTAAAGGATCCTGTCCTTACCGTCAAAGTGAGTAAGGATCTTTAAAAGTCCGTTATCCATGACATCTATCGTTACGATTCCGGGATATTCGCTGTCACGCGCTGTCATGAAGGTCCCTTCCCAGTCGCACTGGGGTTTGTCAACAGAATAAACTTCCGAGATGACCTGTTCATATTCAGAAAGACTTATGGTCTTAACGCGGTCCGTCACATCCACCGTTACAAGATTTTTCTCATTTGCAATGGTTCCGTCATTCTCCGCAAGTGAATATTCCCCTGCAAAAGAAACCGCATCACACAATCCAATACCCGTGAATGTATAAAATCCGGTCTTTTCGGATATGTAGTTACTGCCGTATTCGCTCTCGAGGGTTACGGTCTCACCTTGCTTGCTCCGGAACACAAGGTTTCCGCCGAATGATGAAAAAGTAACTGTTACGTCCTTGTTAGATGAAACCAGTTTGAGACATGTTTTGCTCTCTTCACCATCGGAAGGTAAAACAAGCGCGCACTGATCATTCTGTATGTAAAAAGCAAGGGTATCAGCCCCGATCTTATATACTGTCACAGGCGAATCGTTCATAAGGACAAAACCCTGTTCATGTTCGATATCATCATTACCGGAATCAGCAGGAGCGTTGGATGAAGTATTCTCTCCAGCGGATGAACTTACAGTAACCGATGACTCTGAAGTTGAAGTAGCACCTTTCCCGCCGCAACCTTCGATCCCCAAGAGCATTCCAAATGTTAAAAGAAGGCACAGAGCCTTTCTCAATCGTAAAGACATTTCTTTTTACCTCAAATTTTATGTTTCTGATTTCAAATAAAAAACCACTATCAACTGCTGCTGGTAGTGGTTAAATACTTGTATTGCCTATAGACTAGATTGCCTTTCCGTAATAGGATCTCATCAGTTCATCGGAAATCACGTCCGTGCAGGAGGCATCGGATGGGAGATTCCCGCGGGTCTGTTTCCATGGCTCTTCGAAATGGGTAAGATCACCAAGCTCATCGGCTTCAAAATCCTCATACACAAACAAAACAGAATCAACAAACTGTTTCATATTGGCATCCAGTTGATGCGTGGCGTAGGGCTTAAATAAGTCCTTCTTTGCCATGCGAAGACGTGAATGGTGGTCCCACAGATCTCTGTTGATAGGGCCGCCGGTCCAGGCCTCAAAACCCTCAGGGAAAATAGGTTTGCTCCAGTATACGCAAGACCATGCCTTACAATAGTAACAAAGCTTCTGTAATGCCTTGGTCGTGATAGAACCCGTCTTATCGAGAATGTATACGGCTATATCAAAGACACTTGGCCTGTCATTTGATGCAGGCGCTTTACCGGTCGGAACGGGTATCTCGGTCCCATCCTCAAATGCAATTTCAAGCCATTCTCTCCCTAATTCGCGAACATTACGGACAGCCTCCTCCGGTGTTTCCCCGTCAGAGATACAACCGGCCAGATCCGGAATACGTGCCAGATAGCAGTTATCAATTTCACTATAATAGAAAAAAACATTATAATCATTAACTGTCA
>JAILCX010000075.1 GCA_024690205.1 Lachnospiraceae bacterium | reverse complement strand
CTTTGACCGAAAAATAAAACATTTGAATTTGTCGGTACTATCTGTTATACTAACAATCGGTTTTCATGCTTTCGTAGCTCAGTCGGTAGAGCGTCGCATTGGTAGTGCGGAGGTCACGGGTCCGATTCCCGTCGGAAGCTTAAACATAAAACCTCGTAAGTTCAACGCTTACGGGGTTTTCTTATGTCTTAAACCGCATTTCTAAAAGCGGTCAATTCCTCCGGAGTAACGCGGTCATTTCCTCCGGAGTTATTCTCTCTTTACGACAAACAGACACGTTTATAAGAGCCATTCATAACCTACGTGTAAAATCAAGAAAATGGCCCAAGCTCACGTAAGTCGCCGTAGGTCATCCGCCCGAAATGACGAAAAACTCACGTAAACGCCGGAAATAAACACCCCGGAAAGACCATCAAAACCACGGATTCAGCAACTCGAGGATCACTTTGCCTGCAATATGGAATTTTGATATAATAATATTTAAGGCTTAAGGCCTTTTCAGGCAGAGGTAAAAACAGATGTCTAAATGGTTTGCCAGACTTAAAAACCGTTTAACAGAATATATTTATGATCAGTCCGTGGATGTAAAAGACAGAGCTTTTATTGTCTTTTCAGTTGCGGTACTCGTTGCGCTTTTTGCGGCCGTTCCTGTCGGGATCATAATGCATGAGCCGCTTACGGCGACCCTTTCAACGCTTTTCGGTGCTCTGTTCTTTTCTTTATTTGTTTATCTTGCTTATAAAGGAAATCATATAAAGGAAGCAAAGATCATTCTTTGCATTATCGTTGTCTTTATCTTTCTGCCTGTCATGTTTTTTACAAACGGCGGAGTACCGGGAGGAGCTCCGGTATGGCTTCTTTTGGGAACGATTTATATAGCACTTATTCTTGAGGGTGCTGTTAAGATCGTAATGCTCATCTTAAATACGCTCGTCATTACGGCCTGTTGGCTTGTCGGATATTATTACCCGAAAACCGTAACGGAATATACAAGGGGCGGTAACTACATTGATACGTGGGCCGCCCTTTTTATAGTCGGTGGTGTCATATTTGTACTGTTTTCGTTCCAGTATGCCCTTCTTAAAAAAGAAGAGGAACAAAAAAACGTTCACAGGTTGTTTGAGCAGACGGCGGTAGCACTGGTAAATGCGATCGATGCAAAGGACAAGTATACACACGGTCATTCATCAAGAGTTGCGGAGTATTCAAGACGTATCGCCGAATTCAGCGGGATGTCAAAGGAAGAGTGTGATGAGATATATTACGTTGCCCTTCTTCATGATGTAGGAAAGATAGGAATACCTGAAAACATCATAAATAAAGAAGGAAAGCTGACGGATGAAGAATACAATGTCATAAAGCAGCATCCTGTTCTGGGAGCCCAGATACTTCACAGCATCACTGAATACCCGAGGTTAAGCATAGGAGCTTATTACCATCATGAACGTTATGACGGAAAAGGATATCCCACAAGGCTTAAGGGTGAAGATATTCCCAAGATCGCGCGTATCATTTCGGTTGCGGATGCTTATGATGCGATGACTTCAAAGAGGAGCTACAGAGAAGCTATCCCCCAGCAGACAGTCCGCGAGGAGATAGTAAAGGGGATGGGAACACAGTTCGATCCCGAATATGCAAAGATCATGCAGCACCTTATCGACCTTGATACCGAATACAAGATGAAGGAGATGGATGAGGTCAAGGAGCTTGCCGGGAAAACTGAGCTCGTTTGCGATGTGTTCAGGGATGAGTATTCCGAAGGTATACATGTAAACAGCGAGAAAAAATACATCAATTTCAAATGCGCGCCTATAGGAAAAGGCCAGAATACCGGGTTGCCTGCGATAATATTGTTTGATTCGCTTGATGCGCATATACATGAGGCTGAAAGAGAGATCGAGGATCTTTGCTACTTTGAGTATGCAGAGATCTGGTTCTACGGAAGGACCATATGCAAGGGTGCCCGTAAGATAAAGACCGAGGAAGAGAAAAGCCAGAGAGTTCAGCTTCCCGGAAAGAACGATAAGTCTTTCACAGAATATGATATAGAGGCTGTTAAGTTTAAAGACCACATTCAGATAAAGATAGATGACGGAGTAAAGGTTACAAAGCTCATAATCGCTTTGCCTGACAGCTCAAGATATGCATATATAAGCCTTGCCGGTGAAAAGTGCATGATATTCGATGTTTCGATATCTCAGGATGAGGAAGAGATCACAGAGGATTATATCCCGAGGATCGCCGAAAAGATAAGCTATATAGACGGACCTGTCGGCGACGTTCCGAATGTCCAGATAGACGGCTACAGGACTGATTCAACAGACGGAATACCTGTAACTGACGGAATGAAGATAATATTCCATTCAAAGAGCCTTCCGACGGCCCGCCTTGTTTGGCACTGTCCTTTCCTTGATATGTATTATTCCGAAGATAAAAAGCCTAACGGCGAAGGATATATGGAATATGCGCTCCTTAGGCTTGACGGTGAAAACTGGGAAGCGCAGGGAACGGCGGAAAACAAGCTTGTTGTCAATAAGAGCGAAAACTTTGCCGGATGGGAAGAGTGGAAGCGCATAAACAAAGAAGGCTTTGACTGCACGATCTCGTTTGAAAGAGACGGTGATAAGATTACAACATATACCGAGAATATGGGTATCAGCGTAAAGATCACCACCACGATCTTAAAACACGGCGAGGATGTATACGTTGCTTTATCAGGTGACCAGGTCGCACTTACCAACATAAGGATCATCCGGTAGGAGCATTGCAAAAAATCATACATTTGTTATAATGATATGATGCTATTTGTGTGCGGTCGTCAAAAAATGATGAGGACAGCGGAAAGGCAATGACATGGCAGCTGATTTTAGCCGGAGAGGAATAAAAGTACAGCAACGTTCTCTCCACAGGAAATCGCCTAAGTTTGTAAAAAAATTCATACATTACGTATTATTGTTTCTTCTGTTAGCCGCTATCGGTATGGCCGGTATCGGCTGTTCGCTTGCGTTTGGTATTTTCAAGGGCGTCATCGACACTTCTCCGAGTATTGATAATGTCGATGTTACACCCTCGGGATTTTCTACCTTTGTTTATGATAACGAAGGAAACCAGATAGCAAAGCTTATTTCACAGGATTCAAACAGAATACCAGTTACCATGGATATGATACCCGAGAACCTCGCTCATGCTTTTGTTGCAGTTGAGGATGAAAGGTTCTATGAGCATAACGGTATCGATATCAAGGGTATCATCCGTGCGGCGTACGTCGGTGTCTCAAACGGATTCCACTTTACGGAAGGTGCTTCGACCATAACCCAGCAGCTTCTTAAGAACAATGTCTTTACTTCGTGGGTATCCGAGGACAGTTTTGCCGACAGTATGAAACGTAAGATACAGGAACAGTACCTTGCTATAGAGCTCACAAAGAGTATGTCGAAGGATGATGTTCTGCTTAACTACATGAACACTATTAACCTGGGACAAAATACCCTTGGTGTTCAGGCCGCTTCCATGAGATATTTTAACAAATCAGTAAGCACTCTTTCACTTTCAGAGTGCGCGGTCATAGCGGGTATAACCCAGAACCCTTCAAAGTTTAATCCGATCTCGCACCCTGATAACAATGCTCAAAGACGTGAAAAAGTCTTAAGGAACATGCGTGACCAGGGATACATTACCGAGGCCGAATATGATGAGGCCATGGCGGATGATGTTTATTCAAGGATACAGGTCATAAATGATGAAGTGGAAGAATCCCTCATCAATTCATATTTCGTGGATGCCCTTACGGATGACGTGCTTGCAGACCTTCAGGAA
>JAILCX010000072.1 GCA_024690205.1 Lachnospiraceae bacterium | reverse complement strand
ACCTGAAATGAACCTGAAGTAAATATAAACAATTCATAAAAACCGGTTTTTTTGCAAAAAAAGAAGGCCTAGCCGGCCTTCTTTACTTTTTCAGAACTTTACTTTGATCGTCATCGATTTTCCACTCGGACAGCTTGCACTTATCACTCCTCCATGAGTTTCCGTAACCGCTTTTGCAATCGCAAGCCCTACTCCACTTCCTCCGGTTTTGGAATTTCTTGAATCATCCGGACGGTAAAACCTGTCAAAAAGCCTTTCCTCATCCGGTATGATGTCCCTCTCACATGTGTTGAATACTTCGATATTGATCCTGTTTTTCTTTTTATTTACATCAAATCTTATATCCGCATTTTCATCGGAATACCTTACAGCATTGTCCAAAAGGACCGAGAGCATCTGCTGTATAGCAGCTTTTTCACCGACCATGCTGACATCATCCTGAATATTTATGACAAGGTTCTTTCCGCTTGCCTTTGCCTGCGGTTCATAAACCTCAACAATCTCCCATGCGGCATTACTCAGAGAAAATTCTTCTTTATTAGGCAGTGGATTGATCTCATCAAGCCTTGATAAAGTAACGAGTTCACTTACAAGTTTCGACATCCTGCCCGCCTGGCTCCTTATATTGGCCAGCCACTCATCTTCCCCGTGTTCCATCTCAAGTACATCAACACTCGTAGATATAGATGTGAGCGGAGTTTTCAGTTCATGGCTTGCATCGGTTATGAATTGTTTTTGTTGTTTGATATTATTTGCTATCGGACGTATGGCCCTTCCCGAGAATAACGTAACAAGGACAAATACTATGATAAGACTTACCGCTGAAACGGCTAATGTCAGAATAAAAAGTGCCTTCATCGATTGCTGTTCTCTGAATGTATTAAGAAATACGACTATCGTTATTCCGTTGACTTCATATTTTGCGAAACGGTATTCTTTCAAATAACCATGGTCGTTACCCCTTTTAAGGATCTGTTTTGCATATTCCACAGCCTTTTCCGAATCAACCGAAGCTATATAATCCATCGAGACAAACACTGCGTTTTCGTTTTCATCAAACCGCACGGCAAAAAATCTTGTCATGTAGTTTGATTCCATGTCCGGAAGACCCCTGAAAGGTTCTCTCGGCGGTTCTCCCGGACCCGGCGCTTTAGGACTGTGTTCCTCAAAAGAAAGAATTGCGGAAAGTGTCTGATCTGCCATACTCGTTACAAGTCCGTAATTGACAAGGTTTACGAGCACCCCTATCATAGTTATAACCGCAAAAAAAGCAAGCATGGCTGCCAGTATGACACGCCTTCTCATTTTCTTAAGCATCGACAACCTCCAAAGAATATCCTGCTCCGCGTATTGTCTTTATTTCAATTCCGGCATCAAGATTCTTAAGCTTTTTCCTTATAAATCCTATATGAGTCCACACAACATCGATATCGGATTCAGAATCAAGCCCCCATATCTTTTCCATCAGATGTTCAGTTGAAAAAACGTATCCCGGATGCTGAACAAAAAGCTCCATCAGTTGAAACTCCTTATTAGTGAGGTTTTCACTTTTTTCATCAGTCCTCATCTCATACCTGTTGCCGTCAAGTATAAGGTTTCCGACCTTTTTCTCTGAATCTATATAGTTATCACTCCTTCGTCCGAGTGCTTTTATCCTTGCAATGAGTTCACTCGTGGCAAAAGGCTTCGGGAGATAATCATCAGCACCGGCTTCCAGTCCCGCAACCCTGTCCTCCAATTCCGCTTTGGCCGTGAGCATAAGAACCGGTGTTTTGATATGTTCTTTCCTTATGTTTAAAAGAACCTCCAATCCGCTCATTCCCGGCATCATGATATCAAGAACTATAACTTCATAAGAACAGTTTCTGATATAGTCCCACGCATCTGTTCCCGTATGCACTATATCCACCGAATATTTTGCTTTTTCCAAAAGAAGCTTTAAAGCTTTGGCAGTCGCAATCTCATCCTCTGCTATCAGAATCCTCATATAAAGATCCTCCTTTATAGATAATATCACATTGACCTGAAATCAAACTGAAAAAGAACAAAAAGCAGCCTGCCGGATCATCCGACAGGCCGCTTATTACTTATTCTTTTGCTGGATCATTCGTTTCCGATGTGCTCAAACAGATAGTTCAAAACGTCGGGAGTGAATTTCTTGGCTTCGATACCGATCTCATAACTTCCGTCATCAAGCTTTTTCTGACGGTTGACGAGTGCGTACATTATAAGAGTATCAGCAACGATGATGATATCCTTTCCTATGATGTCAGGAAGATCAGCAGGTCCTTTTATTCCCATTCCGAGAGGACTTACATTATCAACATCCACATAATACTTATCATAGGTATCGCAAAGAACGATAACACTCTTTACCTGATATTCAACTCTGTTTATATTACGTCTTTCTTCCATATCTTACTTATCCGACTTGGTCTCGTTAACTGATCCTGATGCTTCTGCAACTGCCTTGTTTTCCTGGCTCTTTTTGTACATTGCGTATCCTGTTGCTCCGAGAGCTGCTATGATGAAAAGCCATATCAGGTTCATTCCCATAGCATCTTCTTCATCAAGAGTTCCTGCAAGTGCAACTTTCTGACCGTTTATCGTAACAGTTCTCTTTTCCTTGTTATTTTCAACGGTATTATTCTTTTTTGTTTCAGCAGGCTTGTTGTTTACAGCATCAACCTTTTTCGTTAATCCTGTTCCTTCATCAGTAACTGCACCGGTCTTATTTGATCTGTTTCTGTTTACTCTTGCTCCAAGAACACCCTGGTTCTGTGCAGGTAACTGCGCAGGCATGGGACTAATAAGACCTGTTCCGGCAGCGATCGCTGCACCTGTAGTACCCTCATCTCCTGTTGCATCCGTTCCGGGTGTTGTAGCTCCACCACCGGCAGGAGTATCATCTTCTGAAGGAGTAAGACGTTCAACTGTCCTTTCAAGGTCTTCTCCTGCCTTGTTGAACATTTCCTGAACTTCCTCAAGTGTGCCATATGCACTGTCGAGTTTCAGCTTTGCAACCATCATTGCAAAGTCAAGCTTGTTTCTTACTGTTGTAAGAGCTTCCGCCGTTGACATGTCACTGATCATTACGATCTCATCTTCTGTAAAGTATTCTTCAAGTCCGAATGCAACGATAACACCGTCCTTGCCGAACAGCTCGATCTGATCTTCAGTAAGACCCTTACCGAATTTCTTTGTAGCAGCTGATGCAAGTTTTTTCTCAGCATCATTTTCGAACTGTACTGTATCGTCTTTCTTTTCTATTTTGTCGATCTCATTTATTGCCAACTCAAGCTTATCTGCTTCAGCCTGTGCATATGCAACTGCTTCCTGTGCCTGACCGACTTCAACGGCATATCCGTCATACTTGTTCTTAAG